>JAJYLT010000004.1 GCA_021787565.1 Acidobacteriota bacterium
AGGACACGGCCCTTCTCGTCGAGCACCTCCAGGGGGCGGACCTCGTCTTCATCGCGGCCGGCATGGGGGGCGGGACGGGAACGGGCGCGGCGCCCGTGGTGGCGCGCCTGGCCTCCGAGGCCGGCTCTCTCACGGTGGCCGTCGTCACCCGGCCCTTCTCCTGGGAAGGCAAACGCCGCGAAACCAACGCCCGGCTGGGCCTCGACCAGCTCATGGAGGCGGCGGCCACGCTCATCGTCATTCCCAACGACAACCTCCTGCCCAACCTCCCCGAGGAGGTGACCATGGAGGAGGCCTTCACGACGGCGGACGACGTGCTGCGCCAGGGCGTCCAGGGCATCTCGGACCTCATCACCCGTCCGGGCATCATCAACCTGGACTTCGAAGATGCCCGCACGGTCCTTTCCGCGGGCGGCCGCGCCGTCATGGGGATGGGCTCCGCCATCGGCAAGGACAGGGCCCTCGTGGCCGCCGAGAAGGCCGCCCAAAATCCGCTGCTCGAAGACGCCTCCATCCTGGGCGCCAAGTCCATCCTGATCAACTTCACGGGTGACCGGCGCCTGGGACTGCGCGAGGTCAAGGAGGCCTGCGAGTACGTGCGGAGCAAGGCCCACGCGGACGTCAACGTGCTCTTCGGGACCAGCCTGGACGAGAAACTGGGCGAGGAGCTCCGCATCACGGTGGTGGCCGCCGCCTTCGACTCGGCCGAGGTGAAGCCCATGAAGCAGCGTACCCCGATGGCCGTCTCCGTGCCGGCGATGGCCGCGGCGGGCGCTTCGGAGGCCGCCTTCGGTTCGGTGCCGGGTGTGGATTCGGCGCTGCCCGCCAGCGGGCCGGGCCCCACCGGATACCTGAGGGGCGCCAAGGGCAAGGGCACGCCGCTCTTCGGACCGGGCGACGGAGCTTCGAGCGGGAAGGACTACGAGATCTACCAGACTCCGCCCTTCCTGAGGAAGAGCCGGGACTAGGTCCTCCGCCTCCCGGGAAAGGCCCGCGGGACGGGGAAGCGCAGACCGCCCTCCCCGCGGAACCGTTTTCCCCCTTCCCAGCACTCGGGGAGAACTCCCCCTTCTCCCCTGTGGGAATTCCTCCCTTCAGCGGCCGCCCGATCGGGCGGCCGCCGCCGTTTCTGGAGCCGTGGCGAAGGGTGCGTGGCGGAGGGCGGGAGGCGCTGCGGTGGAAACCTTTCGCGCCTCCCACTCCACCCGCCTTCCCTTCCAGCCGCTAATGCGGTCTGTCCCGGTAGCGGTCCTGGGCCTTCAGAACCTTCTTGCGGATGCGGAGGGAATCGGGGGTGACTTCGAGGAGCTCGTCCTCGCCGAGGAACTCCAGGCACAGTTCCAGGCCGAGGATGCGGGGCGGAACCAGCTTGATGGCGTCGTCCGCCGTGGAGGCGCGCATGTTGGTGAGGTGCTTCTCCTTGACGATGTTCACGTCGAGGTCGTTCTCGCGGGCGTGCTCCCCGACCACCATTCCTTCGTAGACGGAGGTGCCGGGCGAGATAAAGAACTCGCCCCGGGCCTGGAGGTGTTCGATGGCGTGCCCCGTCGCACGGCCCGGCCGGTCCGCCACCAGGGCGCCCGTCACTCGCCCGGGGATGGCCCCCTGCCAGGCCTCGTACCCGTCGAAGAGGTGGTTGATGATCCCCGTGCCGCGAGTGTCCGTGAGGAAGCGGGTCCTGAAGCCGATGAGGCCCCGGCTCGGCACGCGCCACTCCATCCGGATCCGCCCGGAGCCGTGGTTGGTGAGCTTGAGCATGCGGCCCCTGCGCGTTCCCAGAAGCTGCGTCACGGCCCCCATGAACTCCTCCGGGCAGTCCACCTGAACCAGTTCCATGGGCTCCAAAACGCCCCCGCCCTCGCCGAGCCTGGTGATGATCCTGGGCCGGCTGGCGGCCAGCTCGAACCCCTCCCGCCGCATGGTTTCGATGAGGATGGCGAGCTGCAGCTCCCCCCTGCCCATGACCTCCACCTGGTCGCCCGTCTCGGGGAAGATGATGCGCAGGCTCACGTTCCGTTTGGCCTCCCGCTCCAGCCGGTTTCGGATCTGCCGGGCCGTCACGAAGCGGCCCTCCTTTCCGGCGAAGGGCGAGGTGTTGGCCGAGAAGATCATGGAGAGCGTGGGCTCGTCCACCCTGATGCGGGGAAGGGCCTTGGGGGCCACCGGATCGGCCAGCGTGTCGCCGATCCCCACCTCGGCGAAACCGGCCACGGCGCAGAGGTCGCCCGCGCCCACCTCCTGCGCCTCCACCCTGTCGAGCCCCTGAAAGGTGTAGAGCGCCGTCACCTTGCCCTTCACCTGCCCGCCCTCCTGCATGAGCAGGCACTCCTGCGCGGAGCGCAGGCGGCCGTTGATGACCCGGCAGAGGGCCATGCGGCCCACGTAGTCGCTGTAGTCCACGTTGGTGACCCAGGCCTGCAGCGGCTCCGCCTCGTCGAACTCGGGCGGGGGCACCGCGGAGAGGATGGTTTCGAAAAGCGGGAGCAGGCTGGTGCCGGGCTCCTCAAGGCGGCGCGTGGCCGTGCCACGCCTGGCGTTGGTGTACAGGACGGGGAAATCAATCTGCTCCTCCGTGGCCTCCAGATCGATGAAGAGGTCGAAGATGTCGTTGAGAACCTCCTGCGGCCGGGCGTCCTGCCGATCGATCTTGTTGATCACCACGACGCAGGGCAGCCCCCGCTCCAGGGACTTCTTCAGCACGAAGCGGCTCTGCGGCAGCGGCCCCTCCGCGGCGTCCACCAGGAGCAGCACGCCGTCCACCATGGTCAGGGCCCGCTCCACCTCGCCGCCGAAATCCGCGTGGCCGGGGGTGTCCACGATGTTGATCTTGACTCCCTGAAAGGCCACAGAGGTGTTCTTGGCGAGGATGGTGATTCCCTTCTCCCTCTCGAGGTCGTTGGAGTCCATCACGCGCTCGGCCACCTCCTGGTTGGCGCGGAAGATGCCGGACTGCCAGAGCATGGCATCCACCAGTGTGGTCTTCCCGTGGTCCACGTGGGCGATGATGGCGATGTTCCTCAGGTCTTCTCGGCGCACAGGCTTTTCTCCTCAATGCCCCAGCCCTTCGTCCCGCCCACGGGCACGGCGCTTCCGGCCGCACTGTGTCCCCTGCGGGCCCGATCGGTGAAGCATCTCTGGCGCGTCGGGGGATTCCACCGGAGAGGCTGGCCTCGCGGCGGATCGGTTCGTAAGTATAGCCGAGAAGTCCTGCAAGATCAAGCCCGAGGGAGGAGCGCCGCTTGTCAGGGGAGGGGCGAACGGGTAGAGTGGCCGTCGGAGGCGAGGATGAAAAGCATCGTCATCGTGGATGACCACTCGGCCTTCTGCTCCCACTGGAAGGAGTTCCTCGAGTCGCGCTACCCCGGACTTACGGCCGTCGAGACCTACACCGACCCCCTGCGCGCCCTGGGGGCCCTGCGCGCCGATATCCACCTCCTCATGTTGGACCTGGAGATGCCCCTGATGGACGGCCGCAAGCTCCTCGAACACGCGGCGGCCCTCGGGGTCGACCGCCGACGCGTGGTCATCGCGAGCGGTCGCGACGCCGACGATCTTCACCGCCTCTTCCCGCACGGGCGCTGCCTGGCCGTGATCAACAAGCAGGAGCCGGCCCAGCAGGCCGCTTTCCTCATGATCCTCGATTCCATCATGCGCAAGCCGTGAGCGGGGCCCTCAAGGGCCGAAAGGACCGTTCGGCGGGCCTTCCGCCCGGAGCGTGCACTTTTGTGCTCATTATGGCATAATTTTGTGTCTCATCCCCCTCCGCCACCGGCAGCAACGGGGCAGGGAAGGGGATTCCGAAACGACCGAGTGGACGCCGCCGGAGGCCGGGCCCCGGCGCTGAGAGCGAAGGGGGGCTTCGGTCTTAGAGGAGGTGTGGTCGACTCATGGTCTCCTTTTGGGTGCTGCTTCTGATTTCGCTCGTCGCCGGATTCATAGGAGCCATGTCCGGGATGGGAGGCGGGGTGGTGCTCATCCCCGCCCTGACCCTCGTGGGCATGGACATCAAACACGCCATCGCCATCTCCATCGTCTCCGTCATCGCCACCTCCAGCGGGTCGGCGTCGGCCTACGTGCGCGACCATATCACCAACCTGAAGGTCGGAATGTTCCTGGAGATGTTCACCATCCTGGGCGCCCTCGCGGGGGCGGCCATCACCATCATCTCCTCCCGCCGGCCCCTCTTCCTGATGTTCGCTTTCGTGCTGCTGGGCACATGGCTGGCCCTGTTCCTGCAGAGCAAGGAGGAGTGGAAGCCGCTGGCCAAGGTGGACCGCTTCTCGCGCTGGCTGGAGCTGCGCGGGAGCTACTACGACCAGGCCCAGCAGCAGCAGATCGTCTATGAGGGCGGCCGCGCCTATTTCGGCGGCCCGCTCATGTTCGGGGCCGGACTCATCGCGGGCCTTCTGGGCATCGGCGCGGGGGCCCTCAAGGTGCTGATCCACGATCTCGTCATGGGCCTTCCGCCCAAGGTCTCCACCACCACCAGCAACCTCATCATCGGCGTGACGGCCCTGGCCGGAACGAGCGTGTACCTGGCGGCGGGCTACATCGACCCGGGCCTCGCGGCGCCCGTGATCCTGGGAGTGGGGGCCGGAGCCTTCATCGGGACGAAGGTCCTCGTCCGGCTCACCAACATGGCGGTCCGCCGCTTCTTCCTGGTGGTGCTGCTCATTCTGGGCGTGGAAATGCTCATCCGCGGGATTCGGGGGTAGCCATGAACCTGAAAGCCTGTTTTCTGGAACAGAAAGAGGGTGCCCGGGACCAGCAGCTCCAGGCTCGCATGGAGATGATGGTGGGCTACGTCCTTCAGGCCGGCGTCCTGATTTCCGGCCTGTTCCTTGCCGCGGGTCTCGCTTGGCGCTTTCTGGCCACGGGGCACCTGGGCTTCGACTTCACCCTCCGTGGGATGAACCTGTACGAGTTCCTCGTGCACGACGTGCACGCGGCCTTTTCCGGCGCCGCCAGGCCCCGGCTCCTGATCAGCCTGGGGATCCTCGTGCTCCTGATCACCCCCTACGTGCGCGTGCTCTCCTCCATGGTCTACTTCGCCGTGGTGGAACGGAACTGCAAATACACCCTCTTCACGGGCTTCGTATTTGCCGTCCTCACCTACAGTCTCTTCCTGCGGTAGGCCCTCTCCGCCGGCACAGATTGGTGACCCGCGAAATCCGGTGGTAAACTTCCCGCGGTCTAGCGCGTATGACTGCTGCGGGGGGGCGCCCGGCAAGGCAGGTGGCCAGGACGCCAAGAGCCCCAACTCACATTGAACCGCACGGCGCCTCTAGATCAGGAGGGCGGTATGAAGCTGAAGACCTTCGGATGGGCGATAGCAGCGTGTGCATTGGGCCTGGCCCTGGGCTCCGTCCCCTGCCGGGCTGCGGAGCCCCCGGACGGGGCCGTCAACCTCTCCCTTCAGGACGCGCTGAAGACCGCCCTTGAGAAAAACTACGACGTTCAGGTGCAGAAGATCACGAGGCAACAGGCGGATGTCAGTCTGAAGGGCTCTCACGGGATCTTCGATCCGCAGCTCTCGCTCGGTTGGAACTCCCAGGTCTCCCGCCAGCCCGCTTCGAGCATTCTCCAGGGCGGCCTGGGGGTCTACCTGAACCGGCAGGACGCCTACACCCTGGGCCTGAGCCAGCTCACCCCATGGGGCGAGCAGTTCTCCCTGGCGTGGGACAACTACAGGACCAGGACCAATTCGGCCTTCTTCACGCTGAACCCGTCCTACCAGAGCAGCGCCACCCTCTCCACCACGGTGCCTCTGCTGCAGGGCTTCGGCAGGAAAGTGGCCAGCCTCTCCGTCCTGCAAGCAAGGCTGATGCGGCAATCGGCCGGGTACCAGTACGCCCAATCCATACGGGACACGCTGCTTCAGGTCGAGACGGACTACTGGAACCTGGTCTACGCCATCAAGAGCCTCAAGGTGGCCGAGCACGCCATGGACCTGGCCAAGCAGTTCCAGGAGGAGACCCGGAAGAAGATCCAGGTGGGGGTGCTGGCTCCCATCGAGCAGGTCTCCGCCGATGCGCAGGTGGCGAGCCGCGAGCAGGACATCATTGTGGCCCAGCAGTCGGTGGGGGATAGCGAAGACATCCTGAAGCTGGCCCTGGGGTACGCCCAGGATAGCCCCGAATGGTCCAATCGCTTCGTGCCCACCGACGAGCCCACGGTCTCCACCAACGAGACGCCCGAAGGGAAGTTGATTGAGCAGGCCCTCTTGGCCCGTCCTGAGCTGCGCCAGCTCAAGACCAAGGTGGAGAAGGACAAGCTCGGCAGCCACTGGGCCAAGAACCAGACCCTGCCCCAGCTCAATCTGACGGGCTCCCTGATCTACAACGGCACCGCCGGCTACTATCGGAACCCCCTCACGGGGCAGGTCACCGACCAGACCTTCAGCGAGGCCTGGAGCCAGGTGACGGGGCGGGACTACAAGTCCTATTTCGTGGGCCTCACCTTCAGCTATCCCATCGGGAACCGGGCGGCGCGCTACCAGTACCAGAACTACCGGCTGGCGCAGAGCGCCGATGAGATCGCCCTGGAGAAGGAGAAGCTCATTGTCGCCAATGAGGTGCGCTCGGCCCTCCGGAACCTGCGCGCGGCCCAGAAGCGGGTTGCGGCCGCCCAGCTCTCGGTCAAGCTCCAGGAAGAACAGCTCGACGCCGAGAAGAAGAAGTTCGAGAACGGCCTTTCCACCTCCTTCGAGGTGCTCTCGTACCAGGACCAGCTCGTGAGCGCGCAGTCGAGCCTGCTCAAGGCCCAGATCGACAGCCAGGAGGCGGGAGCCTCGCTGGACCGCGCCGTGGGAACCTATCTCAAAACGCACGGCATCGAGCTGACCGACGCCAGCGGAAAGCCCATTTCGTGACCCTCAGAGGGAAGGGGAGGCTTCAATGACAGACGAACGCTCCGCCATGCCCACCGGACCCGATGTATCCAGCGCCCCCTCCGGCGACCCCGTTCCGGAGGCGAAACCCGTTGGCGGCCTGGAGGGAATGGTCGGGATGCTCACCGCGCCCGCGGCCACCTTCCGGCGCATCGCCGAGAAGCCGGGCAAGGGATTTCTCGTCCCGCTGATCCTGTTCATCCTGGTGAGCGCCGCCGCCGGCCTCGTGTTTGTCCATCGGGCCGATCTGCAGCAAGTAGTGAGGGAACAGCTTCTAAAGAGCCCCCGGACGGCCCAGATGAGTGAAACCCAGATTGACCAGTGGGTGTCCATGCAGGTGAAGGTGCTCAAATTCTTTCCGTACTTCGGCTTTGTCATCCTGGTACTCAAGTACCTCATCGTCGCGGCTGCCCTCTGGCTCGTGGTCCTTGCCTTCGGTGATACTCTCTCCTTCGGCAACAGCTTCCGCGTGGTCTGCTGGGCCCAGGTTCCGACGATGCTCTTCACGCTGCTCTGGCTCGTGACGATGTTCATCCGCGACCCGACCACCATGGACCCGCGGAACCCCGTGGCCTCCAACCTCGGTGCCCTCTTGGGTCAGGACCGCCTCGGGAAACCCCTCTACGCCTTGCTCTCGGAGCTGGACCTCTTCACGATCTGGATGCTCTGGCTTTACACCCGCGGCCTCCAGGCCTTTACCAAGGCCCGGGTGGGCAAGATGGCGGCCATCGTCTTCGGGCTCTTCTGTCTTCCCGTGGCCTGGCACCTCGTTATGGCGATCATCTTCTAACCGCAGGAAGGAATCGGCATGAGAAAACGCGTGCTCATCATCGGCGGCATCGTGGTGGTCGCCCTGGTCATCGTGATCCTGACGGTCGTCAACGCTCGGCCCAAGGGGGAGGAGGTCGAGGTCCAGAAGGTGACCAAGGGAGAGATAGCGCCCACGGTCACGACCGACGGCCTCATCACCGCCAAGGACACGGTGAACATCTCCAGCCAGGTCATGGGGGAAATCACCGCCATCCCCTTCAAGGAAGGCGACTACGTGAAGAAGGGCGACGTCCTGGTTCAGATCGACCCATCGACCTACCAGAGGGACGTGGCATCGGCCAAGGCGGGCCTGGATGTGGCGCGCGTGGCGGACCAGCAGGCCGAGGTGACCCTGCGGCAGCGCGAGCGCGACTGGAAGCGGGCCAAGGACATGTTCGCCCAGAAGATCTATTCCACGCAGCAGCGCGACGATGCCCTACTGGCCTACGATCAGGCCAAGCTCGGAGCCGACCAGGCCCGCGCCCAGGTCGCCGAGGCCCTGGCCTACTACCAGAAGGCGCAGGACAACCTCTCGAAGTGCACCATGCTCTCCCCCATCGACGGCGTGGTCACCGCGGTGAACGCCAAGGTGGGCGAGACCGCCATGATGGGCACGATGAACATCCAGGGGACGGTCATCCTCACGGTTTCCGACCTCTCCCAGATCATCACCGAGGTCATGGTGGACGAGGCCGACTTCCCCCGCCTCAAGATGGGCCAGAAAGCCGTCATCACCGTTGACGCGCTGGGCGGCAAGCAGTACGACGGCAAGGTGATCGAGATCGGAGCCTCGGCCCAGGCCGGCTCGGCGGGCGTGCAGACCAACATCCGGCAGTTCAAGGTCAAGGTCCTGATCACCAACCCCGATCAGAACCTGCGCCCCGGCATCACGGCCCGCGTCAAGCTCATCGCCGACAGACGCGTGGGGGTCCTGACCGTTCCCATCGGCGCCATCCGCACGGAAGAGAAGGAGGGCAACCAGATCTTCTACGTCTTCACCGCCGACAAGGGGAAGGTCAAGCGGAAAGACGTGACCGTCGGACTTTCGGACGACCAGAACACGGAGATCACCTCCGGGCTGAAGGAGGGCGACCAGGTGATCACGGGCCCCTACCGGATCCTGCGCAGCCTCCACGAGGGCGATGCGGTCAGGGTGAAGCCGCCCTCGACCGAAAAGAAGGGGGCCGGCGAGAGCGGCAGCAAGAGCGGAGGCCAGTGACGATGACCGCATCCGGCGACACGCTGATCGAGGCCCGGGATCTCGTCAAGGACTACCCCATGGGTGAGTCGGTCTACCACGCCCTTCGCGGGGTGAGCCTGACCGTCCGCCGCGGCGAGTTCATCGCCATCATGGGCCCCTCCGGCTCGGGCAAGTCGACGCTTCTGCACCTCATCGGTTGCCTGGACACACCCACCTCCGGCGAGTACGTGCTGGCCGGAAGCCCCGTCCACACCCTGGCCCCGGACCAGTTGGCCGAACTGCGCAACAAGGAGATCGGCTTCGTGTTCCAGACCTTCTTCCTCCTGCCCAGGGCCAACGCGGTGGAGAACGTGGAGCTTCCGCTCATCTACGCCAAAATCCCGCCCGCCCAGCGCCACCACATGGCCATGGAGGCCTTGGAGTTCCTCGGGCTCCAGACCCACGCCGCGCACCGCCCCAACCAGCTCTCGGGCGGACAGCGCCAGCAGATCGCCATCGCCAGGGCCCTGGTGAACAAGCCCTCGCTCATCCTGGCCGACGAGCCGACGGGGAACCTGGACAGCAAGACCAGCGAGAACATCATGGGGCTCCTGGTGCGGCTCAACCAGATGGGCAACACCCTGATCCTGGTCACCCACGAGCCCGACATCGCCGCCTACGCCCCGAGGCAGGTGCGCATCCGGGACGGCCTCATCGTCAGCGACGAGCTCGTGGGCACACCAGGGAAGGGAGGCGGCTCATGAGCGCCGCCACTCGGAAGGAGCAGATCTTCGGCTTCTGGGGTTCGGTGGCGGAGCTCTTCCGGATCGCCCTGCGCGCCATCATGGGCAGCAAGATGCGCTCCTTCCTCACCACCCTGGGCATCATCATCGGCGTGCTCGCGGTGGTGGCCGTCGTCTCCATACTCCAGGGCGTCTTCCAGTCCTTCCTGGGCCAGTTCGAGGCCCTGGGAGCGAATACCCTGTTCATCCGCCCCAACTACGAGATGTTCAGCGACCGCCGCGAAGGGGTGCGAAGGCTCAAGCTCACCTACGACGACGCCCAGGCCGTGGCCCAGCAGGTGCCGGATGTCCGCGCCATCGCCCCCATGCTGTTCCGCTCCGACTCCATCGCCTTTCGGAGCCGGCACGACACCACGACCATCGTGGGCACGACGGAGGCTTACGGCCCCATCAGCGACGTGAACATGGAGACGGGGCGGTTCCTCGGCCCCATGGACGTGGATTCCCGCAGGAAGGTCTGCGTCATAGGCCACGACATCCTCGACAAGCTCGCGCTGTCCGACCAGTGCGTAGGCACCGAAATCCAGATCGGGAGGGATACGTACACCGTGATCGGCGTGGTGGAGAAGCTGGGCGGCGCCTTCGGCGAGAGCGACGACGACCGCATCTACGTCCCTCTGACGTCGGCCATCCAGCAGTACGGGAACGACGCCGCCAACCAGCTCATCCTCCTCGTTCAGGTCCGGGACGCCGCCCACATGGATTCGGCGGTCGAGCGCATCTCCAACGTGCTGCGCCGCCAGCACGGCCTGAAGTTCGGACAGACGGACGATTTCCGGACCTTCACGCAGGAAGAGGTGCTCAAGCAGATCAAGACCTTCACCAACGTCTCCACTCTCATCGTGGCCGCCATCGTCGGGATCACGCTCGTGGTGGGCGGCATCGGCATCATGAACATCATGCTCGTCTCCGTCACGGAGCGGACGCGCGAGATCGGCATCCGCATGGCCGTGGGCGCCAAGCGCATCCACGTGCTCTACCAATTCCTCATCGAATCGGTCACCCTCTCCACCCTGGGAGGGGTCATCGGCCTCGGCGCCGGGTGGGGCGTCTCCCTGCTCACGGTCTGGATTCTCAGGAAGACCGTCTCACCGACCTTCCCGCCCGCCTACGTGCCGTTATGGGTGGTCCTGCTGAGCCTCGGATTCGCCGCTCTCACCGGGGCCGTATTCGGCGTCTACCCGGCCGTCAAGGCCTCACGGCTCGATCCCATCGAGGCCCTGCGCTACGAATAGGGGGATGATCGCGGCATCACCGGCTCCCGCCCCGCGACGGGCCTGACCGGACTGAATACGCTCTCATCAGAACCACCGGCCGGCCCGGGACCGGCCGGTGGTTTGTTGCGCCAACCGCTTCCATTGGTTATGCTGGGATTTCCAGCCAGGTGGAATGGGGGGCTGGTGTCAGCCCAAGAAGGAGGCCGTGCTTGTCCGATGTCCTGATCGTGGACGATGACGACCTGATCGCCAGGATGTTCTCGGACTGGCTCCACGCGGCGGGGTTCCGGACGGCCAGGGCCGCGACGGGCACCGATGCCCTCGACCTCGTGAGCCGGTCCCGGCCGGACCTGATCCTCCTGGACCTGAATCTTCCCGACATCGGCGGCTTGGCGGTGTGCCGAATCCTCAAGGATCACGAGCGGACGCACCGCATCCCCGTGGTGGTGATCACCGCTTCGGACCGGCCGGAGGACAGGACCCATGCCCTCGACCTGGGCGTGGAGGACTTCGTCAACAAACCGGTGAACCCCAAGGAGCTCCTGGCCCGCGTTCAGGCGCTCATCCGCAGCAGCGAGCTCAGCGACCGCCTCTTGCAGGCCTACACGCACATGGACGAACTGGGGGAGTTCGCGGACCGGTACGCCCATGAGATCGTAGCCGACCTGAAGCCGGCGGAGGTGGCCTGGCACGTGGCCCGCCAGCTCCTGGGGGCACAACCCGGGGACTCTCGCCGCCCCGGTTTCGTCTGGGGCAGCGCCTCCTTCAAGGGAAGAGTCCGCGGCCTCGGGTTCTGGTACCTCGATGGCACCATCGTCAGCAATCCCACCGTGAGCTCCTGGCATAAGGTCGATGCGGCCCTCTCCCCCTTCCGGACGGAGGAGGGGCAGTACCTGTCCAACGACCCGGTCCCCGACGGCCTCCGGAGCCTGCTCGGTGCCCCGCCCGAGCTTCCCCTGGCCAACTTCGCCGCCGTCCGGGCCGGGAACGACCTCGTGCTGGCCGCCGATTACCGACGGCAGGTGACCCCCTACGAGTTTCCGCTTCTGCGGAGCAGCGTCCGCTATTGGGCCGTGTTCCAGCGCCTCTGGCGCGAGATGCGGCGGACGGAGGGGGCCTTCGTGTTTCTCATGGAGGCCCTGGCCCTCGCCGCGGAGTTCCAGGACGACGGAGTGGCCAGCCACATCCGGAGAGTAAACGCCTACGCCAAGAGCCTGGCTCACGGCGTGGGAAGCGATCCCAGGTTCATCCGGCGCATCGCCGTCTGCGCCCAGATGCACGACGTGGGCAAGATCACCATGCCCGCGTCCATCCTCCAGAAGCCCGGCCATCTCTCGCCGAACGAGTGGGACGTCATGAAACGCCACACGGTCAACGGGGCGCGCATCCTGAAGGGACCGCCCGAATTGGAAATGGCGGCCCGCATCGCGCGCTCCCACCATGAAAACTACGACGGGACCGGTTATCCCGACGGGACCGTGGGCGACGAGATTCCGCTGGAGGCGAGGATCGTCAAGGTCGTGGACATCTACGACGCCCTTCGTATGCGCCGCTCTTACAAACCCAGCTATTCTCACGAGGCCGCCGTCAACGTTCTCCGCCTCGGGGACGACCGCGTGACCCCTTCGCACCTGGACCCCATGCTCCTGGAGGCATTCCTGGACCGCCAGGCGCACTTCCAGGAGATCTACGAGAGGGAACCGGTGCACCCGGTGGCTGCCGGGTGAGCGTCCGGCGCCGCCCGCCCCCGGCCGGCTGGTCGCTCCGCTTGAGCTTTTTCCCGGTGGCCGGTACAATGACCCGCCTCTGGAGCAGCCCATGAACACCGACCGTGTACGCGTCCGCTTCGCCCCCTCCCCCACCGGGCACCTCCACCTGGGCAACGTGCGGACGGCCCTCTTCAATTGGCTCTACGCCAGGCGCCACGGCGGCACCTTCATCCTCCGCCTGGAGGATACGGACGCCGCGCGCTCCACCCAGGAGAGCGTCCTCTCCGTCCTGGAAGACTTGCGCTGGATGGGGCTGGAGTGGGACGAAGGGCCCGAGGCGGGGGGGGAGTTCGGCCCCTACCGCCAGACCGAACGCTACGGCCTCTACACCGCCCACCTGAACCGGCTCCTGGAGGCGGGGAAGGCCTATCCCTGCTTCTGCTCCCAGGAGGATCTGGAGAGGGGCCGCGCGGAGGCCAGGGCCGCCGGGCGAACCTACATCTACCCGGGCACCTGCCGCCACCTCACGGCCGAGCAGAGGGAGGCCAGGCGTGGCGAAGGGATACGGCCGGCGGTGCGGCTCCACGTGAAACCCCAGACTGTGTCCTTCACCGACGTGGTCAGGGGCCCGGTCTCCATCCACAGCCAGACCTTCGGCGACTGGATCCTCAGCCGGCCGGACGGGTCGCCCACCTACAACTTCGCCGTGGTGATCGACGACGCGCTCATGGCCGTGACGCACGTCATCCGCGGCGAGGACCACCTCTCCAACACCCCCAAGCAGGTGGTGCTCTACGAGGCCTTGGGGCTCCCCATCCCGCGCTTCGCCCATCTCTCCATGATCCTGGGTCCGGACGGCGGCAAGCTCAGCAAGCGCCACGGGGACGTCTCCCTGGACGCCTTCCGCGCCAGGGGGTACCTGCCCGAGGCCATGGTCAACGGGCTGGCCCTGCTGGGGTGGTCCGACTCGGAGGGGCAGGAGATTCTCACGCGCGAGGAGCTCGTTCAGCGATTCGACCTGGAGAGGATCAACAAGTCCGCCGCCGTCTTCGACGAGGGCAAGCTCAGGCACCTCAACGCCGCCCACCTCAAGGCCTACTCCGACGAGCAGGTGGAGGCCATGATCAGGCCTCACCTCGTCCAGGCCGGGCGCCTGCCCGCGGGCCCCCTCGCGCCCGAGGTTCAGAGCTGGGCCGTCTCCCTGGCCGGCCTCCTGCGCCAACGCATCGACCTGCTCACGGAGGCGGTGCCCGCCAGCGATCCGGTTTTTCTTTTCGATCCCGCCACCATGGACGAGGCGGCCCGCGCGGGGCTGGCCGAGCCCGACGCC
Organism: Acidobacteriota bacterium; assembly: GCA_021787565.1. Lineage (GTDB taxonomy): Bacteria > Acidobacteriota > UBA4820 > UBA4820 > DSQY01 > DTPS01. The sequence goes on from JAJYLT010000004.1 coordinate 13,939, forward strand.
GTCCGAGTCCTGCGAGCCTTCGCCGAGGAGGCCGGCCGGATGGACCTCTCTGTCCCCGGCGCTTACCGGGAGCTCGTGATGGGCCTCAAGGCGCGGCTGAAGGTCAAGGGGAAGGCGCTCTTCCATCCCATTCGGCTGGGTGTCACGGCCGCCGACTCGGGGCCCGACCTGGAGCGGCTGGTGCCCATCCTGGCCTCCGGCAGCAGGCTGGCGCTTCCCACGCCCGTTCTGGGCCCCGCCGAACGGACGCGGCGGGTGCTGGCGCTGCTGGAGTGAGAAGTGAGAAGTGAGAAGTAAGAAGGCCCCTTCAGAGATTTTGCGAGACCCCATCATGCCTTTCGGCCGGAGTGGGAAGGCCTCTCCCGGCGCGTCGAGTGCGCACCCCCTGCCCCCCGCACTTGTGCGGTGAAATCGGAATCTATACAGCACGACGGAAGTCCGGCGCGCTGTATGCGGGTGGGGGTCCGGGGGAGGCGCCGCTGCGCCTCCCCCGGTAGGGCCCGCGGGGAGGGCTCAGCCCTTGCGCGGCCCGCAGGGCCGCACTCGCAAGGGCTGGGGCCTTCCCCGCGAATACAGAGCGGCATACGCCCCAAGCCCCACCACCTTATGCGCCTTCACTTATGCCGCTCTGTATAGCCTGCATGTCAGTAGGCTTTGGGCTCGAGGGGATCGGGCTCCGCGGGCCTCAGGTCCCGCTCCATGTTGAGCGCGTCGCTGCCGTCGGAGTAGTAGCGGGGATAGCGCCCCACCACCACGAATTCGTGCTTCTGGTAGAGCCCGATGGCCTCCACGTTGTCCGCGCGGACCTCCAGGTGAATCCACTCCGCCCCCTCCCGCCGGGCCCGGCGGAGCACGTGCAGGAGGAGGGCCTCGCCGATCCCGAGCCCCCTGCGCTCCGGATGGACGGCAATGTTGACCAGGTGCGCGCGCTCATAGATGACCCAGAGGAAGGCATACCCGGCCACCCTCCCGCCGTCGTCCGCCACGAAGGCCCGGCAGAAGGGATTTTGGTTGAACTCGAAGGCCAGCGCCTCGAAGGACCAAGGGGCTGGAAAGGTGGCGGCCTCGATGGCCGAGACGGCGGGCAGATCCTCCTCCCTCATGGGGCGGATCGTCGTCAGCTCATGGGCCTCCACTGCCATCGGACCCCTTTCCCCCAACCGGACCGCGTGCGCTTCTGCCGTTCTTCCCCCCGGGCGGGAGCCGATCAGCCGGAGCCTTTCCCACGTGCGGTGTTCCGCGAGGACCGCCCCGTCTCATTGGCGGATACACCCTCAGGGCAGCGGCTGGCCCGTCAGCCTCTCGTAAGCCTCGCGGTACTTGGCCGTGGTTTTGGCCACCACCTCGCCCGGGAGTGAGGGCACCGGGGGCTCCTTGTTCCAGCGTATGGAGAGCAGGTAGTCCCGCACGAACTGCTTGTCGAAGGAGGGCTGGGGGCGGCCGGGCTCATATAGGTCCACGGGCCAGAAGCGGCTGGAGTCCGGAGTCAGCACTTCGTCGCAGAGGATGAGGTCGCCCTCGTGCAGCCCGAACTCGAACTTCGTGTCCGCGATGAGGATGCCGCGCTGGCGGGCGTAGTCCGCGGCGAAGTTGTAAAGGGCCAGCGAGGTTTCCCGCACGCGGCGAGCCAGGCTCTCTCCCATCAGCGCGGCGGCCTGGGCGAATGAGATGTTTTCGTCGTGGCCGCTCTCCGCCTTCGTGGAGGGGGTGAAGAGGGGCTCGGGAAGGCGATCGCTCTCCCTGAGGCCATCGGGCAGAGGGATACCGCACACCGAGCCGGTCCGCTGGTAGTCGCTCCAGCCCGAGCCGCTGAGATAGCCGCGGACGATGCACTCGACCGGCAACATCTGCGCCTTCTTGGCGATGGTGAACCGGCCCTCGAGGGACTCCTTGTGGGGACAGAGGGGCGAGGGCAGGTCCTCCGTGCTGGTGCTGATCAGGTGGTTCTTCACGAGGTGCCTGGTCTTTTCGAACCAGAAGGCCGAAATCATGTTCAGGACCCGGCCCTTGTCCGGGATGCCGTTGGGCAACACGTGGTCGAAGGCGGAGAGGCGGTCCGTCACCACGATGAGCAGGTGCTCCCCGAGGTCGTACACGTCCCGTACCTTGCCGCGGGAGAGGAGCGGCACCTCCACGAAGTCCGTCTCGGTTACCACCGGATGCATGGGTTCCTCCTGCGCCTCATCAATGAACCTTGGTTTCACTGGTATTCTGACTCGCTGGTGACGGCCCACCCTTGTTCAGGGTGACCCGCTCCCCGCTGCGCGTGACCGAGAGCCCCGGAATCTTGTCCACGACCGAGACGAATTGCTGGGCATCCTTGTCCGTGTCCCAGGCCGTGTTCCACACAAAACCCTTTTCCCCTCCCGATCCCGCACCCACCACGTATCGGTCGCCGCGCCAGCCCTCCGAGGCGGCATTCGCCTGATCCCTGGCCACTCCCCACTCCTCCAGGAGGATCCTGGTGTTGAACTCTCCCCACACTCCCTTGGACACCGACTTCCACCCGGCCTTCCGCCAGGCGACCGGCAGGTCGGCCTCGACCGGGAGCGTCGGATCGCTGCCGGCGAAATACCTGGAGGGGTGAAGCACCTGCTCCATGGACCGCGGGGGGTGGAGGTACAGATCGTCGATGGCTTTGAATCCCCCCCGCTCATAAGCCGCCTGCACCAGCCGGTAGCCCGCCAGATAGGCTATGAGCAGGTTTTTCTGGAGGTAGGCCGGCACGCTCGCCCCCATCAGCTCCTGGCCTATGCCCATGGTGGTCATGAGGTCGGACATGGTGCGCTGCTGGTCGGGCTTCACCTGCAGGAGCTGGTAGAGGTAGCGCAGCATGACCCACGTGGCATCTCCCTCCACCACGCACCGGGCGGCGTCGGCCCGGTCTTCGTTCTCTCGGTCCTCGAGGGGCAGGCTGAGCAGGTGGAAGTGCTGGTCGGTGAGCGCGTGGTCCAGCTCATGGATCAGGAAGACGTCCGTAAGATGGAGGTCAGGCAGGCCGAGCTGGGAGCCGAGATCCCCGTCGTCTACCGGATTCCGGTTGACGTACAGCCTGCCCGTGTGCGGGTCGTACAGACCCGCCACCTGCTCGTCCAGCAGCACGTCCATCTGCTTCCGCAGGTCCATCTTGGGGGGTATGAGCCCGAACACCTTGAGCGTCTCTTCCATGCGGGGCCATTCCTTGGCCGTGTACTCCCTGGTGATCTCCCCCTGGACCACGGCCCGCATGCCCGCGTCGTCCACGTAAGCCACCTGCACGGGCGAAAGGAAGGTCAGCCCCCGGAGCGCCTCCACCTTCTTTTCCAGGGCCGCAAGGTCCGGCTTGCCCTGGCCCCGAACCCCCAGCGCCAAGACCAGCAGAATGAAGAATATGCAGGCGTTCCTCGCCTTCCTCATGAGGCGATTGTGCCATCGGGGGCAGGAGCGGTCAACCGCGGGGCGCCGCCAGCCGCCCCTCGAATCCCTCGCCTAACCCCTCGAAGAAGAAAGCCCCGGCATTCGCCGGGGCCTTCTTGACCTCTGGTGGACGGTAAGGGATTCGAACCTGCCTTCCCTAGAAGCCTCGCGCCCAGAGGGCGCTGCGTTTCAAGGGAAGCCACCGTTCCCGGGGCGGGTCCCCTTCCGGGTGTTCTACGGCTCACCGCCGAGCAGTCGGCGGCTCCGCCTTGAACACCACGGACGCTCCCCCGCCCTTCGAATCCCTCGCCTGACCCCTCGAAGCAGAAGGCCCCGGCATTCGCCGGGGCCATCTTGACCTCTGGTGGACGGTAAGGGATTCGAACCCTCGGCCTCCGCGTTGCGAACGCGGCGCTCTCCCAGCTGAGCTAACCGCCCGAGCTTGTGAGTATAGAGGAAACGAGGGCGCAAGAAAAGACCGGAGGAACCACCCGTGGCCGGCGGAGACGCACCGCTTCCCCACCTGATGTATGGTTATCCAAGGAGGAGTCATGCCGAACCGTGAAGATGCCTGGCGATTATTGTGCGAATGGACCCAGTCTGAAGCGCTGCGCCGCCACGCCCTCGGCGTCGAAACCGTCATGCGGGCCCTCGCCCGCCGCGCCAGCGAGGATGAAGAGCTCTGGGGCCTCACCGGGCTCCTGCACGATTTCGATTACGAGCGCTATCCCCAGGCGCCCGACCACCCCACGAAGGGCTCCGAGGTTCTCCGGGGCGAGGGCTACCCGGAGGTCATGATCCAGGCCATCCTGGGCCACGCCGATTACACCGGCGTGGCGAGGGTGACGCCCCTGGCCAAGGCCCTGTTTGCCTCGGACGAGCTGACGGGCTTCCTCTTCGCGTGCGCCTACGTTCAGCCCGATCGCCGCATCGCGAGCGTCAAGCCCGAGAGCGCCAAGAAGAAGCTCAAGGACAAGTCCTTCGCCCGCGGGGTGAACCGGGACGACATCCGGAAGGGGGTGGAGGAGATGGGCGTGGACCTTCTCGAACACATCATCTTCGTGCGGGACGCCCTCGCCGAAAGCGCCGAACGGTTCGGGCTCTGAGGGGAGGCAGGCCTTCCTCGCCCCACGCCCGCGGCCACGCTCGATTAAGGGACGTTGAAGGCATGCGGCGCTCGCGCGTATACTTGGCGAAGGTGCGCGCAGGGCGACAATTCGCGGTCCCAGGCGAGAGGAGCGTCATCGGTGAAGGTCCTGGTGGTGGACGACGACCGGCTGATCCGGAAGATGGCCAGGGCCGTCCTGGAGGAAGAGGGGCACGAATGCCTCGAAGCGGGAACTCCGGCCGAAGCCCTTCGCCTGTTGCGGGAGGCCCGTCCCGACGTCTGCTTTCTGGACTTCATCCTGCCGGACATGGACGGCCTCAGCCTCCTGCGCGTGTACTCGGCGGAGGCCGCAGAGGGGCGGGCCCGGGTCTTTCTCCTTACCGGGAGCGAGAGTGATCACCTGCTGGAGCAGGCGCGAAAAAGCGGAGCGGAGGGGATCCTGCGCAAGCCCTTCGATCCCGAAATCCTGCTCGCCAAGCTGAAGTAGTCGAGGGGGGACACCGATGGTTCAGTTCCGGCACACGCAGCGCGAGATCCAGTTCAAGGTAGTCTATTACGGACCGGCGCTCGGCGGCAAAACCACCAACCTGGAAGCCCTCCACGAGATCACTGACCCCGATAACAAGACCCAACTGGTTTCTCTCAAGACGGCGGAAGACCGCACCCTCTTCTTCGATTTCCTGCCCTTCGACCTGGGGGAGATCCAGGGGTACCACGTCCGGCTTCAGGTCTACACCGTCCCCGGCCAGGTGCACTACAACACCACTCGAAAGGTGGTGCTGGCGGGCACGGACGGCATCATCTTCGTGGCCGATTCCCAGCCCGTCCGGTCGAACGAGAACTACATCGCCTGGGAGAACATGCGCGCCAACCTGCTGGCCAACAAGATGGACCTCCACCAGATCCCGGTGGTGATCCAGTGCAACAAGCAGGACCTGTCCGATGCCCTGCCCAAAGAGCAGGTGCTGGCCGCCATGAAGGTGGATTCCCCCAACGTCACGCTCGCTTCGGCGCTCAACGGCGAGGGGGTCATGCAGACCTTCCTGACGTGCATCCAGCTCATGCTGGGGCTCTTCGTCGAGAAGTTCAAGCTGGCGGACCGCGGCGTCACTCCGGCCCGGATCTCCGCGGCCGTGTCGGAGGTGTTCGCCCCCCACATGGCCAAGCGAAGGACTCCGCCCGCCCAGATCCCGGCCGCCCCCGAGCAACCACCCGCCGTGGGGCTCAGCGACGAGGAGCAGCTCGTGGCGGCCCTACAGTCCAGCACGCAGCTGGCAGAGCAATACCAGGAGGCCCACCTCCTGAGCCGGATGTACCAGGCCCGCCTGGATGAGATGACGACGATCTACAACGTCGGAAAGGGCCTGTCCGCGGCCCAGAGCATCGAGGAGGCGCTGAGCCTCACGGGGACGGTCCTGCACGAGTTCAGGCCCGCCTGGCAGGTATCCCTGTTCACCACCGGCGAGGCGGGGGTATCGCCCCTGGCCACCTTCGGCGGCGAGGAGGACCCTCTCTGGACCGCCGACGCGCCCGGAGCCGGGAACCTCGCCCTGGGCCTGATCCAGCGAGGAGAGCGGACGCACCTTATGGACCTGCCCGCCCTTTTTCAGCGGCTCAAGGCCTCGCCCATCCCGCCCCGGGCCGACGCCCTGGCCCTCCCCCTCGGGGCCGCGGACAAACCCACGGCCTACCTCATCGCCTATTCACCTCAGGACTCCCCCTTCAGCAAGGAGGAGGACCGTTTCCTAGCGCTTCTCGAACAGATCGTCTCTCCGAGGCTGCAGACGCTGGCTCTCTTCGACGCCCTGGCCGCCGCCAACGAACGCCTGGAAGTCAAGGTGCTGGAACGGACCGCCGACCTGCAGGAGGCCCTGGAGCGGCTCCAGGAGCTCGACCAGCTCAAGCGGGCCTTCCTGAACAACGTCTCGCACGAGATGAAGACCCCCCTCACCAACGTCCGTTCATACGCCGACCTTCTCCGCCGCTACCCGCAGCAGCGGGAGAAGAACGCCGACGAGTACCTCGGCATTATCTACGAGGAGTCCCTGCACCTCGAGACCCTCATCAACGACCTCCTGTCCTACACGAGGATCAAGGAGCCGCCCCGCGGCGAGTCGTGCGATCTCGTGGCGGCTCTGGAGGAGGTCCTCGAAACGCTGGGCGCGCTGGCCGAGCGCAAGCACCTCAAGGTCCAGGTCCAGAAGGAGGGCGACACGCTCTTCTTCGAAATGAACCGGGAGGATGCCGTCATCCTGTTCCGCCAGATCCTCGATAACGCCTTCAAGTTCTCCCCCGAGGGGGTCAAGGTGAAGATCTACCTGCTGCAGGACGCCAAGAGGGTGATCTTCGCCGCTCGGGACTACGGCCCGGGCTTTCCGAAGGAGCAGCAGGAGCGGCTCCTGGAGCCTTACGAGGCGGGGAATCCCACCGTTCCGAGCTACAAGGGACCCGGCCTCGGCATGGGCCTCTTCCTGGTCAAGGAGATCCTGGCCAAGTACCACGGGGGGATCGCCATCGAGAACATGGAGCCGGGAAGCAACGTGCTAGCCGAGCTTCCCAGGCACGCTTGAGGCTCTTTTTTCTCCGTGTTTCCCTGGCTCCCGGCTTCCCTGTCTCCCTTTTTCGATCCCCTCAGGCGGGCTTGGCCTCGGCGGCCGGCCTCACGAATTGGTGGAAGAGCCCCTTGTGGAAGGCGCTGTTGAAGGCCGCGACGACGGTGGGATCGTAGACCGTCTCCTTCAGCTCGTTGATGCGGGCCGCGCCCTGCGCCAGCGTCATGGCGCGCTGGTAGGGGCGGTTGGTGGTCATGGCGTCGAAGGCATCGGCCACGCCGATGATGCGCGCGATGACGGGGATCTCCTGCGCCTTCAAGTTGTCGGGGTACCCTCCGCCGGACCACTTTTCGTGGTGGTGGCGGATGCCGGGAATGATCTCCCTCATCTGCGGGATTCCCCCCAGGATCTGGGCACCCTTGGGCGGGTGCGTCTTCATGATCTCGAACTCCTCCGCGGTCAGGGCGCCGGGTTTTCTCAGGATCTTGTCCTCTATGCCGATCTTGCCCACGTCGTGCAGAAGCGAGGAGATCTCCATGATCCGCAGGTTGCGTTCGTCGAGGCCGTACTCCCGCGAGATGATCATGGAGTAGGCCGAGACGCGCTCCGAGTGTCCGCGGGTATACGGGTCCTTCGCGTCCAGCGCGTTGGCGATGGCGCGGATGGAGTCCATGAAGAGCTGCTGGGTCTCGCGGGCGGCGGCCTCCACCTTCTGGATGTAGTCCTGGATGTCGTCCGCCATGGCGTTGAAGGCGCGGGCCAGGTCGCCGATCTCGTTCCGGCTCCGGATGTCCGCGCGCTGGCTGAAGTTCCCGCGGGCCAAGTCCCGGCTCACCTCCGCCAGCTTGGAGATGGGCCGGGTGATGAGGCCGGCCATGACCAGGCCGACCAGCAGCGCCCCGGCGATGGAGAGCAGGACCCACAGTTTCGATTGCTGCCTGAGCTGGAGGATGGGGGCGTAGTATTTCTCACGGTCCACCTGGGCGAAGAGAAGCCACCTGTAGCCGTTGATCGGGGCGCAGGTCACGAGATAGGTCCGCGGCTTTCCGTCCACCCTCTTGGTGACGTTGTAGTTGACCGCGCTGGTGGGATAGACGCCCGAAACCAGCATCCGCTGGACGATGGGGTCCGTGGAGAGGTCCTTGGTCTGTCCCTGGTAGGCCGCGTTGGAATGGAAAAGGAGATTGCCGTTATCGTCGGTGACGAAGAGGGTGAACTCCCGGCTGTAGTCGGTGAGGCTGTCCTGAACGCTCTGAAGCAAAAAGATCCCGGTGATGGCCGCCACGGTCTGTCCTTCCGACTGGATGGGCGCCGTGAGCACCATGGCGGGCTCGGAGAGGCGGCCCAGGGCGGCCAGGCGGACGTAGAAGACGGGGGAGGCACCGGGCTGGCCGCTCGACAGGCACTGGCGCGCCATGGGCGAGACCAGGCTCGTGAGCTGTGCCTGTTCGTTGGGCGTCAGCCCCTTCCACTGGGCCGTGAACTGGTTGCCCTGGGGGTCCTGGTAGGCCAGGATGAGTGAGTCGTTCGACAGGTAGCGCCCCAGGATGTCCCGCTGAAGCAAATCCTCGAAGTTGATCTTCGCGTCCGGGTCGTTCGAGTAGACTTCGAAGGCCGCTACCAGGTCCCCCAGTCGGCGCCGGTACTCGTCGAGCAGGTTCTGGATGTGGGCGGCGGCGGGGATGGAGGTCTTGAGTTGGCGTTCACGAAGCGACTCCTCGATGTAGTCCTTGCTCATGGAGATGGCCTTCCAGGAGTAGGTGACGAGGGGCACGACCACTATGACGACCAGGAGGACGGACAGAACCCAGAAGATGCTGATGCTCTTGACCAGGCGCTTGGGATCTTCGGGCACGCCACCCTCCTCGGAATCGAGGTCATTATAGGTCAGGACGCCTGAAAAATGCCAAGTCTCTTCGCCTGGATGGGGACAGGGGACGGGAGGGGGAGAACTGAAGCGGGAAGGGCAATCGGTCTCTTTCAATTCGCAATTCGCCATTCACGATCCCCCATCCCTCCGGGGCTGGAGGCACGCGGGACGGCTGGCTTGGTTGACAGGGGGCAAGTGCGGGAATAATAATGAGTATTCTTGTTATTCACCCCATGGTGAGGTGGCCCGGTGGCTCAGACCCGACTGTTGGATTCGATTCAGGTTCCCAAGGATCTCCGGGCGCTGCCTGAAGAGGATCTGCCCAGGCTGTGCGGCGAACTCCGCGATCACCTCATCGAGGTGGTCTCGGGAATCGGCGGACACTTCTCGAGCAGCCTCGGCGTGGTCGAGTTGACGGTGGCCCTTCACTACGTCCTCAACACGCCGAGGGACCTTCTCGTCTGGGACGTGGGCCACCAGGCCTACATCCACAAGATCCTGACGGGACGAAAGGAGGCGCTGAAGACCATCCGCCGGCTGGGCGGCATCTCCGGGTTCCTGAAGCGCACGGAGAGCGAATACGACGTTTACGGAGCCGGCCACGCCTCCACCGCCCTGTCCGCCGCTTACGGCATGGCAGTGGCCAGGGACCTCAAGGGAGAGCAGTTCCGGGTGGCGGCGGTTTTCGGGGACGGGGCCCTCACTGGGGGCCTCTGCTATGAGGCATTGAACAACGCCGGGGCCTCCCACCGGCGCTTTCTGGCCATCCTGAACGACAACCAGATGTCCATCTCTCCCAACGTGGGAGCCATCTACCGCTACCTCAACAACTTCGCGCAGACGCCCCTTTACCAAGCCTTCCGCAGGCGCATCAAGGACGGGCTCGAGAGGATCCCCCGCTACGGGAAGCCCATGACCCACCTCGCCCGCCGCCTCGAGGAGGGAGCCAAGGCCACCCTCACACCCGGCGCCATCTTCGAGGCGCTGGGCTTCGACTACTATGGCCCGCTGGATGGCCATAACGTCCTCGAGTTGGTGAAGGTCCTGAGGAACCTGAAGGACTTGGACAGGCCCGTGCTGCTGCACGTTCTGACCACCAAGGGAAAGGGGTACGGCCCGGCGGAGGAATCTCCCGAAGGCTACCACGGCGTCAAGCCCTTCAGCCCGGAGGAGGGGATCCAGGCCTCGGCACCCGGCAAGCCCATGTTCCAGGACGCCTTCGGCGCCTCCCTCGTGCAGTTGGCTCGCCGCGATCCGCGCATGGTGGGCATCACGGCCGCCATGCCGACGGGAACGGGCATCGTCCCCTTCTCGCTGGAATTCCCGGAGCGGTTTTTCGACGTCGGCATCGCCGAGGAACACGCCACGATTTTCGCCGCCGGCCTGGCCACGCAGGGCCTCAGGCCCGTCTGCGCCATCTATTCGACCTTCCTGCAGCGCGCCTACGATCAGATCGTCCACGACGTGGCCCTCCAGCACCTGCCCGTCCTGTTTTGCATGGACCGAGCGGGACTGGCCGGGGAGGACGGACCCACCCACCACGGGGCCTTCGACATGGCCTACCTCCGGCCGATCCCCGGCATGGTGGTCAGCGCGCCCAGAGACGGCAACGAACTGCGCAATCTCATGGCCACCGCCCTGACTTACAACGACGGTCCCTTCGCCATCCGCTACCCGAAGGCGCCGGCCGTTCCCTTCGACCCGGAGGCCGAGCCGAGGGTCCTGCCCCTGGGCCAGTGGGAGATCGTCCGGGAGGGCGAAGATCTGATCCTGCTGGCGGTCGGCCCCATGGTTCAGGAGGCCCTCGTGGCGGCCGATGCGCTGGCCGCGGAGGGGTACCACGTGGAGGTCGTGAACTGCCGCTTCATCAAGCCCCTGGACGAGGAGTACCTCGCCCACCGCATGCCCACGGCCCGCATGGTCCTCACCGTGGAGGAGGGAATCGCCTCCGGCGGATTCGGCTCCGCGGTCATGGAGTGGAAGGAGGCGCACGGGGTCTCCTCGCCCGTCGCCGTGTTGGCCATTCCCGATCAATTCGTGACGCACGGCTCCAGGGGGGAGCTGCTGAAATCCATCGGGCTGACCTCCGAGGGCATCGCCGAGGCGGTTCGGAGCCGCGTGACGCGCAGGTCTGCCCCACACAGGAAGATCCGCAAGGCGGTGGTGGGCTGATGGTCATGGATGCCCCCCTCCAAGGGAGAAGCTGAAGGGAACAAGCCGGCCCCGTTCGCGGGCCTCGATGGCCGGGTCCGCCCGTCCGTCCATGCAGATCCAAGACAAAAGGAGATCTCATGCGCTGGCAGATCGTCACCGGATCCCCCGAAAGCGTGAAGGCTCAGGCTATCGTCTTCGGGGTGTTCGAGGATCTCGATTTCACGCCATTGGCCGAAGGGAAGAAGCTCGCCGAGTCCGCCCGCCAGATCCGTTTCAAGGGGAAGCCCGGCGAAGCTTTCTTCGCCTTTGACCTCTTCGGCGCACCGGCCAAGCACCTTCTGGCGGTCGGCCTCGGGACGCGCGGCGCACTCGGGCCCGACGGCTTGCGGGCGGCCTCCGCGCTGGCCGTGCGCAAGCTCCACGAGCGCTTCCTCAAGGAGGTCGCCCTGGCCCTGCCTCTCGATGCGGATTCGCCGCAAGCCCGCAGCGAGGCCATCAGCGCCCTGACGGAGGGTCTGCTCCTGGCCAACGAGCGCTTCGGACGGTACAAGACCGGGGAGGAGACCCCGTACGACGGCCTGCACGCATGCCGCATCCTGGTGCCCAAGAGGAAGCCCGAGTACGAGGAGGGGGCGCGAAGGGGAGAGGTGCTGGCCCGGGCCACGCTCTTCGCGCGCACCCTCGTGAGCGAGCCTTCCAACGTGCTCACTCCCGCCCGCATGGCCGAGGAGGCCAAGAAGCTGGCGAAGGAGTACGGCTTCACCCTCAAGGTATACGACGAAGAGGCCTGCGAGAAGATGGGGATGGGCGCCTATCTCGCCGTGGCGCGGGGGTCCAAGAACCCGCCGCGATTCATCCACCTCTCCTACCGGCCGAAGGGGGCGCGATTCCGGCTCGGCCTCGTGGGCAAGGGGCTGACCTTCGATTCGGGCGGGCTCTCCCTCAAGCCCGCCGATAACATGGGCGCCATGAAGAGCGACATGGCCGGATCGGCCGCGGTGCTGGGCGCCATGAAGGCCATCGGCGAGCTGAAGCCGGCGGTGGCGGTGGAGGCCGTGATGGCCATGGCCGAGAACATGCCGGGCGGCTCGGCCTACCGCCCCGGCGATATCCTGACGAGCATGAGCGGCAAGACCATCGAGGTCCTCAACACGGACGCCGAGGGAAGGCTCACGCTGGCCGACGCCCTCGCCTACGTCCAGCGGCAGAAGGTGGACGCGGTCGTGGACCTGGCCACCCTCACGGGCGCATGCGTCGTGGCCCTCGGTCCCGACTACGCCGGCGCCATGGGCAACGACCAGGCGTTCCTCGACGAGGTCCTGGCCGCGGCCAAGGGCTCCGGCGACCTGATCTGGCCGCTGCCGCTCCCCGAGGCCTACGGCAAGTACATCAAGAGTGCCGTGGCTGATGTGGCCAACATCTCCCGGATCCGCGGGGGCGGGGCCCTCACCGCCGGCCTCTTCCTCAAGCATTTCGTCGATGAAGGGACGCCCTGGGTCCACCTGGACATCGCCGGCCCTGCCCTTCGCGAAGAGGACGGGATCGATTCCCATAAGGCGGAAGGCTCGGGCGCGGGCGTCCGGACCCTCGCGCGGCTGGCGCTCTCCAAGGGCGCCTGAGGGGGCAGGGCTTCGCTCGTGATCGGACCCGAAGGGGGCAAGCCATGTCTCATCAGGAGCATCAAGACAAAGCCCCGGCCCGGCTGAACTTCGCGGTGCTCACGGTGTCGGATTCACGGGATGAGTCCACCGACGAGTCCGGTCGGACCATCATGGCCATGCTGGCGGAGCGGGGCCACGGGCTGGTGGGATACCGCATCGTCCCCGACGAGCCGGAGCTGATCCGGAAAGCCATCGGGGAGTGGCTCGCCAGGGAAGACCTGCAGGCCGTGGTCGTGAACGGCGGCACCGGGGTCTCCCCCAGGGACAGGACGGTGGAGGCGGTGGAACCGCTTCTGGACAGACGGTTGCCCGGCTTCGGAGAGATCTTCCGTTGGCTCTCCTACCAGGAGATAGGCCCAGCGGCCATGCTGTCGCGCGCCCTGGCCGGCACGGCCCGAGGGAAGGCCGTCTACTGCCTACCGGGTTCAACGGCGGGATGCCGCCTGGCCATGGAGCGCCTCATCCTCCCCGTGACTGGACACTTCTGGGCCATGCTCCACCCGGAGCCCCGTTCGTCCGGCCAGCCGTGAGTTTTCTCTCCCCTCGCACCGCCCACAACAGCCGAACCCGCGTGCCGGGCTGGCGAAAGAGGAGGGCACGGGATTCATGACTGGAGCTGCGGAGTTGCTCCTTTGGGTCATCGTCGCCTGGTGGGCCTCAGCTTGCCTGATGCTGATCGTGAACCTTCTCCTGCTCCCGAAACTCGCCCGTGACCTCTCTCCGAGGGCATGGCCGATGCTGAGCGTCATCATTCCCGCGCGAAACGAGGCGGCGATCATCGAGCGGACCGTAGAGGCTCACTGCAGTCAGGATTACCCATGCCTCCAGGTCGTGGTGGTGGACGATGGCTCCACCGACGGGACGGCCGAGATCCTGGAAAATCTTCGACGCCGAAATCCCTGCCTCGAGGTGGTCCGAGGGCAGGAGCCTCCAGAAGGCTGGCTGGGCAAGCCCAACGCCCAGCGCGTGGGGCTCTCCAGGGCCACGGGCGATCTCCTGCTCTTCGCGGACGCCGACGTGCTCTACGCCCCAGGAGTGCACCGCCGCGCCGTGGCCGAGCTGATGTCGAGGAATCTGGACATGCTGCTCCTGCTCTCCAATCTCGAAAGCAGGGGCCTGGAGCCGCTCATCATGACCATGCTGGACGCCTTTTGCCTCTACGCCTCCCCATCGTTCCTGCACAACATCCCATGGTTCAGGAGCTTCGCCTTCGGGGCCGGCTCGGGCAACCTCGTGCGCCGCGACGCCTTCGAAGCGGCGGGCGGCATCGATCGGATCAGGGCCGAAGTCATCGACGACGTGGCCATGGGCAAGATGATGAAACGCTACCGGGGCCGGTTCCGCTTCGTGACGGCCTTCGACTCCATCCGGGTCAGGATGTATCGGGGCCTCGGGGGCTGCGTGGAGGGCTTCACCAAGAACTACTACCACTTCTTCGGGCGCAACCCCCTCTGGGCCGCCTTCTGGCAGGGGGGAGACCTCCTCGTGCACACCCTCCCTGCGGTGATGCTCCTGGCCAGCCTCCCTTTCCCCGCCCTCGCGCCGCTGCGGTGGCCCGCCGCCCTGGCCGTCGCCGGCGGCCTGATCTGCAACGCCGCCACCTGCCTCTGGTCGCGCCACCCGCCCTGGGCCGCGCTGGCCTTTCCGATTCGGCCGCTGCTCTGGTCCTGGATCCTCCTCAGGTCCGCCTGGCGGTATTACCGGCGCGGCCTCGTCTGGCGCGGCAGGAGCTACGGTCCGCTGGGTTGAATTCGGGTTCCCATTGAAACTTGACCACAAAACACAAAGGGGCCACGGAGGTGAAGCCTTTGTGGAAATGACGCCTGGCAAAAGAAGGCTCCCCGGATCCGAAACCCGGGGAGCCATGCGTCAACCTCGTGGATTTGGGTGCAAGCCCGTCAAGGGCCGCCGGTCTCTTGCCCCGTCAGTTCCCGTCCGCCATGAGGGCGGCGTCGTCGATGTAGAAGTTCGTGGCCAGCGAGCTGTCCTCCACGCCCTTGAACTGAATCTTCACGGTCTGGCCCTTGTAGGTCAGCACGTTGAAGCTCTTCTTGCTGTAGGAAGTGCTCTTGTTCAGGTTGCTGTAGGTGGCCAGTGTGTGGCTGGTGCCCGCCCCGTCGATGAGGATCACCGTGAGCTTGTCGTAGGCGCTGGTGGAGGTCGTCTCGGAGGTCGAGACCATGAGGTAGAAGCTCAGGGTCGCGGTGGTGGCGTTGGAGGGAATCGCCACGCTCTGGGTGAGCGTATCCGTCTCCGAGCTGCCGTAGCCGTTGAGCCAGGCCAGCCAGGTACCCGCGTGGGACTTGGCGCTGTCGCTCGTGATGGGGTTGTTGCTCCCCGTGGAGGTCCAGCTCCAGGGGCCGGTGGTGCCAGAGGTGCCGGTGGAGGAAGAGCCGTAGAGGCCCCCCTCGAAGTCGCCGTCGCTCACGCGGTTGCTCGTCCCGCCGCCCGAGGCCGTGGCCGTGAAGTTCTTGCCCGTCTGGCTGGCGCCGCTGATGGTCACGGAGAGGCTCGCGGGGCTAAAGGTGTAGCCCGACTTGCTCGGCGTCACCGTGTAGGTGCCGTTGGCCAGGCCCGAGATCGTGTAGGCGCCGGTGGAGCTGGTGGTCGCGGAGGCGCCGCCCGCCGTAACCGCCACACCCGAGAGACCCGTGCCGCCAGAGGTGACGGTACCGGAGATGCTGTAGGTCGCCGTCGGCGTGGTCACCGTGGCCGTCACCGTGTAAGACCCCGCCGCGTACCCGTAAGCGCCGATGCTCCACGTGGCCACCGTGGGGTTGGTGTAGGAGAGGGACTCGTTGGTGGTCCCGCTGTTCCAGGAGCGCCCGTAGTAGGTGCTCGTGGTCGGGTGCGTCGAGCTGTTGTTCACGTAGAGGTCGATATCGGCGCTGAGGTTGGTGAGGGTAATCGTGAGGCCGGTTGCGCCCGTTGGAACGGCGATCGTGTAGTACTTCCACGCGCCCTGCGCGACGCTGCCGTTCACGCCCACGCCGCTGGTCAGGGCAGTGTCGCCGCCCGAGGCGGTGCCGGTGAAATTGATCCCCGTCACGTTGGCGCCGCTGATGGTCACCGACGTGCTCGCCGGCGAGAAGGTGTAGCCCGACTTGCTCGGCGTCACCGTGTAGGTGCCGTTGGCCAGGCCCGAGATCGTGTAGGCGCCGGTGGAGCTGGTGGTCGCGGAGGCGCCGCCCGCCGTAACCGCCACACCCGAGAGGCCCGTGCCGCCAGAGGTGACGGTACCGGAGATGCTGTAGGTCGCGGGAGGCGTGCCGCCGGTGGGCGTGGCGGACTTCACGGCCGCCAAGGCGCCCGCGCAGGAGTTGGAGGCGCCCACCGCCTGCACCGAGTAGTAGTACGTGATGTTCGGCGCTACCACCGTATCGGTATAGCTCGTCCCCGTCACCGTGGCCATGATCACCATGCCTGAGCCGGCGCTGAACTCGTTGCGCAGCACCAGGTACTTGCTGGCGTTCGTAGCGGCCGTCCATGAGAGGGCCACCTGACCGCTGCCCGCCGTCGCCGTCAGCGCCGGCTGGCCGATACTCGGGCAGGTGGTGGAGTTGGTGTTGACGGCCGACGAGCAGGCGATGGCGTGCCGGTTGAAGGCCGCGTAGATGGCCGCCGCGTGCGGCGTTCCGTTGGACAGGTTGCCGTCGTCGTCGTCCGCCACCCGGAAGGTGGAGAACCAGTTGCCCGTCCCGCACCCGTTGGTCGTGGTGATGCTTGGGCAGCTATAGGCGTCCGTGGAGGTAGCCCGGCTCAGGAAGAACAGCCGGTCGGCGATCATCCACGAGGTCGCCGCGTCATAGCCCGCCGCCGGCAGGTCCTTCGCCGCCAAATCCCAGCCCACCTCCGACATGATGTACGACTCGCAGTGTCCCTCGTAGCCGCAAGGGCCCGGGTAGCTGGTGCTCGTCGAGCAGTGGAAGCCGCTGGTGGCGGAGAGTTGGGCGGGTGTCGCCGGGCTCGTCGAGTTGGTGTGCTTGGTGTAGTCGGCGTCCCTTATCCCCGTGCAGTTCGTGCAGGCGTTCCCGTATCCCGAGCACTGCTGCCCGGGGATGAAGTTCACCCCGACGCAGCTCTGGTGCGTCGTCAGCAGCGCATTGATGTCGGCGTAGCTCTCGCTGGAACCCACCGTGGAGCTGCCGCTCCCGTCATTGCTGTCCAGTCCGTGCCCCACCTCGTGCAAGAAGACCGTGGGCAGCTCCCCCGTGTTGGAGCAGCCGCCGCCCGACTTGAAGAAATTGACCGCAGTGCCGTCCCAGTAAGCGTTGCACGTCTGGTTCAGGTTCACCTTGTCGTTGAGCTGCCCCTGCAGCCAGGTGTTCGACGGCAGCCACCCCAGCGCCTTCTCTTTCCATGCGGTGAGGTGGTAGTAAGTGGTGCGCGCGGCGTGAGTGTTGCCCGCTCCGCCAACCCCGGGCGTCGTGCAGTCCGTCCCAGAGGAGGTGCTGAAAGCCAGGTCGCCCGGTGCCGTCGAGGTGCTCAACGAGGAGGTGCCGCAGGAGTCCGTCACCTTGACGTACTTGCCGGTGAGAGCCGCCGTCGCCGTGCCCGTGGTGAAGGTGTAGTTGCCGCCCGCGTCCGCCACCTTCGCCGTCCCGTTGCTCACGTTCACGTACCCAAGCGGCCGGACCACCTCTGGATCCGCATTGGAATTCTGGTAGATCCCGCCGGTCACCGAGCCGTACACGTTCGCGTCCACGAACTGGAGCACGTCGCCCGTGTGCGCGTCGATCTTCGCCGTCCAAGTCCCCATCACCCCGGGCCGCCGGAACGCCATCGTGTACACCAAGTGGTACTCCACGCCCTTCCCCACCTGGCCGTCGTACACCCCGGCGTCCCCGTTGGGGGCTAGGGGCAGAATGCTCAGGTTCCCGCGGTTCACCCACTCATCCGAAGCGTTCAGCCCCCCCACATAGCCGGCCAGAATCTGCCGCGCCGTCTCCGCGTCGATGGAGGGCAGCGGATCCACGTCGATGGGCCCCATGCATTCGCCGCCGAACTGAACCAGATTCCCGTTGTTCACGCGGAAAATCACGTAGGAGCGCTCCACCGGCATTCCGTGGTAGGTCCGGTCGAACTGCACGTACCAGAGGTATCCCCCGTACTCCCCCGTCGAGACCGGGTTCACCCGCAGATCCTGCGGATCCACGCCGAACAGCTCGGGGTACTGGCGCATAAAACCCTTCGCCAGCTTCACCAGCGTGCCCCGCGTCACCGTGCCGTTGGCCCCCAGCGACTCGCGAAGGTCCCGAAGCTGCAGCCCATTCCCGCGCCCGGGCACCCACGGCACCCCCGACCCCTCGGCCAGCGCCGGATACCCCGTCCGCCGGTCCATCATCAGGCTCCATGCGGTCCCGTTCTCCGTCAGGAACCGGTCCCATCCCTCAAACACCACTCGCTCCCCGGGAGCGGCCATCGCCGACTCCTTGAGCCGCAGTTGTTCCACCGGCACCACCATCTGAGGGACACGAACCCTCCCTGAGACCATGGCGAGATCGTCCAGACCGCCTTGTGTCGTCTTCGCGACCTGGGCCTGCGCAACCAACCCGAGCAGCATGGCCAGCACACCAACAGCAGCGACCGTGATCCAGATTTTCGACCGCATCACCCTTCACCTCCCTGCCGTGTCCCGTTCCAAAATCCCCTGCGGAAAACCAATAACCCCTTCGCCCGCCGGTCTCGGCACGGCATCCGGACTGCGAGGCCGGCCTTGCCGGGGGGGTTTGCCACCGGCGGTCCTCATGGACCCGCCGGAACGACTCCTAACTGTGTGAGGAAGGCGTTACCGAAGCCGCGCCGTGCGGGTTGCAGCCCGCCTCGGCGCGGTCAAACCGGGCGAGGCTTCTTGAAGATGCGGCGCCGCATGGTGCTGCCCTGGGCTTGCACCCACGCGACGAAGGAGCCGTCGGCCCGCATCAGGCCGTCCGCGGGGGGAACTGGGGGACGCCGGACAAAGGCACCCCCGGCTTCACGGGCGGCGTTCCTGCGGACCGTGCGGCTGCTTTGAGCGCACCGAATGGCGCAACCATGGTCCTCAGCCTGTCTGCCCCAATCTCCTGAACCGGAGAATCGGGCGCCCTGCACCCCCGAAGCGGAAATGCAGAGCCAGCGAGGAGCCCGACGCAGCACGGGAGCCAGGGCATACCAACCCAGCAGGCCAATGAGTGAAATCATCGTGAGGCGGCGAAGCATTCGAACCGTCATGACCCCCAATCCCAACCCCCTTGAATCGTGCGGATGATGAGGAATGAAAACTAGCAATTGTCGTGCCTACCAGATCACTTCTTTCTAGTCCATTGATAACACTGAACTTTTCGCCTCGTGAAAAGTGCGGCCTTCGGTCACCATGGCGTGCACTCAGTAATCACCCCAACTCCACGCCGGGCCTCTGCACGCCGTAACATACTGTATTTACGATGCTTCCACCGTGACTACGACGTACCTATCGAAGTGTGATCGCCCTTCACACTCAGCCACCGTCCTCCGATGCGCTCCCTCCGCGCCTGAAGCGCCCCCCCCCGGCGCTTGCCTCCCCCTGCCCGATCCAGTGCGCCGAACAAGGACAGTTCCTAAGCCCCCCTTGCGGCGAAGGGTGCGGGAAGGCCCAAATGCATAGCGCGCGGATTTCCTGCCGATGGCGGCACCTCCCCAATTCCGCGATAGCGGCTCAACGCCTGCGTAGGAGCGGCGCCTCGCCGCGAACCGGGAGACCCTGCGACCAGGATGCGGTGCCCGCGTACGGTCCGTCGCGCCGGGGGCGGCGCTCCTACGAGTGCAATTCCATCGCGGAATTTGGGCACCTACCGGCCCTTGCAAGCCGCGACCTCGGGCGCTACAGTGTTTTTCCCCGTCGCGGACACGGGCACTCTGGATCTCCCGGCAGGAGCGTGCGGATGGCGGAGGCGCAGCAGATCCAAGGAGAGCTGGTGCTCCTGGTCCTTTCAGGGGACATGGAGAAGGGGCTGGCGGCCTGCAATCTGGCCCTGGCGGCCCTCGCGGCGGGCCGTCCCGTCACCCTTTTCTTCAGCTTCTGGGGCCTCAATTTCATCAAGGCAAAGAGCCCTCGCCCGGGCGGGGCCCTGCTCTCCCGTCTGTTCGGATGGATCAATAGGGACCACGCGGAGAGGCAGCGGCTCGGACGGTTCCACCT
Source organism: Acidobacteriota bacterium (assembly GCA_021787565.1). Classification (GTDB taxonomy): domain Bacteria; phylum Acidobacteriota; class UBA4820; order UBA4820; family DSQY01; genus DTPS01. Next base: position 33,836 of record JAJYLT010000004.1, read on the forward strand.
GGGAGGCGCGGGACGTTGGGCGCTGCTCCGACTCATGCGGCGCCACCGCCTCCCCTCCTTCCGGGAGAGCCTGGGGATGGCGCACCAGATGGGGGCTCGCGTGATCGCCTGCTCCACCACCCTAGGCCTCATGGGCCTGAACCGGGATGATCTCATTCCCGAGGTGGATGAGATCGCCGGCGCCATGGCCTTCCTGGAGCGGGCCAGGGCCGGGCAGGCGCTCTGCATTTCGTAGGAGGATTCCCGCGCTGAGGACACCCGGGCACCGCCAGGAGTCACTCCCCCCGCGAGCCGCGCACCCCAATTCCGCGATAGCGGCTCAACGCCTGCGTAGGAGCGGCGCCTCGCCGCGATCCGGGTGACCCTGCGACCAGGATGCGGTGCCCGCGTACGGTCCGTCGCGCCGGGGGCGGCGCTCCTACGAGTGCAATCCCATCGCGGAATTGGGGGCACATGAAATCCTTGACTGGAGGTTTTCTTACGCCACGCCGTTCCTCACGGAGAGGCCCCTTCTGACCAGCTCGCGGATGACGGCGCCGTAGGCGGTCCCCACGTCCTCCGGACGATGCGCGTCCGAGGAGAGCACCACCTCGCTGCCCCCCAACCGGTGATAGAGGTCCAGGATGGCCCATCCCGGGTAGGGTTCGTTGAAGCCGACCCTGTAGGAGCCCGTATTGACCTCCAGGAAGACGCCGAAGTCCAGGCAGGCCGAGAGCGCGGAGCGGATTTCCTTGCCGTAGTGGCGCAGCCAGAACTCCCCCGTGAGGTCCGGGCCGCGCCGGCTGTAGCGCTTGGGGAAGTCGAGGTGTCCGAGACAGTCGTAGAGGTTGGACTCCACGCCCTGAAGGCAGGCCTTGAAGTAGCCGCCCAGGCACTCCTCGAGCGGGATCCCCTCCCCTTCCACCCGGGCCACGTAATTGGAGATCTCCTCCCGCCCCACGTGATGGACGGCGCCGATGACCCAGTGGTAACGCCGGGCGTGAAGAAACTCCCGGATCTCGGGCAGGCGCCTTTGCTGGTGACTGAGCTCGGCCCCGAAGCGGATCTTCAGATCGGGCGTTAGGCTCTGGATCTCGTCCCAGGCGGCCCGTGCCGAGTCGTAGTCGTACTCCCCGAAGCCGGGGTCCAGGGGATCGAACTCCACGTGGTCCGTGAGCACGAAGCCTCCGACCCCGACCCGACGCGACGCCGCGACCAGCTCCTCCAGGGAGGAATCGCTGTCCCAGGAAAACCTGCTGTGGACGTGGTGGTCGAAAAAGGCCTCGTACATGCCGTCAGTATAGGGCGGGGGAATTGCGAATTGCGAATTGAAAGAACACCCCAAGGGTGCGGGGGCATGTACGAGCGCTCTCCAGAGCGCGACGGGTGGAGGTGGCACGGGGCATCGGCCTCTGGAGAGGCCTCCTACGGCCCCGTCCGCGTTTCCCGAGATTCCGAGATGAGGCGATGAGGAGATGCCGGAAAAAGCCCGCGACCGGCGTTCCCGGTCCTCCCTGTCCCTTGTCCCTTGTCCCTTCCCTCGTCTCACCCTTACATGAACTGGAAGGCCACGAGGATGGCCACGGCGATGCCCATGAGGCTCTCCCCGGCGATGATCCCCGAGGCCACGGGGATGGTGTACTGATCGGCCGTCTTGGGCGAGCGCTTCTCCACGATCCAGGCGATGAGGGCCCCCAGAAACATGCTGACGGAGTTGAAGGCCGGGATGACCAGGGCGATGCCCATGCCGGTGGGCGAGGGCATGAAGTTCCGGCTCCCGGGCCATCGCTTCTCGGCGACGGTGATGACGATCCCGAGCAGGCCGCCCACGAGCAGGGCCCAACGGGCCGAGACCGGCAGGGCCGAGATGCCGTGGGAGAGCAGAAGGGCCACCCCGGCCCACACCTGGGCGGCCGGGGCGGGGAGCTTGTCGGTCCCGATGACGCTCGGGTTGGGCACGAGGATGTTGTACACCGGCACGCAGATCAGGGCCCCCAGGACGGCGCCCAGGACCATGACGAAGAACTGCTTGCGCGGGCTCGCCCCCACCTTGTAGCCGCACTTCAGGGCCTGGAGGAGGTCCGCCGAGGAGGTGGCGGCGCCGCCCGTGACGTTGGCCGTCATGAGGTTGGTGACCATGTTGCCCGGCGCGATGGCCCCGTACATGAGCTGGGTGATCTTTCCCATGGCCCCCACGGGAGTGATGTCCGTCTCGCCCGTGGCGCGGCACGCCACGATGGCCAGGAAGAACGACATGAGGACGGCCAGGATCCCCATCCACCAGTGGATGTGGAAGAGGCTCACCTGCAGAAAGACCGCCAGGGCGCCCACGCCGACCAGCCCCAGCGCGAACCACGAGCCGGGCACCTCCACGGCCGCCAGGGGATCGGCCGCTCCCGTCTCCTCCCCCTTCTTCTTGCCGAACATCGCCGTCAGCCCTGAGAAGGCCCGCACGATGGTGCGCCACTGGAAGAAGAAGGAGAGCAGCCCCGCCGTCACCATCATGGCTACCCCCGGCCACATGAGCCAGTGGACCATGTTGGCGTAACCGCCGTAGCGCTCCGTGCGCGTTTGCCCCGGCTCGAAGCCGAAGCGTTCGGCGCCCGGCCCTTTGGCCACGGCGAGGGAGCTGTCCCACTGGCGGGCCCTCTCCAGTTCAGCGGTGAGGTAGCCGCGCACCATGCCGAAGCGGATGAGGCCGTAGAACGAATTCGGGGTCCCCTCGGCCGTGGTGGCGCCGTTGAGTGCCGCCAGCAGAGACCGCTGGTCCTCGAAGAGGGCGCCGGCCATGAAGGTCCGCGAAACGGGAGCAAGGGCCACCGTACCCTCCGGCCCCGAGGCCCGGCCGGCTTCGAAGGCGAGCGTGGTGCCGGCGGGCACCTCCAGCGGGAAGCGCAGGACCCGGCCGCTCAGGCCCGGATCGAAGCCCAGCGCCGGCTCCGCCGTCCCGGGTGCGACAGAGAGGACCGTCGTGACCGCGGGACTGCCCGCCAGTTTGGCCAGCAGGTGGTTCTTCCCGGGATCCACTTCGAAGGTCACCAGGCCCTTGAAGGGGTTGGGCGCGCCGTCGGGCAGGGTCGCCGCGTTCAGCGCGGACTCCAGGGCCTCCCGGTTCTCGTAGACGGCTTCCGAGGGCCATCTCCTTTCGAGCAGGCTCGGGGATTGGCTCTGCGGCTCGATGCTAAGGGCCAGCACGCCGCCCGCCGGAACGGTCACCGGGAAGTAGAGCTCCTGCGAGGAGTAGATCTCCGCCGTGGGCCCGAAGCCCTCCGCCGCCCGGACCACGGGCGCCGGGTGTTCGATGTCGCCCCTGCGGATGAGCCACGGCCCCAGGGCGCCATAGCCCAGCAGGGCCGCCAGCAGGAGGCTGATGCCCACGCGGATGCCCATGATCGCGCCCGCCCCCACCATGATGAGGCTGCCCTCGAAGGAGATGGTCAGCCGCGAGAGGGGCATGCCCAGGATGGACCAGGAGGACGGGATGAAGGTGGAGGGGATGGAGGGGAGCAAGCGCCTCCACTGCCAGGTGCCCCACTCCTTGACCACGTGCCCCTTGACGAACCGCGGGAAGCCCAGCACGCCGTCCCTCGACCAAGCCACGAGAAGCCCCAGCCCCATGGCCCCGAAGAGGGCCCTGGCCTTGCCGATGGCCTCGGTGCCGGCTTCGTGGATCCCCTTGAGCACCTCCGCGGTGGCCGTCCCCGTGGGAAACTTCAGGTTCTCCACGTTGATCATCTGGCGCTTCATGGGAATGGCCATGAAGATCCCGAGCAGCAGGATGGTCATGATCCAGAGCATGAGCTGCCAGGAGGGCAGAACCTGGCCCGAGACCATCATGAGCGCGGGGATGGCCGACACGAGTCCGGCGGAGGAGGTGTCCGCGCAGGCCGCGGCCATCGTCTGCAGCGTATTGTTCTCGAGGAGGCTCAGGTCCCGCCTCACCAGGAAGGGCAGCACCGTCCGCACGGCCTTGAAGACGGCGAAAGCCATGATGGCCGCCGTGATCGTGACGCCGAGGCTCCAGCCCGTCTTGAATCCCACGTAGAGGTTGGAGAGGGAGAGGATGGCGCCGATGAAGAGGCCCAGGATGAGGGTCCGGACGGTGACTTCGGGCTGTTTGCCGCCCTGGTACACCTTCTCCAGCCACTCCCGTTCGCGCTGCTCCACCTCGGCCTGGCTTCCGGCCGCGGGCTTGTCGTCCATGGACTCCCCTCCTTGCGATTCCCGCTGGGTGCGAGGCTCCCATCATAACCGGAAAAGGGAGGGACCCGAAGGCCCCTCCCTTGAGGTGGATCGAGATCCTTCCGGTCTGGGTTTACTGTCCTTCCGGCGGATAGGCGGGCAGGTGGGGCGGTGGGGCGGGCAGCGTCATGGGTTTGGCCTTGATCTTCTCCATGAGCACCTCCACCGCCTTTTCGAGCTGGGCGTCCTTGCCGGCGAGCACGTCGCCCGGCAGGTCGTCCACCTTGATGTCCGGGTCCACGCCGTGGTTCTCGATCACCCACTGGGAGTGGAGCCCATAGAGCGCGTCCTCGGGAATCGTGATGTACCCATCGTCGCACAGCGGCCAGAAGCCGCGGATGCCTCGCACGCCGCCCCAGGTCCGGGTCCCGATGACGGGGCCGAGGCCGTACTTGCGGAAGTAGTAGGGGAAGATGTCGCCGTCCGAGGCCGAGTAGTGGTTGATGAGGCAGGCCATGTAGCCGTGCAGCACCTGCGTGGGGAGGGTGAAGCGCTCGCCCTCGCGGTTCGTGTCCATGCCGATGAGGATGCGCCGCAGGCGCTCCAGGAGGATCTGGTCGATCTCGCCACCTCCGTTCCAGCGGTCGTCGATGATGAGCCCCTCCTTGGGCGTCTGCCAGTAGAACTGGCGGATGAACTCCTTCATCCCCGTCTCGTCCATGTCGGTCAGGTAGAGGTAGCCGATCTTTCCGCCCGAGAGGCGGTCCACCTCGGCGCGGTTGTGGTCGACCCAGTCCTTCAGGCGCAGCTCCAGCTCCTCCGGGATGGGCTTCACGACGACCTCGCGGCGGCCCTTTCCGGCGGCGTCGTCGGCCACCGTCAGGGTGACCGTCGTGCCGAGGGTGTTCACGAAGAGGCTGTAGGGGTTGGTGGGGGCCTTGAGAGGATGGCCGTTGACGGCGAGGAGGTAGTCCCCCGCCTTGACGTTCACGCCGGGCTCGGTGAGAGGCGAACGGAGCGAGGGCTTGGAGTTGTCGCCGGCGTAGATCTTGGCGAAGGTGTAGAGGCCCGCGGCTTTGTCGAGTCCGAAGTCCACACCGAGAAGGCCCGTGGGGACGTAGGCTTTCTTGAAGTCGTCCCCGCCGCCGACGTAGGTGTGGGAGTTGTGCAGCTCGCCGATCATCTCGCCGATGATGTAGTTCAGGTCTTCCCGGCAGGCGAGCAGCGGCAGGTACTTGGCATACTGCACCCGCACCTTGTCCCAATTGACGCCGTTCATCTCGGGGTTGACGAAGAAGTCGCGCTCCAGGCGCCACGCCTCGCCGTACATCTCCCGCCACTCCTGGACGGGATCGATGAAGGCCTTCATGTGCGAGAGATCCAGCTTCACCGGCTTCACCGCTTCTCCGCCCTCGCCCTTGGCCAAGGCGGACTCCAGCGTATAGACCTTCTTCTCCTTCGTGAGAACGGTGCTGCCGTCAGCGCTCAGGGCGTACTCCCCGGCGGGGGAGGCGAGGACCGCATCCTTGCGCTTGGCCATGTCAAACACGTGCAGCGCCGGCTCCTCCCCGGGCAGGGGCGTGTCGAAGCTCTTGAGGGGCACGGTCAGGTAGTAGAGGCGCCCGGCCGCGGCAGCGAGGTCCCTTATGTCGCCCGCGGGGATGGGCAGGGGCATCACGCGCTGCGCCAGGCCTTGCAGGTCGATCCGGATGGCTGGGATCACCCCCGGCTTCCACGCGGCCTCCTTCGGCGCCTTGGTGGATTTGACGAGGCCCTCGTCGGAGCGGGGCGCGAAGGGCGAGGGCTCGCCGGCCTGGAGGGTGGCGACGTAGAGGCCGTCCATCTTGAGCGTGGCCACGTTGAACTCGCTCTCGCTGAAGACGGGGTTCTCGTGGCGCGCCGAGATGAAGTAGAGATATTTGCCGTCGGGGCTGAAGAGGGGCTCCATGTCGTCGGTCTGGCCCGTGCTCACCAGGTGGGACTTGGCCTCCTTCACGTTGTAGAGGTAGATCCGGCCCATGTAGGTGGAGGCGTCGTCGTCCGAGCCCATGTCCTGGGCCCCGGCCTTCGTGTAGGCGAGCCAGAGGCCGTCGGGCGACCACGAGAAGTGGTGCATCTCCTCCCGGCGGTCCTGGTCCACCCGCGTGACCTGGCGGCTGGCCACGTCCAGGATCCACAGCACGTGGTCGCTGTCGGAGAAGGCCAGCCTGCTCCCGTCGGGCGACCAGTGGGGGCCGTAGAGGTAGCCCTTCGTCCGGTCCGTCAGGAGCCTCTCCTCGCCCGAGCCGTCGGCCGGCCGCACGGCGATCTCCGCCTCACCGGTGCGGTCCGTGACGTAGGTGATCCATTTTCCGTCGGGCGACCAGGCGGGATACATCTCCCGCGCGCCGGAGGTCTGCGTCAGGTCGCGTGTGTTGCCGTGCTCCTCGGGCACCGTGAAGACCTCGCCGCGGGCGTCGAAGAGCGCCCGCTTGCCGTTCGGGGCGATGCCGAAGGACATGATGTTCTTGGAGGCGTCCACCCACCGGGGCCTCGTGCGCACGTCGTCGCTCGGCACCGTCACGTCGAGCTTGTGGAGCTGCTCGGAGGGGAGGTCCATGACGTAGAGGTCGCCGCCGTCCTGAAAGACGATGCCGTCGTTGCCCAGGTTAGGCCAGTCGATGTCGTAGTCGGCGAAATGGGTCACCTGCCGGAAGGCCTTGCTCTTCACGTCGTAGGCCCACAGGTTCAGGCGCCCCTCCGGCCCTCGGTCGGAGGCGAAGTAGATGGTGTCGCCGTGCCACATGGGGAAGGTGTCGGTCCCCTTCCAGTCGGTCACCCGCTCGCAGGAATGGCTCGTGAGGTCGTAGATCCAGACGTCCTGCGCCAGGCCGCCGTAGTAGCGCTTCCAGGTGCGGAAGTTGCGGAAGATCCGGTTCATGGCCAGCTTCGTGCCGTCCGGGCTGTAGGTGCAGAGCCCCGCCGTGTCCACGGGCAGGCGCACGGGCAGGCCGCCCTCCACCGGCACGACGAAGAGGCGCCCGAACCAGGAGTTGAAGGTGTCCCGCCGGGAGAGGAAGACGATGCCCTTGCTGTCCGGCGTCCAGGTCACGACCATGTTGTCGGGCCCCCACCGCATGGGCGCGTCCTCTATCACGTCCGAGTGGAAGGTGAGGCGCCTGGGCGCGCCGCCCCCGGCCGGGATCACGTAGACGTCCGTATTGCCGTCGTACTGGCCCGTGAAGGCGATCCAGCGTCCGTCCGGCGAGAAGCGCGGCATGAGGTCGTTGCCCCGGTCGGTGGTGAGCCGCTCGGCCACGCCCCCCTGGCGGCTGACCCTCCAGAGGTTTCCGCCGCTCTCGAAGACGATCTCGTTCCCGTGCAACGTGGGAAAGCGCGTCAGGGCGTTCTCCGAGGCCCGCGCGGGGCCCGTCCACGCCCATCCCGTCAAGGCGATGGCCAAGGCCAGGAGCCAGGTGCACCCCAGGCCGACCGGCCGATTCGAACCTCGTCTCCCGATGAAGCGCCTGTGCATGATGAGCTCCTTTCCGGAACGATGGGGTGAGCGGCCGGATCGAGATCTCCAGCCGCGGGCGGCGGCCGGCCGGTGCCGCCGGCCTCATCCACCACCTCCGTGAGAGGCCATTATAGGCGCAGGAGGAGCGCCGAGAAAGGAGCGCGCGGGCCTGGCGCGAGGGGGACGAAGACTGGGGGACTGGGGGACTGGGGGACTAGGGGACTAGGGGACTAGGGGACTAGGAGACTAGGGGACTAGGAGACTAGGAGACTAGGAGACTAGGGGACTAGGAGACTGGGGGACTGGCGGATGGGGACAAGGGTTGGCTTCGAGGGTCCTGCGTGCCCTTTCCACGGATTCACTTACCCACCCGGTCGCGCTCCGAAGAGCGCACCTACGAGGGAGGAGAGATGAAAGATGGCGGTGCCCGCGTACGGTCCGTCGCGCCGGGGGCGGCGCTCCTACGAGTGCAATTCCATCGCGGAATTTGGGTGGTGAGCCCTCCTTTGCGCCTCGCGCCTCGCCGCGGCCTCGCGAAGACTGCGCTCACCGGCCCGTCATCTTCCTCGCGTCCAGCAATGCGTCCAGCTTCTCCTTGGGGAGGACCTGCTTCTCCAGGCGCAGTTCGCGGATGGTCTTTCCCGACTCGTACGCCTCGTGCGCCAAGGCGGCCGCGGCGTCGCGCGGGGGGACGCGCTCCCCGTTCCCCCGCACCCCCTCGACACGCCGCGGCCTCGCGAAGACTGCTCTCACCGGCCCGTCATCTTCCTCGCATCCAGCAACTCGTCCAATTTCCCTTTGGGGAGTATGCCCTTCTCCAGGCACAGTTCGCGGATGGTCTTTCCCGACTCGTACGCCTCGTGCGCCAGGGCGGCCGCGGCGTCGTAGCCGATGACGGGGTTGAGGGCGGTGACCATGGCGAGGCTCTTCTCGACCATTTCGCCGCACCGTCTGGCGTCCGCCTGGAGGCCCGTCACGCACCTGTCGGTGAAGGCGTTGCAGGCGTTGGCGAGGATCTCCACGGACTGGAGGAAGGCGTGGGCCATGAGGGGCATCATGGTGTTGAGCTCGAAGTGCCCCGCCTGGCCGCACAGGGTGACGATCAGGTCGTTGCCCGTGACCTGGGCGCAGGCCATGACCATCATCTCCGACATGACCGGGTTCACCTTACCGGGCATGATCGAGGAGCCCGGTTGTAGGTCCGGGAGCTTGATCTCTCCGATGCCGCAGCGGGGCCCCGAGCCCAGCCAGCGGATGTCCTCGGCGATCTTGTTCAGGCTGACGGCCACGGTGCGCAGGGCGCCGCTGGCCTCCACGAGGCCGTCCTTGGCCGCCAGCGCCTCGAAGAGGTTGGGCGCCTGCCGGAAGGGCAGGCCCGTCTCATCGGCGAGCCTCCCGATCACCGCCTCGGAGAAGCCCGGCACCGCGTTCAGTCCGGTCCCCACGGCCGTGCCGCCGAGGGCCAGCTCGCAGAGGGCGGGCACCGCGGCCTGAAGCCGCCTCACGCCGTTGCGCGCCTGCTGGGCGTAGCCCGAGAACTCCTGCCCCAGCCGCACCGGGACGGCGTCCTGGAGGTGCGTCCTGCCGATCTTGACCACGCCGTCGAAGGCCTTCGCCTTCCCTTCCAGCGCGTCGCCCAGGCGGCGCAGGGCCGGGATGAGGTCCTCGGCCACCGCCTCGGCGGCGGCCATGTGGATCACCGTGGGCACCACGTCGTTGCTCGATTGGCCCTTGTTCACGTGGTCGTTGGGGTGCACGGGCTTCTTGGAGCCCACCACGCCCCCCGCGATCTGGATGGCCCGGTTGGCGATGACCTCGTTGGCGTTCATGTTCGACGAGGTGCCCGAGCCCGTCTGGAAGATGTCCACGGGGAACTGCCCGTCGTGCCGCCCCTCCACCACCTCCGCGGCGGCCAGGATGATGGCGTCGGCCACCTCGGCGGGCAGGCTGCCCCGCTCCCTGTTCAGGGAGGCGCAGGCCCGCTTCACCCGGCCGAAGGCCCTTATGACCCGCCTGGGCATGCGAAGGCCGCTGATGGGGAAATTCTCCACGGCCCGCTGCGTCTGGGCGCCCCAGAGGGCCCGTGAGGGTACCCTCACCTCGCCCAGGCTGTCGGTTTCCACACGAAAGTCGCTCATGAAGACCTCCACGCGTGCCAGCCGAACCGGCCGGCGAGATCCCGGATGAATGCCTCTTCTTCGGCCACGATCTCGCCGGTGGGCGGTTCGGGGCCGCCGAAAAACCCCGTGGCGAGGCTCTGATAGAGCGGCGCGTAGGGGCTGTCGGGGTCCTCCACCCCCGCGGCTACCTCCATCGGGCGCTCGTGGAAGCCCGTCCTGAAGGCGCCCGGCTCGATGATCGTCACGCCGATGCCGACGGGAGCCGCTCGTGCCCGGGGTCATCCTGCAGGGTGGCCTCGGGGTGGCGCGAAGCGGCGGCCACGGCCCATCCCCGGTTCAGGGCCAGGCGGGCCGTGAACAGCCCGAAGCCGCTGGAAGCCCTGGTGATCAGGATCGTCTTGGGCATGGATCGCTCCTTGCCTCAGGACAGCTTGTCGAGGAAGCCGTCCACCAGGCGCGCGAAGGTCTCCGGATCGTCGAGCATGATCCAGTGGCTCAGGCCCGGCATGCGGACGACGGGCAGGCCCTTCACCAGGTTCTGGAGGCTCCAGGCCGCCTCGTTGTCATCGGTGATGACGTCCAGCACCGGGCCCGGGTAGCGCTCCAACTCCCGGGCCGTGGGGTAGTCGCAGATGGCGTGCACGCACTTGGAGACGGCCTCGGGAGAGGAAGCCAGAAAGGTCTTTTGCACATCCGCCCGCGTCTGGGGCTTGGCGTTGGCCAGAACGTCGCCCAGGAAGGCCTCCGCGTGCTGGGTGTAGTCCGGAGGGTCGAAATAACGCCGGAATGACTCACGCTCCGCCGCGGGCATCTTCGTCATGTCTCCCACGGGATCGGCCAGCACCAGCCCCGCCACGCTCGCCGGGTCCTGCACCGCGGCGGCGATGGCCACGGCCCCGCCCATGCTGTGCCCCACCAGCACGTACCGCTTCAGACCCAGCGTGCGGGCCACCAGCAGCACGTCCCCCGCCATGGCCTCGATGCCGTAGTTGCCGTCGGCCGGGCAGGTGGAGCGCCCGAAACCCCGCAGGTCCACGGCCAGGGCTCGGTGGGTGCGCCGGAGGTGGTCCAGCTCCGCCCGCCAGACCTCGTGGTCACCGCCCAGGCCATGCACGAACAGGACGGGGAGTCCGCCGCTGCCGCCATCCTCCACCAAGAGACGCCCTTGCGGGCCGTCCACCCATCGGGCCTGGGACGGGGGCGGCGGAGGCGGCCCGTGGTGGCGCATGCAGGAGCAGCAGCCCGAGAGCCACGCCAGAAGAAGAACCGCCCCCACCAGGGCCGCCGTGCGAAGCTTCAGGGATGCCGGCAAGCGCATGACCACCTCCCCAGATCAAACAAGGTCGACGTTCCCATGCTTCCCGTGCCTTCCGGTGATCCCGGCCGGACCCAGGTGCCAAGGCGGATCCCCTCCACGGGGTATCATCCTCCGTGAGAGCCGGTGACGCCGTTCATCCGCAAGGCCTGGATCAGGCCCTCGGGGTCATCGGCGCCCACGAAGAAGGTCTTGCCGCCGCGGAGGGTCAGCCCCACGGCGCGCGTGCCACTGGCCCGGTAGAGCCATCCCCGGGGGGTCATCCGGATGCCCCAGCCATAGAGCCAGTTGAACCGCTCGGCTTCCACGCTGACGATCTCCGTGAGCGGGATGGTGCGCCGGATCAGCCCGATGCCGAAGCGCACCCTCAGGGCCTGGCGGTCCACCGCCACCGTCAGCCATCCGAAGAGGAGGGCCGATACCAGCAGCACACCCATCACCACCACCGCCGCGAGCCTGAGTGGGCCCTTCTGCACCGCGTTGCCCACGCCGAACGCCACGACGGCGATCGCCGCAGCAAAGACCGAGGCCAGAAGCGTGCGCCACCCCGTCTGCGTCTGGCTGTACTCCATGCGAGTCCCCTTTTTGTCAGTTTACCACTCTCGGTTCGGCGCTCATTGCGCCAATCCCTCCGTGCCGCATTCGCGCCCAACCGGTCGCGGGCGGAGGGCAACGCCGCTTCGCCCCTCTTGCCCACCCTGCCCGGCGGGAGATCGCGCTCTGGAGAGCGCTCCTACGACCAAGCCTTCCCATCGTAGGAGTTCCCTCCCGAGGCCGAAGCCATCGCCGTCTGGCGACGGCTCCCACGGACCCACTTCTCCTCGCTGCCTCACTGCCTCCCTGTGCCACCAGCTTTCTTCCATTCCCCCGCGTCCCAATAGACGGCCCTGTTGGCGTGGACCTGCCAGCGGGCGTGCTCGGCCAGTTGGTCGATGGTGTCGGTCGAAAGGGCCGAGAAGCCCGTGGCCACGGTGTTCAGCCGCTCGACCGCCGCGGCGCCCCCCATGGCCGTGAAGATCGCCTTGGCCGGGCCGAGGTCCGAGCCCACGACGGCGAGGAAGGCCTCCTTCCCCGCCACGTCGTCCCACGCCGGCGGCGCCGGCGCCTTGAGCCCCGTGCGCAGCTCGTAGTCGTGCGCCAGACCCACCAGGCGCCAGCGCGGGATCTTCGTCACGAAGTGGCCCCAGCCCTGGCTGACGCGCACCATCAGCACCCGGCGGCGCGGCCCGAGATCCCGCGTGGAGAGGAAGGCTTTCAGGTCCGGCCGGCCGGCCACGGCCGGATCCCTCAGCGCCTGCACCAGCCACCCCTCCTCCGTGTCGTCGAAGAGGTCGTGGCGCATGTGGCGGTCCTCCTCGTCGTTCATCAGGATGGTGATCCGCTCCAGCACCGGCGCGCTCACGGCCCCCATGGCCAGCCCGCGCAGGAGGTTCACCGGGCCGCCCGGGCTCCAAATCTCCTGCCGGGTGCCCGCGTCGCTCGCCGCCAGGTCCCACGCCTTGAACTCGCTCTTCGGGTTCAGGAGGGTCTGGATCCCCAGGTTCTCCAGCACCCCGCCGTCCGTCAGCGCGATGCGGTTCGCCCCGGCCAGCGCGGGCGTCGAACCCCATCCCTCCGGCACGCCGCCCTTCCCCCGTCCCAGGTAGACGGGCGGCAGGCCCACGGGGAAGGCTGCCGAGGCCGTCGCCGCGAGCGCCAGCGAGTACTCCGGCAGGGGGATCCAGGCGCTGAAGTCGCGGCTGCCCGGTGGCACCAGCCCCGCGGCCTTGAAGCCCTCCCGCGCGAACTTCCCCACCTGCCCGTTGTTCAGCACCGTCGCGTTCATGACGAGCCGCGGTCGCTCCGGCAGCTCAGCCAGCGTCATCCCGCGAAAGAAGACGCCGTCGAAGGTGCCCGCCAGCGCGTTCGAGCGGGTATAGCCAGGCAGGAGGACCTTCAGCAGGCGCGGCCTCAGCGTCCGCGCGATGAAGCCCCGCGCCAGCTCGGCCCGCATCTCGGCCAGGAAGGCCTCCAGCGCCTCGCCCCGCGCCCGCGAGGCCATCCAGGCCGCGCCGAAGACGGAGCCGCCGGAGACGGTGGAGACGACCTCGACGGCCTCCAGCAGGCCGGTCTCCGAGAGCCCCATCAGGGTCCCTCGGTGGAAGGCCGCCGCCCTGGAACCGCCGCCCGACAGCGCAAGCCCGAAGCTCATGGGAGTTCCCCCTCCGTGCGGGGCCCGGCCGCACCGGCCCCGGGAAGCCCTCACTCCTTCCGCATCGGCAGGCATGTGCCGCAGTAAGGGCAGTCGGCGGAGCGCGGGCTGGTCCAGATCACGTCCTTCCCGTGGATGGGGCCTGCGCACTTGGGACAGCTGGAGGGGAGCAGGTCGACGCGCGAACTCTGCGGCGGCGGGACCGGGGCCGGCGCGTCCCGCCTAGCCACCGACTGGGGCGATAGCGTCATGATGAGGGCCTCCACGAGCATGCTCACGGCCACGAGAACCAGAATCCCCGGCCACCACCAGCCCTTCCAGGCGAGCAGGGCCAGCCCCGCCAGCCAGACGGCCCCGTGGACGTTGCGCCAGGGCCCCGTCAGCCGGCTCCGCCGCACGCCCCGTCTCCCGTACAACCTCCTGTCCCGACGCGAATCCCTGACCAACATCCTTCTGCCTCCTCCCGATCGTCGTCCACTATACCGCTGAGGGGGAGCCCGGCGAAGGGCCATGGCCCAGTGGCCCCAACGCCACGCATGCCTGCTCCAGAAATCGGGAGGTGGCCGAACGCCGAGCCGCTTTCCTTAGGCGTTCTATGGCGATGAAGGCCCGGCGAGGGCGAGCACCCCAATTCCGCGATAGCGGCTCAACGCCTGCGTAGGAGCGGCGCCTCGCCGCGAACCGGGTGACCCTGCGACCAGGATGCGGTGCCCGCGTACGGTCCGTCGCGCCGGGAGCGGCGCTCCTACGAGTGCGATTCCATCGCGGAATTTGGGGTGCAGCTTCGTCATCGTGGCCCAGTTGCGCGTCGTGACGGCCCCGCCGAGGGCCCGGTTCACGGCTTCGAAGCGCCTGCCAACCAGGACGCCATCGGGGCACCAGAGGTAGCCCGCGCGGGCACCGACGGTGAGCTCCTCGAGCCGCCAGGGAGGTCTCCCGGGGCACCTTCAGGCCCAGCACCATGATCGTGATGAGGATCGCCAGCACCCCGTCGCTGAACGCCTCCATCCGCCCCCTGCGCATGATGCGGCGGCCTCCTCTCCGTTCTCATCCGGGAAAACGCCGGCTCCGGAGGGCCCATTCCAGCGTCGTCCGGGGGATGTTCGCGGCCGAGGCTCCACTCCCCCGAGGGGGCCTCGTCCGCACCGCTCACGGGCGCCTCGCGCGGCGGCCCGGCGATTCGGATGCTATACAGCGCGACGGAAGTCCGGCGCGCTGTATGCGGGTGGGGGGTCCGGGGGAGGCGCCGCTGCGCCTCTCCCGGTAGGGCCCGCGGGGAGGGCTCAGCCCTTGCGCGGCCCGCAGGGCCGCACTCGCAAGGGGTGGGGCCTTCCCCGCGAATACAGAGCGGCATACTCCCCAAGCCCCACCACCTGATGCGCCTTCACTTATGCCGCTCTGTATAGAAGCGGTAATGAAGGCCGGCGGTGAAGAGGGAGCGAGGCATGATCTGGTATCCGTCCACGCGCTGGTAGACGGGGAGCTGCACGAAAGCGAAGAGGTAGAACCTCTGGCCGACGCGCACGGAGAGGCCCGGACTCAAGTAGGCCGCGGTGGCCCCGCTGTTCTGAGTATCGGCATTGATCCCTCGTTCCGGCTTCTGGGCGACGATGTTGAGTTGGATCTGGGGCGTCACCCGCTCCGAGGCCGAGTAGCGCAGGCCCGCGCTGGCGTTCAGAACGTCGCCGGGGCGGAAGCCATCCCTGGAGGCCAGCGCCACCTGCACCGAGCCCTGGGCGAAGTATCCCCACGACTCCCCCATGAAGCCGAACTTGTAGAGGCCGAGGAGCACGTCGGTGGTACCCGTGCCGAGCTGGAGCCCCCGGTCCACGGGCTCTCCCGCCTGGGGGCCGCTCCGAAAGGTGTCGTGAAAGCGGCCCGTGGGCAGCTTGATCCCGAACTGAAACCCCAACGAATGGTCGCGAAGCAGCCCCTGCCAGCGCATCTGGATCTGTGCGTCGCCGATCCCGGCGCTCCGGGAGTAAGACGGTGCAGTGTCACCGGGCGCTACGGTGCTGTGCGTTCGATCGTAGGTAGGGAGCAGCACGTCGAACTGCCAGTTAGGATCCGGGCTGTAGCCCATATCGAAGGTCAGGTTGCGGTTGATGGTCTGGAGCTGGATCTCGCGGCCGGAGGGAAACCGGATGTCGGAGAGGGCAACACGGCCGGCGCCGCTTCGAAGCTGATCCTGGTCGAAGTAGTCGTAGCGGAAGTCGAGGTGGAAGCCGCGCCCGAAGGCGAACCCCTGGCTCGCCCAGTCGGAATTGAGCGTGCAGCCGCAGGTCGCACAGGCGCGGCTCGTGACCGAGTTGGACAGGAGGGCCAGGGTCAGACCCGTCGCGAGAAACCATCCCTTATTCACGAGGTCTCCGCATTGCCAACGTCCCTTCACCGGCGATGCTCAGTCCGCGACACCGGCGCGATCCCTGAGGGTCATCATGGTGGCCTGCATGAGGGTCACGACGGTTCGATTTCCGCCACGCTCGGCGGCCATCTCGCCCGCGCAGACCGTGAGCGTCCGGCCCGCCTTGACCACCCGCCCCGTGGCGATGAACCGCTCGCCCGCCGCCGGCGCCAGCAGGTTCACCTTGAACTCCACCGAGAGGACGCCAGCCCCCGGCGGCATGAGGGTGAGCGCGGCGTAGCCGCAGGCGCTGTCCACCACCGACGTCGCCACGCCCGCGTGGAGGAAGCCGTGCTGCTGGGTCAAATCCTCGCGGAAGGGGAGCGCGATGACCACCTCCCCCGGCGCCACCGCAAGCAGCCTTGCACCGAGCGTCGCCATGAAGGCCTGCCGCGCGAAGCTCGCCCGCACCCGCGCCTCGAAGTCGGGATCCTTCGGTTCGTAGTTCACCGGCACCTCCTTCGGCCCGCAGCACACGCCGCCGCACGTGGGCACCACTATAGCCGAGCCCGGCAAAGGGAGGTAGGTGGGGGACGAGGGATGGAGGCCTGCCCGTCTCCCATCCTCCGGTTTCGTTGACGGAAGGTTGAAGGTGGCCTATGTTGGCCGCAGGAGGTTTCGATGAAACTCAAGGTGGTGGTCCACGAGGCCGAAGAAGGGGGATTCTGGGCTGAAGTACCGGCGATCCCCGGGTGCGCCACGCAGGGCGAGGACTTCGAAACCCTGCTCGCGAATCTGTATGAGGCCGTGGAGGGGTGTCTCTCCGTGGACGTTGAGCCCGCCAGGGACGGCAAGCCGGGGCGCGTTCTCGAAATTGCCGTATGAAGCCCTTGACGGGCAAAGATCTCGCCAAGGTCCTCGAGGAAACCGGCTGGAAACTTCTCCGCGTCCATGGAAGCCACCATATTTACGGCAGGGAAGGTAGCCCCATCCGCATCTCCGTGCCAATCCACGGGAACTCGGAACTGAAGAGGGGCCTCCTGCTGCATATGCTCAAAATGGCGGGGCTCAAGGAAAGCGATCTCCCATAGCGCGTGGGGACGCCGAGATGGCGCCGGCATCTTCGATGCCACCCTTCGGACCTGTCACCCATTTCGCGTACGTACCAAATCGAATAGCGAAGCGGAGGCGGGACCATGCGGGTACTCAGACAGCTCTTCGAGAACAACCGGGCCTGGGCCGAGGAGGTCTCCTCGCGCGACCCCGGCTTCTTCAGGAGGCTCTCTCTCCAGCAGGCCCCCGAGTATCTCTGGATCGGCTGTTCCGACAGCCGCGTCCCCGCCAACCAGGTGGTGGGGCTCATGCCCGGCGAGCTCTTCGTCCACCGCAACGTGGCCAACGTGGTCGTCCACACCGACCTCAACTGCCTCTCGGTGGTCCAGTTCGCCGTGGACGTGCTGAAGGTCCGGCACCTCATCGTCTGCGGCCACTACGGCTGCGGCGGCGTTCGCGCCGCCATGAGGGCGACCGCCACGGCCTCATCGACAACTGGCTGCGCCACGTCCAGGACGTCCAGCGCAAGCACCGGGTCCTCCTGGATGCCCTCTCCGATGAGAAATCCAGCGCCGACCGGCTCTGCGAGCTGAACGTCATCGAGCAGGTAACCAACCTCTGCGAGACCACCGTGGTCCAGGACGCCTGGGCCAGGGAGCAGCCTCTCTCGGTCCACGGCTGGATCTACGGCCTCGAGGACGGCCTCCTCCGGGATCTCGGCCTCTGCGTCACCAACGGCGGCCAGCTCGCCGAAGCCCACCGTACAGCCCTCGCCGCGCTCTCTATCCCGGCGTCGAAATGAAGATGGGTCTTCAATCTCCTTGCGAAAGGAAGGGGGGGGCAAAAGCAAGGAAGCTAGAATGCAGAATGGGCGGATCAGAAGAGGTATAGGTCGTTTGCGGGAAGTAGAGAAGAACCTCAAGGATGGGGGAAAGGAAGCAAGATGAGCCAAAGAAAGTTGCGAGTTAGAGATGCAATGGTGGTACTTGTGGCTCTACTGGTTCTTACTGGGCCTGCCTTTGGGTTACCCAAAGCCGTCTCTTCGGCACCGTCAGCCGCCTCCTCTGCCGCCGACGCCGCGCTAACAAGCGGGGACTACCAGGAGGCGCTCCGTCAGGCCGAACTGGGCCTGAAGGCGACACCGAACGACCTGGCCCTGAGAATGCAAGAAATCAAAGCTGAGATGGGACTTCACCAGGACATGGACGCTGCGCGTCGGGCCATGGCACTGGCCCTGGCCCATCCTCGCCACCCAGAGTTTCGTTTGGCGGCTGGCGAGTGCGCATTTCAGATGGGATACATCGCCCAAGCCCTCCAACAGTGGTTGCAGCTCAAGGACACACCCGGCTGGCAAGAGAAGGCTTACCACCTCAGTATCCTAGCGCTGATGGCCACTGGCCAGTTTGGTCCGGCCAGGAAGCTTGCCCTCGATGCTGTCTCCAAAGCCCCACATCCCTGGCCTCTTCTTGTGTCGGACCTCTGCCTTGTGGACCACTCGCCTAAGGACTGCCTCCCCCCTCTTCAGAGCCTTCTCACGAGCAAGGTCCCGCACAGCGACTATTTCGCTCAGCTAGAAGGACTGTTCGAGTCTGCAGGTCCAGCGGGCCTCTTCCGATATGGAACGCCCTCCGCGACTCCCCTGACCATTCCGGTCAAGGAGAAGAACGTGCAGATGGACATTCCCATGGTCGGGGAAAGTGGCGGCTACACCATTTCCAGCTGGCAGACCTATTCGACCAGTTCCAGTGTCGTGGTCCCCGTCTCTATTGGCGGAGCGGCCAAGCGATGGATGGTGCTGGATTCAGGCAGCAGCGTCATGCTCATTGGTGAAGATACGGTGAAGTCCCTTCACCTGAAACCCGTTTCGCCGGCCCAGTATTCAGGGCTGGGATCGGGAATCACCAAGCAGACAGAATGGGTGCTCTGCCCGAAAGTGACCGTGGGAGGCGCCGTCATTCGGAATGTTCCCGCCATGGTGATCGCCAGGCACAGCGACTTCTGGGAGCGCCGGGGAATTTGCCCGCTGTCACTCTTTCGCCCGTGGGCAATCCTCTTTGATCGGCGCCACGGCCGCCTGACGTTGTATCCCTCTGGGACCGATCCGGATGCAGTCCTGGGCCCCGGCACGTTTCGCCTACCAGCGATTTGGAGCGGCGCCCATCCCTGCGCCGAGATTTCCATTCAGGGCCATCCCGGTTGCTTTTGCGCAATAGACACGGGCGCCGTCAACACGGCTATCGTCGGTCGATATGCCAAGTCGATCGGAGTCCAGCCGCTATTGGGCAGGTTTGGGGGCGTTCGCAACCTGACTGTGTCGGGTAGCTTCGATAGCGGCTTGGCTGAAAACGTATCGATCCAGTTTGGGACACAGCAATTGCATATGGGCGTGGTTCAGGTAGCGCCTTTTTCTTTGGATGGCCTGTTCTTTCCCGTTTACGCCAACCTCGGCCGGGACATCCTGGACCTCTATGAGGGCTTCTATGATTGGCCTCACGACGTCGTAGCTTTCAAGGCCTACGACAAGGGCTGACCCCTCCTGCTGGGAACGAAGAGAAGAAGCTGCCTGCAATAGACCTGAAAGTTCGGCGGGCGGCTGAGGGATCTACGGTGTCGGACCTGAGACCGACGGTCCGCCGACGCCCGGGCGCCGGGTCCGCCTGATCTAACGGGTCGCGGGAGGCTTCTCCAGCGGGCCGAGGGATTGAACCCGAACCTCGGCGGCTAAGGTCACGCCCCCCTGCCGCGAAAATGCGTGCCCGGCGGGAACCGCAGGCGGAAGGTGCCCGCCAGGACCGAGAGCAATTCCTCCTCGCCGCGCAGCGCCCGGGTCGTGACCCGTTCGCCCCTGTCCTCCACGAGCTCCATCCCTCGGAGGACCCAGCGCACCTCGGGCGCGGGAAGCTGGGCGGTGGCGGTGCGGACGAAGCGCGACTCGGGGTAGGTGGAGGTGAAGTGGTTCGCCACCACGTAGTCCACGTGGTGGCGAGGCTCCATCGTGAAGGCGTAGAGGTCCAGCCAGGACCCCTCCCTGAGCGACTGGAGCACCCAGGCCCCGTCCTCGGGCACGACGCGGTAGCTCCACGCGAACTGCCGCGCCGCCTCCCCCCTGCAAAGCCTGGCCGGAGAGCTTTTTCAAGGTGTGCTTAGAGCCGGCGATGCCTCAGGACGCGGAGGTCGGCGACGAGGGAGAAACGGCCTGCTCGCCCGTCACCCCGAACTGGGCTTTGACGTTCTCTTTGAGCAACATCACGATCGTGAAGATGCCGAGCACCGTCCCGAAGGGCATGAACATGCAGGCCACCCCGGCCATGACGAGGCAGAATAGGTACCGCCTCCTCTGATCGAGGAACCGCCCGGCGAGAAAGAGGCAGACGGCGAAGGTGAAACCGCACGCGATGAAGATCGAGCCGAAGGCGATGAGGAACCAGCCCACCAGCGCGAAGGGAAA
Source organism: Acidobacteriota bacterium (assembly GCA_021787565.1). Taxonomy (GTDB): domain Bacteria; phylum Acidobacteriota; class UBA4820; order UBA4820; family DSQY01; genus DTPS01. The sequence goes on from JAJYLT010000004.1 coordinate 53,964, forward strand.
GGGCTCCTTCGGGTCGGTGAAGGCCCCCGACACCAGGCCGATGCCCACCGCGACGTGGATCGTGGGGACCAGAGAGAAGAGCGCGGCCATCCCCGCCACGACGTAATGGAAGATGCTCAACAGCCGAAGGTATTGATCGTCCTGCGTCATCGGAGTCCCTCCTCGCAGTTCATGCGAAGCCCGGGTTCAGCGCCTTCCGCTCGCCAGCATGCGCCTCGTGACGAACCCTGACGTCTCTCCGCCCTGGCCCCGTGTGCCGCGCCGCAGGCCGTATATCCGGCGCCCAGGTCTCCCTCCCGTTCACGGAGTGGCGGGCGGGTTGAAGACGAGGGCGGAATCGGGGACGGCGGCATTGAGCGCGGGCTCATAGGTGGTCACCTCGACGGCGTCCCCCCTGCTAGTGGGTAGGGTCATCTCGACCTTCCGCACGACGTAGGTGGCCTCGTCGATCCATACGGTCCAAGAAAGTATCGGGTATGGCCTGGGGAGCTTCCGCTTCTCCGCCACTTTGGGAGGGGGAGGAGGAATTTTGCCCTCGACCACGAAGCACGCGTGCCCCTCGACCGGCTCGTCGGCCTTGTGTACGGCATCGGTCAGGTCGCTCAACCGCCGACCTTCGACCTCCTTCGGCATGAGCAGTGAGGGGACGGTGTGGGCCGACCCTGCCGACACGCCCGTGGCCGCCGCGAGGGCCATGTTCAGCGAATCCTCCTTCTTCACGCCCGGCCGAAGGTCCCACCAGCTCCTCACCTCGCCCCCGTGTCGCCAGATGACGTATTCCGGCGCTCCCGTGGAGGAGCCCTCCTCCGCGTACTCGAAGTGGAACCGGTCCGGCCGCACGAAGGCCGTCGAGAAGGACAACTCCCTCGTTGACGTCCCGTCGCCCGTGTGAAAGGTCGTCACCACGCTCCCCGTGTCCCGGTACGAGGCGCACTCGGCGTACACCTGCGCCGTTCGCGCCAGGATCTCCTTCGCCGGCTGTGGGTCGGGCGCGGCGCTGGCGGCCTTCTCCGGCGCGGCGTCGCGGTCGGCGCAGGCGAGGCCGTACAGCGGCAGCTTCACCGCCGCCTGCTTGCGGATGAACGCCGTGAAGGCGGGATCGGCGAGAGAGAACCGCCGCGAGCAGAAGACGTACCCAGCGATAACGGGAGTGCTGGTCGCCGGGGAGCGGGTCGTTCCCCCGACAAAGGTAGAGCCGTCGCACGGCGATCCCCTCAGACGCCAGCGCCGCCCATAGGCGCTCCTGCCCCAAAGGCACGTTATGCTTCCGGTCCATCACCCCTCCCTCGGCCATCCTGGCCCTCTCGTGCGGTTACGTGCCTCATGCCCATCCTTCGCGGCCTCCCCTCCCAGGGGGAACTCGCCTTTCCTCACCAACTGTCGCTCCGCGACTCTTTGGCGAGGGCGATGCCGAGTTCGGTGAAGGAGGCCATGGCCTCGGGGGCGCCGGCCTCGCAGCCCAGGGAGAGCGTCATCTCAAGATCTGACCCCCAGGCTTTCCGGAGGGATTACACTCCTCTCTGGAGGGTTCAGACATGAGGAAGGAGCTGGGGCCTGTCCCGAGACTGGACGAGGATTGGGAAGTGATTCTGCGGCATCTGCCAGAAGGCTGGGAAGATAAGGCCCTCGAGCTGGGAGCGATGACGCGGGCCCGGGGGTTCGAGAGTCCCGAGGCGCTGCTCCGGACGCTCCTGATTCATCTCTCGCAGGGGTGTTCCCTGAGGGAGACGGTAGTCAGGGCCCAGGAGGGAGGGATCGCCTGTGTGTCCGATGTGGCCCTATTCAAGCGGCTTCGCGCCTCGGGGGAATGGCTCCGCTGGATGGCGGGAGGCCTCTTGGGTGGCGCTTCCTGGACCGGGGTGCATGATGGAGGCCTGCGGGCGAGGGCCGTGGACGCAACGGTGGTTAGCGAGCCGGGCAGCACGGGCACGGACTGGCGCCTGCACTACGCGATCGACCTCAAGAGCCTAAACTGTGATCACTTCGAACTCACGGACGCTACCGGCGGTGAGTCGCTCCTGCGGGTACCCATCTCGCCTGGCGACCTCCTCATCGGTGACAGGGCGTACGGCGGGGCGCCGGGGGTGAGGCACACGGTGCAATCGGGTGGGCACGTGCTCATCCGCTTGCGGCTGAACGGTCTCAGGTTGGCCACCCCCAGGGGAGTCGCCTTCAGCCCCCTCCACCGCGCCCGGCACCTCGAGGCCGGCGAGATCGGGGAGTGGCCCGTGTGCGCACTGGGAGCGGGCGAACCTATCCGGGGCAGGGTCTGCGCAGTGAGGAAGAGCAGGGCCGCCGCGGCCGAGGCGGAGAAGCGGTTGCTGAAGGAGTGCTCCAAGAAAGGGAAGAAGCCCACTCCGGCGGCGTTGGATGCGGCAAATTTCGTGCTCCTGTTCACCACGATCTCCGTTCAAGCCCTGTCCCGGTGGGATGTGTGCGAACTGTACCGGGCTCGCTGGCAAATCGAACTCGCGTTCAAGCGGCTGAAATCCATCATGGCCCTCGGTCATTTGCCGAAGCACGACCCGGAGAGTTGCAAAGCCTGGCTCCACGGTAAGCTGTTCGTGGCCCTCCTGCTGGAGAGGACACTGGAAAGTGCCCGCGCATTTTCCCCCTGGGGGTACCGTGCGGCGTAGAAGACGCGGTATCCGGTTGGACCTTGTGGACAACCGCTGGCGCGAGTCAGCCTATCTCCTGCGAGAAATCCAGCGGGCGGTAGATCCATCGCCAGGCCTTGCTTCCAGTGTGTGCCAGTGGCGCAAGATCGAAAAGAGACTCAGGGCTTCCCATCGCTGGCGGTGGACGCAGATGGAGGAGTTAGACGCATTAGGTATAGTCGATGCGTTATCTTAAGTTAGCGCTTATGCCCGTGAACCCCCTACCTATTCTCTCAGAATTCGGTAACGACCTTCTGATGCATGGGTCAGGCCTTCAGTGCTGGTCCTTTCCAACTCCTTCAGCAATGGCCTGGCCCCTTTTCCCGCATGCCCCCATTTCTCGCACTTGCCTCAATCCGTGCCGCTACATTCTAGCGAGGCCCGAAATGCGGGATGCACCACATACCACCCCGCACCCCCCTCAATCGGAACCATCAACTTTCTGAGGTCATACCTCATCTCGTAAGAATACCGTGGCCTTTCATCCTTCTTCCCTTGCACACCCAGAAAGCCATACCATGCGAGAAGCATCGCCGCATCGTCAACCTGTTCGGACGACAATCCTGCCCCCAAGAGAAGCTTCTTCACTTGGTCAGGCGGCAGGCACACGTCGCACCCAAGGAACACATACAGAATGTCCGGAATGCCTGGGTACACATCGCTCAATTCCGATCCCGCCAGCTGAAGCATGTCGTATGAATAATCGGCTTCCGCCTGCTTGAGATCTTCCCCCTGGACCCTATCGTGTCCCCGATTTATGGCAACCTCAATGGCCCGATGCAGAAACGAAAGAAAGTCCCTTGGTCGCATAAATGTTCTCTCAACGATATATTGAAAGGAATCCGAGGTATCGACGTATCGGTCAAATACTGCGCGCCATGTCTCTTGGAAGGAACCATTAAGGCCACCCGATGCTATAGCCCGTAATCGGAACAGTTCCTTGAACAGCTCCGTGTCTGCCCAGTCAAGAATAATCGCTGTATCCTTTCCCTTATCGGCGGTTTCTCGGACGAGATGTTCATAAATGTCATTTCGGAGAAACACGAGACAATGGAAACGGACTCCCTGCTCTTCCAACTGGCCTTGAAGCTTCCGCGTGGCTTCAAGCAAGGTTCTAATGATTAGAACGTCGGACGCAGTTGTGCCCCTGGTAGGCCATCCTTTGTCAAGATTATCAATGACGAGAGCTACCTCATCTTTGTCGCCGAGGTAATTTGCAACCGCGCAGTTCAATTGAGGAATGTCCTTCACGTATAGTAGCTCGGTTAGTTGGCTCGGGGATGGGACACCTCCCAGTTTCTTGCAGGCATTAGAAATGCTATTAACAAAGGCAAAGAGTCGCTCAGAGAAATCACCTCTTTCCGCATGCCCTAGCTTAGAGTCAATTAATGCGACCGCTTCATACCGTTTCCGCCGTTCTGGATCCCGGCTGGCCCATGGCTCCTCATCTTCAGTTATCTTGTGCGCAAGTTCTGCTAGGAGGATGGCATTCCAAAACGCGGTCATGGTATGTTCCTGCAGTCCAGGGGTTAGTTTCTCCAGTACCGATTCCCGTAATTTTGTGAATTGGTGCCCTTCGGGTTTCAGATCTAATACAAAGCGTGAGCGACTGTTCCCGAAAGAATCTTTGTACGCATAGAAGATTGCTGTCTTTCCCGAACCCTTTCTTCCAATTACCAGCCTAGCGTAGCCTTGCTTAGCTTGTTGATATTGACCTGTCTTTAAGAAGTATGCCTTAAGGGGTTGGCGTTCGTTTTCAGCCGCGACGTCACCAATATCCAACTTTTCAAGAAGTCCCTCTGGGGGCACGACTTGCCTGGTTTCCTGCCTTTGAAGCCAATTGATTATTTGCGTTATGGTGGGCTCCACCAAACGAGGGACTTGATTGGGATCAGTGTAGCTCTTGGCCATGTCTCTATAGTCAATCGGCTGTTGAACATGCCCTTCTTGCAGCATTAATACGGCCTTCTTTGATGCCATAGCTAGCCCGGCCGCAAATGCGCATCGTGCATTATGGACCTCAGCGCCTTTTCTTTCCTTGCTCAATAGGTGTGTAATGACGCCCAACGAGCTGCCCACTTGCCTTCGCACTTCATATAAGGACATTCTCGGCGTTTCAGTGGGATCAAACATCCGGAATTTTACGGCAGATCTTTTCAGGCTTGCTAGAAGGCGCACCTGGCCCTCAGTTTGCAGTGGACCAGCGAGCACATATAACGGAGCCTCAATGTTGATTGGGGCTGTAGTTGCAGCAAGCGCTACCAGGGGTAGGCACTGTTTGATTCTTGCGCTGAGTTGTTCGGAATTCTGAAAGTCTGTATATCCCATTGTATCAAGCAAGCCCAGATCATCAAAGGCTCTCTTATCCTTAATAAAGGACGCATCTCGTATAGGCGCCACTGGGATTTCAAGCCCCAGTGCAAAACCTATCTCAAACAGAACGTTGAAATTGAGAGTGGTCACATCGGCAAAGAGATAGTTTGTTCGCCTCATCGCTTTGCAAATTGAACAAAATACTATCTGTCCTGCTATGTGCAAATCCTCCCAACTGCTCCATGGGCTCCCCGACGCATCTTGCTTAAGAATTGCAATGGCGGCCTTTATCGTCGCCGCAATCATGGGTGGATCTGATGGATAGAGGAACAAGCCATCCCCAGGCTCTGGCTCTGTCAGGTCCTGGTCACACTGTCCTGATGCATACTGACAAAAGGAAGGCGGCATCGAAAGGGAAGATTGGTCGTTCACAGGCTTTCTCCTAAAGGGATCTGAACACAGCTTCATCAAATGATCGAGCGGTCAGGTCTTCGGTGTTGGTTATGGGGGCGCTAACAGTAAAGACTGACCTTTCCAATTGCCTGTCGGGTGCGCAACGCCGCCTCCGAGTGTTATCTCCCCTCACTGTTCCTTCGGCCTGCGACCTGCTTCGCTCGAGCTAACGGCTATCCAAGCCACCTCCCGCGCCATGACCAACTGCTCCTCAGGCTTTCCAATGAAATATCTGGCTCAACGTTTTGTCGGCTGCATCATCGATGAATCGCATTGGACTCCCCGGTGCCAAAGTGAAGCCGGTAGCCGTTCGATTGTAGCTAGATGCGGCCAGCATGGTGTGAGTTCGGGCATCGAACACCTCTAGTGAGATGCCCGCCTTATCCCCATTGCCCGACCAAGCCGTAGCATTATCTTCCCAGTTCGTAAAGCTGGGCCGAACAAGATAATCAAATGAATTCTCCTTGGCTTCCCTGTATCCCGCTTCGAGCGCGGTGGCTTGTGTGATCGAGATTTTCATGGAATGCTGCATCATTCGATCCCGTACTGCGGACACGAGTGCATTTGAAGAGCCCTTAGTAACCTCTTCCCCCCGTTCTTGCGCATCATCGCAGGATAGTATCAGGAACTTCCCAGCCGGGTTTATTGATTGCCCTGGCACCACTTCCCCAACAACTCTAGTACGGGGTACAGAGCATGCCAGGCACAGACCGAAGACGACGGCAATGGCTGATGGTAAGTAGAGTTTCATGTCCCCTCCTCTTTACCCAACTAGATAGCGTGGGCTTCGCACTTATAGTACCCACTGAGACGCAGGGGTCAGGTCTTCAGTGTAAGTCATTTCGGACGCTAACAGTAAAGATTTGACCCCATTTCCGCGCAACATCACGGCTTTCCCGCCTCTCTTGGGGCTGGCTTCTCCTTGCCTTCAGGTTTTTCCGCTCCAGGGGCAGCCACTTTGTCACCGGGCCGGGGAGAGACGAGGATTTGAACGTCCCCTGACTCCAGCGGGAGAATTACTTCAATCTTCTTTATGGTCCTGGCCTGCCCAGAACCGGAGGTGGCCACATTGCTGATCAAAGCTCCGGCCAGAAGGACATAGCCCAGGACGAACGTCCACATCATGATGTTGTACGACCATTTTACCCAAGGTCCCAATGCTGGCGGCTCTGGAGGGGCGCCGGCAGCATCAGGGGCAGGTACTCTCAGGTCACGCCAAGCCGAGAAGGACGTAAAGACCCCAGAAAGCGCAGAGATCGCCAGTAATACCCAGGCCGCAATCATGGGGAACTTCCCGTGCGGCGCACCCTGAAAGCGGTCATAGAAATAGGTCCCGGATAGAACCAAGGCTCCTGTTGCTACACCGACCAACCAGTTGCTGCCATCCCGGATCCATTCCAGCCTTTTCGAATGCAGGTCAGCCTCTCCCATCAGCCACCCCCTACCCACCTAGCCGAATGCGCCCTCCTCACGAGGCACAGAGTGGGCATCCGCTCGAGAAGGCATGCCGGAGATTGACGTGAGTCATTCCCAGGTTTCCTCCCCTCCTAAGCTCCGCGACAAGCCTCCCGGAGGCCCAATATGTCGCTTCCAGGAGGTCGTCGTTCGCCGCCCGATGGATAGCCGAGGCGTATTGCTTAATGATGGAATCCGCGATGGCCTCAGCCTCCGGCCTCCAGATCGGAACGGAATGAATGAGGTTACTTATGAGAATGTCCCGTGCGCGGTCTACGACGCTGCCATCCGCCATGGTCCTCCTCCCTCAGTGGGGTTCCCTCTCAAGAATGCGACATTCCTGCTGTTCTGCCTAGAAGCAGAACCCGCATTTCAAGAGCAGGGGCGCTAACAGTAAAGACTTGATTCCTCTTCATCCTCGGGCGCTCGCCGACCTTTTCCTTGCCGCCCAGCAAGATCCTACGCCTCCTGTGGCCTTTCAAGGTGCGACCTTTCTTCCACCAATTACTCGAACCCACGGATGTTCTCCTCTTCTTCCCGCTTCCTGTCGACCTCCGCCATCCGTCTCAACTTGCGGGCGGAATTCATTGCCCAGCGCTTCAATTTCGGGTGCCTGGTTCGAATAGCGACCTCATCTAGAGTTCTGGCCAACTCCCCCCAATGGGCTGATGCGGGCCCGCTCCACCCTCCCGACAAGAAAACCGAGAAGTACTCCTCTCCGACATCCTTCCTGCCACCGTAAGCCGCAAGCATACGACCGGTGAGCGTCTCATCATTCGATAAGTCTTTGTTGGCGAAGTGTGCCACGATCGCACTTCGCTCTGCCGGTTGCTCTCGAACCCATTCCAGCACCATCTCGGGAGGAATCTGGTCCATGATGCCGGCCGGGAATCCGACGCTAAAGGAATAGACCCCCGCAGACCGTGACAAGTGCGGCAGTAACGCTTGCCATACGTCGCCAGGGTTCTGCTTAACACAAGCTTGTAGCACCACGGCCGCCTCACTATGCTCGGCGAACCAGATCCCAGCGGAATGGCTGGCCTGCTCTCGGAAGATCGCCGCGGCAATCTCCCCTGGGTGGTCGCAGACGTACCTTAGCGCCAGCTCCTTCCAGAAGTGATTGGTCATCGAACTGCTGCGTATGAGGTCCGAGTCAACTATCAGCTCAACCGCCAGTGCGCGCCATCTTTCTGCTTCCGTCTCTGACTGCTTGAGCCGCTGGTCAAGGATGGCGACGGCCGTCGCGCGATGGCCGCCTTCTGTCATGGCTCTAAGAACATTCTCTAGAAGGTCCTGTGACAGGTTTCCCCCCCAGACACCGTAGCCAAGCTGTCCCACGATCTCCGGCGGGATTTCTTCTTGGCGAAGGAGGCTCGCAAGCTGAACCGACACGCCAGCGGTAGCGCCGCAGCGCCAAGCTACTTCGAAAAGGAGACCTGTCGGACGAGGATCACGGTGAAGGACGGCCTCAAACCAATGGTCATACCAAGCATCCCCGCGACCCCGCCGCAACGCGCCAACATAGCCACACAGGATTCGAAAGTCGCGGCCGGAACCCGCGAACTCAAGTGCCCGTGCTGCAAATGTGCCGTCAGGGTCCTCGGCGGCAAGCGCCTCGCCGAGCCGCCAGGCGTCTGTCGCATCTCCCGAGGTCAACCAGGGCCATTCTTCAGCTAGCACACCATCAGATTCGAGGAGTTCCTTCGCAAGTTGCCGGAGATCGACTTGTTCCTCCCGGTCCCAGAATGTTTGTCCCACGAGTTCTCGAATGCGTCCTGTCAGCGATGCATCCTTGAATCGGGCGTGCATGGAATCCAGGCAAGCGAGTTCGCTTTCCGGCAGGCCCTTTGAGTACTTGCGCGCGCGATATACGGCATCCGCGATCATTCTGCGAAGCGGCTCCCGCGACTGGGGATATCTGACCCGGACGGCGTCGAAGTACCGGCCAACAAATGGTCGAGCATCCGGCTGTCTTAACAAGAACTTGAGTTCTCTGGCTGCCTCCAAGAAGTCTCTTTCTAGTTCGGCATCACCTTCCGCTGCGAGGGCAGTCACACGCTTGATGGCAGATTCGATGCATCCAACGTGCTCTGCCCTGGTACTGGGCTTCCACTCCTCTTCAGGAAGCTCGTCGGATGCCGGTTCTGTAACCATACGGCTCACGTGAGGCGCGCCAGCACGCGTTAGCGCTTTAATCACCAGCCTGTCAAGAGTAGATCGGTTCTCGTTGGACAAGTCATCAAGGACCTGCAGGCGCTCCAGGTAGGGCACAGCCGTGCCGCCCAAGAAGATCTGAAATAGGCCGACGAACTCGGCGGTGGCATTGTTCGCCCATGTTTCGTTTTCGGCTTCCGCCAAGAGGGCAAGTGCTTTCGCAGCGTCCGGAAATACTTCGGATCTCCAGGCGAGTCGAACGAGCGTCGACACCGCTATTCTGCGAGCAGCACCGTCAACGCGCTTCCTGTCCGCAATGTCGCAGTCAGTCAATGCGCCAAGGATATTGCGTGCAGCTTGGTACGGATCGGCAGAGGAAAGGGCTGACCATCGCCGGACCGCACGCGCATCGACGAAGTCAGCCAGATGAAAAAAACGATCTAAGGCCTGCCGAGCGAATTCTTTGGTGGTTGGGTTGCTTGCGATGGACCTAATACGCTCATAGTAGGCGTCTCGCGCACCCTCTGTCGGTAGAGCATCGGGCAAACCAGAAAGATGATTTCCGTAGGTCCTCCAAGCCTCAATGGCCAAGTAATTCCCTAAAGGAGTTGGCGAGATGTATCGGTAGCGGCCACCACGAGGCACGATCCCAAGTCGGCGGTCAAAGGCCTCTACTTCTGCCTGTGCAATATTCCAATCGAGATGAAGGTGACCTGATACCGCTTGGCCCTCGGTCTGCACTTCCTCGGTCCAGCCAACACTGGCAAGGACAGCAACAACATGAAGGGCACGCCTGTCGCCTGGACCGAGCATGCGGTCTAGGAAATCACGGATTTCCTCTCGATCTAGAAGCCCTCGAATGTTCAAGGCGGGGTCCTTGGCGACCGCATCGGCTGCCAGCAGCGCCAGTCGTATGTAGCCATCGGCAAACCGAACGACAAATTGCACGTGCTCTGGGGGCATCGTGGTGTGTAATGCTGAGACGACCTTTCCTGCCGTCTCTTGGTCCAAGGGATTAACCTTGAAGGACTGAATGCGAGTTGGCTCAGGTGATGCGCAGTGGCCAATGGTGATGAGACGGATCCGCCCATTTGTACGGCCAATCGAATCACGCAATGGCAAAAGTTGGTCCGGTTGTACCTCATCAGCAACAACTACCAGGCGAACATCGGGCTCGGCGGCGGCAGAATCAATTAGTGCGGGCAGGCGGAAGTCGGCCGCCTGCCGGAAATAGACTACAAATGCGGACCACGGCGCATCACGGCATAGCTCCAGCGCAAATCTCGTTTTGCCCACACCGGGTTGGCCTTGGATGTGCAGGTGTTGGACCGTCCCGGAATCGAACTCCATGGCTGCTCTCAGTTTCTCCAACTCAGACATCGTGTTGTCCAGTGCCTGCCAGGGCACCTGATGAACCTCGGCCCTCAACCAATCACCGAGCAACCACAGGCCCCCGGGTCGTCCAGCCCACCGGGCCGCAACGGCCGGATTCTGATTGCACCAGGTGGTGAGGCGCTCACTCCCGATCACTTCAATACTTCCGGTGGTAATATCTGCGGCCAGGGCCTCGTCCCTCAGTACATCCTTGCGGTCCGCTTCACCTTGTACGCCGTTGGTCGACCCACTTGCGACAACAACGAAACGTCCCTCGTCTTCCAGCGTCTTCCTCGGTATTGGCTTGATTACCTCGCCCTTGAGTTTTGAAGGCTGACCCGCAACTCCGGCCTTGAACTGCCAACAGGTGGCGGTCCTGCCGAGCCATGAATCGTCTAGTTCGGGCTCAGCAGTCCATCCATCACATCCGCCATCCTTTGCCTTTCCTTCGGTGTTGATCGTCAGTCTAGATAACGGAGATCGACAACGGTGGGCTTGGGCTCGCAACAGGTCATGCATTAGCTCAGTAAGGTCCGAATCACTCAAGGCTGCAATCCTCGCGGGCGATACCTGCAGGGCATCGCGGTAGACTTCTGGATGAGGCCTACTCATTTCTTGCTGCCTCCCCTAACCGATTCATATCGTCACGAACCGTATTGCCAGACGAATTGGCGGTACCGCCTTCGAAATGACGGGGTCACGAGATAGCCGAGTAGGGCGGCCATCGTCTCTGTGATGGCCACCTTTCTCAGAAATCATAGCGGCCGTTCCCTTTCCTTCGGCCCTCCACTTGCATGGTGGCGGTGGGCAAAGTCGAATCGCCGCTCTTACCGACTGTACTCTCTTCACCTCTTGACCTCTTGACCTCTTCACCTCTTTACTCTTCACCCTTTACCATTCCTTCTCCGTGCTCTCGGCGCTCTCCGTGGTGAATCCCCCGCCCCGGGGTCGGACCGGGGGCGGGGGTGGTGTCGGGTTGGGTTCAGCTCTGTGGCGCCTGTGTGGCGGGGGGCTGGTCTCCTCCCGGGCTGGCCGGGCCGCCGTTGCCGCCGGCGGGGGGGATGAGGCCCCTGAAGCGCTGGGCGAGGGCGGGGTTGCTGCGCCGGTACTGGAGGACGCCGGCGGTGGCGATGGCCTCGATGGCGGCTTCGACGCGCCGCTGGATGTCGTTCTTCGCCGCGCCGTTGGAGCGGCGCCGGACGGCCTCGCGGATGTCCGCGGCCCACTGCGCGCCGGCGGCCGCGATGTCCTCCTGGGACCCGGTCAGGCCCTTCACCTGCCCGGTCTTGATGGGCCGGTCCGTCTCCATGGCTTCCAGTTGGGTCAGGTCGGCGCCGAAGCCGTCCATCAGCCCCGCGGGCAGGCGCGGCTCCAGCTCCTTCAGATACTGCTGTCCCAGCATCTTCGCCTCTTTGCCGTAGGCGACGACCCGATCGATTTCCCATTTGGGCTTGTTGTCTTTCCTCACGGTCATTCCCTCATTCGTTTCAGGTTTCCCTTTCCCTCGTTGCGGCTCGTGTTGTCCTTTCTTGCTTCCCATCCCACACCCTGGGCCTCCCCCGGCGTCTTCTCCCCCCCCCTTTCCAAGACCTCTCTAGGCCGGTCGCCCTCCCTAACTGATGAAAACACACTGTTTACGAGACCCGCGCGGGGCCGTCCGACGCCCGAACGGCTCCTCCCGGGAGCTGAACGCCGTCTCGCGCGAGCGGCGGGCGGGGCCCCGCGCGGGGCGAGCCCTCCCTCCGAAGGAAAAAGGCGCCCGCCGCCCCCGGTCACGGGGCAACGGGGTCTCGCCGGCTGGGGCGGCGAGGGGACGGAGGCGACGGGCGTTGAGGGGGCCTCGGCGGGGCGCGATAGGGCGCCGCCCGGGGGTGGCGGACACGGAGCGCACCCGCCAAGGCCGATCGTAGAGAGGGAAACCGAGCCAGGACGGCCTGACCGCCGGAGCGGCCCGGCTGGGCGGGGGGTGCCTGCCGGTTCTCGGCGGTCATCCCCCCGGGTTGCAAGAAAGCCTCCCTCGGGGGAAAAAGAGCCCCGCCGCCCCGGGGACATGGGACGGCGCGCGTGCGGCCTGGACGACGCGACGCCCCGGGGGCGGCGGGGGGCACGGTTCTCCGGCGGCGCTCCGCCCCCGCCCGGCAGGCCAGGCCGGGGGGCGCAAGCACGGAGACGACGAAGAACCCACCCGAAGGAGGGTTCACGGACTATGTGTGGAGGGCCAGGCGCGGGGCGGGGGCAGGGAGCGGATGCCGCGAGAGGAGCCCCCGGGGCCGCCCGGCGCCCCGCCGCGAGACCCGCGCGCGCGTGCGGAAATGGAGCTGTGACGGGCTTCCCAAGTGCCATGTCCCCCCTCCCTCGCGATGACTGACCTTGGAGCTTAGCTGGTATGGTGGAAGCATAGTCCCGCCCGGGCCGCCTGTCAAGACGAGGCGCGCTGACGAGGCGCGCTGTCGTCATCCTGACGGGGCCCCTCGAAGGGCCCATGGCCCCGCCGTTGCGGCGTCATCCTGAGGCATCCTTCGAAGGGCCGCCCTGGAAGGATCTCAAGGGTGGGAGATGCCCGGACCTCGCCTGAGATTCTTCGGGGGATGGCCGTTGGGGGCAGCCCTCAGAATGACGACCATGGGGGCGGGAGGGGGAACGTGATGGGTGCGCGTCATCATGAGGAACCCTTCGAAGGGCCGCCCTGGAAGGATCTCAAGAGTGGGAGATGCCTGGACCTCGCCTGAGATTCTTCGGGGGGAGACCGTTGGGGGCAGCCCTCAGAATGACGACCATGGGGGCGGGAGGGGGAACGTGATGGGTGCGCGTCATCCTGAGGCACCCTTCGAAGGGCCGCCCTGGAAGGATCTCAAGAGTGGGAGATGCCTGGTCCTCGCCTGAGATTCTTCGGGGGGAGACCGTTGGGACAGCCCTCAGAATGACGGGCACGGGGGCGGGAGGGGGCTGGATTCCCGCCCCACCGGGGACCGCGTCATCCTCGGAAACCTTTCGAAGGGCCGCCCTGGAAGGATCTCATGGGTGGGAGATGCCCGGACCTCGCCTGAGATTCTTCGGGGGGAGCCCGCCGCGGGCGGCCCTCAGAATGACGGCAATGGGGGTGGGAGGGGGCTGGAATCCCGCCGTCCAGAGGCCGGCGCCGGATACAGGCCGGCGGGATTCCGTGTCAGAAGCCCTCTGTGGGCTTGCCACGGAATGACAGGGCATGGAGGAAGTGGAGGACCAGTCTCGAAGCGGCGGGCGAGGGCGCCCGCCCCACCGGGGAAAATGTCATCCTGAGGAAGACCTTCGAAGGGCCGCCCTGGAAGGATCTCAAGGGTGGAAGGTGTCCGGGCCTCGCCTGAGATTCTTCGGGGGGAGACCGTTGGGGGCAGCCCTCAGAATGACGGCGACGACGGCGGGATGCGGAATGTGAGGCGTGCGATAGGGGCGGAGGACGAAAGACCACTGGTATCCGTCATCTTTCGTTTCATCATCCCATGAACCCCGCCCTCAGCGGCGATGGTGCGCTGAGGGCGTTGTTTCGGTAACATTGACACTGGGGCGCCGGGGAGCCAGTTCTTCGGATCGGCCTCGCAAACTTTTCGCGCCCATTACCGTATGATCAGTCTTCCTGGGTCCGGCAGGTATGATCTGGCGGGCATCCTTTTCTGGGGCACCAGACGGGCTCAAGTGGAATCGCCGGCCGCTGAATGCCGGCGCCGAGAACGGGAGGCCACTGTGACTTCTGAATCAATTGTGTGGGTCGTCGTTGGGCTCTTTCCTGTTTCGGAGATTGCACTCGGCATCTTCAAGCGGGCCGGCTCCCGCTCCGCTTCCAGTGAAGACCGCGGCTCGTTGCGGATCCTTTGGCTCGCCATCATGCTCGGTATCCTCTTCGCCATGGCGTCCCTGCGGGTCTCCTCGGCCAGCCTTCGGCTATCCAGCGCCGTGGTTTACGCCCTAGCCCTCGTCTTCCTCCTTTCGGGACTCACCATTCGCTGGATCGCGATCGTGACTCTCGGTCGCTTCTTCACCGTCGATGTCGCCATCCAAAAGGACCACGTGGTGGTTCAGCACGGCCTGTACCGCCTTGTGAGGCACCCGTCCTACTCCGGGCTTCTGCTGGCTTTCTTCGGCCTAGGCTTGTTCTTCGCCAATTGGCTCAGCCTCCTCGGCCTGCTGGCGCCGATCACCCTGGCGGTCATCAACCGAATCGCGAAAGAGGAACGGGCGCTTCTTGCGGCCCTCGGTGCACCCTACGCGGCCTATTGTGCCCGTACAAAACGCCTTCTCCCCGGCTTGTTCTAGCCCACCAGCCGAGGCTTGCCATCGGCCGGCGGGTGGAGGACCAGCCTCGAAGCGGCGGGCGGGGGCGCCCGCCCCACCGGGGGCCGCGTCATCCTGACGGCGCCCCTCGAAGGGCCCATGGCCCCGCCGTTGCGGCGTCATCCTGAGGAACCCTTCGAAGGGCTGCCCTGGAAGGATCTCAAGAGTGGGAGATGCCTGGTCCTCGCCTGAGATTCTTCGAGGGAAACCCGCTGCGAGCGGCCCTCAGAATGACGGGCACGGGGGCGGGAGGGCAGAAGAAGAAGGGCACAGCACGAAGTCACAGAGCAAGGGCGAATGGATAATGCAAAGGATGACACTGACGGCCGACTGCGGGTGGAGGACCAGCCTCGAAGCGGCGGGCGGGGGCGCCCGCCCCACCGGGGAAAATGTCATCCTGAGGAAGACCCTCGAAGGGCTGCCCTGGAAGGATCTCAAGGGTGGGGGACGCCCGGACGGCGCCTGAGGTCCCTCGGAAGGCGCCCGTTGCGGGCAGTCCTCGGAATGACGGGATGGAAGGGCCCCTCGTTTCTTCGAAGGCCTCCCTACGCCCTAGTCCCCTAGTCCCCTAGTCCCCTAGTCACTTTCCTCACGGCAGCGGCAGCGCCGCGTGGATGAGCTTGTAGTCGCCCTTGCGGGCGGCGGGGACGACGGCCCAGCCGTCGTTGAGGGTGAGGGTCCAGCCGTCGCCCTTGAGGGGGCGGGCGTTGACATCCTTGGGGGCGGGGACGCGGACGCCGTTGACAAAGCCCTCCTTCTGGAGGAGCAGGGCGCCGTGCCTGGCTTCGAGGATGCCCCAGGCGGCGGAGACGCGCAGGTAGGGGTAGACGGTGCCGAGCCCCTCCAGGGGGACGGGGTTGGTGGGGTCGAAGGAGTAGGTGAAGTAGGAGGCGGGCGGCAGGGTGAGGACGGGGCCCTCCACGAAGCGCGCGTGCAGATCCTTCACCTCCTGGATCTTCTCCTTGGCGCGCTTGTCCTCCTCGGCCGCGAGCCGGGCGCCGCCGTAGGCCTTGGCGCGGGCCTCGGCGACGGCCTTGAGGTCGGCGGGGAGGGTGATGCCGTCGGCCTGGGCGAGGAGCGCGGAGAGGTCGTCCTTCGGCGTGAGGGCGCGCTGCC
The DNA here is from genome assembly GCA_021787565.1 of Acidobacteriota bacterium. Taxonomy (GTDB): domain Bacteria; phylum Acidobacteriota; class UBA4820; order UBA4820; family DSQY01; genus DTPS01. The sequence goes on from JAJYLT010000004.1 coordinate 69,794, forward strand.
AGCCGGGCTTGGCCTGGTCCAGCAGGAGCCCGTAGGCGGGGCCGGTGACGTAGGCGAAGCTGCGGATGAAGCTGGGGTAGGAGGGGGCGCCCTGGAGGCCGGCGGCGGCGTAGGCCTCGGCCTCGGCGCGGCTGCGGGCGCTCAGGGCGATGCCGACGTACTCGGGGATCCCCTCGTGCATCTCCAGGGCCTGCTCGCCGGCGGCCTCGCCCGGGAAGAGGGAGCGCCGGTAGGCGCGGAAGATCAGGGCGTCCTCCACGGCGCGGCGGCGCGACGGCTTGGGCCCCACGAGGGCGGCCTGGAGGGCGCGCCACTCGAGCTGGAGCCAGAGGCGCCCGTCGCGGGTGTCGAGCGGGGCGCAGGCGGTGTCCGGCCCGCTCAGGCCGAGCTTCTCCTGGATGCGGTGGAAGGACTCGTGCATGAGCAGCACGTCGCGCTGGAGGCGGTTCTCGGGCAGCGGCCAGCGGACCATGGTCCACTCCACGCCGGCCCAGCGCATGGCCGTGTTGGCGATGTTCTCCTCCGCGGGCAGGGTGCCCACGAAGACGCTCCCCTCGGCTTTCAGGAGGTTCTTGTAGTCGGGGCGGTTGGCCACCACCTGGCGCGTCGCCTCGTCCACGAAGAGCATGGAGCCGTAGAGGGGGGTGCCCCACATGCGCCCGCCGTCGGCGTCCGAGAGGGCCTTGGCCTCCTGGAAGCACTTCGCCGCCAGGGTGAGATCGATGCCCCCGGCCGGCTTGGCGGGCTCAGCCGCCATCGCCGCCGCCGAAGCCGCCGCCAGCACCAGGGCCAGCCCGAGGAGCCGGCCGCTCCAACCGCGGAGCCCGGATGGCCTCCCACCGCCGTTCATCGCATACGATTTCATGGTGAGCCTCCCGCGGGCCGTGGCCCCGCCGCCCCGGGCCGCCCGCCGATCGAGGCATCATCGTACCACGCGGGGGGAGGGGGGGAAGGCGTGATGAGGTGATTAGGTGATTAGGTGATGAGGTGATGAGGGTGAGGGGAGGCCTTCGGGGGCGAGATGAGGGGATGAGGGGATGAGGGGATGAGGTGATGAGCGATTGAGCGATTAAGCGATTAAGGAAATAGCGCGGGGGAAGGCCTTCGAAGCAGGACGGCCGGAATCGCTTTGGCCGTCATTCCGGGACCTGGTTGCGCTTCGCTGGCCGGGATTTCAGCTTGTCGGGAATCCTCCTCCGTCACCGCCCCAGATTCTGGACTCGCTCCGCTCGCCAGAATGACCGCAAAGGAGGGGCCGTCATTCCAGGTCCTGGTCGCGCTGCGCTTGCCAGGATTTCAGCTTGTCCGGAATCGGATTCTGGACTCGCTCCGCTCGCCAGAATGACCGCAAAGGGGGCCGCGCTCCGCCCAGTCCCCTCCCTGCCTTTCGCTCAATCGCCTTTCGCTTAATCGCGTCTCGCTTAATCGCTTCATCGCCTTTCGCTCAATCGCGTCTGTCCTCTAGCGTCCTCTCGTCTCCCATCTCTCGTCTCGCCTCCCACTGCTCGCTCTTCGCCGTTTTCCCCGAGGAGGGGACGCCACGACATCGGCGCCCCCTCCCCGGGGTTGGGTGCTTCGCTCTCCCCGCGCCTACTTCGGCTCGGGTCCCTGGGTCACGCGGACCAGGTCGTCGGGGCGCAGCCACTTGGCGTAGGCGGCCTGGATCTGGGGCGCCGTGAGGGCGAGGTATTTGTGGGCCGCGAGGGTCGGCTCGTCGAGGGGCAGGTCGTGGGTGGAGCGGTAGATGAGCCCGTGGGCGATGCTGCCCACGCTCGACTCGGAGAGCGGGATCTCGCGCAGCACCAGCGCCTTGGCCTTCCGCAGTTCCTCGGGGGTGACGGGCGCCGTGGACATGGACTTCAGCTCGCGCACGACCATGGTCTGCGCCTTGCTCACGTTGGGCGGGTCGCAGCCGTAGCGCACCACGTAGAGGGAGCGCTTCTGGCCCACGTCGAAGGTGGAGGAGACGTAGTAGACGAGCCCGCCCTTCTCGCGCAGGTCGCGGTAGAGGCGCGTGGCGTAGAAGGCGCCGCCGAGCACGTGGTTGCCGAGCTCGAGGGCGTAGTAGTCGGGATTGGAGCGGTTCAGGCCGAGGGTCTCGGCGAGGGTGACGCTGTCCTGCACGCGGCTGCTGTCGGGCACCACCGTGGAGGAGGGCTTGTTGGCCGGGACGGCCGGAAGCACTGTCTCGGGCTTGGGCCCTTCGGCCTTCCACCCGCCGAAGTACTTCTCGACGGCGGCCTTGGCCTGCTCCGGGGTGACCTTGCCCATCACCACGATGGTCGTGAGGTCGGGCCGGAAGACCTTGGCGTAGTAGGCCTTCACGTCCTGCAGGGTGAGGGCGGAGACGGTCTGGGGCGTGGCCTCCCTGAGGCTCGGGTCCTCCTTGGGGAAGAGGGCCGCGTCGAGGGCCCGGCCCGAGAGGTAGAAGGGGCTTTGCAGGAGGCCCGCCACGGAGCGGGCGGTCTGCATCTGCATGATCTTGAAGGCCTGCTCGGGCAGGGCGGGGTTCAGCTCGTTGTCGGCCAGGAGCTGGACGGCGCGGTCGAAGTGGTCCGCCAGGGCCTCCACGGAGAAGCTGGTGCCCGCGGACTCCTTGGCGCCGATGTCGTCGAGGGCCTTCTGGAAGGCGAGGCGGTCCAGGGTCGTGGTGCCGAAGGAGAAGAGCTGGTCCAGGACCTGGTTCACCCCCTCCTGGCCCTTGGGCGTCTCCAGGTCGGACTGATTCTTGATCTGACCGAAGACGGTGACGGTGTCGCTGATGGACTCGGGCTGCACGATGAGCGTCAGGCCGTTGGGGAGGGTCGTCACCACCGGGTTTACCACGGAGGCCGGGACGGAGAGCCGGCCCAGCGCCTTCTCAGCCCAGGGCGGGAGCTTCACGGCCTTGGGGTTCTTCGGGGCGAAGGACTCCTTGCCGCCGAATCCCTTGGAGGAGAGCGGCTTGCCCGAGGGCTGGGGGGTGAGGATCGCCACGATGGCGTGATCCTGGTCCAGGACCTGCTTGGCCACCCGGTCCACGTCCGCCACCGTCACCTTCTCCATGGCCCGCACGTCGTCGTCGGGGGACTGGCGCCCCTCCACGGCGAGGGCCTGGGACCAGGCCTCGGCGAGGCCCGAGACGGAGTTCTTCTGAAGCTCGGAATCGGCCAGCTCCTGCCGCTTGGCCGCCTCCACCAGGTCGGCCGGCAGGCCCTTCTGCACCGCCTCGGCCAGGATCCCCTTCATCTCCTTCACGAGACCGGCCGCGTCGGCGCCCTTGGGGAAGACGGCCATGGTGAAGCCGATCCCGGCCTTCGGCAGCGCGCTCATTTGGAAGCCGGCGTAGAGGGCCTTGCCCTGCGGCACGAGGCCGTAGAGGTTCCAGCGCTGGCTGCTCAGGACGTCGCTCAGCACCTGCGCCGCGGCGTAGTCGGGGCTGTCCGAGCCGGGCATCCTGAAGCTCACGATGGCGAGGCCGTAGGGAAGGTCGGTGGTGAGGTTCAGGGTCTCGGGCTTGACGGGCTCCAACGTGACCGCCGGGTGCGCCGCGATCTTCTTGGAGGGGATGGAGCCGAAGAGCTTCTCCACCTCCTTCAGCGTCGCCTGCGGGTCCACATTGCCCACGATGACGAAGATGGCGTTGTTGGGCGCGTACCAGGAGTCATAGAACTGGTGCAGCATGGCGCCCGTGGTCTTGTTGAAGGAGGGCCGCGTACCCAGGGCGTCGTGGGCGTAGGGCGTGCCCTTGAACATGGCCGCCAGCAGCTTGGTGTAGAAGACGTACTGCGGGTTGGAGAGGTCTTGGGCCACCTCCTGCTCGATGGCCCCGCGCTCCTCACCCCACAGCTTGTCGGTGTCGAGGACGCCGCTCATGCGGTCCGCCTCGATGTGCAGGGCCAGGTCCAGGTCCTCGGCGGGGACGGTGAAGAAGTACTGCGTAACCGTCTGCTGGGTGTCCGCGTCGAAGTCGCCCCCCATGGCGGCGGTGATGTCGGCGAGCTGGTCGGCCGAGAGCGCCGGGCTGCCGCGGAACATCATGTGCTCCTGCGCGTGGGCCATGCCGGGGAAGCCCTCAGGCGCCTCGTTGGAGCCCACGAGGTAGTTGATCTCGGTGGTCACCACCGGGGCCAGCTTGTTCTGGACGATCACGACGCGCAGGCCGTTCTTCAGGGTGGCCCGCAGGACGCCCGGCTTCTGGGCCGTCTGGCCGGCCGCCATGACCCGCGGCGCCCCGATCACGCCCACAAACAGCAGGGCCATGGCTCCCCACCTTCCCAGCTTCTGGAGCCTCCTCATCGCCCACGAGGTCCGGAGGGCCTGCGAGAGCGCGGAGGATCTCCGATTCCCAATTGCATTCATCTGACAACTCCTCAGGAAAAGGGACATGCGGTCGCCCCACGGCGGGGGCAAGGACGACGACAAAGCGAGACTTCGGGGGAACGGCGCAGGCCGCGGGGGTGGTGCCGAAGAGAGCTACACGGGGAGAGGAAGATCCGCATCACGCCTCATTCGCGGTTTCCCTCCCGGAACGACGCGCTGCCGGACGATGGACAGGGCTGCGGTGCCACCACCTGCTCCCCCCTGGACGGGCACTTGCCTGGAGCTTCGCCGGGGGGACCGTCTGGACCCGACCTTAGCTCGCCCGGCCGCTTCTGTCAACTGACGGGAGAGGCCCCTGTCGGGAGAGGCCCCAATTCCGCGGTGGAAGCGGAACCGCTTTGTAGGAGCGGCGCCTCGCCGCGATCCAGGGGAACCCGCTGAGACGATACGGTTCCAGTGAACGGCCCATCGCGCCGGGGCGGCGCTCCTACGGTGAAAAATCAATCGCGGAATTTGGGAGACGCGAAACGGGAGACTTCCTTCCCGAACCCCCACCTCTCTGCGTCTTGGTGCCTTTGTGGCGATTCCTTGTCCGGATTTCGCCTCTTCAGTTCCTGCGCCTTCGCAGGGAATCGCCTCTACCACGAGCTCTTGAGCTCGCCGATGGCGGCCTCCACGGCGTCGAGGACGGCACAGGCCCTGACGGCGTCCCGCATGGCGTTGTGGTCCTTGAAGAGGGGGCGGTCCTCCTCCAGGTGGGCGACGACCTTGCGCACGGCGGCGTGGGCCGCGCGGGTGCCCTCGCCCGGCTTGAACTCGCGGAAGTCGAGCCCCTGGGCCGCGGCGATGAACTCGATGGCCAGCACTCCGTTGGCGTTCTCCAGGATCTGGCGCGTCTTGAGGGCGGCGTTCATGCCCATGGAGACGAAGTCCTCCTGGTCCGCCGCCGCGGGGATGGACTGCACGTAGCTCGGGGCCGAGAGGATGCGCTGCTCCACGATGAGCATGTCGGCGGTGTACTGGCTCAGCATGTGGCCCGAGAACATACCCGCGCCCTTCGTCAGAAAGGCCGGCAAGCCCACCGAAAGGGCCGGGTTCAGGAGGCGGTTCAGGCGGCGCTCGGAGAGGACCGAAACCATCGCCACGCCCGCGCCCACCACGTCCAGCGGCAGGCTCACGGGCGTGCCCTGGAAGTTGGCGCCGGTGTAGACCTTGTTCTCCTCCGCCACGAAGATGGGGTTGTCCGCCACGCCGTTGAGCTCGATCTCGATCTGCTTGCGGGCGTGGGCGAGCTGGTCGCGCAGGGCGCCCACGACCTGGGGCGTGGCGCGCATGGAGTAGGCGTCCTGCACCTTCACCTTGAGCTTGCCGGTGACGAGGTCGGAGCCCGCCGTCACGGCGCGCAGGTTGGCGGCGCAGGTGATCGCCCCGCGGAAGCCGCGCAGCTCGTGGAGCTTCGCCTCGTACGGCCTCATGTTGGCCAGCAGCGCCTCCAGGCTCATGGCCGCGGCGATCTCCGCCTGCTTGACCCAGCGTTCCGCGTCGTAAAGCTCCAGGCAGGCCATGCCGGTGATGAGGTTGGAGCCGTTGATGGCGGCCAGGCCGTCGCGCGCCTTCAGTCCGGGCACCGGGACGCCGGCCTGCTCCATGGCCTCTCGCGTGGGCATCCGCTTCCCTTGACAAAAGCACTCGCCCTCGCCCATCAGCGAGAGGGCGCACTGGCTCATGGGCGCGAGGTCGCCGCAGGCCCCCACGCTCCCCTTCTCGCAGACCACGGGAGTGATGCCCGCGTTCAGCAGGGCCGCATAGGTGAGCGGGATCTCCGGCCGGCAGCCCGAGAAGCCTTTGGCGTGGACGTTGATGCGGCTCAGCATGGCGGCCCGCACGTGCTCGACGGGCGCCGGCTCGCCGATGCCTGCGGCGTGGTTGTAGATGAGGTACTTCTGGAACTGCTGGACCTGGTCGTCGCTGAGGGCCACCTCCGAGAATTCGCCGATGCCGGTGTTCACGCCGTACATGGTCTCGTGGGCCTGGATCTTCTTTTCCAGCATGGCCCGGCAGGCCTTGATGCGCTCGATGGCCTCGGGGGCGAGCTCCACCCGCTCGCCGTGCCGGGCCGCGCGCACCACCTCCTCTATGGTCAGGTGGCTTCCATCCACGCGGATCGTCATCGCGTCCCCTCCTTCCAAGGTGCGACGGGGGCAGGAACAGGGCCTCCCGAAGGGGGCCATCTTCTCGCAACCCGTGAAGGCGAGTCAAACGGGGGATTTCGAATGGCGAAGCGCGAAGAAATCACCACGACGACACCAAGGCACAAAGGGATTGGGGATTGGGGATTTTAGAAAAGAACCGGCTTCCCCGCTGCGCTCCGAAGAATCGCGACCGGGAGGCCGCTCCCACAACCATCGTGGGAGGCGCCTCCCGGCGGCGACCTCTTGCAGCGCCCGATTCCCATCGAACCTGACACTCGCCAGCCTGTAACCTTATCCTGCCCTACCGGTCGATGGCCTTCATGGCCTGCTCGTGGTAGCGAGGGCCGGCGGTGATGCCAGCGGGGACGGCCTCGTCGAGCTGGCGCACGTCGGCGGAGCTCAGGTGCACGTCGAGCGCCGCGGCGTTCTCTTCGAGGTAGCGGCGGCGCTTGGTGCCGGGGATGGGGATGATCCCGTCCCCCTTGGCCAGAACCCAGGCCAGGGCGAGTTGGGACGGCGTGCAGCCCTTCGACTTGGCCATGGCCTCCACCTTCTCCACGAGCCGCAGGTTCGCCTGGAAGTTCTCCCCCTGGAAGCGCGGGTGGTGGCGGCGGTAGTCGTCCTCGGGCAGGTCCTCGGGCTTGCGGAAACGTCCGGACAGAAAGCCGCGCCCCAGCGGGCTGTAGGCCACGAAGGCGACGCCCAACTCCCGGCACGCGGGCAGGATCTCGGGCTCGGGGTCTCGCGTCCAGAGGGAGTACTCCGTCTGGAGGGCCGAGATGGGGTGGACGGCGCAGGCCCGGCGGAGGGTCTTGGGCGAGGCCTCCGACAGGCCGAGGTGGCGCACCTTGCCCTCTTCGACGAGCCGGGACATGGCCCCCACGGTCTCCTCGATGGGGACCTGCTGGTCCACGCGGTGCTGGTAGTAGAGGTCGATCGTGTCCGCGCCGAGGCGCTTCAGGCTCGCCTCGCAGCAAGCCTTCACGTACTCGGGACGGCCGTTCACGCCGAGGAATTCGCCCTTGGCGCCTCGGACGTTTCCGAACTTGGTCGCCAGGAAGACCTGGCCGCGCCTCCCGGCGATGGCCTGGCCCACGAGCTTCTCGTTCTCGCCCACGCCGTACATGTCCGCCGTGTCGAGGAAGGTGATGCCCAGATCCAGCGCGCGGTGGATCGTGGCGATGGACTCCGCGTCGTCCCGGCCTGAGTAGAACTCCGACATGCCCATGCAGCCGAGGCCCTCGGCGGAGACCTCGGGTCCGTTCTTGCCCAATCTTCGCATCTGCATCGCACTCTCCTTTTCAGGATCCTTTCAACGCGCGACCGACGGGCCTTCATCCCGCCTTGAAGGCCATCCAGAGGACCCGGACGTAGAGGAGCGCCAGGAAGGCCCCGCTCATGCCGAGCTTCGTGGCCAGCCCCAGGGCCCGGCCGATGCCCGCCCCGATCCCCGCCTTCAGGGCTTTGCCGGCGTGGCGCTGGCGCACCGCCTCCACGATCAGGGCGCCCGCGAAGGCGCCCAGGATGGTGCCTGGGATGGCGCCCAGACCCCACCCGAAGGCGGCCCCCAGCACGGCGCCGGCGATGGAGCCGCCCAGCGCCGCCCACCCGGCGGCGCGCGAGCCGCCAAAGCCCTTGGCGCCGAAGTAGCCCATCCCCCATTCCACCGCCTCCCCGATCAGGGCGATCGCGACGCCCACGAGCAAGACCCAGGCGCTCATCGCCTTGAAGCCCTCCAGCAGCCCGTAGAGCAGGGCGAGCAGGATCATGATCCAGGTGCCGGGCACCTGGAAGACGATCAGCGCCCACGCCACGGTGGCCAGCACGAGGAAGAGCGCCGGCGCGACCACGACCAGGAGGATGTGCACGAAGCTCTCCATCGTCACCTCGGAGGAATGGCCCCGCCGGCGGCGGGGAGGGGGTTAAAGACCGGGCCCTGCGAGGAGGGCGACGCCGCGCTCCAGCAGGGCGGTGCGGACCTTCTCGTCCGAGGCCGGGTCGACGGGCCTCGTGAGGTCCCAGAGAACGCTCACGCCGAAGCCCACTTCGGCGGCGTCCTCCGCGCTCCACAGCACGCAGTAATCGCGCGCCAGCCCGCAGAGGAAAATCTCCGTTACACCGCGCTCCCGCAGATAGCCCCCCAGGCCCGTGGGAGGTCTCGTTCCGCCGGGTCCCCAGTTGTTGCGAAAGCCGCTGTAGGAGTCCACCGCCGGATCGGTACCCTTGCGGATCACCGCAGACGCTTTCTCCCAGGGCATCCCGGCCAGCAATTGGGCCCCGGGCGTTCCCTGCACGCAGTGGTCGGGCCAGAGCACCTGTTCCCGGCCGTAGAGCTCGATCACATCGAAGGGGCGGCGGCCCGGGTGAAAGGAGGCGAAGGAGACGTGGCCGGGCGGATGCCAGTCCTGCGTCGCCACGCAGAGCCCGAAGCGGCCCGAGGCCATGAGCCGGGCGATGGGAGCCACCACCTCGTCGCCCCGCTCGATCCCGAGAGGCCCGCCGGGGAGGAAGTCGGGCTGGATGTCCACCACCAGAAGGGCGCTTCGTCTCCCGTCCACCAGAGCCTCCCTGCGATCGCCTCATTCCCGTCCTGCCCCTAGCTTACCCCAGAGGCCGCGCATGTAAAGGGGGCGGCCGACCGGAGGCCCCGACCAAGGCCCGGGGAGCCGGGGCTCCCCAATTCCGCGATAGCGGCTCAACGCCTGCGTAGGAGCGGCGCCTCGCCGCGAACCGGGTGACCCTGGGACCAGGATGCGGTGCCCGCGTACGGTCCGTCGCGCCGGGGGCGGCGCTCCTACGAGTGCAATTCCATCGCGGAATTTGGGGGGGCTCCGGCCCATTGCCGATGACGTGTCAACTTGCTAGACTGTCAAGGAGAACCGATGGCGTCCGGCGCGGGGGGCGAAACCGAGATGGACCTTTGGAGGGATGCACTTCAGATCCGCCTGATCAGAGCCCTCTTCGCCGTCTTCGGCGGCATCGTCCTGGCGTGGCTGATTCAACACCTCTGGAAGGGCCCATACGGCTTCTCGCTGGCGGTGGCACCTGTGCTCTTGATCATTTCGTGGAAAGCCGTCTCCCTGGGTTCCTTTCTCCGCCGAGGGAAAAGACCGCCCTTTGCACCCCAGCCTTCTTCCCACAGCCCCGAGCCCATGCAGTGGTCCCCCTCCGTGCGGAAGATCGAGCAGGACAAAGCACGGCAGGCCGTCGAGTGCATCGTCGCCCAGCGCATCGTGAGCCAGAGTTCTCCCGAGGCCATCTGGCAATCCGAGATTGGGGAGTACTGTCGCTACCTGGCCCGGCGCCTCGGGGAACTTGGGATGGAGCCTCCCGAGAGCCTGGAGAAGGATGTGCTCTGGGCCGACCGGACGGCCGCCGCCACCCAGGACTACCCGAAGAGCCTCGCGCGGGCCCTGGCCCAGCTCGTGGAGCGGCAGGCCAAAGCTGGCCGCTGAGGCAGGCCCGCCCCCGGCAGCGCCCGTCCCGCACCGGTCGGGCACCCGATTCGGGAGATTCCGCCAGGAACCAGAAGCAAGTCCCGCTCTCATTTCGACCGGGGTTGCTCCTCGCTTCGTGTTGATGAGGGATGGGGACAGATGATGCCGTGGTGCCCCCGGGCGGAATTGAACCACCGACACGAGGATTTTCAGTCCTCTGCTCTACCGACTGAGCTACAGGGGCACCGTGCCGGTTTCCCGGCGTCGAATAGCATAGCCGGCGGGGACTTTCGAGTCAAGAGCGGGGCTTCGCCCCAATTCCGCGATAGCGGCTCAACGCCTGCGTAGGAGCGGCGCCTCGCCGCGAACCGGGTGACCCTGCGACCAGGATGCGGTGCCCGCGTACGGTCCGTCGCGCCGGGGGCGGCGCTCCTACGAGTGCAATTCCATCGCGGAATTTGGGCTTCGCTCACCGACCCTGTCACCGCTGTTCTTCCTCGACCTCCAAGCGCGCCGGGTCACGACGGCAGTGGATGACGAGCCTGAGCGACTCGCCCGGTTGGAACCGGACGGTCCGCCGGGCCGCGGCGAAGAAGGGGAAGGGCCTCGGGGCCTTCACCTCGAAGCCCAGGGCGTAGGTGCGCGCCGGCAGCTCCCGGCTGACCTCCAGGCGGAAGCCGGTGCCGTCCTGGCGGCGCGGAAGATCCAGGATGGGGACGACCCTCTCGATCCGTCCGTCCACGAAGAAGACGATCTGGCCGCGATCCAGCGGCCCCTCTACCACGAGCGTGAGGTGGGCGGTTTCGGCCGCGGGGGAGGCGCTGGAGGCCACCGAGCCTGGCGCGCCCGGGGCCGTCTCGACTCCGGAGAGAAGGCCGGCCAGCCGCTCCGGCAGGTCCGCCGTGGGCACGAGCGCCACCGCCAGGCGGTCGGGGTAGCGCTGCACGCGCACGGTGAGGGTGACCTCTCCCGCCGGCGGCACGCGCACCGTCTCGTTCGTGTCGGCGGCAAACGGGGAGGGCCTCTCGGAGACCACAGCGATAGTGACCTTCCGTTCACCCGGGGCGAGAAGAAGACGGTCCGCCAGGAGGAGCCCCTTTCGGCCGCGCCCCAGGCCGCCGAGGAATGGGCGGTCGAGGAGCGTCTTCCCGCCGGCCTCCACGCGGATGCGCCCGCTCGCGAGCGGGCCCTCCGCCACGATGCCCACCGGGATGGGCTTGGCGAGGGGCGGAGTCCTCCTCGCCTTCTCCGCCGCCGCGGCCGCCGTTCCAGGCGCAGGGCCGGTGGCGGACGAGGCCGGCGTAAGCCGCGGGGCGCCGGTGCTGGGGGGAACGGGCGGGGCCTGGGTGGCCGGGGGTGGGGCCGACTCCTTCGGGGCGCTTGCCTGGACACCGGCGGGGGAAGCGATACGGCCGCGCCACCGCGTGGCTATCCGCCAGGAAGCCACGATCACTCCCGCGGCCGCGAGTACCGCCAGGGCCATGAGGGCCGCCTTCGCCCCCCTGCCGAGCCCCCGGGGCGGGGCCGACATCGTGGCCGGCTGCCCGCCGGTGGCGGGCCGGGTCACGCCGCTCGAGCCTCCAGCCGACCGGCGCTGCGAGGCGGCGGAAGCGGGAGAAGCCACCACCTGGGTGCGCTCGGTCACCTCCCGAAGCGCCGCCGCGGCCGCCTCGCCATCCGCGAAGCGCTCGGCCGGGCTCTTGCGCAGCAGGCGCTCCAGGACGCCGGCCACCTCGCCGGGAAGGGACAGCGAGGACACCGGCGGCACGGGCTCCGAATGGACCACGTTGTAACAGATGGCCGAGACCTCCTCCCCCTTGAAGGGGCGCTCCCCGGTGAGCATGAGGTAGTAAACGACGCCGAGGGAAAAGAGGTCGCTCCGACCGTCCAGCGAGTGTCCCAGGACCTGCTCGGGGCTCATGAAGTTGGGGGTGCCGAGGACCTCCCCGGTGCGCGTCAGGTCGCTGGCTGAGAGCCTGGCCACCCCGAAGTCCGTGATGGCGGCTCGGCCCTTCGCATCCAGGAGGATGTTGGCGGGCTTGATGTCCCGGTGGACCACGCCCTTCTCGTGGGCGTAGGCCAGCCCCGCCGCCACCTGCCGGGCGATGGAGGAGGCCTCCTCGATGGAGAGCTTGCCGGCCCGTTTGAGCCTCTGGGCCAGGCTCTCCCCCTCCACGAGCTCCATGACGATGTAGGGGACGCCTCCCTCCTCGCCGGCGTCGAAGACGGTCACGATGTTCGGGTGGTGGAGATTGCCCGCCGCCTGGGCCTCGCGGAAGAAGCGCTGGCGGTACTCGTCCCTGGCCTCGTCGGGCAGGTTCCCCGAGAGGGAGACCACCTTGATGGCCAGGGCTCGGCCGATGATCGGGTCCCGGGCGCGGTAGACCACGCCCATGGCGCCCCGTCCGATCGTCCCCTCGATCTCATATCGGCCGATCTTCTGCACACTCGGAGCATAGCGCCCGGGGGAGGGGCCAGGCAAGGAGGCTCATCGATGGGAAGCACCGGAAAGAGGCGGGGGCATGGCCCCCGCCTCTTGAGTGCGGCCATTCAGCCCGCGCTTACCAGACCTGGCAGCCCTTGGCGTCGCGCCGGAGGCGCTCCCCAAGGAGGGGCTCGGCCGCCCCTCCTCGGCGCTCCCTCCCGCTTTCGCGGGGGTCGCTGCTCCTCTCCGCCCTCTCGCGGGAGGCCCTTTGAGCGGGGGAACCTACCCGTTCCCCCGCACCCCCTCGCCACGCCAAGGTCGTGTAGATCATTCGCCTACCAGACCTGGCAGCCCTTGGCCGCGGCCATGGGGCCCGCGGTGCACCCGAAGGCCTTGGCGAAGGCGGGCATGTCCGAAAGAGTGCCGTTGACGCGGTAGCGGGCCGCCGGGTGCGGGTCCACGGTGGCGAGCAGGCGGGCGAACTGGGGCCGCGTGCTGCTCGCCCAGACGGTGGCGAAGGCCAGGAAGAAGCGCTGGTCTCCCGTGAAGCCGTCCACGACGGGCGCGGGCTTGTCGCCCAGGGCCATGTGATAGGCGCGGTAGGCGAGGGTGAGCCCACCCAGATCGGCGATGGCCTCGCCCTCCACGAGCTTGCCCTGGAGGTGGAGGTCATTGTCCACGACGTACTGGCTGGCCTGGTCCACGATGCACTGGCCCCGCTCCTTGAAGGCCTTGAGGTCCTCGGGCGTCCACCAGTTCTTGAGGTTGCCGTAGGCGTCGTACTGGCTTCCCTGGTCGTCGAAGCCGTGGGTGATCTCGTGTCCGATGACCGCCCCGATGCCGCCGTAGTTCTCGGCGAGGTCGGCCTTGGGATCGAAGAAGGGCGGCTGCAGGATGCCCGCCGGGAAAACGATCTCGTTCATGCCGGGGTCGTAGTAGGCGTTCACCGTGGGCGGGGTCATGCCCCACTCGGTGCGGTCCAGCGGCTTGCCGATCTTGGCGAGGTCGCGGGCGTCCTCGAAGGAGGAAGCGCGCCAGAGGTTGCCGACGTAGTCTCCGGGTTTGATCTCGAGCTTGCTGTAATTCCGCCACTTGTCGGGGTAGCCGATCTTCTCCACGATCTTGTCGAGCTTGAAGATCGCCGCCTTGCGCGTGGCTTCGCTCATCCAGGGCAGGGTCTCGAGATCTTCGCGCAGGGCCGCCTTGATGTGGTGCAGGATGTCGAGCACCTGGGCCTTGGCTTCGGGGCTGAAGTACTGCTTCACGTAGAGCTCGCCCAGGGCCATGCCCATGGCGCCGTTGGTGGCGGACACGGCCTTCTTCCAGCGCGGCAGGTCCTGCTGGGCGCCGGTGAGGGTCTTGGAGAAGGCGAAGTTCTCCTTGACGAACTCGCTGGAGAGGGCCCCCGAGTACCGGCTCACGAGGTGCCAGCGGAGGTAGGTCTTCCAGTCGTCGAGGGGGACGGTCTTGAGCTCGGCCGCCAGCCCCTTGAAGAAGCCCGGCTCGCCCACGTTGATGTGGCCCTTGATCTCGGGAAGGCCGATCTCGCGGGCGTAAAGGGTCCAGTCGAAGTCGGGGGTCAGGGTGGCGATTTCGGCGAAGGCCATGGGGTGATAGGTGGCCTTGGGATCGCGGCGCTCGACGCGCGACATGGAGACCTTGGCCAGGGCCGTCTCCAGCTTGAGGACCGTCTGGGCCTCGGCGGCGGCCTTGTCGGCCGGATCGCCCAGGAGCTCGAAGACCTTGGTCACGTGGTTCACGTAGGCATCGCGCACGGCCTTGGTCTTGGGATCGTCCTTCAGGTAGTAATCGCGGTCCGGAAGGCTCAGCCCTCCCTGGTGGAAGCCCGCGATCACCTCGGTGGCGTCCTTGGCATCCTGCTCCGACCCCACGCCGAAGAAGACGTTGACGCCGTGGTGCTGGAGGATGGCGGCCTCCTTGGCGAGGCCCTTCATGTCCTTCACGTCGGCGATGGCCTGGAGCTCCGGCTGGAGCGGCTTGATGCCCAGCTCGTCGGCCTTCTTCTCGTCCATGGCGGCGGCGTAGAACTCGCCCAGCTTGCGCTCGATGCTGCCCGCGGGGGCCTTGGTGTCCTTCTCTGCCGCTTCGAGAATGCCCCTGAGCTCCTCCTGGTTGCGAAGGGCGAGGGCGTCGAAGCTGCCCCAACGCGGGTACTCCGGCGGGATGGGGTGCTTGGCCACCCAGCCGCCCGTGGCGTACTTGAAGAAGTCTTCGCAGGGCTTGACGCTGGTGTCCAGGTTCGCGGGATTGATACCGTGCACCACCGGCGCCGCTTGGGGCTTGCTCTGCTTGGTCTTGGGCTCCTGGGCCGACGTGGCGAACCAGGGGGCCGCCAGCAGGAAGCCCGCCAGCAGGATTGTCCATGCTCTCATTCGTCGCTCCTTTCCGAGGATCCAACAGTGCACACTTCCGCCCCTGGGGGCGTCCGTTCCGAATCTTGGTGTACGTCGGGGAACCTCCAGAGTTTCACCCGCCCCTCAGGCAGGCCGGGCCGCCGCCGCAACGGCCGCCTCAGCCGCGCAGGACCCTGTCCACCACCCGGTCCTTGCCCGAGGTCTTGGCCTCGTAGAGCAGCCCGTCCGCCTCCTTGATCAGCTCGTCCACGGAGGCGGGGGGCCGGTTGCAGGCGATGAGGCCGATGCTGCAGCACAGGGGAAGCGACGGCTCCGCCGGCGCAACTTCGGAGAGGCGGCGGCGAACCTTCATGGCCGCCTCGATGGCCCGGTCGCGGCCGGTTTCCGGGAAGAGGATGGCGAACTCGTCCCCCCCCAGCCGCCCCACGGTGTCGGAGGCGCGCACCGATCCCACGAGCGCCGACGCCACCTGCCGCAGCAGCCGGTCTCCCGCCGCGTGCCCCAGCCGGTCGTTCACCTCCTTGAAGTCGTCCACATCGAGATAGGCGAGCGAGAGCGGATGGCCGTAGCGGCGCGTCCGCTCCAGCTCGGCCGCGCACACCTCCACGAAGTGGCGGCGGTTGGAGACGCCCGTCAGATCGTCCGTCTGCGCGAGGTTCCGGATCTTGTCCATGGAGCCGTGGAGGGAGACCAGGACGTGGCTCACCACCAGGAAGAAGGCCAGCTTGGCGAGCAGGTCCCACACGAGGAAGGCGTTGTTGGAATAGTGCTTGCCGTTCAGCAGGTCGGTGACCAGGGTGGTGACGGCGCTCACGACCGAGAGGGCGAACGACGGAAACCGCCCCGCGTACCACGCCGCCACGGAAATGGGAATCAGGTAGAAGATGGCGAAGCTGAATTCGAAGCCGGTGTAGTAGTCGATCACGGCCACTCCCAGCAGCAGAAGCACGCTGAGGCTCAGCGCGAGGCGGGGAGAAAGCGGTTGGCGAGAGAGGAGGAGGGTCATCGGCGGCGGTCTTCCAGCGGGCCCTGCGGCGGGCGAAGGTGATCCCGTTCCCGACTTCACTCCATCACTGTACAACAGCGCCGCATGAGGAACAAGCACGGCTCCGTCCGGACGCCGATCGGCCGCCCCCCAAGCGAGGGGCTCTCCCGACCGTCACTCGACGCGGAGGAAGGCGACCTTGAGGTACTCGCCTTCGGGAAAGCCGAGGAGGACAGGATGATCGGGCGCCTGGCCGCGGAAGTCGAGCAGGAAGGCGCGGCGACGCGATCGCACCGCGGCGGCGCGCAGGAGATCGCGAAAGTCCTCCCGCCAGAGATGGTGGGAGCAGGAGCACGAGACGAGCAGGCCACCGGGCCGGACCAGGGCAAGGGCCAGTTCGTTGAGCCTGGCATAGCCCTTGAGGGCCTCCGGCAGGTGTTTCTTGGACTTCGCGAAGGCGGGGGGGTCCACGACCAGCGCGTCGAAGGAGCGGCCCTCGCGCCGCAGAGAGGCCAGGACGTCGAAGGCGTCTCCGCAGTGGATCTCGCACTCGGGAAAGCCGTTGGCCGCCGCGCCGGCCTCGACCCGGCCGCACGCGGGTTTCGATGCGTCCACGAAATCGCAGGAAGCGGCGCCCGCCTTCAGCCCCGCCAGTCCCCAGACGCCCACGTAGCAGAAGACGTCGAGGAGCTCCATGCCGGGGCGGATCAGGCTGGAGAAGCGCCTCACGTTTTCCCGCTGGTCTAAAAAGAGCCCCGTCTTCTGGCCGTCGAGAAGGGGAACATCGAGCGTCAGGCCGAGGTAGTGGACGCGGCAGGCTCCGGGCGCCTCCTCGGGCTCCGCCGACACGGCCCTGGCCAGCCCCTCCATCTCGCGCATGGGGGAGTCGTCCTTGCGCACGAGCAGTCCCGGTTTCAGGAGGGCGTGCAGGGCCGATTCGGCCCTGGGGCGCAGGAGCTCCATCCCGGCCGTGAGGGTCTGCGTGACGAGCGCGTCGCCGTAGCGGTCCACGATGAGCCCCGGGAGGCCGTCCGCCTCGCCGAAGACCAGGCGCGCGCACTCCTCGCCGGGATAGAGCGCCTCGCGCCGCGCTACGGCGGCGGCGAGCCGCGCCTCCAGCCAATCCTCCGGCAGAGGCTCGGAGCCGCGCTGGAGCCAGCGCACGGCGATGAGCGTGTGGGGATTGTAGTACCCCATCCCCATGGGCTCCCCGCCGGGGCCGTCCACCGCCACGAGCGAACCCGGCGGCAGCTCAGGCACCGCCTGGAGCTCGTTGGAGAAGACCCACGGGTGGCCGGAGCGGATGCGTTTTTCCCGGCCCTTCTGGAGCCGGAGGCGGGGGAGTTTCTCGGGGGGGAGGGTCATCGCATAACCTTTCGTGATGAGGTGATGAGGTGATTAGGTGATGAGGGGACGAGGAGAAAGCCGGACGAATCGTGAAACCACCTTCGTTTTCGGCATTACCTCATCTCACCACCTCGGCACCCTGCCATCTCGGCGCTCAATAGGCCCGGGCCCAGACGACGCGCCGGTCCGAGGCTCCGCCGCAGGCCAGGCACTTGCCGGGCTCCGTCTCGCCGTCGAAGGGGATGCAGCGGATGGTGGCCTTGGTCTCCTCCTTGACCCTGTCCTCGCAGGCGGAGGAACCGCACCAGTGGGCCCAGAAGAAGCCGCCTTTCTCGATGTCGCGCTGGAATTGGGCGTAATCGTCGATGCGGTAGGTGTGCTCCTCTCGGAACTTGAGGGCACGGGCAAAGAGCGCTTTCTGCAGGTCGTTCAGGAGCGATTGCAGGTGTTCGGCCGCGCCGTCGAGAGGAAGGCTCTCCTTCTGGCGTCTCTCTCCCTCGCGCAGGGGCCGGGTGGGAACTCGTGGGACGGCGATGCACGCGCCCTGCTCCACGTCCCTGGGCCCGATCTCAAGCCGCACGGGCACGCCCTTCAACTCCCATTCGTTGTACTTGAAGCCTGGGCTCACCGTGTCGCGGTCGTCCAGCACGACGCCCAGGCCCGCCGCGGCCAGCCGCGCCTTCAGCGACGCCGCGGCCTCCATCACCCTGGCCCGGCCGGTCTCGTCCTTGTAGATGGGCACGATCACGGCGTGGGTGGCGGCCATCTTGGGCGGCACGACGAGGCCCTGGTCGTCGCTGTGGGCCATGATGAGGGCGCCGATGAGGCGCGTGGAGACGCCCCAGCTCGTCTGCCAGCAGTACTGCCACTCGCCCTTCTCGTCCTGGAACTTCACGTCGAAGGCCTTGGCGAAGTTCTGGCCCAGGTCGTGGCTCGTGCCCGCCTGGAGCGCCTTGCCGTCCTGCATCATGGCCTCGATGCACGTGGTCTTAAGGGCCCCCGCGAACTTTTCGGATTCGGACTTCACGCCCTTGAGCACGGGCACGGCCAGGTACTCCTCGGAGAAGCGGGTGTAGATGTCCAGGATGCGCACGACCTCGTCCCAGGCCTCCTCGTGCGTGGCGTGGGCCGTGTGGCCCTCCTGCCAGAGGAACTCCGTCGTGCGCAGGAAGAGGCGGGTGCGCATCTCCCATCGCACGACGTTGGCCCACTGGTTCAAGAGGAGCGGCAGGTCGCGGTAGCTCTTGATCCACTTGGAGTACATGGCGTACATGACGGTCTCGGAGGTGGGCCGGATGACGAGAGGCTCCTCCAGCTCGCTGTCCGGGTCGGGGCGCACGCCGCCGGCGGGGTCCGCGCCGAGGCGGTGGTGCGTGACGACCGCGCACTCCTTCGCGAACCCCTCCACGTGTTCGGCCTCCTTCGAGAGAAAGGACATGGGGATGAAGAGAGGAAAGTAGGCGTTCACGTGGCCCGTGGCCTTGAACATGCCGTCGAGCGCCTTCTGGAGGTTCTCCCAAAGGGCGTAGCCATTGGGGCGGATGACCATGCAGCCCTTGACGGGAGAGTAGTCCGCCAGCTCGGCCCTCAGGACGATGTCCTGGTACCACTGGCTGTAGTCTTCGCTTTGGGGGGTGATGGCCTTCTCGTCGCGCTTCGCCATGGGTCCTCTGCCTCCAGATGGTGCCGCGGGGACTGTCCCGGGAAGCGCCAGGATACACGAACCGGGAGCCGGGGGCCAGGGGGCCGGGGAACCCAAATTCCACGATGGAATTGCACTCGTAGGAGCGCCGCCCCCGGCGCGACGGACCGTACGCGGGCACCGCATCCTGGTCGCAGGGTCACCCGGTTCGCGGCGAGGCGCCGCTCCTACGCAGGCGTTGAGCCGCTATCGCGGAATTGGGGCGGAGCGAGCGCGAGAGCGGAGACGGGCGCGCGGGACGCGCGACTCCCGTGATGCGGAGATAGGGCGGGAGGCCCCTCCGTGTGCTGTCTGTCACCTGCTTCCAGGGTGAACCCATCACTGGGACGGCACGCTAGCCCTCGCCCCCCGCCGAGGGCCTGAGGACCGTCAGCGCATAGTGGCTCGGCGTGATCATCTCCGCCTTTCGGAACCTCAGACCGGCCTCCAGCGCAAGCTCCTCGGCCCGATGGTGGTGAATCCGGTGTTCGTAGGGAGGCCCATCATCCTGCCTCATCTTGGCCCAGTCGATGAGGACGACGGGAGCACCGGGCTTGGTGACCCGGCCCATCTCCTTCAGAAAGGCCACCGGTGCCTCCGTCTCGTGAAGGACGAAGCAGGCGAGGGTGAAGTCGGCGATCCCGTCCGGCAGAGGCAGGCGGGACTCCTCGGAGGGGAGCGTCTGAAGCCAGGGAGGCGGCCGTTTGGAGCGAAGGTGCTCCAGCATCTCCGGCACGAGGTCGAGGGCGTAGACCGTTCCCTCCGGCCCCACGAGTTCGGCCGCGGGCAGCGAGAAGAAGCCACTTCCGGCTCCCACGTCCACGAAGATCATGCCGGGCCCCAACCCGAGCTCCCGCAGGATCTTCTCCGGAGGCATGGCCCTGTACCGATCCGGGTTTTCAAGTCTGTTCAGATGGGAAGGATCGAACTTGTGCGCCACTTTGGACTCCTTCGCGCCGTGACCGCCAGCTTCAGGCTGGGCCACTCAAGAGGGGGCGCCGGGCGCCCCAGGCAGAGAGAGATTCTACCCCGCGCCGGAGGTAACGGGTCCGAAATTCCGCGATGGAGGCGCAACCCCTCTGTAGGAGCGGCGCCTCGCCGCGATCCCGGGGGAACCCGCTGAGACGATGCGGTTCCCGTGAACGGCCCATCGCGCCGGGGGCGGCGCTCCTACGCGCCAAATTCCATCGCGGAATTTGGGACGGGTGGTCCAACTGGCGCGAGGGCCGGGACTGATGGGAAAGTTGCACCGATGAAACCGATGCCCTGCTTTCTGAAACGCGGCCCCATGTCGTTAAGCGCGAGAAACAACCGTGCCGGCTCGCGCCCAGAGCATCCGGCCATTCTTGCTTATCTCCTTCCATTCGTAGGGTTAGCCGTCTCGGATCCGCCCGTGCCCCCATCCCTTCGAGGGCCAGGCGGACGCGAGGGACAAAATGGCCCAGGGGCTCCCCCCCATGCAGGAGATCGCCAACCAAGACTGCAACTCCTGCCTTTACAGGGGATAGCCCATTTCGGCCGGGCGGCGCCGTGAATTGGCATCGACCTTGCTTTGGATACGGCGCGCACCGCCTGAGGATAGGCCGATGCGTTGCGGTGGAGGAAGTGATGATCCAGTTGACCGAGCAGGCCATCCAGGCAGTGAAGAGCTTCATCGGTGAAGAGGGCCGTAGCGGTGCCGGGCTCAGGATCTCCGTCGTAGGAGGCGGGTGCAGCGGCTTCCAGTACGATCTGTCCCTGGTGGACCAGGGCACCGAAAACGACGAGAAGTACGAGTTTCAGAACCTTCCGGTCTACGTGGACAAGACGTCGCTGCTCTACCTGAAAGGCACTGTCGTGGATTACGTGAGCGATATCAGGGGCTCCGGGTTCGTGTTCCAGAACCCGAATGCGGTGGCCTCCTGCGGGTGCGGGCACTCCTTCGAGGCCTGAGCCCTGCCCCGGGCGGCGTAGAATTCGCCGGCCCCGGGCCTGGAACCCGAGAGGTTCCACGAGACGCTTTCCAAAGAGGATCCCCCCTCCTCTCAGAACTCCCCGGTCGCAAGACCGGGGAGTTCCCCCTCCTTTTCGGAGGGAGCGGGGTGAACGAACGGCTTTCCCATGAGGATCCCCCCTCCTCTGATAGCTCCCCGGCGCTGAACCGGGGAGCTTTTCTTTCTACGCGAGAAGCGAGGTCCAAGGTCCAGGAGGCGAAGAGCGGAGACCGCCCTGTCCAGCTCCCCTTCACCTCCTCACTTCTCAGTCACTTCATATCGGGATAGGGCACCAACGTGACGGCGTTGCCCGGGCCGTCGAAGACCATCCGGTACCGGTTCAGGATGTCCCGTCCCAGGATGCCCCAGAGGGGAAGCGGGAAACGCTGAGGGACTTCGGTCACGGGCGCCACGGGTTCGTGAAAGACCCGCCCCGCGAACTCCAGGGTGACCTGCTCCGCCAGCCCCGAGGAGAAAGCTCCCGAAAACCCCAGGCCGTAGAGGTTCCCGTATTTCCCCGAGTTGATGCGAATGCCGAGCTTCGGGACGTATTGGGAGGCCAGCAGGGTGTAGGGGGCCCCGGTGTCCAGCAGGAAGGGGAAGGGCCCCCGCCCCTGGAGCCTCACCTGGACGAGCGGCACGCCCTCCACCCAGAGGAGCGGCAGGGTGGTCCCCTTCTCTCCCAGGAGCTGCTCGGGCGGCGTTCCCTTGGGCCAGAGAGCGAACTTCCCGTGCCGGCGGTCATAGTACGTCACGAACCCGGCGAAGGGGGAAAGCCCCAGATATCCGCCCTTCTTGGTCCAGAACTCGCTGTCCCGCACGTTGATCACCGCCGGCTGCTGGGTCACGGTCATTCCGGCTATCTCCAGGCGCGAGATCACGACGGAGCGGGACTGGCGGGGACCCTGGTAGCCCCAGCCTTCGAGGGACACGGCTCCCAGCTCGGGCAACCGAAGCTTCCGCGCCAGATCGGCGTTGACCAGGACCGACTCGGCTCCCGTATCCAGGGCCATCCAGGTTTTCTTCCCGTTCATGACCACCTTGAGGCTGGGCTCCCTGTAGATCTCCCGGAGCTGGGTGCTTCCCGGAAACTGGGCGGGGGGGGCGATCTGTACGGGGCCCATCGGCGCCAGGGCTCCGTAAAGCCGAACCCGCTCCGCCAGGGCCTGGGAGTCGGGGCCGATCCGGGCGATGGCCTTCAAGACCGCCAGCTTCGCCGCCGGATCATCCAGCGCCCTCACTTTCAAGGAGAGCAGATCTGCGGTGGGAGGCATGCCTTCCGCTTCGGCCTGGGAGATCAGGGACAGGGCCTCAGCCTTGCGCCCCAGACCGAGGGCGGCGTTGACCATCTTGGGAAGGGCCAGCACCCGCCACCGCTCGTCCTGCAGGACGGGCCGCCATGCCGCCAGCGCCTCCTCGGCGCGGAAGTCGAGAAAGAGACAGTCCCCATATATCAGCCGGGCTTCCGGGTCGGCGGGCGAACGCTCCGCCGTCTCCTTGGCCGCCGCGAGGGCCTCGATCCACCGCCCCCCCTCCACCAGGCTCTTGACCCAGGCGGCACGCAGGCCGAGGTCATCGGGCTTCCGCCTGACCTCCAGCTCCAGCTCGGCCGCGGCATCGTCGAAGCGCCCCTCCCGGAGAAGGGCTAGCCCGCCGGAGGGGGCAGGGGTCTGGGAAGCCAGACTCACGGCCACCGCGACAAGAATCGCCCCGGCCAGACACCGATGCCCGCCAGCAGCCATGACCACTCTCCGTCGGACGGAAACTACTCCGTCTATGAGCATTGTAGCTCCCCCATGGCTGTACAAGACTATTTCAACTCGCGCTTGTGCGGTTTGCCTTCCGGAGCAAAGCGGAGGAAGGCGCGTCCCGGCCCGTCGCGCGGGGGCGCTCCCCAAGGAGGGGCTCGGCCGCCCCTCCTCGGCGCTCCCCTGGCGCGCGCCAGGGGAGCTGCTCTTCCCTGCCCTTGCGGGGGTGGCCCTCTGAGCGGGGAAACCTCCCCGTTTCCCCGCACCCCTTCGACCGGCGTCGTCCCTTCGCTTTTCGCTGCAAGCGAAAAGCGGCGTCCCGGCGCCGATGGGCCTCATGCAAGGAAGCCGAGGCGGCCGCACCGGAAGCGTACTCCCTGTACGCTGAGGATGCGGACGCCGAAGGCTGACGAAGCAGGAGGTCCGTCGCCGCCGGCGCACCCGTGGAGGGTGGGGGGACGGTGTACGCCAGGAAAGGCCGGGCCTGGCGCCCGAAGGGCTGCTGAGGGACTGCGGACGGAGCGCGGCCACGCTGGCGTGGTCGCGCCCGTCAAAGGCCCCCAGCGCCGCGCCAACGGCGCGGCCAAGGCCCGGCCGTGGTTCGGAGCCGGCAAGGTGGCCCATTTTGGACGGGCATGTAGCTCCTCGCAGATCGCAGGTTCGGCTCTTCCGACGGTTGGCAAAACCCTGACGAGGTGGTACTTTGTTCCGACCGAGAACCGGGGCCTGGCTGGGGCGGCCCGCGGACCGGGACCCCGCAGACCCACTCGCGGCTTCGAAGCAGGGAGGATCCCATGCCCGTTCGCGTCCGCTTCGCTCCATCCCCCACCGGCTACCTCCACGTGGGGGGCGCCCGCACGGCGCTCATCAACTGGCTCTACGCCCGCAGGCACGGCGGCGCGTTCATCCTGCGCATCGAGGACACGGACGAGGCCCGCTCCACGCCCGAGATGACCCAGGCCATCCTGGACGGCCTGAGTTGGCTCGGCATCGCGTGGGACGAGGGCCCCTTCTTCCAGAGCGGGCGCCAGGCCCTCTATCGCGAAAACGCGAACAAGCTCCTCTCCTCCGGCCACGCCTACCGCTGCTTTTGCAGCAAGGAGGCTCTTGATTCGCGGCGCAACGCCAGCGGCAAACCCGCCGAGTGGAAGTACGACCGGCTCTGTCGCGCGATTCCCAGGGAGGAATCGGACCGCCGCGCCGCCGCGGGCGAGCCCTTCGTCGTCCGCTGCGACGTGCCCAAGGGCAAACTCGCCTGGGACGACGTGGTGAAGGGACGCATCGAATTCGACAGCTCGGAGGTGGAAGACTTCGTGCTCCTCCGATCGGACGGCACTCCCACTTATCACCTGTCGGTGGTGAGCGACGACGTCGCGATGGGGATGACGCACGTGATCCGCGGCGAGGACCACATCAGCAACACGCCCAAGCAGATCGCCCTCTACGAGGGGCTCGGCGTGGAGCCGCCCGTCTTCGGGCACCTGCCGCTCATCCTGGGCATGGACAAGAAGAAACTCTCCAAGCGCCACGGCACGGTCTCCGTGCTCTCCTACAGGGACGAAGGCATCCTGCCCCTGGCGCTCTTCAACTTCCTGGCCCAGCTCGGCGCCAACCTCGGCGAGGAGCCCTTCCTCACCATGACCGAGGTCATCCGCCGATTCGACTTCTCGGCCCTCAAGAACTCGGCCTCGGTCTTCGACCGCGAGCGGCTCGCCTTCATCAATGCCAAGGTCATGGGAGAAACCTCTCCTTGCGAACTGGCCGTGGTCCTGAGGCCCTTTCTGGAAGCCCTCTTGCCCGCCGGTCCCGAGCCCGGGGAGGCCGCGGTCAGGGTCATGGCCACCCGGGCCAAGGACCTGCGCGAGCTGGCGGCCATGCTGGTGCCCTTCCTGACCCTCGATTTCCCCCTCGACCCGAAGGGGCTGGAAAAGGCGCGGAAAGACCCCGGCGCCCTCGCCGCGCTGGAAGGCCTGCTGCCCAGGCTGGAAGGCCTTGCCGAGGACGAGTGGGGCCCGGCCAAGCTGGAGGAGGTGCTCCGCGGCCACGCCGAGGCCTCCGGCGTCAAGGCCGGCGCCCTCATCCACCCCTGCCGCCTGTTCCTCACCGGCCGCACCGAGAGCCCCGGCATCTTCGACGTCCTGGCCGCCATGGGACGCCCGGGGACACTGGCTCGCCTGAAAAGGGGGCTCGACTCGGTGAGCGCGGCCGGGGGGTGAGGGATAGAATCGGAGAGACAGGGGAAACAGAGAAGAAACGAAGAAGAGGGTAGTCGCCCGCGCCCGGGCCCTTCCACCGAACATTGGACATCGATGTGCCGCCCTCCGACTCGGCCCTTCGCTCCCGCCCTTCCGTTCAGAAGCGGCACCCCAGCCCGACCAGGAAGACGTCCGTGTCCCGGCTGTACCCCGTGACGATCCGGTTCCAGTGGGCGGGGATCTCCCACCGGTCGTTGATCCGGTAGGCCATGCGCAGGGTGACGATGCCGGCGAGCGTCCCTCCGGGCACCAGCTCGGTGGACGAGGGCGGGCGGCGCTTATCGATGGCGACGTAGGCCCCGCCTCCCGCGCCGAGGACGAGGTGGTTTCCAAGAAAGGCGCGCACGGCCTGGATCTCGGCGATGAGGCCGTTTCGCCGGACCACGCGGCTGTCGCCCTCGTTCAGCCAGGCGATGGAGGCGTCCCAGTAGCGGCCGATGCCCCGCCGGTACTCGAAGCTGGAGGCGATGGACGACTGGGAGTGAAAGCTGTTGACGATGGTCTGGCCGGCGAAGAGGGTGACCTCGTTGCGCGTGGTCCACTCCGCCTGGTGGGGCGGCCTGGGTCGGGGGCCCGGCGCGGACGGCGCGGAGAGCTGGTAGCCGATCCCCAGCACGGCGGACCAGGCGTCGAAACTGTGCGCGGCCTGGATCCAGTTCATCCTGGCCTGGAGGAGCCATCGGCTCCGCGTGTACCAAGTGGCGCTGAGACTCTCGATGGCGCCCCAGCCGTGGACGTCCGAATAGGAGCCGCCGTGCGCGGCCTCCGTGGTATCGAAATAGCGGTAGATTCCGCCCCCTGCGGCCAGAGCGAGCCGCCGGTGGAAGACGGTCAGCCGCCCCCAGTACTGGAAGGCGTTGCCGTCCCGGTGGTGGTAGGGAAAGTGGCCCTCGTTCATCCAGGCCACGCTGAAGGCCGTGTGCTCGCTCACCCCTTGCAGATATTCAATGGCCCACGCGTAGGAGTTGTCGTGAATCTTCCCGTCCCGGGTCGCTCCGCCCAGCAGCGAGAGCTCCTGGGCCTTCGGGTGAGGGCCCGCGGCCAGGAAGAGGATCAGACCCAAGGTCGTCGTCAGGATCGCCCGCTTCATCTTTCCTCCATGCTTCCGCCACCCTGGGAGCATAAGGCTCGTCCACTGGACACCTGTCCCGACTGAGCCCCGTTCCCGCTTTGATCTTCATTGCAGAATAACAATGCACCGTCGCGATTTCTTTCGCCTCGGCCCCCACAGCCGACCAATCATGATGGCCTAGGAAAGGCCATGCTCCAGAAGGATGCTGATGCCGATGGCGATGAGGACCAGTCCTCCGAGGATGTCGGCCACCATCGGGAGCATGCGCAGTCGCATGAGGGCCCTCCCGGCATGGACGCCGGCGGCGGTGATGCAGGCGGTGACCACACCGATGGTCAGCGCGGGCCACCAGATGGAGACGTTCAGGAGCGAAAGGCTGAAGCCCACGGCGAGGGCATCGATGCTCGTCGCGAGGGAGAGCAGCATGAGGGTGAAGCCTCTGGTCGGATCCTGAGCCTCGGCCCCCTCGTCTTTCGGTCTCAGTCCCGCAAAGACCATCCGGCCCCCGATGAATCCGAGGAGCCAGAAGGCCACCCAGTGATCGTAGGCCTGAATGAAGCGCACCACCGCCAGGCCCGAGGCCCAACCCACCACCGGCATGAGGGCTTGGAAGAGGCCGAAGTGCCAGGCGAGTCGGAAGGTCTGGCGGTGGGAGACCAGCCGGAGCGACGCGCCCGTCGCCACCGCCACCACCAGGGCGTCCATGGAGAGCGCCACAGCCAGAGCCAGAACGGTCCACAGATCCACTCGCTCCTCCTGAGTTAGAGAGGCGAGACGTGAGGTGCGAGATGCGAGACACGAGGCGCGAATCGCAAGGAAGACGCTGAAGGCTCAGAGCGAAGGGAGGGGCTCACCGGTTGGCTTGGGCCGCCTCGATCTTGGCCCAGGTGTCCCTGAGGGTGACGGTCCTGTTGAAGACGGGGTGGGCCTGGGCGGAGTCCGGGTCGGCGCAGAAGTAGCCCAGCCGCTCGAACTGGACGCGGTCCCCCGGTCGGACGAAGGCCAAGGCGGGCTCCAGCTTGGCCGCGGGGACCACCACCAGCGAAGCGGGGTTCAGGTTGGCCCGGTAATCCTCCCCCTCCGGAAAGTCGTCGGGATTGGCCTTCGTGAACAGGCGGTCGTAGAGGCGCACCTCCGCGTCCACGGCGTGGAGGGCCGAAACCCAATGGAGCGTGGCTTTAGGGGAGCGGCCGTCGGGGGCCGAACCGCCGCGGGTCTCGGGGTCGTAGGTGCACCGGAGCTCGACCACCTCTCCGGTGGTTTCGTCCTTGACAACCTCTTGGCAAGTGATGAAGTAGGCGGCCCGCAGGCGGACCTCGCGCCCGGGGGCCAGGCGGAAGAACTTCTTGGGCGGATCCTCGCGGAAGTCGTCGCGTTCGATGTAGAGCGCGCGAGAGAAGGGGACGGCCCGCGACCCGGCCCGAGGATCCTCCGGATTGTTGGGCACTTCCAGCTCCTCGGCCTTTCCCTCCGGGTAGTTGGTGATCACGACGCGCAGGGGACGGAGCACGGCCATGCGCCGTAGCGCCGTCTTGTTCAGATCCTCCCTGAGGCAGCCCTCGAGGGTCTCCACCTCCACCGTGCTGTTGCTCTTGGCCACGCCGATGCGGTCGCAGAAGGCCCGGATGGCCTCGGGCGTATAGCCGCGCCGCCTGAGCCCCGCGAGCGTGGGCATGCGCGGGTCGTCCCAGCCCGAGACGTACCCCTTGTTCACGAGATCCAGAAGCTTGCGCTTGCTGAGCACGGTGTAGGTGAGGTTGAGCCTCGCGAATTCGTACTGGTGCGGCTTGTGTGGCACCGGAAGGTTCTCGATGAACCAGTCGTAGAGCGGCCTGTGGTCCTCGAACTCCAGCGTGCAGACGGAGTGGGTGACCCCCTCGATGGCGTCGCACTGGCCGTGCGCGAAGTCGTACATGGGGTAGATGCACCAGGCGTCGCCCGTGCGGTGGTGCTCGGCGTGGAGGATCCGGTAGAGCACCGGATCGCGCATGTTGAGGTTGGGGTGGGCCATGTCGATCTTGGCCCTGAGCGTGCGCGAGCCGTCGGCGAACTCGCCCGCCTTCATCCGCAGGAAGAGGTCCAGATTCTCCTCCACGCTGCGGTTCCGATAGGGGCTCTCCCGGCCCGGCTCCCTGAGCGTGCCCCGGTAGCGGCGAACCTCGTCGGCGGGAAGGTCGCAGACGTACGCCTTGCCGGTCTTGACGAGGTGCAGGGCCCACTCGAAGAGCTGCTGGAAATAGTTGGAGGCGAAGTAGAGGTGCCCGCCCCAGTCCCATCCCAGCCAGCGCACGTCGGCCTGGATGGAGTCCACGTACTCCTGCTCCTCCTTGGAGGGGTTGGTGTCGTCGAAGCGAAGGTGGCACCGCCCCCCGAACTCCTTCGCGATGCCGAAGTTCAGGCAGATTGACTTGGCGTGGCCGATGTGCAGGTAGCCGTTGGGCTCTGGAGGGAAGCGCGTCACCACGCTCCGGTGCGCGCCCGCCTTCAGGTCCCGCTCCACGATCGCCCGGATGAAATCCCGCGGCCCTTCCGGCGGGCCCTCCAGCCTCTTCCCGTCTCCATCGCCAGGTGAGCTCATCTTCCATCCCCGTTCAGCAGCGGAACCCCTGTCCGCCATGGAAATGGAATTCTATCACCAAACGGTCCCGGAGTCGGGCAGCGCCGGGAGGCCCGATCCTGCTTTCTCTCCCCTGTGGGTGGGCGGCTGGTTGCGGCCGTCATCCATCCGGCGCCATTCTGGCCCAGATCTGGCGGAGCGTGTGGGCCAGGGTCATGGGGTCGAAGGGCTTCACGAGGACGTCCAGGGCCCCCTCCCCCCGCAGCCTGGCCACCTCCTCCTGCTGGATCTTGGCCGTCATGAAAACCACCGGGATGGCCTCGGTTTGGGGGTCCCCCCGGAGCCTCCTCAGCGTCGTCACGCCGTCCATGTCCGGCATCATCACGTCCAGGAGGATCAGGTCGGGATGGAACGTCCGAGCCAGGTGCATGGCCTCCTCGCCCGTGCCGCACGTCTCCATCTCGAAGCCTCCCACGCCCTCCAGGGCCAGCCGGGCTATGGCCTGGATGTCGGCGTCATCCTCGACGTGCAGGATCCGGAGCAGGGAGGAGGCGCTCACGATCTACTCCTCGACCTTCGATCCGGCCCGCGCCGACCCTTCCTGGGCCTGGATCAAGGCGTGCAGCGCAGCCACCAGATCCTGGTGGGTGCCCCTGGACTTGACGAGCGCGGCGTTGACCTTCCTCGCCATCTCCCGCGGCGACTCGGCCGCCGAGAAGACGATGACCGGAACGGCCCTGCCGTCGGGCGCCTTGAGCTGCGGCAGCAGGTCCAGGCCCACGCCGTCGGGCAAGTCGAGATCGAGGATCGCGGCGTCGAACCGCTCCCTCGCCAGCAGCTTTTCCGCTTCCCCCAGGCTCCGGGCCGACACCATTTCGGCTTCGCCGGCGAGCACCACGGCCAGCACGCGCACCACGTCTGGGTCGTCCTCCACGTGGAGGATTCGGGGCTTGCCCGCGACCCAGCCCTTGCGCGCGGCCAGGCGGATGGTCTCCGCGAGCCTCGCCCGCTCCAGCGGAGGACTCAGCCAGTCCAGGATGAGCAGGGCCTCACCCTCCATTCGCTCGGAGGGACCTGGGCTCTGCCCGGAGACCATGACCACGGGGAGCGATCGGCCCGAGGCGCTGGATCGCAGGTTGCGCACGAAGGTGAGGCCGTCCCCGTCGGGGAGTTCTGGGCTCATCAGGAGGGCCGCGTATTGCGACTGCTCGATCAGGCCCCTGGCCTCCCAGGCCGTGGCCGCTCTCTCCACCGTGTAGCCCTCCTGCGTGAGGGCCTCCTGGAAGCGCCGACTGGCCCGGGCATCGTTGACGCACACCAGGACCGGCCTCCTCGCCCCGCCTGGAGAGGGGCTCGGGCCATCCAGGGATGGAGCGACGGGAAGGTCCACATGGAAGGTCGTGCCCCGCCCGACCTCGGTCTCGAACCCGATCCGCCCCCCCATGTGCTCCACGATCGCCTTGCTGATGCTCAGGCCGAGGCCCGTTCCGCCCTTCTGCCTCGCATCCGAAGCGTCGGCCTGGGCGAAGCGCTGAAAGATCCGTTCGCGGAATTCCTCCCGAATGCCCGGTCCGTGATCCGCCACCGAGATTCGCACCCACCCTTCCGCGGCATTCACCGATACGTCCACCGTGCCGCCCGAGGGGGAGAACTTGCAGGCGTTGGAGAGGAGGTTGGCCAGCACCTGGGCCAACCGGTTGGGATCGGCCAGGACCTGGCTGCCGGGCGCCGCCTGGGCCAACACGAGCCGCACGCCGTACTGGTCGGCGTAGGCCTGGTTGGAGGCCAGCGCCAGCTCGACGTTGGCCATGACGGTCAGAGGCTGGATCGCGAATTCCATCCGTCCCGATTCGATCTTTTCCATGTCCAGGATGTCGTTGATGAGGAGGATGAGCCGCTCGCTGTTCTTCAGGGCGATACGGACCAGTTCGCCGGCCTTGTCGGGGAGAGGACCCGCCGCGCCGCCCGCCAGCAGCCCGAGGGAGCCGCGGATGGAGGTGAGTGGCGTGCGCAGTTCATGGCTGACGGTGGAGACGAATTCCCGCTTCAGCCGCTCCACCTCCTTCAGTTGCGTGAGGTCCCGCACGTTGCCGGCGAACCGCCTGCCCTGGATCGTCTGGAACTCGAAGAGGGAGACCTCCACGGGAAAGACGCTACCGTTCTTGCGCCGCGCCTCCCACTCCGTGACGCGACCCACGGCCTGCCGGTGGGTCCGCCGCAGATACTCCTTGGGGTCACCCTCCACCGTCTCGGGCAGAAGGAGAGAGAGGTGCTGGCCCACGAGTTCCTCCTCCGTATAGCCGAACATGCGCTGGGCGGCGGGATTGACGAGCTCGATGACCCCCTCCTCCGTGATGGTCACGAGACCGCCCAGGAGCTGCTCGATGATGGCGCGGGTTCGGACTTCGCTGTCCCTGAGGGCCTCCTCGGCCCGCCTGCGCTCCGTGATGTCTTCGGCGGTGCCCACGTAGCCCTGGACTTTGCCCACTTCCGACCGCACGGCGGCCGCCCTCGCCAGCACCCACCGCACCTCCCCGTCGGGGCGGCGGAAACGGAACTCGTGGATCATTTCCTCGTCCCAGAGCAGCGCCCGCCGCCACGCCATGAGGAGTTCGTCCTGGTCGTCCGGATGGACGGCCCTGATCCAGCCCACGCCCAGGCTCTCCTCTGGATCCAGCCCCGTGATTTCGCACCATCGAGGGTTCGTGTAGAGGCACAGCCCCTCCGCGTCCGTTTGGAAGACCCCCACGGGCGAAGCGGTGGAGAGCGTGCGGAAGCGCTCCTCGCTCTCGCGCAGCGCCTGTTCTTGCCGGCGGGTCTCGGTGATGTCCCTTCCGATCCAGAGGAAGCCCGAGGGAAGGCCCTTGGCATCGTAAAGCGCGCTGATCGAACAGAGTACGAGAAGCGCCGATCCGTCCTTGCGCACCCAGGTCCACTCGCGCTCCCCGGCGAGGCCGGCCCTGGCCAGATCGGCAAAGATGCCGAAGCCCCGCACCGGCCTCCCTAGGCGCCGGGCCAGGCCGCGTCCGCACTCCTCCACCTCTTCGCCGCGATGAAAGATCAGCGGCGATGCCTCGCCCACGACCTCTTGCGCGGTGTAACCCAGCATCCGCTCTGCTCCGCGGTTGAAGAGGTTGATGGTGCCCGCGGGGTCGGTGGCGATGACGGCCAGCTCGGTCGCGGCATTCAGGACGGCCCCCAGCCGCTCCGTGGAGTCCGCCAGGGCCTCCTCGGCGGACCGGGAGACCGAAGCGTCGCGAAGGATGCCGTCCGTGGCCTGCCTCAGGATGGCCCTGAGCCTCGCTTCGCTCTTTCGGAGGCGAGCCAGGTCCTCCCGCCGGTCGAGGCCTTCGTGAGAGGAGGGGCGCTTCACGGCCTCCCCTCCGCGAGGGCCACTCGCTTTCGGCCCTGGACCTTGGCCGTGTAGAGGGCTTCATCGGCGGCATCGATCCACGCATCCACCCCGGTCAGGGAAGGGGCGAGGACGGCCAAGCCCGCGCTGAAGCTGGCCCGAAGGGTCTCCCCGCCGGGGATGGACACCGGCGTGGCGCTGAATTCCTCCAGGAGGCGCCGCACGAGCCGGAGGGTCTCCTCGCCGCTCAAGTCCTCGAGGATGAGGGCGAACTCCTCGCCTCCGTAACGGCCGATCACGTCGGCCTGCCTGAGGCGCTGCCTCAGGAGCCCGGCGAGGGCCACGAGAACGCGGTCTCCGGCCAAGTGGCCCCAGCGGTCGTTGACCTCCTTGAAATGGTCCAGGTCGAGCATGGCCAACACGACTCCCCGGCCCCTGGGTCTGGTCCGCTGCGAGTAGATGGCCGCGGCGCGGTCGAAGAAGGCGGAGTGGGTCAGCAGCCCCGTCAGCCCATCGTGGTCCACGAGGCGGCTGAGCTGCCGGGCCTTCTCCAGCTGCGCCGCAACGGACGCCAGCAGGAGCGATGGGTTCACGGGCTTGGTCAGGTAGGCATCGCCGCCCGCCCTCAGCGCCTGGATCTGGTCCCTGAGCTGGCCCTGCGTGGTCAGGAAAATCACGGGCAGGGTCGCGAAGGCCTCGGACTGTCGGAGGTAGCGCACGAGGGAGAAGCCGGATAGGCGCGGCAGGAGCACATCCATGAGCAGCAGGTCGGGCCGGAAGGCGGCGAGTTCCGCCTCCAGCCTTCCCGGGTCGCCGCACAGCCTGAAGCGGTACCCGGCGCTCTCGAAGATGGTGGCCAGCAGCCTGCCTTCCAGGGGGTCGTCCTCCACCGACAAGATGCGCGGCGGCCGGGTCCGGCGGCCTTCCAGCAAGCCCTCCAGCCGTTTCACGAGGTCCTCCCACCGGACGGGCTTGGCGAAGTAGCCGTCGGCCCCGCAGTGGATCGCCTCGACCCGGTCCGGGAAGTCGCTCAAGACGCTCACCACCAACACCACCGGGGTCTCCCCGCCGGGCTGCAGCCTGAACCAGCGAACCAATTCGAATCCCGAGCCGCCGCCCAGGCGGATGTCGGTCACCACGGCGTCGGGCAGGTCCCGTTCGAGCAATCCCCTGGCCTCCTCCACCCCCTTCGCCAAGGCGACCGTCATGCCCCTGTGCTCCAGAACGCTCCGGAGCGCGGAGGCGAATTCGCCGTCGTCCTCCACCACCACGATCCTGTAGGGATGTTCGCGGCGGTACACGCCGCCAGGCGCTTCCGCGGCGGCCGGCGCGCACGCGGGGACGGTCCTGATGAGCACCTCCTCCAGCCTGTCCACGAGTTGGCCCCAGCCGCCGATCTGCCGGGTGTCGGGGAGTATGGCGGCCTGGAGCAACCGCCCTGCCTCAGCCTCGCCGATCCGCCCCATCTCCGTGACCTCGGGGAAGCCGAAGGTGGTGCCCAATCCCGACAGCTTGTGAAAGCCCAGCAGGAGATCCCGGAGGGCCTCCTGGTCGCCGGGATCGGCCGAAAGCAGCCCCAGGCTCCGCCTGAGCTGGCTGACGCGGTCCGGCGCCCCCTGGAGGAATTGCTCCCTCAGCGCCGCGATCTGGGCATCCCACGATCCCATGCTTCCCTCTTTCCCGTCCGGCTACCCGCTCCGGAAGTCTCCTAGCCCAGGTGCTTCTGCAGGAGGGCCCTGAGGGTCTTGAAGTCCACCGGCTTGGCCACGTAGTCGTCGACGCGAAACTGGCGCATGGCTTCGGTTTTGTACTGGCCGGCCGTGAAGGCCGAGGTCATGACCACCACCTTGATGGACCCCGTCGCGGGATCGCTTTTGAGCCGGCGGCAGACCTCTCGACCATCCACCTTCGGCATGAGGGCGTCGGTGAGGATCAGGTCCGGCAGGTACCGCCGGGCCAGGTCCAGGGCCTCCTGGCCGTCGCGTGCCACGAGGAGGGAGTACCCCAGACTCATCACGGCACCGGAGGCGATCCGCTGGATCTCCCGCTCGTCGTCGGCCACGAGCACCAGCGGCCGGACCACCGCCTCCGGGCCGGGAGGCGCTTCGGGCTGAAAGGGGAGGCCCCGCTCCTCCATCTTGCGCCGCCACAGCTCGGGTGGGGCCTGGGACCAGAAGCGGTCCCTGTACTCC
The DNA here is from genome assembly GCA_021787565.1 of Acidobacteriota bacterium. Taxonomy (GTDB): domain Bacteria; phylum Acidobacteriota; class UBA4820; order UBA4820; family DSQY01; genus DTPS01. Next base: position 103,687 of record JAJYLT010000004.1, read on the forward strand.
CTCGGAGCCTGACAGAAGCAATGCAGGCAGGCGGGGCAGACGAAGGTCCGCGCCGTGGTCAGGCAGGAGCACCAAGTGGCCTGCATCGCGTCGAAGGAATTCCGGCAGGTGGGACAGGTAACCATGTACGCCGTCGCGGGTGGGTTAGGATGATCGGCCATGTCGGCTCCTGGGGCGCTCTCCCCCGCTCGCGCCCCCGTCGGGCGAAGTTCAATGGCAAAGAGTATATCACCAGCCATACAGGAGGTCCCGAGAATCATTGCCGGAAGGACATGATCCCCTGTCCCCTGTCTCCTTCTCCCAACAATTTACAACCCCGACGGTTTGAGGCATCGTATGCGCAGGAGGCCCTCCAAGGTGGATTTCCTGACGATCCGCTTCTCGCCTCGGCTCCTGAATACCGACCTGGTGCAAAGCTGCGCGCTCCTGGACGGGTTGGACCTGGCCCCCCTCGATTCGGCCGAGCCCCTCCCCCCGGGCGTGCCGGTGCTCTATCTCCTAGCGCCGGGCGAGAGCGCCCCGGCGCAGGCCGGCATCGATTCCTACGTCTGCGTGGTCGGCGAGGCGGCAGACGGAGAGCCCGACGATGCCCAGGGGGCGTGGCTCCGCATCGGGAGCTCCTCCTCCCTGGAGACCTTCGTCAACCTCACCCGGACCCGGTGGCCCTTCGTCCCGGTGGCCATGGCCTTCGCCCGTCTGCGCCAGGAGTTCGACGCGCAGGCGCTCGTCCTGGACCAGCTCACGGAGGTGAGCCTGGCCCTCTCCAGCGAGCACAACTACCGGCGGCTGCTCTCGCTCATCCTCTCCCGCGCGCTGCTCCTGGCGGGCTGCGATGCGGGGAGCCTCTACCTGACCATCCCCGAGGAGGAGGGCCCGCCGACCAGGCTGCTGTTCGCGGCCGTGCAGAACGACTCCAAGCCGATCCCCTTCGAGGAGACCGAGCTGTGGATCTCCAAGTCCAGCCTCGCCGGTTACGTGGCCGCCACCGGCGAGACGCTCGTCATTGACGATTCCTACACCATCCCGCGCGACGCCCCGTACCGGTTCAACAGGGCCTACGACGAGCAGGTGGGGTACCGGACCAAGTCCCAGCTCATCATCCCCATGCTCAACCAGAAGGGGGACATCACGGGCGTCCTCCAGCTCATCAACAAGAAGCGGAATCCCCCGACTCTTCTTGATTCGCCCGAGGAGGTGGAGGCGGAGGTCGTCCCCTTCGATGCGGCCACCATCAACCTCATGCGGACCGTGGGCAGCCTGGCCGCCGTGGCCATCGACAACAACCGGCTCTACCAGAGCATCGAGCGGCTGTTCGAGGGCTTCGTGCATGCCTCGGTGACCGCCATCGAACAGCGCGACCCGACCACCTCGGGCCATTCCCTGCGCGTCTCCGTTCTCACGGTAGACCTGGCCGAAAAGGCCGGACGCGTGGAGAGGGGCCCGCTGGCGGGCCTGCGATTCACTCCGGAGCAGTTGCGGGAGATCCGGTACGCCGCCCTCCTGCACGACTTCGGCAAGGTCGGCGTTCGCGAGAACGTGCTCGTGAAAGCCAAGAAGCTGTACCCCTTCGACCTCGAACGAGTCCTCACCCGCCTGGAGACGGCCCGCCTTTGCGCGGAGCGCGATCTCCTGATGCGGCAGGTGGAGCGCCTCACGGCCGGCGCCGTCCGCCCCCAGGAGATGGAGGCCTTTGCGCGGGAGATGCGGGAGACGACGGCGAAGCTGGACCGGTTCCAGGAGGTGGTCCTGCGCGCGGACGAGCCCACGGTCCTGCCCGAGGGCGACTTCTCGGCCCTGAAGGAGATCGCGGCGACGAGTTTCACCGACCGCATGGGCCGCGGGCAGGCGTTGTTGGAGCCACAGGAGATGGCCGTGCTCTCCATTCGGAAGGGCAGTCTGAGCGAGGAGGAGCGGCTGGAGATCGAGAGCCACGTCACCCACACCTTCCACTTCCTCAAGCAGATCCCCTGGACCTCCGAGTTGAGGGGCATCCCCGAGATCGCTTACGCCCACCACGAGAAGCTCAACGGCAGGGGATACCCGCGGGGCGTGACCGCCCCGGTCATTCCGGTCCAGTCGAGGATGATGACGGTCGCGGACATTTTCGACGCCCTGTCGGCCTCCGACCGCCCGTACAAGAGGGCCGTGCCCGTGGACCGGGCCCTGGACATCCTACGGGATGAGGCCGGCGCGGGGCTGCTCGATGAGGCCCTCGTGGAGCTGTTCATCGATGCCAAGGTCTACGAGACCACCCGCCACCTCAGCAACGTCGCCCAGGGTTCTCCGGCGTCACGGCCGTCCTCTTAGGACCAGCGCAGAAATAACTTAACGTTTTCGCATCCCATCTTCGCGCGATCTTGACGCGATTCTCGATCGCAAAATCCTCAACGTAGTCTTCAACTACGCCTGCGGTTTTGCTCCCTCCAATCGCGCCAATCTCACACGAATCTGGGCGCGAATTCCGTTAACCTATTTCTGCGCGGGTCCTTAGTGTTGTGCCCCCGCCCTTAGGCGACCATGGACCCTACCGGGACAGCGCACGAGCGCTTCGATACAAGGTGCGGGGAAGAACGGCGGGGGCGGGGGGACGACGCCTGCAGACGGCCAAACCCGGCTTGGCGCCCCCGCATTCCGGGCCGGCGCTTCGCGGGCCCCGCCGCCTCAGGCCACGTCGATTCTGGCGGGTTTGCCGAAGTGGAATCCCTGGCCGTAGCGGAAGCCTAACTGGGAGCAGGTCTCCCCCTCTTCTTCACACTCGATGCCCTCGGCAAGCGAGGTCACGCCCATGTCCGCGGCCATGCGCACCAGGGTCCTCACCAGGTGGAGGCGGCGGCGGGGCGCCTCGTGGATGCCGCGAACCAGCGAGACGTCGAACTTGAGGACAGTGGGCGGCACTTCGATGAGCTCCAGGAAGCGCGCCTGCCCGGCCCCGAAGTCGTCGTAGGCCAACCCTACCTTCAGCTCGGACAGGCGGTCCCGGAGCCTTTTCATCAGAGCCAGATCGGTCACCGCCTTTTCGCTGATCTCCACGGTGATCGGCGTCTCGGGATAGAGCTCGCGCACGGCGCGGAGGGCATCCGCGAGGTCGGGCCGGAAGGTTTCGGCGGGATGGAGGTTGACGTAGAGCGTGGGATGGCCGGGGAGGGATGAGCCCTGCCGGATGCCCTCCTCCCAGAACACCCGGCTCAGGCTCGCTCCCAGACCGAGCCCCTCGGCGATCCGGAAGAGGGTGCCCGGATTCGAGGGAAGGCCAGACTGAGCGGCCCGGCCGAAGATCTCGTACCCCACCCGCTCCCGGTCCCGCAGCCTGAGGATGGGCTGGAAGAGGCACTGGACCGACCGGCTTTCGATCAGCTCCTTCATCTGGGGCTCGTAGGCCGGGAAGATGTCCTGGAACACCTCCGCAAGCTGAAGGGAGGTGCTGGTCTCCTCCTCCTGGCCGCCGGCCGTCCTGAGTGAAACCCTGAAGGCCAGGTCCCCCACGTGCAGCAGGTCTCCGCTACGAAGAGGGGCGGTCCGGACCACGCGCTTCCGATTCACGAAGGTGCCGTTGGTGCTCTTCAGGTCCTTCACCTTGAGGAGCCCGCCTTCGCTGAAGATCTCGGCATGGAAACGGGAGATCTTGTTCGAGGAGAGGCAGAGATGGCAGTCCGCGTGCCGGCCGATGCAAAAGGGCATCGGCACCAGGGGGATGATCCATGATTTGCCGTCGGGGAGGAGCCCTTCCAGGTACCACTCCCCTTCGCCGGGGCAGCTTTCCGCTTCCACGCTCAGCCTCTCCCCCGGGCTGCCTCGCGGCAGAGTGCAAGAGTGCCCCTGCCTCCCCCCCGTTGGTCGAGCGCAAGCCCGACAAGCAGCCGACGCCTAAGTATAGGCCTCTTTTGGACCGCGAGACAGAAGCGGGCGCTCCCCGGTGGAAATGGCCGCGGAGTGGGCGGCTTCCGGTGCTCTTCCGGCCGGTGCCGACCTCTCACACCTCCACCAGCCCCTGCAGGGTGCGGCAGAGGGCGGGCGTGGCCCCGGCCACGATGGTTCGGCCGAAGAGGTAGTCTCCCCCGCCCGAGAAATCGCAGCACTCCCCTCCCGCGGCCCTGAGGATGGCGGCTCCAGCGGCCACATCCCAGGGCCACAGGCCCCGCTCCCAGAACCCGTCGAACCGCCCGCAAGCCGTCCAGGCGAGATCCAGGGCGGCGGCACCGCAGCGCCGGATGCCGGCGGTGGCCAGGACCATCCGGCGAAATCCCTCGGTGTAACCGTTCAGGTGGTCCAGCTCCTTGAAGGGAAAGCCCGTGGCCACGAAGGCGCCCCCCGGATCGGTCCGACCTGAAGTGGCGAAGGGCCGCCCATTGAGCGTCGGGCCCTCTCCCTCTCCGCCGCGGAACAGCTCGTCGTGGACGGGATCGTAGATCACGCCGAGCTTTGGACTCCCTCCCTCGATCAGCCCCACCGATACGCAGTAGACGGGCACCCGGTGCACGAAGTTGTTGGTGCCGTCCAGCGGGTCCACGCAAAAGAACAGACCTTCTTGCCCCGAGGCGCTCCCCGACCCCTCCTCGGCCAGGAGGGGAACGCCGGGGAAGGCCTTGGCGAGAGTGGCCTGGATGACCTCCTCGCAGGCCGTATCCGCCGAGGTCACGTAGTCGTTCCGGCCCTTCTCCTCGATCCAGGCCGGGCCTTCAGCCCTCGCCTTTTTCAAGATCCGGCCCGCGGCCTGGGCGGCCGCCACCATGGCGTCCAGATAAGCATTCATGCGTCGGGCTCCTGGGCCTCCTCCGGCGCCTTCCTCCGGGCGCGAGGGTGGGCCTTGTCGTAGACGGCCTTGAGCTGGGCCGTGGCCACGTGGGTGTACTTCTGAGTGGTGGAGAGGCTGGCGTGGCCCAGCAGCTCCTGGATGGTTCTGAGGTCGGCCCCCCGGGCCAGCAGGTGGGTGGCGAAGGAGTGCCGGAGCGTGTGCGGCGAGGCGTCGCCTCCCTCCGGAAGGGCCGGCAGGTAGCGCTCCACGATGCGCTGGAGGCTCCGGGAGGTGAGCCTGCCGCCGCGCAGGTTGCAGAAGACGGGGCCGCCGGGGCGCAGCTTGCCGGCCTCGGCGCGCGCCGCCAGGTAGCCCTCCAGGGCCCGCGCCGCCGGCTCGCCGAAGGGCACGATCCGCTCCTTCCGCCCCTTGCCCACGACGCGCACCAGGCGCTCACCGAGCAGGAGCCTCTCCATGTCCAGGCCCACGACCTCGGAGGCCCGCAGGCCGGTGGCGTACAGGAGCTCCAGCAGGGCCCGATCCCTGAGGCCCGCGAGCGTCTTGGTGTCCGGTTGGGGCGGCGCCTCCACGAGCGCGGCGGCCGCCGCCTCCGTGAGAACGCGCGGTACCTTCCGCACCTGGCGGGGCGTATGCAGCGCTCGCGCCGGGTTGAAGGCGATCCGCCCCTCGCGGTGGAGAAACCGGAAGAAGCTCCGGATGGTGGCCAGCTTGCGCATGACCGTGGACTTTCCCAGTCCCCGCTGGTGGAGAAATCCCAGATAGGCTCTCAGCGTCAGGGTGTCCACCGACTTCAGGTCGATGCCCGCCGGGAAAAGCGTCTTCAGGAAGGATCGGAACTGGGCGAGGTCGGAGAGGTAGTTGCGCAGCGTGTGGTCGGAGACGCGCCTCTCGTCCCGGAGGTGGGCTTCGAAGTCCTTGATCGCCCTATCCATTCTCTTCGCGCGCCTCGTCCGGTGCGCGCTCTTTCAGAACCGATTCCAGATAAGATCGCAGGGCCCGGATCGCCTCGCCCCGGTGACTCAGGCGGTCCTTCTCCTCCTGCGACGCGCGGCCGAAGGTCTTGCCCAGGCTGGGGTGGTAGAAGAGGGGGTCGTAGCCGAAGCCGCGCTCGCCCTCCGGAACCTTGGCGATGAAGCCATGGACCCGCCCGCGAAAGAGGCGCTCCGCACCACCGGGCTCCATCAGGACCACGATGGCCTCGTAGTAGGCCGCCCGGGCCTCACCGTCGAGGCTGGCCATGCGCTCCAGCAGGAGTTCGTTGCGCGAGAGGTCGTCGGGGCGCCCGCCGAAGCGCGCCGAATAGACCCCCGGTTCTCCGCCCAGCGCGGGAACCACGATGCCCGAGTCCTCCGCGGCCACGTAGCCGCCGGGGAGCAGGGCTGCATAGCCCCTCGCCTTGAGACGGGCGTTCTCCTCGAAGGTGGCTCCCGTCTCCTCCACCTCGGGAACCGCGGGAAGGTCGTTCAGGAAGAGGAGCCTCAGCGGCAGACCCGAGAGGAGCCCTCGGATCTCGCGCTGCTTGCCGGGGTTGGTCGTGGCGAAGAGGAGGTCGGTCATGGGCACCTCAGGTCAGGGGGCAGTAGGAAGTGAGGAGTGGGAAGTGAGGAGTGAAAGGCCCGATGGTTCGGCATCTTTGCGGTCCCACATTCCGCATCCCTTGGCGTCTTGGTGTCTTGGTGGTGCTTCTTCTTTCCGAATCCCGGTCTCACTTCTCCCCCTCGGTGACACGTCGCACCGACGCGCCCAGGGCGGAGAGACGTTCCTCCAGCCGCTCGTAGCCGCGGTCGAGGTGGTAGATTCGGCGGACCTCCGTGCTTCCTTCCGCGCAGAGGCCGGCCAGCACGAGCCCCGCCGACGCCCGTAGGTCGCTCGCCATGACCGGTGCCCCGGTGAGTCCGGTGGCTCCCCTCACGATCGCGACGTTGCCTTCGACGGAAACGTCGGCCCCCATCCTCATGAGTTCGGGCACGTGCATGAAGCGGTTCTCGAAGATCGTCTCCTTCACGGTGGAGGCCCCTCGCGCCTGTGTGGCCAAAGCCATGAACTGGGCCTGGAGGTCCGTGGGGAAGCCGGGAAAGGCGGCCGTGACCACGTCGGCGGAGGCGAGGCCGTCCGGACTGGCGGCCCTGATCCAGCCATCGCCGGTCGTCACCTCGGCGCCCATCTCCCTCAGCTTGGCGAGGAGCGCCTCCAGGTGTGCCGGTACAGCGGGCGCGCAAGTGACGTCGCCGCCCGTGATGCAGCCCGCCATGAGCAGGGTGCCGGCCTCGATCCGGTCCGGGATGCAGCCATGGCGGGCGCCGTGCAGGACCGCCACCCCTTCTACCTGGATCGTGTCCGTGCCCGCCCCCTCGATGCGCGCACCCATGGCCGCGAGGAGCTCGGCGAGATCGATGATCTCAGGCTCCCTGGCGGCGTTCCGCAGGGTCGTCGCGCCATCGGCCAGGGTGGCCGCCATGAGGAGGTTCTCCGTCCCCGTCACGGTGGCCCGGTCAAACAGCACGTCGCCGCCCGTCAGCGCCGACGCCCGAACCTCTACGTAGCCGTGTTCCACGCGAACCTCCGCCCCCAGAGCGGCGAGCCCCTTCAGGTGCTGGTCGATGGGGCGGGCGCCGATGGCGCACCCCCCCGGCAGCGAGACCCGCGCCCGGCCGTAACGCGCCACCATGGGCCCCAGTACCAGCACGCTCGCCCGCATCTTGCGCACGAGGTCGTAGGGCGCTTCGAGGTCCCCGCCGCCGTTCGCCACCCGCACGCGGAGCGGGCCGCCCGGCCGCCCCTCCACCTGGGCACCCAGGTGTTCGAGCATGGTGAGCATGGAGACGATGTCCCCGAGGGCCGCCGAATCGACGAATTCTATGGTCTCTCTCGTGAGCAGGGCCGCCGCCAGACACGGCAGAAGCGCGTTCTTCGCCGGGCGGACCGCCGTGCGGCCCCTGAGGGGTGTCCCGCCTTCGATGACGAACCGGTCCATGGTGCCTCCTCCAGAGGGCCAAGTATACGCCACCAGGTCAAGCGCATGCCGTCCTTTTCCCCTCCCCAAATGGGGCCATGACCGTCATCTTTGAGGGTGAAGTCATGCAACGGATTCATGATTCATGCTGGAGGATCGGCTATGCAATGCGTAATCACGCAACGGGGCCGCGGTGCCGCGGGAGGTGACAGCATGACTGCCACCGCCAGTTCGGGCGGCGCGATCTCCAGCCAATCCGCGGCCGTGATCGTCCAAGCCTTCCCCGCCCTGCTCCGGTACCAGTGGACGACGCTTCAGACTTCGGGCGCCCTGGCACCGCCGGTTCCGGGCACGGTCTTCCCCAACGACACGCTGCCGATTCCGCCGAACACCCCATCGAGACGGCGGATAGCGAAGACGCAAGCGCGAAATCCACTGCGCTGAGGGCTGCCACCAAACGGTAACGGCCTGTTCCCTTTTGGTGGCGCTGCACCAAAGCGAAACGGGCGTGCAGTCATGGGTCACATGCGGGCAACGCTCACCGGAAGGGCGTTGCCGCGCCATAGAGTCGACAATCTCAGCTGACTGAATGGTTGGCAAGGGAATTGCTTTTGTAGTATGTAATGGTCCAGCAAACCCTATCAGTCATGACTGGACCGGAGGGTTAGGGTAATGGTTATGAGGCAGCTTACCTCGGTCGTACTCGGCCTGTCGTTCGGAATAGCGGCATGGGCCGGCAACTTCCGGTTGCGCCCCGTAGGCGGGAATGTACCTTCCGGCCAGGAAACGGTCGCGGAGGTAGTTACGAACCCCCGATGGCAGGCGCTGCCGCCGTTGCCGGTCCATGTGGCGGGAGCGGCGAGAGGTGAAGATACTCCCAACGAGAACTGCGCGGGAGTCGGAGCATGAAGAGATATTCGATTGAGAGAAAGGGCGTTACAGGGCCAAAGGTATGGAAGGCGTGGGCCTTTGCGGCCTTCGCCGGGGCGGTAATCTTGACCGGGCCGGTCGAAGCCGACACGCCGCCAGCCGATCTAATCCATCTGACCCCCTTATCGGGCGGAGTCATGAGCGTGATCCCGGCCGGGCCGGCCGATTTGAGTCTGCCCGGTCTGCACATCGTGGCGGTGGATGCCGCCCCCGGTGAGATCGTTCAGGTCACCCAGGGGCAGGACGATGGCTGGGTGTCCGTTCCCCTGGTCGGCGGTAGAGCGAAGCTGCCGTTCCATCCGAGCACCTTGGGCGATCTCTGGTCGCTGCGATTTCGCACGGCCTCGGGCGACATGGCCTCGGTGACCCTGGTCCCCGACGAGAGCCTCGTCCTGGTTCCCCCGCCCACCGAGCCCCGGCCCCCGCTCCGGGGCCTCCTGGTCGCCAACTGGGGCACGGCCTCAAGGGCCAAAGTCCGGGCGCTCGACGAGAAGGGAAAGGCCCTCCCCGTTCTGTCGGTCGGGGGCGAGGCGCTACCCTGCAAAGGGAGTTGGTACGACCTGGGCTACGTTCCGTCGGGCTTCCAGGTCGGCTTGAGCGTCAGCATTCCGGGGGATGACCCTGCACCAGTGATCGTGCAGGTAAAAACAGACGACGGTCGGACGGCCTCCTACGCCCTGCGCACGGTGACCGAGACCCTGAACACGACGCCCGTCTCCTGGCCCTCCGAGACGATCGGCTCGGGCGGCTGGACCGCATACACGCAGCTCGGCGCACCCATCGAGGACAAGAGCGCCGCAAACGGCGATCCCTCTACGGGCGGCACGACGCCGCAGCAGGACACGGACATCACGCGCGGCGACTCGCCCTACTACCCCAGCGCCCTCTACGCCTTCGACCCCGTGAACCAGGTCTTCTTCTACCGCATCCGCGTCTCTTCTTCACCTCTCACCAACGGTGCGCAGTCCGGCGGGACATACACGGGCGGCGACCCTTGGGACAACGTGACCTGGAACCTGCTCATCGACACCGACGGGGACGGCCACAAAGAGTTCACGGTGGTCCTGGACGGCGACAGCGGGGGCCACGTCAACAGCGACATCTCCGCCACGCCCGGCGTGACGGACGGCGACGACCTCAAGGTCTACTACAACAACCTTCCCCAGCAGGACGTCACGGGGGAAACGGTATCCAGCGGCCAGGTAACTGCCCCCGGCGACCTGGTCTGGTGGGGCAACGCCGGAACCCACAGCGCCACGGTGCCCGCGAACCCTTCGAACCCAGCGGACGGTGCCACGTGGGACTTCGGGCGTTCGCGCTGTGTGTACCACTCCTCCTCCAACGGGACCTGGGGGGCGGGCTGGTTCGTGGACTTCCAGTTCCCGATCTCTGCGCTGATGGACGCCTGGAACAACGGCAACGGCGGGCGGCAGCTCGTGGGCGTCAACACTCCCATCGCCTTCGGGTACAGTACGTCCAACAGCAACTCCAACCCCCTGCAGAAGGACTTCGCCTCGACCTACGCCTACACCGCGAGCGCTACGGCGCGCTTCCCCTTCTCCGACGTGGTAACCCTCGCCACGGGCATCACACAGTTCCCCCAGGTGGGGAGCATGATGCTGTCGAACATCGTCTGTCCCAACCAGGCCACCGTCTCCACGAGTGTAGCCGACGCCCTTCAGGTCTCGCCGCCGGACACAGGCAGCGGCACGGTGACGGACACTATCGGCAGCGTCACTTTTCAGTACTATGCCGACCTCAACGGCAACGGACTGCCTGACGACGGCTCCTCATGGACGAACATGGCGACCGCGGGATCGAGCCTCAACCCCGACACGTCGGGCGACTTGGCACCGGACGGCATCACGGCCTCCTTCAACGACTGGGGCGTGGTCTGGAACACTTCGGGGCTGCCGAGCGGCCAGTACCTCATCAAGGTCATCGCGGTGGACGACCAGGGCAACACCACGACCAAGACCATCGGCTCCTACGTGGTGGATTCCACGGGAGCCAACTGCCGCGTGGGCATCAACGCCTCCTGGAGCTCCTACAGCGACCCCAGCCACCTGGTGCCCTCCACCCTGTTCTTGAATAGCCCTCCGGCGACGGTGTACATGAACGGGTCCTTCTCGCCCTCCACCACCTACAACGTGGCCTATTACGACTCTACCGGCGCGCTTATCACCTACTCGGCGATGACCAGCGATACCTTCGGGACCATGCTATCGAGCCAGCTGGCGCTTACGAGCACCAGCCCGACCGGCACATACAACAGCGTTGTTTACCCGGTTTCCTTCACCCCACCGAGCACCTTCAATGGTACCTATAACAGCACGTCTAACCCGCTGCTGGCGGACTGTGCCTTCATCGTTGCAGCTCCCTTCCCCGCCCTGCTCCGGTACCAGTGGACGACGCTTCAGACTTCGGGTGCCCTGGCCCCGCCGGATCCAGCGCAGGTCTTCCCCAACGACACGCTACCCCTTCCGCCGAACACGCCCTCAGACCCGGCGCTGCCCACGAATCCCCAAGAGGTCGCCCAATTCCAGTCGGGCGCTACCTTCCCCCACCAGAGCACGGATGCCACCGACATGACGGTCCAAGTGGTCTACTACCAGCTTCAGGGAAACACGGGGAACACGCTGCGCGTCACCAAGGGCACCGACGCAAGCGGCAATCCCATCGTCCAAATCACCTACTGAGAACGCTGCCACACGCCGCTATGGCCAGGGCGTTTCAGGATGCGGAGCGGCCTCGCTTCAATCGTGTTCGTAAGCGGAAGGCGACGATGAGGTTGCGGCCGCCTGTTCTACCGTAAAGGTCTGGATGGCGTCGCGGTTGCGCCCCTGCCTGGCCACCTGGCCGTACCCCTCTTCGTCCGCCTTCTGGATGGCCGAGAGGACGCGGCGCATGTTGGCCTCATCGTCGGCGATCAGGATCTTGGCCATGGCAGAACCTCACCTTTCCGGACCGGGCAGCGTCAGGACGAACGGAACCCGCCCGGGTTCGTTGGCCTTCAGTTCCAGGGAGTCACCGTGGGCCACGGCGATGGCCCTGCCGATGGCCAGCCCGAGACCCGTACCCTTGGGCTTCGTCGTGAAGAGGGGCTCGCATACCCGGGCCGCCGCCTCCTCGGGGATGAGGCCCGCGCTGTTCTCGACCCAACTGACGAACCAGGAACCAGGCGATGACCACCACCACGAGGTAGAAGAGGGCCGTGTTGGCCGCCTCGACCTACTCGCTCGCCTCGGTCGGCGGGTGCATCCGGGAGTAGATCCACACCTCGGCCATGGTCATCGAGCCGGCCGCTGCGGCCACGGCCGATACCCCCCACGGGCCGAACCGGAAGGCGGCGGCCACGAGGGGGACCACCATCAGCACGATGGTGGCATGAGGCCCGGGAAGATCTCTCTCCGGTAGACCTGGAAGACCTCCAGCGAAACCGTGAAGAGCAGCGGGCCCACGATGATGCCCAGAAAGCCCATGGTGGCCAGCCCTCCGAGCACGCCCAGCAGCACCACCAGCAGGGGCACCTTGCTCTTCCCGCTGATGAAGTAGGGGCGGATGAAGTTGTCGATGGAGGAGACCACCGCCATGCCCCAGAGGGTGAGGATGGCCGCCTTCCCCACCTCCCCCATGGCCAGCAGGTAGAGCGCCCCGGGGACCCACACGAGGGCCGTCCCCACCACCGGGATGAAGGCCGTGATCACCATGACCGCACCGAAGAAGACCGGCGAGGGAAGCCCCACGATGGCGAAGCCGATGCCGCCCAGGATCCCCTGCACGATGCAGGTCAGGACGATCCCGTAGAGCACCGCCGACACCACGCGCTTCACGGCTCCCACGATGACCGCCTTGTCCTCCTGCTTCAGGGGCACCATCTCCCAGAAGGCGGTGGTCATCTTCTGCCCGTCCCGGAAGGCGAAGAAGAGCACGGCGATCATGATGAAGAACTTGAAGACAGCGGCGATGGCCCCCAGCACGAACTTCTTGGAGGTCCCCACCAGCAAGGCCGTGACGGCCTTCATGGCGTTGAAGAGCACGGGCTTCAGATCCACGCCCTTCAGGTAGGGCTCCAGCCTGGTCATCAGCTCGGCCACCCGAGGGTTGGCCAGGATCTCCTGGCGGCCGGGGATGTGGCCCGACGCCTCGGCCCGTTGGAGAGCGCCCACCACCTGCGTGGCCTGGCTGGCGAAGAGGACGAGGATGATCAGGAGGGGCACCACGATGATGAGGGTCACGACTGCGGTGGCCAGGAAGGCCCCGAGGTTCTGCCGCCCTCTGCATCGCCGGCAGCACCAGGTCCGGATCGGATAGGCCCCCAGGGCGAGGACGCCGGCCCAGGCGATGGAGGAGAGGAAGGGCGACAGCAGGAACAGCATGAGGGCCAGGACTCCGGCCAGAGCCGCGAAGTAGACCAGCGCCATGAACACGCCTTTGTTCACGGTTGCTCCTCCCCTTCCAGTCTATGTCTTAGTATACCCGAAAGTCTTCCCCTGCGAGAGCCCCGCCGGGCGCGCAGCGGGAAGCGGCCCCGTTCGTCCACGTTCCGGCAGGTCTCACGGGCCGCTCCGGGTTCAGCTATACAGCGCGACGGAAGTCCGGCGCGCTATATGCGGGTGGGGGTCCGGGGGAGGCGCCGCCGCGCCTCTCCCGGTAGGGCCCGCGGGGAGGGCTCAGCCCTTGCGCGGCCCGCAGGGCCGCACTCGCAAGGGGTGGGGCCTTCCCCGCGAATACAGAGCGGCATACTCCCCAAGCCCCACCACCTTATGCGCCTTCACTTATGCCGCTCTGTTTAACAGCGGCGGCCTCCGCGGAGACTCCGGAGGCGACCGTCCGGCTCCTCCCTCGGAGATCCGTGCATCGGTTCCGGCTGGGAGCCATACTGGGGACAAGGTGGAGGGTGGAGAGCGGCGGCTGAAGCCTTCCCGGGAGGATCGCCGATGAGAGCCATGGTGCTGAAGCGGCTGACAGAGCTGGCCACGCAGCCGGAACCCCTGGAGAGGGCCGATCTACCCGTGCCCGCCCCAGGGCCCGGAGAGATCCTCCTTCGAGTCTTGGTCTGCGGGGTCTGCCACACGGAACTGGATGAGATCGAGGGGCGCACGCCGCCGCCGCGCCTTCCGGTTGTGCCGGGCCACCAGGTCGTGGGACGGGTGGCGAGGCGCGGCCCGGGGGCGCTCTCCCTTGCACCCGGCCAGCGCGTGGGCGTGGCCTGGATCTTCTCGGCCTGCGGGAGCTGCGACCACTGCCGGGCGGGCGAGGAGAACCTCTGTTCCTCCTTTCGGGCCACGGGCCGGGATGCCGACGGAGGTTACGCCGAGTACATGGTCGTTCCCGAGGCCTTCGTTCACCCCATCCCGGAGATCTTCTCCGATGCCGAGGCGGCGCCGCTTCTCTGCGCCGGCGCCGTGGGCTACCGCTCGCTGAGACTATGCCACCTGCAAGACGGCGAGGCGCTCGGCCTCACGGGCTTCGGCGCCTCGGGCCACCTGGTGCTCGCCATGGCGCGCCACCTCTTTCCCCAGAGCCCCGTCTTCGTCTTCGCCCGCAGCGAGCAGGAACGCCTCTTCGCCCTCGAGCTCGGGGCCTCCTGGGCGGGGGACACCGAGGAGGCCCCGCCCCGGCCCTGCCGGGCCATCATCGACACGACCCCCGTCTGGCGCCCCGTGGTACGGGCGCTGGAGTGCCTGGAACCGGGGGGACGCCTCGTCATCAACGCCATCCGGAAGGAGACGGCTGACAAGAACGCGCTCCAGGAGATCGACTACCCGGCGCACCTCTGGATGGAGAAGGAGATCAAGAGCGTGGCCAACGTGACGCGAGCCGACGTGCGCGACTTCCTCGACCTGGCGGCCGCCGTTCCCATCCGCCCGGAGGTCCAGCTCTACCCCCTGGAAGAGGCCAACCAGGCCCTCCGGGAACTCAAGGAGCGGAAGATCCGCGGCGCTAAGGTCCTCCGGGTCGGCGGGGGGTGAAGTGAGAAGTGAGAAGTGAGAAGAGCGTTCCCGCGCGTCTCCCAAATTCCGCGATGCGGAATTCCCGCCGGTGTGGGAGCCGTCGCCTGACGGCGACTTCCCCTCATTTCATTCGCGATCTGGCGATCGCTCCCACAACCTGCTGGCCTTCCACCGCCCTCTCCTCGTACCATCGCGGAATGGGGGCGTCTTGCGTCTTCTCTCACTCCCCACTCCTCACTGCCCTCAAAACCTCTTGCTCAACCCCACGTAGAGCGCCCGGCGCGGGCCGTATTGCGGGGCGCCGACGCCGATGCCCGAGCCGTCCCGGATCTCGTAGGTGCGGTCCAAGAGGTTGACCACGCTGATGCGCCAGGAGAAGGGGCCGAGCCGCTTCGTCGGGAGCCCGCCCGCCAGGCCCAGGTTCACCTGCGTGTAGGGGGGCAGGCTGCCGGTGTTGGCGAAGGCCCGCCGCAGGCCGCTCCCGTAGATCGCGTCGAGGCTGGCCTGCACGCCGTCCCAGCGGTAGGAAATCCCCGCCGAAGCCGTCAGGGTCTGGTCGTGGTCCAGGTGGACGTAGTGGGTGGCGATGTAGGCCAGCTCGGCCGGGTCGAAGTTGTATTGGCCCGAGATCACCTCTTTGCCCAGGGCGGCGCCGCAGGCCACGTTGCCGTATAGATCCAGCGGCCCCTCGCGGTACTCCAGCGTTCCCTCCACGCCGTAGACCCTTCCCTTGCGGTAGTTGAAGGGCGAGAAGACCAGGGCCTGGCCGAACTGCCCCTCGTCCAGCAGGTCACGGACATTCTTATAGTAGCCGTCCAGTCCGAGCTGCAGGCGCGGCGTCACCCGAAAGGAGGCCCCCGCGTCGAAATAGTCGGTCCTCTCGGGGACCACGTTCGTGTTGACTTGCGTGGGCAGCGCGTTGGTCGTGCCCTGGAACTTCTCGATGCTCGTGGGCGCGATGAGTTCCAGGGGCGGCGGGGTGAAGTAGTGGGCGTAGCCGGCGTGCAGGCTCACGGCGGGTGAGATCTGGTAGGTGGCGATGAGGCGGGGCGAGAGCTGGTTCGCCTGAACGTAGGCCGACACCCGGTCCAGGCGCACGCCGGCAAGCACGCTCAACCTCGCCGTGGCCTGCCAGCGGTCCTGCAGGTAAAGGCCGTAGAGCCACCCGCGCTTGGAGTGGTCGTCGGTGATGAAGACGGGGGCCTGCCCCGTCTGTTCTCCGGAGCCGTTTGCGGGAAAGACCGACGAGGTGTTGTCGCTCACCGCCCGCTCGCCGCTCACGAAGAAGCCCGCCCCGAGGGTGTGCTTGCCCAGCTTCAGGCTCCCGTCGCCCTGCACGCCCGCGGCCGTGTCGCTGCGGAAGACATCCGCGGCGACGCCGTTGTAGATCAGGTCGCCCACGGGGTCCGGGTGGTAGTGGACGCTGCTGTAGCGGGAGAAGAGGGCGACCTGGTAGCTGAGATCCGAGGAGGGCTCTCCCTTGAGGGCCAGGATGGCGTAGTGGTTCACCTCGTGCTGGGTGGCGTTGAGGTCCGCGCTCGGGTAGAGGAGGCCGAGCCGCTGCGGCGGCATCCCTCCGAACGAGTAGGCCGGCTGCTGGCCTGGATTATCGGGAATCTGGAACTCGCCCGCGGCGCTGCCGGTGATGAGGCTCAGGCGCAGCGTGGGCGCCAGCAGCCAGTTGAAGTAGCCGAATCCCTTGAGCTGGCTCGTGTGGTCGTGGAGGGGATCCACGGCGGGAGTGGGCGATTCGATCCCCAGGTTGTTCGCGAGCGCCGTGGCGGTGGCGTAGTAGAGAAACGATCCCTGCGAGCCTCCCGCGTCCACGCTCGTCTGGAATGTGCCGCGGGCACCTCCGTAGAGGTCGACGCCGCCGCCCGCCTGGCTACTCCCTTCCGCCTCCTGCGCCCCGCTCTTGGGCGTGATGTCCACCACCCCCGCCGTGCGGTAGCCGTACTGAGCCGGCAGAACTCCCGTGAGGAGGTCGAGCCGCTGGGCGAAGCGCGTGTCCAGGGTCTGCCCGAAGCCGTTGATCCCCTCGGGCAGGAGGGTGCCGTCGATCCGGTACTGCACGTCCCCGTGGTCGCCGCGCACGTGGAGCTGGCCGAAGGAGTCCTGGGCCACGCCCGGCGCCTGAAGGATGACCTGGTTCAGCGGCGTGCTCTGGCCCTGGGGGAGCGAGCGCAGCGTTTCGGAGGTGAGGCGGTAGACGCTGGCCCCCGTATCCTTCTGGCGGAGGTCCGCCCTGGGGGCCGCGGCCGTCACCGTCAGGGAGGTCTCGCCCGATGAGAGTTCTACCACGAGCGCCGTCTCCCTCCCCGCCTTCACCGCCACGTTCTCCACGTGGGCGCTGATGAAGCCGGCGGCTGAGGCCTTCAGCCGGTAGCCCTTCCCCTCGGGCACGGAAGCAAACAGGAAAGCGCCCTTCAGGTCGCTGGCGGTCCTGAGCGGTTTCGGCAAAGAGGGACCCGACAGGCGAACCGAGGCGCCGGGCACCGGCTGTCCGTGCCCATCGGTGACGGTCCCCCGGACCGATCCGGTGGCCCCCATGCCCAGGGCAGACAGGGGCAGGCAGAGCAGGAGTGCGCAGAGGGCTCCCTTCCAGAATCGCTGCATCATACACTCCCTTTGGCGCCGCGCGGGGCGAGGCGTGCACCGGTTCCCCGCGGGCGTTCTCTCGCATTCGACGAAGGGTTGCGTCCCGGTCCCCGCACCCGCGCGGGGGGCGGGCGACCGGCTTTCTCCGACCTAGTGCGGCCTAGGCCGTAGGTGGAGGTCCGCGAGCCGGCGTGGGGGCCGGCGCGGCGAGGGAGGGCGAAAGGGAGGGGAGGATCACCAGCGGCGCCACCGCCGCCGGAAGGCCGGGCAGGTGCACGAGGGGCGCTGGCCCCTCCATGCCGCCGCGGACCGCCGCGCAGATGGGGCACGGCCCTTCGGCCGCGAAGAGACCCGGATGGCGGAGGGTCCCCCTCTGCTCCGCGTGGCCGTGCAGGAGGGCCACCAGGAGGAGGAGCGGCAAGAGCAGATTGAGCGTTCGTCGCAGTCGCGGCATCGCCATGGCGCGTTACTCTAGCCCAGCGGGGGCGGAACCGTCAAGGGAAGGGCCGGGGCCCAAATTCCGCGATGGAATCGCACTCGTAGGAGCGCCGCCCCCGGCGCGACGGACCGTACGCGGGCACCGCATCCTGGTCGCAGGGTCACCCGGTGGACGTCTCAGGGGGTCGGTGGTGTAAGGGGTTGACTCCCCCCCGCTTTGTGGTCCAGTCATCGTAAGAGGATGACGTCCGCCACCGGTGGGGCGGGAATGCAGCCCCCTCCCCTCCCGTCATTCCGGTGGAACCTGCTCGGCTCTCCTTCACGTCATTCTGAGGGCTGCCCGCGGCGGGCTTCCCCCGAAGAATCTCAGGCGAGGTCCGGGCATCCCCCACCCCTGAGATCCTTCCAGGGCAGCCCTTCGAGGGGTGCCGTCAGGAGGCATGGGTGTTGTCGGGCGGCAAGGGCGCGGGGGTGCGCCGAGGGATAAGGGACCGGGGAGCTTCTGGCGCGCTCCGGAACACAACGAGACCAGCGCCGTGCGGCCGCGCCGGGCCGCCGTTCGGCGGAGATGCCTTGCCTCCGGCGCGGCGAAAGCGTCTCCTTCGGCGTTCCGAAATCGCAAGACGGTGCCCGCCCCACGCGGTTGTAGCGGCCGACGCTTGCCATCGACCGACCTTTCGGTCGTTCCGGCTGGTGGTTGGGATGCGGACTCACCACGGAACGAGAAGAGCACGCAGAAGAGGGAGGGCGCGCTTGAAGAAGGGGGGCAGCGACGTAGGGTGGGCAACAGCGGCGCGGCGGCGATGCCCACCGATTCGGTGATACCGGGCGGAGGTATTCCCTCGCCCTCCGCTCACTCCTCACTTCTCACTTTTCACTTTTCACTTCTCACCGATTCCCCGGCCTCAGGCTGGGCGGGGCCTCATGCTAGAATGACGGCTTGGGCCGGCTGCCGGCCTTCAGGAGGAGCCCATGCGCATCCGCAAGGCGATCATCCCCGCGGCCGGCCTGGGGACGCGTTTCCTGCCGGCCACCAAGGCCTCCCCGAAAGAGATGCTCCCCGTCGTGGACAAGCCGGTGATCCAGTACGTCATGGAGGAGGCGGTGGCGGCGGGCATCGAGTCGGTCCTCATCGTGACGGGCCGGGGCAAGGACGCCATCGAGAACCACTTCGACGTCTCCTACGAGCTGGAGCGCTTCCTCGAGGAGAAGGGCAAGCTCGAAGAACTGGCCCTCGTGCGCCAGATCGCCGCCATGGTGGAGGTCTCCTACATCCGCCAGAAGGAGGCCCTGGGCCTCGGCCACGCCGTGCTCTGCGGCAGGACCTGGGCCGGAGAGGATCCCTTCGCGGTCTTCCTGGGGGACGACATCGTGGTCTCCGAGCGGCCCTGCATCAGCCAGATGATGGACGTTTTCGAGGCGAAGGGGGCCAGCGTGCTGGGAGTGATGGAGGTGCCCCGCGAGCAGACCGGCAAGTACGGCATCGTGGCGGGCGAGCGCGAGAGCGAGCGGCTCATCCGCGTCACGGAGATGGTCGAGAAGCCGGCGCCCGGAGAGGCCCCCTCCACCACCGCCGTGGTGGGCCGCTACATCCTCACCCCCGCCATCTTCGAGGCGCTCGAGCGAACCGGCCGCGGCGCCGGCGGCGAGATCCAGCTCACCGACGCCATCCGCCTGCTCATGGAGCGCGAGAGCGTCTACGCCCTCACCTTCGAGGGGCGCCGCTACGACACCGGCGACCGCCTGGGCTTCCTCGAGGCCAGCGTGGAGATCGCCCTCTCGCGGCCCGACCTCAAGGGACCCTTCGCCGCCTACCTCAAGCGCTTGGTGGCGGGGCTGAGGACCGTGAGGAGTGAGGAGTGAGGAGCGAGGAGACCAGGGGGCGGAGGCCCGGTATACCGGCAGCCATGCACCTCCGAGAAAGGCTCTTTCCGAATGCCGCCCTCCTGCTGCTCGGCGTCGCCCTCCTGACCCTCGCCGCTTTTGCCGCCGCCCCGGCCGGGCCCGTCCCCTCTCTCCTCTGGCCCCTGCCCATCCACGAGGGCTGCACATCGAGCTTCGGCGAGTACCGCCGGACCCACTTCCACGGAGGGGTGGACATCCGGACCCACCAGGAGATCGGCTGGCCGGTCTTCGCCGTGGCCGACGGCCGCGTGGTGCGCGTCCGGCGGGAGCCGGGCGGCTACGGCCGGGTGCTCTACCTCGAACTGAACGACGGGCGGACGGCGGTCTACGGCCACCTCTGCCGCTTCGAACAGAAGCGCCTCCACCTCGAGAGCCGCCTTCTCGCCGCCTGCGAGCGGGCCGGCACCTCCTTCCCCGGCGACGTGGAGATCACCCCTCCCGAGCCGGTCAAGGCCGGCGAGGTGGTGGCCTACTCGGGCGACCTGGGCGTGGGCTTTCCCCATCTGCACTTCGAGATCCGCCGCGGGGACGACCTCTGCGACCCCTTCGTGGAGGGGCTGCCGCTCCCTGAGGGCATGACCCCGCCGACTATCGCCGGCCTCGTCTTCGTGCCCCGAGAGGCTCCCGCCACCGTGGACGGGAGCTTCGAGCCCCGCTTCGTCCCCGCCGTGAGGAGCGGCGCCTCCTACCGGCTGGCCGAGCCCGTGCGCCTCTCGGGCACCGTGGACGTGGAGCTGGTTGCGGGCGACCACCTCGGCGTGGCCAGCAACACCACGGGCATCCCCATCGTGACCGGGAGCGTGGACGGGAAGGGCTTCTTCAGCATGGACCTCAGGCGCATCAGCCTGGCCCGCTTCAAGGAGGCCCCCGCCCTCTTCGATCCCCAGTACGACCGGCCTGCAACCAACACCTACCGGCTGCGGCGCCTGCCCTGGCTCGAGGTCCCCAACGTGGAGGGAGGCGGCCTTCCCGGCGATCTGGCGCCCGGACGGCACGAGCTGGAGGTGGCCGCGGCCAACCGCGCCGGCCAGCGCTCGGTGGTCTCGGGCGAGGTGGAAGAAGCGGCCCGCCCCGCCGCCGAGTCCCGACTCGCCCTGCCCGGCACCGGCTACCGGCTCCTGGGCACGAGCCTCCTCCCTGACGGCTTGGTGCTCAAGCTCTCACGCGCCTCCGATCGAGGTGTCACGCCTCTGCGCCTGGGCTCCTCGCCCCCCTCCTCGCTCTTCGTGGAGGAGGAGGCCGGCGGCCGCGTGCTGGCTCTGATCCCCCGGACGGCGCTGCCCCGCGAGGGACAGCCTCTCACGATCGGCGAGTACACGACCCCCTGGCGCGTGGCCGCGGGTCCGGGCCGCGTCGCCTCCGGAGGCGCCCTGCTGACCCTGCCCGAGGGAGCCATCGGTACCGCCGCCCCCGCCGACGGCGGCGCCGTTCCCGAGGGAGCCGTGGCCCTGAACGTGGAGCCCTTCTCCGTCTCCGCCCGGGCCGCCGTCACCTTCCCCGCCGCGGCACCCCGCCACGGGCTCGGCGTCTACTTCGGGGGCCGCGACGTGTTCCTGGACAACTGGACGGGGAAACCGGTGCCTTATTTGGACGCGGGCCTCTACGCCCTGCGCGTGGACGACGCGGCGCCCGCGTGGGGCCAGCCTCAGGTCGTGACGGTTCCCCACCTCGGCGACCGCCAGGTCTGGATCCGCGTCACCGACTCGGGCAGCGGCCCTGACGCCCGCACCCTCAGGCTGACGCTCGACGGGAAGGCCGTCTATCCCGACTGGGACATGGACACCCGCACCATCCGCCTGGATCTCAGGGGCGTGCCCCGAGGCCGCCACGTGCTGGCGGGCTCCATCAGCGACTTCGCCGGCAACAGGGCCGAGCTGCGCCGCCGGCCCTTCGTGCTGCCCTAGTGCCCGCTGCGCCCCAGCGGGAGAAATTCACCCCCGTCACGTTCGCCCCGCTGACCGTCACGCTTTGGCCGCGGGGGTGAAGGTGTCACCCGAAAGGCTCGGCATCACCCAATAAGTGCCGTTGGGAAGGCCGCCGAGGAGATAGGTCCCGACGCAATCCGTGGTGACCGAGAGCCCACCCGCCGAAACCGTCACCCCGGAGAAGCTCAGACCGCCCAGGGTGGTGGTCCCGGAAATGAAATACCGTCCCGCCGGCAAGCTCGCCGTGAAGTCCTTCCCTCCCTGGCTTCCACCGTTGATCGTCACCTGGATACTGGCCGCAAATAGGTGGCTGTCCCCAGTTCTAGGAGAAATATGTATTGTGTCCCCAGAATCGGAGAATCGCGTGAGGTGGCTGTCCCCAGTTCTAGGAGAAATATGTATTGTGTCCCCAGAATCGCGTGGACACGAAGAAGAAGGAGCTTGTGGGGAACTATGAGAACGAGGGCCGGCAGTGGCGGAGCGCGAAGTCGCCGCAGAAGGTCAACGGCCACGATTTCCCCGGCCCGGAAGTGCCGCGTGCTTATCCGTACGGCATCTACGATCTGGGCCGAAACACCGGATTTGTGAATGTGGGGACGGATCACGACACGGGCGCGTTCGCGGTCGCGTCGATTCGCGGGTGGTGGCGCCACGAGGGGCGACGGCTGTATCCGGATGCCCAGAACTTGTTGATTACGGCAGATGGTGGAGGCAGCAACGGCTACAGGCTGCGCCAGTGGAAGATGGAGCTCCAGCGGATGGCGGACAGTACAGGC
>JAJYLT010000072.1 GCA_021787565.1 Acidobacteriota bacterium
GGATGCCCTTGACTATGAAGTCTCGGTCAACTCCGTACTCCTTCTTCGCCGTTGCGTCGCTGAGGGTTGCCCCCTTGCGATTCCACTCACCGTATTCCGCCATGTCCTATCTCTTCGACCGAACGCCTGGCGTTCAGCGGCCGGGAATGAGGCGTGGACCCTGTAAAGCGATACCGGTGAAGCGCCAACCGCGGACCGGTCCGCTGCAACGCTTTGTTAGGCTGCCCTCTTGGGATATGGCTTGCGAGTTAAAGTTACTGCAAGCCATAGACTTCTGTAGCGTCGAGTAAGAAATGCCCATACACAGTATCTTGCATGAGATCAACGACGATAACAACGAAAGCAAAATCAACATTTGTGTTGACGAGCACATGGTCGTACTGCGAATCTGCTGTTCGGTATACCTTCGGAACCATTAGCTCATGCGCTTCATATGGAGCAATGTCGCTAGATGGAACGGAATTAAAGTATGGCTCAATATCTAAAACGCCACCGAGTGACTCGAGGTCTTCGCAATCGGTAATGTCTTTCATGGGATGCGTCATTGTGCTTTCGAATTCTTCCTTCGTCAATCGTCGCGTCATAACCATGAGCGGACTCCTTTTTCGAGTTGTTGGCAGCCTAACGCGCATTATGCGTCTCGCGACGGCAAGTACGACAGGGTGGTGTCGTATAACACATCTTCATGGGAACCCCCGCTATCCACAAACTCCTTGTAGCACACACCGATAGACGTGTCCACATCTCCGGTGGCGAAGTGCTAGGCGACATGCCCTTGTCGCATCACACGATCAGCCCCTGTCGAAGGGGCGAAGCAAGCCGACGGTGCCGGTGGGCGCCCGGCCGGTCTGGAGGCATCGCGACCCGAAGGTCGCTCCCGCATTGCCATCCGCCTTCCGTCCTTGCTTCCAAGCCCTCCCTCGCCCTACTCGCGGACTCACCTACTCACCCTTCTTCCTCCGTGCTCCCCGTGTTCTCCGTGGTGAGGTCTTTCCTTTTCCCTGTCTCCCTACGACCTCCCAAGGCCTCCCAGCGCCCTACTTCACGGACTCGCCTCATCACCTCCTCACCCCGCGCCCTCACGGCGTGTGGGTCATCCTGAAGACTCCTTCGAAGCTTCTCCCCTGAAGGATCTCGGGCAACGGCTCTGCACGTCCGGCGATTGAGATCCTTCGGGAGCACTCCCTCGAAGCAGCCCTCAGGATGACCGGGATCGGAGCCGGGATGACCGGGCTTCCCTGCCCCCGAAGGCCCCCCCGCGCCCTCATCACCTCATCTCCTCATCCCCTCAGCTCGCCTCCGCAGGCCTGCCCCCGCCCTACTCGCGGACTCACCTACTCACCTCATCACCCCGCGCCCTCACGGCGTATGCGTCATCCTGAAGCTTGCCTCGAAGCTTCTCCCCTGAAGGATCTCAGGCAGCGGCTCTGCACGTCCGGCGATGGAGATCCTTCGGGAGTACTCCCTCGAAGCAGCCCTCAGGATGACCGGGACCGGCGGCGGGATGGGCGCGCTCTGGAGAGCGCTCCTACAAAGCCCCCGCGCCGGGGGGATGGGACCCGGGCGGCGCGGGGTTGGGGGGGCTAGCTCTTGGCGGTGGCGGCCGGGGCGGCGGGGGTGCCGTTGCCGCCGTCGCCTTTCTTGGCCTTGGCCCGTGCGACGGCCTTGAAGTAGGTGTCGGCCTTATTGGGGTCCTTGTAGAAGAGGTGGGCGAGGCTGCGGTGGTTGAGCTTGTAGCTGTCCATCCAGTTGACCTTCTCCAGCTCCACCAGGCCGTAGGCCTGCAGTTCGGCGTCGAGGGCGGCGCGGTGGGCGTCAACGGCGGAGCTGAGCGCGTTCATGGCGGCGGTGATGGGGCCGGCGTGGCCCTTCAGCTCCTCGTCCGTCTCCTCTGCGAGCTTGCCGAGGAGGACCGAGACCTTCTGGAGCTCGGCCTCCATGGGGGCGTGGACCACCGCCGTCACGCCGTCCGGGAAGTAGACGGCGAAGAGGGGCGACTTGCGGTTGTTGCCGCTCTTGCTCACCAGCGCCCCGTAGAAGCGGCGCACGGCGTCGTCCAGCGCGGCGTCCTCGCCGTCGCGTACGGCCATGGCCGTCATGGTGGCGGCCTGGGCCGCCTCGTAGGCCTCCACCTTGGCCTTCAGGCGCTCCTGCGCCTTGGCCCAGCTCTCGGCCATCTCCTTCAGCTCCTTGTTGGCGCTCAGCCGCGTCTGGTGGTAGAGGCCGTACTCCTTCACGAGCGTTTCGCCGCTGGTCGTGGGGTGGGGCATCTGCGTGGACCGTCTCCTTAGAACAGAGCAAACCGTGGTTTATGGGCCGGAGGCCCGGGAATGAGCCGGCATGGGGGCGAGCCGGGTGCCGAAACGGTGATCTCGGAACGCCGGGACGGGAGCCGAGGACCCGAAAAGGCCGTCCCGGAGCGCCGAGACGGGGGCCAAGGGCCCGAAATCGCCGGCTCGGAATGCCGGGACGGGAATTTCGGCTCCGAAATCGCCGTCTCGGGGCGCGGGGACGGGACCGGCGGGCCCGTGTTCGCCCCCTCGGAGCGTCGAGAGGGCGGCCCGTGGCCCGAAAACTCCGCCTCGGACGCCCGAGATTCCGGGTTCACCCCTTCGAAGGCTGTTGCGGAGCGTGGGGAGGCGAAAGAAGGGCGGCCGGGCAGAGCTTCGCCGAGCCGGAGGCGGGCTCTCTCCGGCGGCGCACCGATGGGCGCGCGAGGCTCTCCGCCCTCGCGGCGCGCCCGAGCCCGCCCAACAAATGGTGAACGGCGATCCCCCCGGTTCCCCCCCAAACCCTCTCCCCTCCCATGGGGCTGCGGGCCCTTCTCTCCGCGGTGCGTTCCCCCGCGCCCGCGGCGGCCCCGACGAATGCGGCCCCTCGCTCCTCCCGGCCCGATGCGCGGCCCTTCACGATGTCACTCTGCCAGGGTATGCCCGAGGTGTAGCACAGACGGGCCCAGCAGTGCAATGGGGGCAGAGGGGGGACGCGAGATGCCAAGGAGATTCACTGCCGCGCGGAGGCGGAAGGGGGAGGGCATGATTAGGTGATGAGGTGATGAGGTGATGAGGTGATGAGGGCGGGGGAAGGCCTTTGGAGGGGGGCATCTGGACGGGCTCCCCTCTTCACTCCATTGCTCCATTACGCCCTTACCTCTCCACGCGCGGAGGGATGCACCAGCGGGCCTGCACGGCTCCTTCATCGATGCATGAGGCTGTAAAGGCCGATGGAATCCGCCAGGAAATGGGCCAGGACAATCGCGCCGAGATCCCTGCGGCGCCAATAGTAGAGCCCGCTCATCACGCCCAGAAGACCCACCGCCGCGGCGCCCGCGAGGCCCTCGTGCGCATGGCACAGCAGGCGAACGACGACACTCACCCCGAGGGCGACGGCTGCTGCGAAGCCCTTGAAGCGTTCGATCGGATAGGCCGAAAACCACAGCTCTTCGTAAATCGGATTGACCAGCAGCAGCATCACGAGAAGGGCAGGGCTGAGCGACGATGACACGGAGACCCCATATCCCTGCATCGGGCCGAGTCCCAGGGCAGCCGTCAAGCTGATCACCAGGCGCGAGGCGAAGACCCACAGGACATAGAGCAAGACCCCCCAACCCAGGCTCCCCAGGGAAAAGGAGACCCGGACATCCGAAAGGCGCCATCCCCGCGCATACAGCAGCCCGCCCGCGAACGCAAAGCCCAGGAACTCTTGCAGCAGGATCAGGATGACCCGGTGATTGTCGAAGACAACGGCTCCCTCAGGGGCTATTGCGTCCCTCAGGGACGCGACCACGGCGGGCCCGAAGCAGATGGCCAGCACGATCAGGGCCTCGAGGGCCGGGGGCATGCGCCTCAAGAGCCGGATACCGTGTTCACCATCATGAAGCCCCTTCATGCGGGCTCCTCAGAAAGTTCGGCACATGGTTTGGAGAAGGGGCGCCATCGCGCGAGTTTTCGGGACCGGATCTTCATTTTTGGCAACTTCGAACGCTAACAGCAACGACCTGGCCCCCCATTGTCTCTGCATAGGCGCCCCGCCCACAGCCGTCTTGGCCGCCGGAGGCGGACAGGGCCGGCGTGAGCCCGTGGTTGGGCGGCACCTCACGCCTTCTTCCACAGTGGCGCCCGGTTCACGTCCGGCCATGCCCCGGTGACTTCCGGGCGCTGGACCGGAGATTCTCGGCGACCGCGGCCTGAATCAATGCCTTGAACGCCTGGGCTTCGAGCGCCTCTCCCTCCCGGATGTCGATGGCGCGACGCGTGTTCCCTTCAAGGCTGGAGTTGAAGAGCCCCAGAGGGTCCGGCAAGGAGGCGCCCCTGGCGAAGGTCAGCTTGACCACCTCTTAGTAGGCCTCGCCGGTGCAGGCAATCCCGGCGTGGGACCACACGGGCACCCCCAGCGGGTTGCCGGGCTTGATCCATTTGCACTCCTCCGTAACGTCCGGGTCCGCCTCGTGGATGAGGCGGCGAAGCTCCGCCAGGGTCTCGGCGCACCAGCCACCCAGAGACCGGATCCGCTCGTCGATATGATGAGAGGCCGCCATCGCGCTCGCCCGCTCCGCCTCCCCACCGATCTCGGCCCTCGCCCCCGCCTTCGGCTCACTTCTCTTTGGTCTCAGCGCCATGGTTCATTCTCCAACTTGCTCTGATGCCCAAGGCGTGCGTTCAGCCGGCCGAGCAACCGTTTACGAATTCGCACAGTGCTTAACGACATGGTAACCCCGATGGACAGGTCCGCTGCAACGCGTTGTTAGGTTGCATCTCTTAAGATCAAGAGAACAAGCCCTGCCACCCAGATGATGGTAAGAACCAGGGACAGCTTACCAAGCCATCTAATTGAGAAGAACCGGGAGCGAGAATAGCGCTTTACTATAAAAGCGTATGAGCCAAGGAACACTAAGGCCAATAGAAAGCGTAAGTAGACAACGGACGTGGCGAGGACACACATTCCGCCCGATAGTAGAAGGACCGCAATTATTGCACTCGAAAGTAGAATTGTTGCTTTATCATAAGAGTCTTGAATGACGAGGAACTTATAAAAGGCCAGGAATAATGCTGCATATGGCAATAGCATCAGTGCGGCAAGAATAATGGACACGGCTCGGTAAGGATGGTACATCACTGAGGCGACAGCAGCTGCCAATAGAAGAACTGCCAACATTGACCCGTAGCCGCGAAGAACGAGTAGAACTCTTGAATCGCTGCCAGGCAGGGCCACTATTGCCAAGGCCAGAGTGGCTATGATGCAGAATATTGAGAAGTAAACTATTGCCTCTAGCAAATCAAAACCGACGCCGACCGTTCCATGGCTAAATGGAATGGTAATGCAAAAGACGAGAATGAATGGCAATAGTGGCACGACTGCCGCATAGAGCAGCCTTTTGTCATATGAAAGCCCATTGGTTGATGGTCTCTCTACGGAAATGGTGGAGAGACACTTTGGGCAAATGCAAATATCGGCAGCAAGATCGGCACCACAGATCGGACAATTCACGCAGGTTCCTATTCTATATGCAACCTGAAGCCCCCGTTCACCGGACCCAGAGCTGTTTTCGAAGGACACCTAAGCGCAAGAGCACCTTCGAAGCCGAGCCACCCTTGCGCGTCTGGGTCCGATGCAATGGGCTGTTAGGCACCGCACCCTTCACCTGCCATGTTATAGAAGAAGCGAAAGACACCGCCAATTGATGGGGCTGTGACTTCCGGTGGCAAGGATGGCAATGGACTTGAACAGTTCAGGGCATCGATAGCAGACCTGTCATAGTCTTTAAAGCCTGATGAGTGCTTCATGGTTATATCGGTAATCACGCCGTCCTTCTGAACCCGAAAGGAGACGCCCACCCACCCGCTAACGCGATATTGCATCAGACTTTCTGGCACGTGCCAATTACCTTGCACTCGTTCCTGAACCTTGCGTGCGTACTGTGAGAGATCGATATTAGGCTGAGATTCTGCGTTCACTGCAAAGCATGGAGTGCTCTGTGGGGGCAATGATCTGGCAGTTTCTATGGAAGATGGACGGGAAGTGACGCAACCTACTGCAAGTGTGAGCAGAAGAAAGCAAAGAGATGAGCGCATGCTTAATCACCGCCTTCCAGGGTGCCTAACGCGCATTATGCGTCTCGCGACGGCAAAGGCGACAGGTTCGTGTCGCATAACACCTATTCATGGGAACCCCCGCTATCCACGAACTCCTTGTAGCACACACCGATAGACGTGTCCACATCTCCGGCGGCGGCGTGCTGCGCGACATGCCCTTGTCGCATAACACGATCAGCCCCTGTCGAAGGGGCCGAGCACGCCGACGGTGCCGGTGCGCGCGTGATCGGCATGGGGGCATCGCGACCCGAAGGTCGCTCCCCTGTCCCCACCGGTCCTCTTTCCTTGCTCCGAAGGCCTGTCCCCGCCCTACTCACGGACTCACCTACTCACCCTTCTTCCTCCGTGCTCCCCGTGTTCTCCGTGGTGAGGTCTTTCCTTTTTCCTGTCTCCCTACGACCTTCCAAGGCCTCCCCGCGCCCTACTTCACGGACTCACCTCATCACCTCCTCACCCCGCGCCCCCACGGCGTATGCGTCATCCTGAAGCCCCCTTCGAAGCTTCTCCCCTGAAGGATCTCGGGCAACGGCCTTGCACGTCCGGCGATTGAGATCCTTCGGAAGCACTCCCTCGAAGCAGCCCTCAGGATGA
>JAJYLT010000073.1 GCA_021787565.1 Acidobacteriota bacterium
GTCTCACGAAGGGACGGATCAACAGGTGAGGGTTGGGCAGTCGCCCGCCGGCACCCGCGAGCCGACCGAGGAGGTGATCCGCCTCCGAGAGCACGGCCACCAGGTCCGGCAACCAGTCGATAGAGGGGGGAAGCGGCTCGGGGACGAAGGCATTGTAGCCTTCGGCACATCGCACCCACCGGCCTGGAGCCTTCCCTCTCTTGGCCACGAAGCTCTCCTCATCCGGCACAACCGCCCATTGTTATCGGTCGTGAAAATAGCAGGGCGGCTTGTTAGCGATTTATCGCATTATCGCTAATAGAAAGTCAAGGCCCGCTGGGAGAGAGAGTAGACTCGAAGCGATCATTATGTTTACTAAGTAATTATAGTTGCCTGAGATTACTGAGTAACCTATATTGCCCTCAGGAGGTTCGGCGTGCCGACGATTGCCTTGATCAACCAGAAGGGCGGCGTGGGGAAGACCACGTCTACGATCAACTTGGGGGCGGGGCTGGCCATGTTGAGAAAGTCGGTGCTCCTGGTGGACCTGGACCCGCAGGCGCACCTGACCTACGGGTTGGGCATTCCGGCCCACGAGCTGGAGTACACGGTGTACGAAGTACTCAAGGGAGAGGTGACCGCCCAGGAGGCTATCGTGCGGCGGGATCGGATTGAGGTCCTCCCCTCCTCGCTGAGCCTCTCGGCGGCCGAGGTGGAGCTCTCGGGCATGGCGGGAAGAGAGTTCCTGCTCAAGGAGGCTCTGGCCGGCCTGCCGACGCGCGACTTCGTTCTGCTGGATTGCCCGCCGAGCCTCGGCCTGCTCACCCTCAACGCGCTCACGGCCGCCCAGGAGGTTTTCATCCCCCTCCAGGCCGAGTTCCTGGCCCTGCAGGGCATGAGCAAGCTCATCGACACGGTGAACGTCGTAAAGCGGCGGCTCAACCCCGACCTCACCATCTCGGGCATCATCGGCACCCAGTTCGACGCCCGGAAGAACCTCAACCGAGAGGTCGTGGAGAAGATCCGCGAATACTTCGCCGACAAACTCTTCGAGACCCTCATCCACGACAACGTGTCCCTGGCCGAGGCCCCGAGCTACGGCCAGACCATTTTCGAGTACCGGCCCGACTGCCGGGGCGCCCAGGACTACCTAGCCCTGTCCCGGGAAGCCGCCGCGAGGAGGTAGATCATGGCCAACAAACCCCGCATGGGCACCGACCCCTTCGAGAAGAAGGACCCTCTTGGATGGATAGACCGGGACCAGGCCGAGACACCCGGTGAAGACGCCGGCAACTCCAGTCCACCGAGTAATCCCAGGAAACCCAGTAATGCCGGTAAGCCAAGTACCCCAAGTCCATCCAGTAAGGCCAGTAACCCGAGTAAACACGAGTCACCCGGTCCACCGAGTAGCCCCGATCATCCCAGTACACCAGGTGTACCGAGTAAAGGCGCCACGACCTCCAAGGGCCTCCGCCCCGGCTGGACCCGAGCCACCTTCATCGTGAGGGAGGAGACCGTTCAACAGCTCAAGGCCGTGGCCTACTGGGACCGCAAGGAGCTCAAGCGGGTCGTGGAGGAGGCATTCGGGCAATACCTTGCGGGCAAGGAGGTGGCCCCAATCCCCGAAGAGGCTGACGAGTAAAGGGCTACGCTGCATGCCGGCCCTTGCTCCGAACGTTGGAGGACACGATGGGATTTTATCGGGGGATGCGGATCGGTTTCATGCTCGTGTTGCCCTTCTGGTTTGGGGTCCAACTCGGGCGCTTTCTTCGTCGAACGTTTTCGTGACAGAACGGCGCCGCGGGACGCTATTCAACAGCAGGCCGGACTGTTCTTGAATTCTTCAGGGTCTCACCTTATATTACGTATGGTACACGTATGGAGAGTGCCATGCACAAGAAACTAACAATCACTGTGGACGAGCAGGTGTATTTGGGTCTTCACCGCGTTATTGGCCGACAGCACATCAGCCAGTTCATCGAGGACCTTGTGAGACCCCACGTGATGCCGGACGAGCTCATGGCGGCATACCGCGCCATGGCCGAAGACTCTCGCCGCGAGTCTGACGCCTTGGATTGGTCGGAAGCAACCGTGGGGGACGCCGCTCATGCGAAGGGGTGAGATCTGGCGGGTCAGCTTTGATCCTTCACTGGGCGGAGAAGTCAGGAAACGGATACCCGCCGTCATCATGAGTAACGATGCCGCGAATCAATTCCTGAACAGGGTGCAGGTCGTTCCGCTGACCAGTAATGTGGGACGCCTTTATCCAAGCGAAGCTTTCGTCTCTGTGGGCAAGAAACAGAGCAAGGCCATGGCCGACCAGCTGGCGACCGTCAGTAAGCTTCGGCTCTCCAAGAAGATCGGCATGGTCTCTGCTCAAGAACTGGGCGCCATTGAACGCGCGATTCTCGTTCAACTGGGCATCGCACAATAGGCTATCCCAGGGGCCGGCGGAAGTCAGCATCGAGAGAATGCCTCCCTCAAGAGGAGTTCACTTGCCCTTTGCAACCCTTTCAGGGACGAGACCTGCCGCCAACTTACGGCCGTGGCCTATCGGGTCCGGAATGAGCTAAAGCGGGTCGTCGAAGAAGCGTTCAACACCTACATCGCGAACAAGACGGCTTGCCCCACTCCCAGCAACGGGGACACCGAGGACGGGTCGCGGCGCGCAGTGAATCTGGCTATATGTGCGTCACTATTATTGCCCTATTTACGATTATTATTTAGATTCCCTCAACTTAGCCCGCCTTGATCACCATATTGACTAATATGCTCTTTTAGGACTATATTTTATCTTGACGCTTATTATACTCCTATAAGGGGGTTTTGATGGCACAACTGCTTCGCTATGAACAGTGGGAAGCCGAACTAGGCCGGCAATTGAGGGCGCTGCGTCTGCGCCATGAGCTCGACCAGCGGCAGCTCGCCGCCCGGGCGGGCGTCGCGCTCAACGCGGTGCGAAACCTGGAGGCCGGCAAGGGAGCCACCGTCCGGTCTCTCGTGAAGGTCCTCCGCATCCTCGAGAGGACGGACTGGCTCGAGGCCCTGGCTCCTCCCGTCACCATCAGCCCCCTCCAGATGCTGAAGGCCAAGCCCGCCCGCCAGCGCGTCTCGCGCAAGCGCCGTCCCCGCGAACGCAACGATGTTTAAGCCCGTCCGCGCCATCGAGGTCCGCATCTGGGGCAAGAGCGCCGGTGCCGCGTCATGGCCGCCAACTGTGACGACCACCCGAAGAACGTCTCGTTCCTCCTTCGAGAGAGCGGCGATTGGGAGCTGTCTCCCGCCTACGACCTAACCCACGCCTACAACCCAAGAGGGGAATGGACCTTCCAGCACCTCCTCGGCGTCAACGGCAAATTCGCCGGCATCACCCGGCAGGATCTCCTCGACCTCGCCGACCGCTTCGCCATTGGGACGGCCCGGTCCGTTCTCGAACAAGTCCGTACGGCTGTCGACGATTGGGCGCGGTTTGCAGCACGGGCAGGATTGGACGCACCGCCGATCCAGCGAATTGCTCAGCACCATCAGTTGCTCTAGCCCAAAAGACTGGACGGACCCCTGCAGAACCGCCATCTCCGCATCCAAGCAGGCAAGCAGGCCGACGCCCACGTCGGCCGGTTAACCACACCCCGGCTGGCCATTGCAAGGTGCATCGCACGAAATGAGTAACCCGAGTAACCACGGCTTACCCACTACACCCGATATGCCCAATACCCTTGTATGACCCTTGCTATGAGTACATGGCCCACAGGATCTATCGCCTCCAAGGATCTTCGCCCGGGTAGGCCCTTGCCATACAAGTTCCCGCTATGCCTATCGGAAGCGGGCCATGGAGCACCATCCTGTCTCCTTCTGTCTTCTTCTTGAATCTCCACGGCTCACAGCCTATATTACCAGGGGGCATGTGAAACATGGGTGGCCTTCGAAGCCTGGTTTCGGCCACGTATAGGTTATTCCCCACTCAGGGTGAGGCGAGGCTATCGTTTCCCCTGGGCCTGAGGATTCTTCCCTCCCTTGCTGATCCTGCCTGCCTCCGGGTGGGTTTCGCGTCTGCTTTCCTTCTCTTTGCATATGCCGCCTGTGATTGTAGCCCCGTGCAGTGCACCCCTCTATACACCCCTGGACTCGACCCGGCTTCGAGGGCGCAGGTGGCAACAACCTCTGGCGTTCACACCTCTCCTTCAGGCCAACGCCTACTTCTCGGCAATCTCGCCAACTCCCCCTCTTCCAGGCCGCATAAGGTCAGAGCAAGAGGTCGCCCCTTCACTGATGCCGCTGACACCGCCGTCAACCAAACGGTGGACCGCATTGATTTGGCCCCCCCATTATTGCTCCTTCACCTTAGAACAGCAACCTTACTGGCCTGGAACCCAGGAATCGGCCAGCACCTCCTCGACTCCCCGTAGTAACCCCCATTAGCGCTTGCATTTATCGCTGACACAACAGAGCTAACTCTTCTGGTTTTCCAGCGGTCAGCAGTTTCCAGTTTTGGGGCTGGAGGGCTCATTGTTCAGTTGCATCACGGCTCGAAGATGGGGGCACAAGATGATGATGCGGAACGGCAGGCGCTTTATGTGGGTAGTGGTCTTGGTGGCCGCTCTTGTCCTCTCCTTCTCTGCCTCTGCCCAACTCCTGCCGGGCGATCTCAACAAGATCATCAAAATTCCCAACACCGTGCAACGCTT
The DNA here is from genome assembly GCA_021787565.1 of Acidobacteriota bacterium. Lineage (GTDB taxonomy): Bacteria > Acidobacteriota > UBA4820 > UBA4820 > DSQY01 > DTPS01. The sequence goes on from JAJYLT010000073.1 coordinate 4,665, forward strand.
GATTCGCCCCAACAATCAGCCGGCCAATCCCGTCCTGTCGGCACCCTTTGAAGCCGTCACCACCTCTCTCAATGATGCTTATCCCACGGCGGACTGGCTAAACGCTTACTCCAAGTTGATGACACCCCAGCCGGCCGACTCCCTAAATCTTGCCCCAGGATATTACCGTATAACCCTACGAAGCTATTGCCTCCATGCGGGAGCCTATGCGCCTACTCAAGGAGCCGGCTACCTCCTCTCACCATTGAAAGGCACGCAGAGCGGATTGATCACCTCCATTCTGACGCGGGCTGAAAGCCACCCAGAAGTGGCCGAGCAGGATATTCAGACCCTCATCTGGGGCATCGAGGCTGGTGTCCAGTTTTCGCAGTATCCGGCCGATTTCCAGGCGAAGGTCCGCCCGCTGCTTTCCGCCGAAGACATAGCTCGAATGGAGACCCAGCCCCTTCTGACCTCCGTGATCAACAACCTCACCGGTCTTCTGCCCCCTCAAGTTCAGCAGGCCGCCGGCTATTTTGCCCAGTTCCGTTCCATGCTGGTGAACCCGCAAATGTCCTATTCGCAGTTGGAGCAGTACGCCGTCCGGACGGGAGTCCCTCCCATAGGCCCAGGGAGCAGGGACTACCCCGTCGGCCCCTGGGCCTATGCCCGCAACGGCTTCTACATCCGTGAGGTGGGACACGACGGCTACCAACGGACCACCATGGACATCCTTTTGCCCCCGCCCTATTCCCTGCACACTGATGCCAACGGCAGGGTACTCCAGCTCACAGACGGTGGAGAACAGCTTTCGATCACCTATGGCGGATCGCCCGCCACCTTCAACGCGGTGAACCCTGCAGGTGACGCCATTCAGCATGTTTCTTTGAGACTGCTTCCGGGACAGACACTACCCTTTTCGGCGGCCCAGCCGGTGGCCCCCTCCTCCGTAAATTGGCAGGCCAAGCTGGGCCAGGTTGAGTCCTACGGCACCGCCATCGGCCATACCATCTCCCTCTCTTCGCCGGCGGGCAGAGACCTCCAGGCCCTCACGCGGCTCCTTTCCTCCCTATCGTTTGCAACTGGTGCGAGCGCGGGCGGCGGCACATTTCTGGCTTCCGCGGGTGCCACTCCCCTGGCGGGATACGCAGCCGCCGGCCAACTGGCCCTCAATGCCTGGGTCGCCGCCGCGGCTGCGGCCCTTGGGCAGTACAACCCGGCTGCGGCGGGCGCGGCGGGGCTCTCCGCCGATCCCCGCCTGGACCTCGCCGGATACGTGGAAAGTCCGGCCAACACCTCCATGCAGCGCCTCGCCATCGGTTCGCCCGAGCCCGGACAGGGTTCCGGCGCCGCCCCCTGTGCATCAACCGTCACAGCGTCACTCAACGGTACGCGCACTTACAGCTTCCCTCTCCCTTCCGCGACGCAGTGGTACGACACCGGAATCGATCTTCCCGCCGGCCAGCCAGTCACCATTACCGCGACAGGTAGCATCGCCATTGGGGACTGGCAGTACAATATCGAATCACCTACCGGCCAGCCTCTGATGCAAGGGCAACAGATGTACATGGGGCCATTTCTCGTCCCGGATTTGCCCTATTGGTCGCTCATCGGCCGGATCGCCTCGGGCCAGCCCTTCGAGGTCGGTACCAACCTCACCATGACTCCGGCGGCAGGAGGCAGATTGTACCTCAGCGTCAACGACAACTACTTTCCGGACAACAGCGGGAGTTGGTGTATCACACTAACGACAACATCACGCCACCCTAACATATCTTCCCACTGCTGTCCGGTTATAAGTCGAATGGAAGCAGTGAGTTACGAATACCTTCTCCAGCATCCAAGGAGTCTTGATTCGTAAGTAGTTCATTTAGAGGGACTTTCTCGAAGACAGACGTACTGATG
>JAJYLT010000038.1 GCA_021787565.1 Acidobacteriota bacterium
AGATGGCCTGCTGGGTGATCCCCACCCTCTCGGCGAGGTCGGATACGCAAAGCTCCCCCGCCCGGACCAGGGCATGGAGAAGCCGGAGACGGCTGTCATTGGCCAGCACCTTGAAGAGGCGCTGGAGACTCCCCGCCTCGCCGCTGGTCAGGAGAGGACGCGCGGCCAACTTCGGTTTTACGGGGCAGCGGCCCGGAGCAAGAGTCGAACGCTTCACCGCCATGGAGCCTCCTCCTCGAAAGAGATACACACTATAGTGTAATAGTCGGCCGCGTCAAGACCTAAGGCGGCGGCCTTATATAACCTATACAACTAATTGACTGGCCTTGGCCGAATGACATAGTTCCATTCCCCATGAAAAGTGGCGGGGATCAGGTTGACTGTCGACATTTCTTCGTCAGACACTTTGCGTCCGACGGGATATTTGCGCCGGTCCAGGCGGCACTTTACGCTCAGGCCTTTCGCCGTGGTGGTGCCCGCGATCAATCGCACGACCGTCTCGTAGTCGCAAAGCGGCTCGCCGCGCCAGTTTGAGGAAATGAAGGAAAACAGCCGGTGTTCGACCTTGTTCCATTTGCTCGTGCCTGGGGGGAAGTGGCACACCATGATGGAGAGGCCTGTACTGTCCGCCATCCCCTGGAGCTCCATCTTCCACTGGCGTAGCCTGTAGCCGTTGCTGCCTCCACCATCTGCCGTAATCAACAAGTTCTGGGCATCCGGATACAGCCGTCGCCCCTCGTGGCGCCACCACCCGCGAATCGACGCGACCGCGAACGCTCCCGTGTCGTGATCCGTCCCCACATTCACAAATCCGGTGTTTCGACCTAGATCGTAGATGCCGTACGGATAGGCACGCGGCACTTCCGGGCCGGGGAAATCGTGACCGTTGACCTTCTGCGGCGACTTCGCACTCCGCCACTGCCGGCCCTCGTTCTCATAGTTCCCCACAAGCTCCTTCTTCTTCGTGTCCACGGATATGACGGGCCCACCGCTCGCCAGCGCCCGGCGAACCCGCCCATTGATATGCTGAAACTGAGCATCCCGGTCAGGGTGATCGCCATCCTCTTCGGTCTTGCGATTGCTCTGAAGACATTGTCGAAGGCGTCGTAGTCGAGACGCTCGGCGATATTTCCGGTGGCCTGGTCGATCACGAAGCGCGGCGAGCCGAGGTGATCGGTGATGATCCGGTTCCCGTTCGAGTCGTAGCCGTAGTGGCTGTATGGGCTCCCGTTCACCGTCACGTCCGTCAGCCTACCATCCTGATCGTAGGTGTAGCCGTAGGCCGTCTGCGTCCCGTTGATGGTTTCCACCTTCCCGATGATGATACGCCCGGCGGCATCGTGAGTGTACTGGTCCTGGACGCTGAGCCCCGCCGGGTAGGCCGCCGAGTAGGTCTCCAGCTCCCCGTAGCTCGTGGTGGTGCGGCTGTCGGTAACGCTGCCCAGCGTGGAGCCGGTGAGCAGTCCCGTCTGCGGGTCGCGGGCCAGGGTGAGGCTTCCCGCCCCCGTGAGCAGCCCGTCGGCATCGTAGGTGTAGGCCGTTGGGGTCTGCCCGTCCACACCGATCCCCGTCACGCGGAAGTTGTTGTCGAAGGTCCGGCTCAGGCTCCCGCTCACCGGCCCGCTCCAGGTCTCCCCCGTGGGGAGGAAGCCGTCCCAGGCGTCGAAGTAATTCACCCTCCCTCCAGCGCACTGGATGTGGCTTGCACGTCATGCATGCGCCATCGTTTGTTGAAAGATTAGCACCGCAGCATACCAGCCAAAAAGCAACAGTGCCAACCATGCTCCTCGTTTTCTATTTTCTTGCACCCATGGCACAAGAAAGACATTGGCCAGGAGCTGCGGCAAGACCATAAGACCAACTCTACCCAGATATTCGCTGGGTCGAATATAGAAGGGCAACACATGCTGTCCGGGTAAAAAGATGATGCCCACTCCAATGAGGGATAGAAGCGCGCCGACACTGCCTTGCTGGCGACCTGAGGCAACTTGGGCCATCGCCGTTAGCAGTATGCTGATTATGTACAGGCCCAAGTAATTGTTGAGGAGGAAAAGATTCTTGTAATCTCGTATGAAGACCGCCACAGATCCAGACATCACGGTAATCCCGACGCGCAAAGCCCACCCGACTGCTGCGAGGACACTCGCACCCAACAGTACCATCACACATGCCCCCCAGACGTGTCCGCTCTTCTCTCTGACATAAGGAAGCCCCCGGAGGCTCCTCCATACCACCACCATGACAAGTAAGCTGGGCAGAAGAAGAAGTAGTAGCAATACTGCTAGATAGGGGAGAAAGGCCCTGGCATCAGTGGGGGCGAGGGTTCTTGTGTCCATTCTACCAATGGACAGATAGAACCTCGGCAAGTACACGAATATATAGTAGGAAGCAAGCACCAGGGACGCCACACAGAGTGCCCCTAGACTCTTCGTGTTTGTGGTCGTGTTAGATGGATTCATGGGGTTCACCTCCGGATCCTCCGACGATCAAGGCGGGCATGGAGCGGTATTGGGCGGCAGCTTTCCCTGGGGCGAGTCCAAGTGGGGCATCTCCGGTGCAAATGGGGAGGGCGAACCTGCGTTTGGTTGTGTGTAGGTGTAAAACGGGTCTTGATTGTAAGGTGCCTCGAGTGAGTGAGGCACGTTGTACTGGTAGCCTGGCCATTGCAATGCCGGCGGTACTTTTCCCAACACCACAGGTACATTGGCACTATGGCAGCTTGCTCCTCCGGCATTTGTACCACAACCTTGCTTCACACCTATTCGTTGTTGGAGTGGTTCCGGCGGCGATTCAAAATAGGGGGCAACGCCATACCAAAGAGCCAACGCCACCAAACCGATACCAACGAACTCTTCCCACCCCTGTCTTCCCAACAGATCCGTTCGGTTGATTGGGTCACACAATGAGTACTCAAAAATGTTGCTCTGGTGTCCCCCGAACCCCAACGGGTCTTTGCTCGTCCACCTTCCGCTCTGCGCGTCGTAGTCCCTGGCCCCAAACCTGACGAGCCCCGTCTGGCTGTCGTACATCCCGCCGGCAAATCCAAACGGCTGAAATCCAGGGTTGGTGTCGAGAAGGACGTTGCCGAATTCGTCGTAGTCCAGCCGCTGGGCGATGGTGCCGGTAGCTGGGTCGATCACGAACCGCGGGCTGCCGAGCTGGTCGGTGATAATCCGGTAGGTGACGCCGCCCTTCACCATGTAATCGGGTACGTTCACGTGCGTGGCGTAGATAAAGGTGCTCACGACATTCCCTGCGCCATCCAGCTCGGCGACGGGCCGGAGTTGGCCGTCGTAGAGCCAGGCCTGGGTGAGCGTGCCGTTGACCTCCTTGCCCACGCGCCGGTTGCGGCCGTCGATGAGGTACTGGATGTTGGTGCCATCGGGCAGAACCACCTGGCGCAGATTCCCCAGCACGTCGTAGCTGTAGGCCGTCACCTGGCCCGTCGTGCTGTCCGTCTTGCTCGCCAGTTCCCCGTTGGCCGTGTAGGTGTAGGAGAAATTCCCATAGGTCAGCATCCGGTCCTGGGCATCGTAGGTGCCGCTCACGCTCCCGCTGGGACCGGTATAGCTCGTCCGGTTCCCATTGGTGTCGTAGCCGTAGTGGCTGTAGGCGCTCCCGTTCACCGTCACGTCGGTCAGCCTGCCATCCTGGTCGTAGGTGTAGCCGTAGGCCGTCTGCGTCCCGTTGATGGTTTTCACCTTCCCGATGATACGCCCGGCCGCGTCCCGGGTGAACTGGTCCTGGAAGCTGAGCCCCGCAGGGTAGGCCGCCGAGTAGGTGTCTAGCTCGCCGCACCAGGATCGCGGTGATGGCTAGGGTACCCCTGCCTTTCCTCCGTTGGATTTTCCTCCGCTCACCCACCGAATAACGGCAACGACAAACATCACCGATGCGACCAGGAAGGTGAGGATAGTGCCGCCTGCCAGAATCAACCCCATTATTTCAAATCGCCGGCTCTGGAGCATGATCAGTCCGAGCCCGCCCAAGACGAAGCAGAGGCCAAGTTGGCTAACAAGCCCATAAAACAGGAATCGATCCGCTATCAGCCCTGATCGCCGCAACGTGATGAATATCCAGCTTGAGATAAGGCCCATGGCCATCATGCCACTACCGGTAATCGCATCCCCATGGCTTCCTGTGAGAGGCTTAGCCAGACCAAAGTAAATTCCTATCAGGGCGGGGATCTCTAAGGCGATCCCTACAAGTAAGATCCGCTTGATTTTCGCATCCCTCATCTTCGTTCCCTTAAGAGACTAGCTACATTTCTTCATGCATTGGTCGTACTGATCTTTGGCATCCTTAGCACATTGAAGCCACAAGATTTCCAGGGGCAATTCTGAGATTGCTCCAATCATCAAGTCGCCAATTGCGCCTGCCTCCGGGCCTCCCAGCCAGCAAGCCGCGAGTGGAACACCCAGTGGTCCCTCCACGTATCCGAGCTTTTTCAACATGCACGCTCCCAACATCTTCAATGCGGCTCCAGCACAATCGCTGAGGTCTCCAGTGGAGTCGATGTACTGAAGAGGAGAATTGAGGGCATACCCATAAAGGTTAGGAGTTTGGCCCCTAAAAAGAATCGGGTCCTTGCTCGTCCATCTCCCCGTCTGGGCATCGTAATCCCTCGCCCCAAATCGCACCAATCCAGTCTGGCTGTCGTAGAGTCCCCCCGCAAACCCAAAGGGTTGGAAGCCTGGGTTGGTGTCGGTGAGGACGTTGCCGAAGGCGTCGTAGTCGAGCCGCTGGGCGATCGTCCCCGTGGCCTGGTCGATCACGAACCTCGGGCTGCCGAGGTGGTCGGTGATGATCCGGTAGGTCACGCCGCCCTTCACCATGTAGTCTGGCACGTTCACGTGCGTGGCGTAGATGAACGTGCTCACCACGTTGCCGCTGCCATCGAGCTCGGCCACGGGCCGAAGCTGCCCGTCGTAGAGCCAGGCCTGCGTGAGCGTGCCGTTCACCTCCTTGCCCACTCTCCGGTTGCGGCCGTCGATGAGGTAGGTGATCGCCGTCCCGTCGGGAAGGGTGACGCCTCTCAGGTTCCCCAGCACGTCGTAGCTGTAGGCCGTCGCCTGGCCGTTCGTGCTGTCCGTCTTGCTCGCCAGTTCCCCGTTGGCCGTGTAGGTGTAGGAGAAATTCCCATAGGTCAGCATCCGGTCCTGGGCATCGTAGGTGCCGCTCACGCTCCCGCTGGGGCCGGTGTACGTGATCCGGTTCCCGTTGGAGTCGTAGCCGTAATGGCTGTAGGGGCTCCCGTTCACCGTCACGTCCGTCAGCCTGCCGTCCTGGTCGTAGGTGTAGCCGTAGGCCGTCTGCGTCCCGTTGATGGTTTCCACCTTCCCGATGATACGCCCGGCCGCATCGCGAGTGTACTGGTCTTGGACGTTGAGCCCCGCCGGGTAGGCGGCGGAGTACGTGTCCAGCTCTCCGTAGCTCGTATAGGTGCGGCTGTCGGTGACGTTCCCCAGCGTCGAGCCTGTAAGCAGCCCCGTCTGCGGGTCGCGGGCCAGGGTGAGGCTTCCCGCCCCCGTGAGCAGCCCGTCTGCGTCGTAGGCGTAGGCCGTTGGGGTCTTCCCGTCCACGCCGATCCCCGTCACGCGGAAGCTGTTGTCGAAGGTCCGGCTCAGGCTCCCGCTCACCGGCCCGCTCCAGGTTTCGCCCGTCGGCAGGAAGCCGTCCCAGGTGAAGGCCTCGTTCTCCCCGCCGGGGGCCTGGATGCTCGTGAGCTGTCCCTTCGTGGCGTCGTATCCAAGGGTCGTGGTTCCCGTGGGCGTCGTGATCGTGCTCGCCCGGCCCTGCGTGTCGTAGCCGATGGCGATGGTCTGCCCGTCGGGCCGCGTGATCTGCGTGAGCTGCCGGTCCTTGTTGTAGGCGTACGCCGTGGCGGTGGTACCGATGCCCAGGTCCGGCGGCGCATAGCTGGCCTGGAGGTCCACCGGGGTGTAGGTGAAGGCGTGGGCCGGTTTGCCGGGAGGTGTCACGGAGGTGACGTTGCCGTTCGCGTCGTAGGTGAAGCCGATCACCTGCCCGTCCGGCAGCGTCTGGCTCGTCACGTGGCCGTCCGCGTCGTACCCGAACTGCACCGTTCGCCCGAGGGGGTCCGTGATGCCCGAGAGGAAGCCCTGGGCGTTGTAGGTGAGGCTCGCCGAACGGCTGCCTTGGGCCACCGAGGTGAGATGGCCGCTGGCGTCATAGCCGTAGGCCACGGGGGTGAGAGTGCCGGCCTGCTGCTGGGTCACGCGGCCCAGGCTGTCGAGGGTGGTCACCGCCGTCCGGCCCGCCGGCGAGGTGGTGGTCTCGGTGCCGGTGCCCGCGTTGAAGACGCTCGTGGTGGTCTGGCCGTTCACGGTGACCGTGTCGGTCTGCGACTGGAGCGAAAGGACGCTGTTGGGATCGGAGAGGGTCGTTGTACGGTTGTCGCTGAACGCCAGCGTGAGGCCCGAGGGCGTGGTGATGCTGGCTTGGCTGGGAATGGAGGCGGCCATCCCGAACCGGGGGTCGGGGCCTTCGGTGACGCTCGTGACGGTGCCGTCCTGCGAGGTCGTTACGGTGGTGCCGTTGGTGTGGATGACCTGGTCGCTCGCCGTGCACGTGCACCCAGCGGGGGTCACGGTGCGCTCTTCGTCTCCGGTGGGGAGGTAGGTGAGACCGTAGGTGCTCGTGCGGCCCTCGGCGGTGGTGAGAGCCACCGAGAAGCCGTCAGTGGTGTCGGTCCGGGTGAGTGTACTGGAACCGCCCGCCGGATCCTGGTCCAGCGTCAAGAGGCCGAAGGAGTCGTAGGTATAGCTATGGGCCTGGCCCTTCGGGTCCGTGAGTCCGGTCAGGAGCCCATCGGGCGTATAGGAGAGATTCCAGCCCTCACCGCCCGGTAGGGTGTAGGTCGTGAGATGGTCCTCGGCGTCCAGGGAAAGATGAGTCGTGAGGCCGTCGGGAGAGACGATCGCTGTCGCATTCTCGGAGCCGTCGCGCTGGATCGTCGTGACCCGGCCGCTGCTGTCCGTGACCGACACCAGGTAGCCATTCGCATCATAGCCGAAGCTGTAGAGCACCCCTCCGGTCAGGGCATCGAGGGTTGTCAGGTGCCGGCCGGAGGCGTCGAAGACGAAGAGCTGGCGGCCGTCTTGGGAGGGGATATACGAAAGTCCGTTCTCCACAACGCTGGCCAGGCCGGGCCGGATTCGGAACACCCTGGCATTACCCGAGTCGGATACGTAGACCGTCCCGTCGGGGGCAACGGCCAAACCTTGTAGGTTCCGAAACGAGAAGTTCGTGGCGGGCCCGCTTAGGGTATCTGGCGGGACTGTGCCGCCCCCAGCGACCGTCTCGATGATCCCGTCCGGAAGGACCCGGCGAACAGATGGCCCGTTCCCGTCCACCACGTACAGGCTGCCATCGGGTCCCACGGTCAGCGCGCCTGGGGCCAAGGAGGCCTGCGTTGCCAGCCCGCCGTCGCCCGAGGAAATGCCTTGACCGTTGCCGGCAACGTTGGTAAAGAATCCTTGTGCACCCATCCCAAGTATATGGAAGTCCAGCAAATGGCACACCGAAGAAACATAGAGGGTCCCGTTCGAATCAAGCGCCACCCCATCAGCATCAAGGTCGCACTGGGTGACTGGAAAGCCATCAGCCGGACACGTGGTTCCTCCACCCGCAACCGTCGTGATGAGGCCGTCCGCCCCGACCTTGCGCACGCTGTCGTGCTGTCCATCCAGGATATACAGGTTTCCGTCCGGTCCGACGGCAACGGCGCGCGGGCTCAAGCAGGCACTGGTGGCTGGCCCACTATCCCCATTCCCTTCAGCGCTGTATCTTGCGGGACGCCCGGCGGGAGGAGCGCAACCGCCCCCTCCGGCCACGGTCGTAATGATTCCCTCGCGTCCAACATACCGCACGACGCCGTTCCCAGCATCCGCGATATACAAGCCACCATCGCTGCTTATGCCCACTCCTTGGGGATAATTCAACTCCGCCGCCGTAGCGGGTCCACCATCACCGCTGTACCCCCACTGACCGTTCCCGGCGACGGTAGAGATAGTGCCGTCCGGCGAGACTTTGCGGACCACATTGTTTACTGGATCCGCAACATATAGAGACTCATCCGGTCCAAGGGCGATTCCCGCCGGCACAAGTTCCGCCGCAGTGGCCGGCCCTCCGTCTCCGCTGTAACCAGCCGTCCCGTTCCCGGCAATGGCGGGCATCACGAAAGGAAAGCCCTCCACGCTTTCGGTGTCGCCAGTTCCAAGGTATAGAGTGCGGGCGTCCGGATCATAAACATGATGAATGCTTAAGGTCCAACCACCGAGTTTCTCTCTCTCAGCGTCCCAACCGCCCAGGGAAAGATCTTCGGAGATATCGAGGGTCCCGGTCCAATCCTGGTGTATTTCGAAAGTCCCACCTTCGCGGGAGCCGTTGATCTGAAGGAAATGCTCTCCATAATCCCCCTCCCAGGGAAAACGAGAGAGGAGCGGAAGCACCGATGAATCAGTGGTGTAGTAGTATAGTAGTATAATGGGTAGTAGTAGGCAATCTCCACGGTCACGGGCACCTTGCCTTGAATAGGTCTCCCGTAGAGATCCGTGCTTGGTGATACATAGTCATAACTGAGGTTGGGGGCCGCCGGGAAAATCTGGGTGGATACTACGCCTTCACACGAAACGACTACCCTGATGGATTGCAGGGAAGCCGGGACTTGGCTTCCACTGAGAGGGATATGGAGAGATCTTCCTGCCAACGCTCCGGCCTGCCGGTCGCTGTTGTAGGTCAGGTGAAAGGGGGTACCGGGAACCGGCAACTCCTCTTGGAGGATCTGATTTCGCACTTGAATAAGGGAACCTGGGTGTGTGCAGTCTTGATTCACGCTGGGATTTTCGCTTGTGGGTTGTGATTGATTGGGCGACACCGCGTCGGGCGGCGGCCCCCCGCCCCAGTTCCAATCCCACCAAGTGAAGTGACCCACGGCAACGCGCCAAAGGCTCTGTCCAACTGGGTAAAGCGTGGCCACCTGCTGCCGCTCGGCGTCGGTGATGCCCAGGGCCTGAAGCGTCGTTTCCGTGGCCGGCGTCCCGCTCCCGTCCACGTCCAGGCCGGCCATGCCGCTGGTGATGGAAAGGATGCGCACGACAAGCCCGTTGGTTGATGGAATCCAGGCCGCCCGCTGCGGGTCGTAATAACCCGACGGCACGGCGTTCCCTACGGGGAAATTGAGGAAGTTCTCCAGGTAGCAAGCCACGGGCTGGCTGAAGGTGACCCCCTGCGCACCCGCGGAGGCGGTCTCGTCGGCGCTCAGGTCCACGCAGTAGGTGTAGCCGCTCTCGAAGGGCAGGTCGCCCGGCATGGCCTTGGGGCCGTTCGGGCCGACCGTGCACTCGGTGGCCCGGATGTGCAGGGCCGAGACCGGCTGCGTGCTGCCACCGGGCATGACGAAGGAGGCCTGGGTCCCCGGCAGGAAGAGGAGCGTCGCCCGGCGGGTACCGTTGGCGTCGGTCTGGGCGGAGCCGCGGGCGACCTGGACCGAGGTCGTGCCCCCGAAGGTGACGGCCGTCACCTGGGAATCCGGCTGAATCAGGATCACGTCGGGCAGCCACTTGTAGTCCCGCCAGGGGGTCTGAACCTGGCGCTGGACGGACAGGTAGCCGGCCATCGCGTAGTTCACGGTGAGCTGGCCTCCCCCGTTCACGGCCATATCGAACATCCCGTCCAGGCGGGAGAGGGTCTGCCCGAATTCGGGATGGCCCACGATCGTGATGGTGACCCCGGGAAGCGGCTGTCCGGCGAGGGTCTCGACGCGCCCCCGCAGGATGGCCACCCGGCGCGGATCGATGGTCCCTGGTGCCACGCCCGTCTGGATGGGCGGGGTCCCGGCGTAGAGAAATTGCGTGGCGGTATAGATGTCCGTCACCACGGTGGGATCGAGGGGCGGCGCCACGGTCGAGGGGTCGGGGGGAATGGTTCCTCCGCCGCCACCGCCACCCGGCACGCTGACCGTGATGGGGCTGCTCACATTGCCCGCCTGGTCGATGGCCACCAACGTGAGGTTGTCACCCGCCTGGGCCGCCACCTGGGCCGAGAAACTGCCGTCCGCCACCGCCGCGGCGGTGGCCTGGGCCGAAGAGGCGGTGTCGGTGACCTGCACGGTGGTATTCGCCTGGGTGGCCCCGGCCACGCCCGACACGGTGGCGGCACCATTCGCCACGCTGGAGACGTTCACCAAACTGGAGTTGATGGGCGGTGGGGGCACGGTCTTGACCGTGAAGGTCGCCGTGGCGCTGCCGGCGTTGCCGTCGTAGTCCGCCACCTGGGCGAGGAGGGTGTGGGCCCCATCCGCGAGGCTGGAGGAGATGGTGCCCGTGGCGCCGCCGGGGCCGAGGGTCAGGGCCGAGGTGATATTGGTGCCATCCACGGTGACCCGGAGCGAGGCCACATTCACCCCTGTCCCGCCGGGATTGTCCTGGTACTCGATGGACACCGCCGGCTCGGGCTTGTTGGTGTAGCTCCCGTTCTGGGGTGTGGTGATGAGCACCGTGGGCGGGGTGGTGTCCTTGACCCGGTTCCAGATCACCGAGCCGTTGCCGGTGAAGGTGCTGGCCCAGAGGTTGCCGGTGCCGTTCACGTTCCCGTTGACCGTGAGGGACGAGAGCGGCGCGTAGATCTGGAAGTCGCCGGAACCGTTGCCGTTGAGCGAGACGGCGGAGCCGCTGGTCTGAAGGAAGAGGCACCCGGTGGGATCGCCGCCGGCGTTGAGGGTGCACCGGCTGTTGAGGCTGATGGGCCCCGAGACGACGAGGATCGCGGGCCCGCTCAGGGTAAGGGTGGAGTTGCCGTTGCCGGAGAAGGAGGCGAGGCTGTAGATGCCGCCGGGCAGCGTGCAGCTCTTGTTGCCGTTGAGGGAGAAGTTCCCGTTCTTGTCCAGAAATCCCGCGGGGATGGCGGCGTTGTTGTTGCTCGCCTGGGCAAACTGGGCCCAGGCCGCCACGCCCGCATCGTCGCAGGGGAGAGCGGTGGTGGCGGGTGCCGTGGATCCGGCCACCTGGCTGCCTGTCCCGTTGATCGTGACCTTCTGCCCGGGGCCTGGCGTGGCGTTGCCGTCGATCGTGTTGCTGCCGTTGACCGTGATCGGTCCGTTCGAGGCGATGTGGCCCCCGAATTCCTGGGCCCCTCCCGGTGCGGGCAGGGCGTAGACCTGGGTGTGCCCGTTGACCATCATGGAGGTACAGCCGAACCAGGCGAAGCGGGCGAGGTTCGAGGGAAGCGGGGGCGTGGCGGCATCTTCCGAGAACAGGCCCAGGACGCCGGCTTGCAGGGAAAGGGTTTGGAGAAGGCTTCCCGTGGCGCCATACTGAAAGAGCGTCTTCCCCCGGCTGACCCAGACTTCTCCCGAAGCGGGATCTACGAGCAGGTGCACGGGAGCCATGGCCTCCTCGCGTGCATCCGCCGGCGGGAGCGGCACGGAGAAGGTGGGCGAACACGCGGCGTCCAGGCTGATGAGGCTCGTGTCCGATGCCAGCCAGGCCATTCCCCCCCGGCCCGGCGCGACCGCCTCGCCTCCCCCGGCGGCTTCCCGGCACAGCAGGCGCCCAGCGCTGTCGTAGCTGCAGAGCTCCTTGCTCGTCAGCACCCACAGGGCTCCGGACGAGGGATCCACGGCCAAATCCCGGAGGGTAGCGTTGCGCTCAAGGAAAATCGAGTCGGTTACCGCCTTCGTGGAGGGATCCAAACACAGGACCCGCGAATCGAGTCCCACCCACAGGTGCGCGTGGATGGCATCCACCGCCAGGCGAAGGATCTTCCCTTCCAGGGGAACGGTGTTCAGGAGCAGATCCGATGACGGGTCATACTCGAACAGGCTGGAGCCCGACGAGAGCCACAGGTGGCCATCCACCGGGTTCACGAGAAAAGCGGTGGAGCCGGAGGCCTGCTGGACCGCGGAGGAGAGGGAGCCCGCGGCGGTATCGGCCAGGAGCGCACCGCCCGCGCTGAGCGCTTGAAGCCGGCCGGCCCCATACCACCAGATCCTGCCCCGGACCGGGTCGGCGGCACCCGCCACGGCTTCCGGGGTAGCGGCGCTCTCGAGGACCGGCTCACTCGAACCCGCCGCGATCCGGTAGAGCCCGGAAGCGGTGGAGACCCAGACGCCCTGCCTCAGGCTGCCGCTCACACCGCCGGGGAGCTGGACGTCCTGCGCAAACAGCGATGCCAGAAGAGCCACGCCAACGACCGCGAACGTCCCTCGGATCCCGCTCTTTCTCAGCATGGATGCCTCCCCTCCTCCACAAGGCAATCCGCCCGGCCGCTACGACCCGATTGCCGTGCTCCCTGGTTGTATAGAGTCCCCCTTCGTAGATCGAGCCTGTTGGCGAATCTGCCATGGACCCTACTCCACGTGGTCCCTCTTTGTCAAGTAGCTCTTCCGACCCAGATTCCGCGATGGAATCGCACTCGTAGGAGCGCCGCCCCCGGCGCGACGGACCGTACGCGGGCACCGCATCCTGGTCGCAGGGTCACCCGGTTCGCGGCGAGGCGCCGCTCCTACGCAGGCGTTGAGCCGCTATCGCGGAATTGGGGAAGGCCACACTGAGACGGCAGCGGCAGGTGTCTCACTGGGCTCACCGTGCCGATCAGTGCAGGCGAGCGGCGCATCACTCCAGGTTCTTGTCGCAGCGGTCCTGTCCTGTGGACGATGCGGCGCTGGCCTATGCCGGTTTCTCCTAATGGGACTGACCGGCCGAACGGGAAGGGATGAGGTGAACCGGCGTGAGCGCCGAGACCACCAGGCCGCAAAAGCCGGTAGATCTCGGTAAGTACAGCAGTCTCAGCCGGACCGACGTGATGCGGGAGGAAGGGGGCCGGAAACCAGGCCGCGGCGAGATCGTGAAAAGCACGCTCTGTGTCTTGGCCGCATTTCCTGTCAGAAGATGGACCTCAGCGGGCACGGTGGTCGTCTCTCCGGATGCGTCCATGAAGTCCATGAAACCGAAGGGCGTCGTCGCGGTTACGTCGGTCAATCCTTCTTCGGGCAAGACGATCTGGCCGAGCCACGGGCCGAAAGGGGCATCGCTTCTCTCCGGCCTGGGGTGATCGATGCGAAGGGTGGCGGAGAGACGGTCGGACCGAAGCTCTCCGCGAAGTTGATCGCGCGCCCTGATCCAGTCCTCGGGCGCTCCGCCGTAGCGGCCCTGGTAGTTATCCACCGCCAGGCTGATCGCCTCAAGGGCTCTTTCCTTATCTCTCAGCCCTTGGGGCCCATAGGCCAGGAAGAGCTGGTATTGGATCCAGGAGTAGGCCCCGCTGTTCGCCCGAAGCATATGGGCCGCCCTCTCCCAGTAGGCGGCGCGCTGTTCGAGAGGGGTGTGCGGGCCAGCCTCAGGAGCCATGGAGAGCAGCTTGACGACAGACTGTTGGCCGGCCAGCGCCAGCGCACCTCGGGTCCGGTCCTGCACCCAGTCCAGGAAGTCCTCTCCTGCCGGCAAACACTCCGGCACCAGCCCGGTCACGGCTTCGACCACTTTGGTGGCGTCCCGTACCTGCTGATCGGGATCGTGCTGTTCGGCAAGTTCCTGTTGCCAGAACTCCACCGCCTGGGGGTCCCTGACTTGCTGGATCACCCTTTCCAGGCCCCAACAGTCATCGCGATTCCCCGGGCAATGCGCCTTGTAGAAGTTCAGGATGTCCTCCAAGGTGTCCGGGGCGGCAATGATCGCGGCGAGCTGGGCTGCTCGGCCCTGGAAGTCAGACCGCGAAGCGTTGCGCCTGAAGAATCGCACGACCTCGCGCTTGTCGCGAACGGAGGCGGCCTGAACGGCGATGGCCTGGATGAGAACGCCGTTATGAACCTCTGCGCCGGACCTTTCGAACCGGTCCACGAGCGCGCGCCAGAGCCGTTCGTCCACCAGGCGGCCGCTGGCTGCATCCAGGACCATCTGGTAGGGCATGCCTCGGTCCGTGCCATCGATGATGCGAACCATGTAAGGAATGGCCGCACGGTCCAGGTAGATCAAGGCGAGCACATGTAGGCTGTCGATGGCCACCTGGCTGTCTGGGGAATATCGCCGCAAGAGCTCGAAGAGGGGCTGTACGGCTCGCGGGTCTTTGGTCTTGGCCAGATAGTATATCGATTCACGCTGAATGCACCCATTCTCCGACTGGAGCCCTCTCAGGAGGAGGGGGACAAAGGCCTTCATGCGCTCGATCCACCTCTTCTCCTGGGCTGGGGGGAGCGTGCCGACGGGAAGGTTGGGCGGGAGATCCTGTTCCACGAGGGCGCGAAACTCGGGATCGTCACTGAGATAAAGGATGAAGCCCCGGTCCCCCACAAGGCAATTTCCGTTGCTCATGGCCCCCGGCGGGTAGGGCGGGACTCCACGGGGCGGCACGAGGGGAGGAACTCTCGGCGTTCCCTGGGGCCCCGTCGGCCTTCCACGGAACTGCCCGGCCTGCGCCCATGGGGTGAGTGCGCCGGTCCCCATCACCACGGCAACCAAGACGCAGCGGACGCTTATGAAGCCACTGGCACGCATCATTCAGCCCAACCCTCCCTTCGAGCCCACGACAACCAGTCCCGGAGCATGGCCGCCTTGGTCCCGCACCGTGCCTGCGTGGGATCGCCGAAATCCACACCCGCGTATCGCACCAGCCGGTCGTAAGGGGACTCTGTCGAGGAGGACCGGGGGGCTGAATAGTGCCCTTGGGCCCAAAGGATGAAGGTGGTGAAGAGCAGTCTCCTGGTCCTTGCCGGATCGATGTCCCACAGAGCGTCCATGGATGCGGTGTAATCCGCGTCAGGGCCCGTCAGGATCCTCCAGGCGCTCTCTGTATGGACCCTGTGCCACCACTCTTGAACCAGCTCCCTGCACTGCGGCGTCAGAGGCCATCGGCCGCCGAGGCAGTAGACGTTGCGGAGCAGGGGGCTGAGTCGTTGACGGGCCCCGCATGCCTCCCCATTTCCTGACTGGAGAGCCAGTCTGACTGTGTCAACGATGATGCCCTTTGTGCGCGTTTCCACCGGCTCCTGGCGATGCCGTGCCCACCACCGCTCCCAATCCTGTATGGTCTCCGGTGCCAGGTTCTGGTTCAGCGACTGCACGAGGAAGGGGCGCACCGCCTGCCTTCCGGCTCGTCCCGTAATGGCTGAAAGGATGCAGACGAAGCGAAGTTTGGCTGTCTCCGGTGTCTTGGCGGCGACCAGCTCTTGCATGAGGGCGTCGAGGTCCTCCCTCGCCCGATAATGAATCAGGGCCGCCGCGGCCGTGTCTGCCAGCGGTCCGCCGTCCTCCACAAGCCGGCTGAGGAGGGGACGTGCTTGCGGGGGGTGCAACCATCCCAACGTATCGACGGCCAGGGCCCTCACGGTGGAGTTCGGGCCCACCACCAGCCCCGTCAGCTCGGGTAACGTCTCCCTCAGATTGAAAGCCCGAACGCCCAAGAGCCCGGCTTGACGCAGGTTCACGTTCTTGTCCTTGAGTAGAGGCGGGAAGAGAGCCGCATCGCGCTGGATTCTGAACATCTCGATGGCCATAAGCGCAGGGGCTGACACCCGAGAATCCGGATCGTGCGCGTCCCGCTCGAATACGGCCATGGCTTCAGGGAGTCGCAGCATCTTCCACAAGGCATAGGCCGCGGCCTGCCGGACAGCTGGCAAGGGAGAGGCAAGCGTCTGCCGTAGCTCGGGAATGAACTCCACGCCGGCGCTGGTGAGTAGCAACTTGGAAGGAGGCGAAACGGAGGGGGTGGGGGGAGAGTAGCCGGCGATCCGGCATCCGACCATGCCGGAACCTTTGGGCGGATTCACCAGGTCGCCGATCAGCCGGTTGAAGTAGTCGCTCTTGCCTGCTTCGAGTATCCGCTTCAGCCAAGCAACGTCCTCCTCGCTCATCCCCGGTGACCTCCGGGTTGGTACGGGGGGAAGAGCCAGGCGCTCCCGATTGGCCTTCACCCACGCGGCCGCCTCGTCGGCCGGTACTTCCACAGGGAAAGCAAGTCCTACCGTTGAGAGATCCGGCCAAAGGAGGACCAAGGCTTGCTGCCGAACGGCTTGCCTTGGATCGGCCAGCCATCGAGCCGAGACAGCGGGGGCATCCTCATCCAGATTGATTCCCCTACAGGCCAGGAGAGCCCTGGCGTAAGCCTTTTCGTCACCAACGCCCGAGGACAGGAGTGCCTCGGCCAGATGGTTCCTCAGCGACGTGGAAGCAACCGTGGTTGAGGGAAGAGAGTCCGGTAGCCACATGTTCCCATTCGCAGTCCGACACGCGGCCCCGGGGTAACCTCGACGGTTCTGTGGCTTGATGGGCTCCGCCACCTGGTAGCCGGCGTACTTGAGAAACCAGGGGTGAGCTACCAACGTGGAAAGCTGCTGCCGAAGCGCATTACCACGGGCGTCGCATCCCCAAAGGATGGTCTGCAATGCCGCCGTCTCGTGGAGGGGATCCTGAGAATTCCTGAATTTCCTCCAGGCAGCCTCACGCTCTTGGGCGGAGGCCAGGAGGGTGACGATCAGACGGCCGCTGCCGGCCCCGTTGGGGTTGGCAGCGGGGGGACCCCCCTCATTGGGACTCTTGGAGAGCCATTGCTCGACCAAGGTCTGGCAGGCCTGCGCCACCTTTGCCGGGATCTGGGCCCTGAAGCACCAAGCCGCCGCCAGTTCGTGGGAGAGGTCACTCATCGAGGCCGCTGGCCGAGGATCCATCAAGGCCAGGGTGACATAGTCCGGAAAGTCCGCATAGACCTTCTCCCGGAGGAGAGCATGGAGCTGGCATCTCCTCAGGAAGCCCGAGTCCACTCTGCCGATGTCGAAGAGCGGCGGCTGCCGCCGGCCCCGCAGATCCAAGTAATCTAGGGGCGTACCTCGCTTCTGGAGCTCGAAGTAGACCGGATTGAACCACCTCCCGGGATCGGCTTGCAGGAGCCCCTGGAGCTCGCTCTCGCTCAGCCTGGTGAGGGCGTTGCCTACGTCCGCATCGTCCAGCGCCGAGTCCGGCACATTTCCGAGACCTTGCCGGTATTCCCGAAGAAGCCCATGGAGGCTCGCAAGATAGGCAGGATCCCCCGCAGCAAGAAGAGTGCGCGCGGCATATTTTCGTATTTCAGGGTGCGGATCCTTGAGCAGCTTGCGGATGTACGGAAGGTCCACCGCTTCGGCCGGGACCAGACCCCACCAGCGGGGAGGTTTCTGGCTCGTGGCCAGGGCGATGCCCAAGGGGACCGATTCGCGTGTGCCCGCCCGAAACAAGAGGCTCATGCGCGTCAGGTCCGACAAGTCCCTCCAAGCCGGATCACGCCAGGGCCCGGCGCGGCCCACTCCCGATATGAGTTGCCAGTGCGCCCAACCGTTCGTCCTGCAGAAGTCAGCCCACAGGTAACCTGCCCTGGAGCGCGACCAGATCCTGGAGAATTCGAGGGGTGCCCTGAGGCGGTTGTTCTCCACGTTCACGGCCGCTTCGACCAGCTGCCTGTCTTGCGACGTCAGCGCACGCTCCACACAACTCACACCCCTGGGGGATGTGTCATCCATGAGCCCTATGGCCTCAAGAAGGGCAATCTGCACCACTTCATTCGAATCCGAGGAGAGCGCATCGCGTCCCTCCTCGTAAGCCGGTGAGGCTATACTGGCCAGTGCAACAATGGCCTCCGCCCTCTCTTCCGGCGACGAAGAATGGAGGAGGCGCGTCATACCCTCCTCATAGGCATGGAAGGCCACGCACGACGCCGAGGGTGCTCCTCCCGGCGGCGCCGCCAGGGGCACCAGCGCAAGAGCGGCCATGATGGCACCCGCCATTGCTCTGCGAGTGACGGATGCGACTGGGATGGCGGATGTCGAGGCTTGCATGGTCCCCTCACTCAGGTTCACTCTCTCTTGCCGTGCGACGCTGGCAGCCGGGGCTTCTTCGATGCGCTAGCAGCGGCGAAGATATCGGGCTGGCCACCGGGGTTCCTCTCTATCCTACCACTCCGGGGTTCAGAACGTGGACCCGCACCTTCTTGCCAACCCCCTCGACCCAATCGCATCTGCACAATAACTTAACGTTTTCGCATTCTCCAACAGCTCCCTGACCCCAAATTCCGCGATGGAATTGCACTCGTAGGAGCGCCGCCCCCGGCGCGACGGACCGTACGCGGGCACCGCATCCTGGTCCCAGGGTCACCCGGTTCGCGGCGAGGCGCCGCTCCTACGCAGGCGTTGAGCCGCTATCGCGGAATTGGGAGCACAGCCGTCCCCTTCGCGCGAGGGCCGGGTGCGAGTAGAATGCGGCAGGGGCGGGAGGGCGCCGGAAGTGAGAGCCGGGCCGCCCTGGAGCCCCGGTGTATCGAGGAGCCATGATGAGAGACATTCGCCGTTACGACAGCGTGCTGGGGGCCATCGGGTGGACGCCGCTGGTTCGTCTCAACAAGGTCACCGAGGGGCTTCGCGCGGAGGTGTGGGCCAAGCTGGAGTTTCTAAATCCCATGGGGAGCATCAAGGACCGCATCGCCAAATACATGATCGAGAAGGCCGAGCGGGAGGGGCGCATCCGGGAAGGGGCCCTGATCATCGAGAACTCCTCGGGGAACACGGCCCTCGGCCTGGCCATGGTGGCCGTCCAGAAGGGCTACCGGCTGAAGGTCGTGGTGCGCGACAGCATCAGCCCGGAGAAGGAAGCCCAGCTCGTAGCGCTGGGCGCGGAGGTGCTCAAGGTGGATCACACCCTGCCGCCCGAATCGCCCGACTCCTATAACCGGATCACCCCAAGGCTGGCCGCGGATACCCCCGGCTGCTTCTTTCCCGACCAGCACAACAACCGGGACAACAACGAGGCGCACTACGCCACGACGGGCCCGGAGGTCTGGGAGCAGATGGAGGGGCGCATCGACTACCTGGTGGCGGGCATGGGCACGGGCGGCACCATCGGCGGCACGGCCAAGTTCCTCAAGGAGAAGGACCCTTCCATCCGGGTGGTGGCCGTCGACTCCGAGGGTTCCATCTTCACCGACTACTTCCGCACGGGCCGCAGGGTCGAGCCCAAGCCCTACCTCCTGGAGGGCCTGGGGGACGAATTCCTGATCGGCACCGCCGACTTCACCGTGATCGACGACATCATCCAGGTGAGCGACCGCGACGCCTTCCTGACCACCCGCGAGCTGGTGCGTCGCGAGGGCGTCATGGGCGGCGGCTCCAGCGGGGCGGCGCTCTGGGCGGTGCGGAAGCTGGCCGGCACGCTCGACCGGCCGGCGCGCATCGTCACCATCTTCCCCGACGGCGCCTCGCGCTACCTCAGCACCATCTTCAACGACGGCTGGATGCGGGAGAAGGGCTTCCTGTAAAGAGAACAGGACGATTCGTGCGCCCCTTTCGACCGAAGAGGAAAGGCGGCGGCAAGGAGCTATGACCATGATCGAGAAAGTCGTCATCATCGGTTCGGGGCCGGCCGGGCACACGGCGGCCATCTACGCCGCCAGGGCCGGCCTGAAGCCCCTCATGTTCGAGGGTTTCATTCGCGGAGGAGTGGCCGGGGGGCAGCTCATGACCACCACCGAGGTGGAGAACTTCCCCGGCTTCCCCGAGGGCATCACGGGGCCCGAGCTGATGAACCGGATGCGGGAGCAGAGCACCCGCTTCGGCACGCGCATCATCACGGAAGACGTGGATTCGGTGGATCTCTCCAAGCGCCCCTTCACCATCCGCTCCGCGGAGGAGACGGCCGAGGCAGAGAGCATCATCATCGCCACGGGCGCCACCGCCAAGCGCCTCCACCTCCCCTCGGAGGAGCGCCTTTGGAATCGCGGCATCTCCGCCTGCGCCGTGTGCGACGGCGCGCTACCCATCTTCCGCGACCGCGTGCTGGTCGTGGTGGGAGGGGGAGACACGGCCGTGGAGGAGGCCACCTACCTCACCCACTTCGCCTCCAAAGTGCTCCTCGTTCACCGGCGGGACGAGCTGCGAGCCTCCAAGGCGATGCAGAAGCGGGCCCTGGCGAACCCGAAGATCATGCCCGTCTGGAACTCCGTCGTGGTGGACGCGGTGGGCGAGACGGGGCTGAGCGGGGTGATCATCCGCCACCTGCCCACGGGCAGCGAGAAGACCGTGGAGGCGGCGGGGCTCTTCTACGCCATCGGCCACAAGCCCAATACAGAGCTGTTCAAGGGCCAGCTCGACATGGATGAGACCGGGTATCTGATCGCCCAGCCGGACAGCAGCTACACCAGCGTGCCGGGAGTCTTCGCCGCCGGCGACGTCCGGGACAAGGTATACCGCCAGGCGATCACGGCCGCGGGCATGGGCTGCCGGGCCGCCCTCGACTGCGAGCGGTGGCTGGCCGAACACGGCGGGCAGTGACCGGACTGGCTCAGGCGCAGATGGGACCGATTCGCGCTTGGGCGGCCGCTTCCGCCGACGGGTGCGGTGCCTGGGGTCAGAATGGCTGTTCCTCGGCGGGCATCTCCCGGCTCTCGCGCCCCCACACCACGACACGGTCCCGGCCCAGGGTCTTGGCCCGGTAGAGGGCGCCATCCGCCATGGCCACCAGGTCTGAGGGCGACAGTCCGTCCACCGGCCTGACGGCCGCGATGCCGAAGCTCAGGGTCACTACGGGGTGCGAGCAGGCTGGCCCCTGGGCCAGCCCCAGATCCTCGATCTCCTGCCGCACGGCGTCGGCCATCTCCTCGGCCGTCGCCAGGTCGGTGTCGGGCACCAGGACCGCGAACTCATCCCCCCCGTACCGGGCCACCAGGTCCTCCGAGCGCCGGAAGTGGCCGAGCAGGATATCCGTGATGCGGCAAAGACATTCGTCGCCCCTGACGTGGCCGTGGGCGTCGTTGTAGGCCTTGAAGTGGTCGATGTCGGCCATGAGCAGAACCATCTGTTGACCGTGGCGCTGGGCCCTCGCCCACTCGGCGCAGAGGCTTCCCCCGAAGCGCCGGCGGTTGGCCGCCCCGGTGAGCGGATCCTGTGTGCTGAGCAGCTCCAGCCGGCTGTTGAGCGCTTCGAGCTGCTGGGTCCGCACCTCCAGCAGCCGGTTCGCCTCCTGGAGCTCGCGCGTCTTCTCCTCCACCGCCCGCTGGAGGGTCTCTTCCTTCTCGTTCTTGCGGCTTCTCCTCACCCTCGAAACCAGCACGCCCCCCAACATGATCAGAACGATCGCGGTGCCGGCCACGACGATCTCTCCTCCGTTTGACGCCAGAAGATGGGCCTGGGTGGGCTTGGATGCCGCCGAGGAAGTCTCTGCGGCCCGGTGCGCCGTTCGAGATTTCTGGGGGACCGGGGTGGGAGGAACCGTGAGCGCCGTACCGGCGGAAAGGACGAACCCACGGACGCCCAGCGGCAGGAGCGCTGGCCAAGCCGCCAGGATGAACACCGCAGGCAGGAGCAGGGGTCGTGAACGGGCTTTCCTTGGAATGGTACCCCCCCAAAACCGGCTGACCAAGTCGCAGAGCCGCACGGACACTCCTCACCGTGCCCTGCCCTTTTCCTCGTCTGCTCTCACTTTAGAATCGCGATACTGGCGAGGGCCGCCGTCCGCTCTTGACCGGCCTGACCGCCTTGCCCTTCGCCGCCCTAACGCAATTTCATCAACATGCGATTGAGTACACCACGGCCAATCGCCCTTGTCAAGCCCTGCATGACCGCTATCGCTGAGACCGATGGCAGCCCAACGGGAGGGTGGATGATGTCAAGTGGAGGCTATTTTGTCTAGTGGCGTGGCGGCCTGGGCGCCCCTCGGCGGGGCCTGTGCCTGGGATCGGGCGGGACGATGAGTTCGAAGGGAAGGCCCTCCTCGCCGGCCATGCTACGAAGCCGCTCCTCCACCTCCTCGATCACGTAGTCCGGGGTCGAAGCCCCCGCGGTGATCCCCACGCCCGAAATGTCCAAGAACCACTCCCGGTCCAGATCCTCGGCTCCCTGGATGAGATAGCTGCGCTTGAGCGGGTGGCAGATCTCGTAAAGGTGGCGGGTGTTGGCGGAATGGCGCCCGCCGACGACCAGGATCACCTCCACCTCGGGATCCTCGGCGAGCCGCCTGGCAGCGTCCTGGTTCTCCTTGGTGGCGTAGCAGACCGTGTCCGCCCGGCTCGTTCCCGGCTGGGCGGCCTCGATGACCCCCACCACCTCCTCGTACTCCTCGGCGTTCAGCGTGGTCTGGTAGAGCACCTTGATGGCCCTGTAGCGGCTCCAGTCCACTGACCTGGCCTGCTCCACGCTCTGGATGATGTGGTAGGAGGAGGGGTCGAGGTCGTGCGTGTAGCCGATCACCTCCCTGTGCTTCGGGTCGCCGATGAACACTAGGTGCGCGCCCTCCTCCAGGGAGCGCCTCGCCTCCTTGTGGATGTCGTAAACGAACTTGCAGGTGGTATCCAGGATCTCCAGGCCCCGCGCCTTGGCCTTCTCGTGGAAGGAGGCCGGCACACCGTGCGCCGAGAAGACGATCACGGGTTCCTTGACCTCCTCGATGGCGTGAACCGTCCGGACCCCGAGCCGCTCCAGGTCCTCCACCACACGCTCGTTGTGGACGACCTGCCCCAGGATCGCCCCGCGTCCGCCCTGTCCCGCGAAGCGCCGGACCTTCAGGTCCGCGATCCGCACCCCGGAGCAGAAGCCGTATTTGTCCGCCCGCTTGACCTTCATCGTCCCCTCTCCGCATTGGCCCCGTCGGGGCCACGGGACTGTTGTAACACGGATGGCCCTCCGGAATTCCGGAAGCGCTCCCACTCCTCCCACGTGTCCAGGTCCTCGGCCCCTTCCTTCAGGGGAACCTTTTCCACGCGATCGCCGAGATCCTGAAGAAGCCGCTTCGCCCCGGCATCGCCGCTAAGAGCCCGCAAGGCATGGAAGAGCCCCCGCTCGAAGACGGCCGGGGCCCCCACGATTCCCCCGTAGGAGGCCGCTGCCGCCGGACGACCCGATCCCAGCCAGGTGGAGACCAGCCGGTCGATTTCGGCCGCGCCCACGCGCGGCTGGTCCGCCAGGAGCAGCACCGCCGCCTCGCAGGAGCGAGGCAGGGAGCGTATGCCCATGCGGATCGAAGAGGCCAGGCCGCTTCGCCAGAGGGGATTGATCACCGGGCGGACGCGAAGCCCCGCCAGCTCGCCGGCCAGCGCGTGGGCGTTAGACCCGAGCACCGCCACCACGGGACGACAGCGCGAGGCGCAGGCGGCCTCGGCGGCCCGCCTCACGAGTGATTCCCCCTCCACCGCGAGAAGGAGCTTGGGGCGTCCCATTCGGACGGCACCGCCGGCGGCCAGCAGCACCGCCCCGATCATGCGGGCTCCGGCCGCGTCGTCGCCGTTCTCATCCTCCGGCCCTCGCGTGCAGCGGTCCATCGCGATCGCGGAGAAGGCCGCCCTCCGCTCCCCTGGCCTCGGCCAGGATCTCCGCGGCTACCGCCAGGGCGATTTCCTCCGGGCCGTCGGCTCCGATGTCCAGGCCCACGGGGCCGTGGAGACGCCGCATCTGATCGGGCGACGGCCTCACTCCCCTGCCCGCCAGCTCCGACAGGAGCCCCTCGGCCCGTCTCTTCGGCCCCAACAGGCCGAGGTAGGCGAAAGGGCCGCCCATCAGGCGCTCGAGGTAGTCCGCATCCATGGGGAAATTGTGGGACATGAGCACGGCCGCCGTTTCACCGAAAGCGGGCAGCGCCGCGGACAGATCTTCGGGCCGCAGTAGAAGAACCGACTCGGCTTCGGGAAACCTCGCCCGGCGAACCAGCTCCTCCCTCCAGTCCACGACGACAGCCCTCCAGCCAAGGCTCGAGGCCAGCGCCGCCAGAGGTCGGGCGTCGGCGCCGGCGCCGATGATCAGAAGGGTGAGCGGAGGGCCCAGCCGCTCCACCAGCAGGTCGAAGTCCCCGCCGCTCGAAGAGAGACGAATCAGCCCTGTCCTTCCCGTGGCGAGGCACTCTCGCGCGGCCGCCTCGACCGTCCCCGCCAGGGCCCGATCGGCGATCTGGGATCGGAGCTCTCCTCCCGGATCGAGCATGAGCCGGCTCACCCCTTCGCACCCTCTCGTGTCCGCCGAGAACAGGGTCGCCAGGACGCCCGTTCCTCGGCCGAGGCACTCTCGCGCGAATTCCAGGGGATCGAGGGCGGCACCTTCCGCCGGCTCGATCAGGATGGTCACCACGCCGTTGCAGCCCAGGCCCGAGCCCCACAGGGCATCGCCGGGGGCGGTGGTGTCGTAGAGGGCGACCTTCGGCTCCCCCCGGCGGATCACGTCCCGGGCCTTCTCCAGGAGGTCCCCCTCCACGCAACCGCCGCTCACGAAGCCCCAGGACTCCCCGCTTTCAGATACCAGAAGGCGGGCGCCCGGACCCCGGTAGGCCGAGCCCTCCACCTTCAGCACCGTTGCGACGGCCGCACGAACGCCCTGCTCTTTCAGCGCCGCGCGGGCGTCGAGGATTTCCCGCAGCTCCTTCGCGTTCACGCCTGCCGCTCCGGTTCTCAGGCGCCCGAGCCCTTCAGCGGCAGGCGCCGGATGCGCCGGCCGGTAATCGCGAAGAGGGCGTTGGCCACCGCCGGCGCCAGGGGCGGAAGGCCGGGCTCGCCCATGCCCCCGAGCTTGGCCGACTCCCAGTCACCGAGCAGCATGTGCACCTCCACCTCGGGCATCTCCCTCATCCGAAGGACGGGGTAATCGTCGAAATTGCCCTGCTTCACCCGCCCCTTCTCGATGGTGATCTCGCCGGTGAGGAGGGCCGAGAGGCCATAGACGACGGCGCTCTCCACCTGCGCCCGCACCGTGTCCGGGTTCACGACCTGGCCGCAGTCCACGGCGCAGGTCACCTTGTGCACCTTCGCCTGGCCCTTCACCACGGACACCTCGGCCACGTGAGCCACCCGGGTTCCAAAGCACTCGCAGCACGCCACGCCGCGCGCCCTCCCGGCCGGGAGGGGCTTGCCCCACCCCGACCGCTCCGCCGCGAGGGCGACCACGGGGTGCATCGGGGACGACGCCCCGAGAAGCTCCAGCCGGAACTCCACGGGATCCCTGCCGGCCGCCGAGGCCAACTCATCGATGAAGCACTCCGTGGCGAAGGCGTTCTGCGAGGCGTAGACGGAGCGCCACCAGCCCAGCGGCACAGGGGTGCGGGCCATGACGTACTCCACCCTCAGGTTGGGGATGGCGTAGAGGATGTTGGCGGCCCCGTCCACGGCCGCCTGATCCACCCCCTTCACCGAGCCTGGGTTCATCTGATCGCTGATGGAGGGGGCCACCAGCCGGTGGGTGCAGGCCGTGAGCTTGCCGCGTCCGTCCAGGCCGCCCTCCATGAGGTGCAGGCTCATGGGCCGGTAGAAGTCGTGGCGCATGTCGTCCTCGCGGCTCCAGGCGACCTTCACGGGTACGCCGGCGGCGCGGGCCACCTCCGCCGCCTCCACCACGAAGTCGGGCATGGCGCGGCGGCCGAAACCGCCGCCCAGCAGGGTGGTGTGGAACACGACCTTCTCGGGGGCGAGGCCGAGGAGGCGGGCCACCTCGCCCTGGGCCCACTGGGGGGCCTGGGTGGGCGCCCAGATCTCGCACCCGCCCTTCTCCACGCGCACCGTGGCGTTCATGGGCTCCATGGTGGCGTGAGCCAGGAAGGGGGCCTCGTATTGGGCCTGCACCCGCTTCGCGGCCGCCTTGAGGGCGGCGAGCGCGTCTCCTTCGTTCCTGGCCGTAGCTCCCTCGCCCTTCGCCTTCTCGTGGAGCATGGCCCAGAGCCCGGCGCTGTCGGTCCTGGCGGCCGGCCCCTCGTCCCACTCCACCTGGAGGGCATCCCTGCCCTGGAAGGCGGACCAGGTGTCCTTGGCCACCACCGCCACGCCGGTGGGCACCTCGACGACCTTCACGACCCCCGGCAGCGCCTTGGCCTTGGCGGCGTCGAAGCGCTTGATCTTCCCTCCGAAGACGGGGCACCGGGCCACGGCAGCCACGTGCAGACCGCGGAACTCCACGTCCATGCCGAAGCGGGCCCGACCGTTCACCTTCTCGGGCGTGTCCAGGCGGTGCATGGGCTTCCCGATGAGCTTGAACTCCTTGGGGTTCTTGAGCTGGATCTGCTTGGGGATCTCCATCCGCGCCGCCTTGGGCGCGAGCTCCCCGTAGGAGAGCCGCCGACCCGAGGCGAGTTGGACCACCGCTCCGGATTCGGCCCGGCAGGTGGAGAGCCCGACCCCCCACGCCTTGGCCGCCGCCGCCACCAGCATCATGCGGGCGGCGGCGCCCGCCTCCCTGAGCGGCGTGAAGGAGCGGCGGATGCTCGCGGAGCCGCCGGTGGACATGCTGCCGTACTTGGGGTCGGCGAGGGCCTGTTGGATCTTGACCCGGCCCCAGTCGGCCTCCAGCTCGTCGGCCACGATCATGGGCAGCGAGGTGAGCACCCCCTGCCCCATCTCCGACTTGGCCACCCAGATGGTGACCTGGCCCTCCGGGTCGATGCTGAGCCACGCGTTGGGGGTGAACGGCTCCTCCGCCGCCTGGGCGGCGCGGAGCAGTGGCGAGGGCAGGGCGAAGCCGATGACGAGTCCCGCTCCGGCCGTGCCCGATACCTGGAGGAACCGCCTCCGGCCGACCTTAACGATGCTGGCCACGGGCCACCTCCCCGGCCGCCGCGTGGATGGCGCGGCGAATCCGCTGGTAGGTCCCGCACCGGCACAGGATGCCCGACATGGCCTCGTCGATGTCGGCGTCCGTCGGCTTGGGTTTCTTGGCGAGCAGGGCCGCGCCGGCCATGAGCTGCCCCGACTGGCAGTAGCCGCACTGGGGCACCTCCTCCGACACCCACGCTTTCTGCAGCGGATGGCCGCCGGCGGCGGAGAGCCCCTCGATGGTGGTGATGCGGTGGCCCACGGCCTCCTTGACGGACGTGATGCAGGAGCGGATCGCCTCTCCGTCCAGGAGCACGGTGCAGGCTCCGCATTCCGCGATGCCGCACCCGAACTTGGTGCCCTTGAGGCCCAGGGTGTCGCGAAGCACCCAGAGCAGCGGCGTGTCGGGCGCCACTTCCACGGCGCGCGTCTTGCCATTCACGGTCAAATGGATGGGCTCCATGGTCGTCCCCCTACGGTTGGTATCTGGGACCACCCTAGCACGCGCCGACGCTCCCTGGTATCCCGGGTCCACCCAGACCGGACCTGGAGGACCAGCGGGCAGGCTCACCGTCCACAATGGCGCTCACGGGGACAATGGTTCTTGTCCCTTGTCCCTTGTCCCATGGCGAATGGCGAATTGCGAATGGCGAATTGAAAAGAAAAACGAAGCCGTGGAGGGATTGGGGATTGGGGAAACGGCTCTTCCCCGTCCCTCCGCCCTCCACCCTCCACTGACGGATGCGAACGCTCCCCGGCCGCCGTCCCTCATCCCTCATCCCTCATCCCTCATCCCTCATCCATCATCCATCATCTCCCTCAGGCGAAGCCGAGGGCCATCTTGGCCTCGAGGCTCATCATCTCGGGCGTCCAGGGCGGGGACCAGACGAGGTTGACACGGGCGTCCTTGACCCCGGCCACCTTGAGGATCTCGTTGTTGGCCTGGAGCAGGAGCTGCTCGGCCACGGGGCAGCCGACCGAGGTCATGGTCATGTCCACCTCCACCTTGCCCTCCTCGACCTGGAGGCGGTAGATGAGGCCGAGACTCACCGCGTCCAGTCCCAGTTCCGGGTCCACCACGTTGCCGAGGGCCTCCCAGCAGGCCTTCTCCAGCTCCGTTGCACCGTGTTCGCTCTCGTCGCCAGAGTTCATGCACGCACCTCCCTTTTCATCCTAACATCACGGGGCCGGGCCCATTCCCCTCTCTCGCGCCGGGCGGAGGCGCGACAGGCCTGTGGTACCATGGCCGAACGGAGGCAGCCGTGGAGAGCTTGGGAACCGTCGTTATCGTGGGCCGGCCCAACGTGGGCAAGTCGACCCTCTTCAACCGTCTGATCGGGCGCCGGAAGGCCCTCGTGCACGATCAGCCCGGCCTCACCCGCGACCGGAACGTCGCTCTCGTTGTCCGCGAAGACCACCCCATCCAGATCGTGGACACGGGCGGGATCCTGGGCGAGTCGGAAGACCTTCTGGCCACCCTGGTGGAGGAGCAGGTCAACCTGGCGGTGGCCGGGGGCGACCGGGTTCTGCTCATGGTGGATGCCAAGGAGGGGCTACTCCCGCTGGACCGGGAGATCGCCCTCCGCCTGCGCAAGGCGGGCAAAGCCACGGCGCTGGTGGTGAACAAGGTGGACGTGCCCGGGCACCTTCCCCGCGGGATGGAATTCCACGAGCTCGGCATGGACCAGATCTTCTTCGTCTCCGCCGAGCACGGCCTGGGGCTGGACGAGGTGTGGGATTACATCCTCGAAGGGATGCCGGCTCCGGTGGAGCCCCCGGCCGCCGCCCCCGGCGAGGCGATCCGCGTCGCCATCGTGGGCAAACCCAACGCCGGCAAGAGTTCGATTCTCAACCGGATCCTCGGCGAGGAACGGGCCCTGGTCTCGGAGATCCCGGGCACCACGCGCGACCCGGTGGACGTACCCCTCAGCCTCGACGGCCAGGATTTCCTGCTCGTGGATACGGCCGGCATCCGGCGCAAGAGCCGCAACGCCCAGGCCGCGGAGGTCCTGTCCGTGATTCTGGCGCGCAGAAGCCTGGAGCAGTGCCACGTGGCCCTCCTCATCCTGGACGCCTCCGGCATGCCGACGCACCAGGACGCCCACATTGCCGGGCTCATCGAAGCCTCCCTGAGGGGGGCCCTCGTGGTGCTGAACAAGTGGGACTTGGTGGGAGACCCGGAGCGGGCCAAGGAGCTGGAGGAGACGGTCGCCGAGCGATTCTCCTTCATCGGCTGGATGCCCACCGTCCGCACCTCGGCCCGCACGAACCGGCACGTGGACCGGCTGCTGCCGGCGGTGGCCCGCGTCTACCGGAACTTCTCGCAGCAGTTCCCCACGGCCACCCTCAACAAGAACCTGGAGAAGATCGTCCGGGCCGTCTCACCGCCGAGCGTCGGGGGCAAGGACCTCAAGATCCGCTACGCCACTCAGACGGGGTCGGCCCCACCCATTCTGACGCTCTTTACCAACTCCCGGTTCCCTCCACCGGACTCCTATCACCGGTACCTCAAGAACCGGATCCGGGAGTGCTACGACCTGGAGGGCTCCCCGCTCGTCCTGAAGTACCGCAAGGAGTGACTGGGGCGTCGGCGCTGGAGCTGTCGGTGTCCTCGCGGCAGCTCGCCGGCTGCTGGCTCCGGAGGGGGAGGCGCTGGAGGTGCTGGAGATCAAGCGGTGGACCGCACTGCTCCGCGGCGGCAGCAAGGCGGAGCTGCTCCTCGGCGACCGGACGCCCGAGCCTCTTCGCCCGCTCTCTCCCCTCTACCGGGAGTCCCTCGGCGCTTACGCGGATGGGCGCGCGGGCGGTCCCTTCCCCGCGGAAGAGCTCATGCCCCCGGGGACTCCGCCCATCTCACAACGGGAGGACACGGCCGGGATCGCTACACGCCGCGAGCAATTCGGCGGGGGTGAGGCCAAGCAGGGGGTGGCACCAAGTGGTACGCAGTTCCGCGAGGGGCACGAGGAGACAGCGCCGCCGAGACAGCGCCGGATGGGGCAGCCGGAGCCGCGGCGTCCACCGGACGCAACTTCCGTAGCAGAGGAGATCCACGTCGAGGGTGCGGGGCCCGTGGCGGCCGTTCCTCCGACGGCCGAGGCACTCCTCGGCGCGCTGGGCCAGCGCGAGAAGCGCGTCGGGCGAAAGGCGGGTCCTGAGGGAGAGGACCTGGTTGAGGTACCAGGGCTGCGGCGCCGCCTCCACGGGCTCGGTTTCGTAAGAGCGGGACCGGCCGGCGATTTCCACCGCTCCGGTCGCCACCAGCCAAGCGGCCGCGCCCTCCAGCCAGCGCCTCCGATCCCCCAGGTTGCTGCCCAGGCCCAGCACCACGAAGGGCTCTTCCCCTGGCGGCCGATGGGGTCTCGAGTGGAGATCCACGGGCTACAGGCCGACGGTGAGGCCGTCGTAGGCGCAAAAGGCCGCTGGGAACTCCTTCTGGGCCATCCGCTCCTTGCGTCGGATCTCGTGGTCGGAGTGGAAGGTGTCGTGGTGGGTCAGGGCCAGGCGCCGGACCCCGGCCTCCCGGGCGGTCCGGACGCAGTCGAGCCAGGTGGAGTGGCCCCAGCCCTTGCGATGGGGCGCCTCCTCCACCGTGTTGTTGGAGTCCTGGATGAGGAGGTCCGCTCCGCGGGCGTGCTCCAGGAGGAGACGGTCCATGTCGCCTCCGTCCGGTTCGGAATCGGTGGCGTAGGTGAGGCGGACCCCGCCGGCCTCGATCACGTATCCCAGGCAGCTCTGGGGGTGATTCACGGGGAAGGGCGTTATCCGGGCGTGGCCCACCTGCAGGGGGCCTTCCACGGTCACGAACTCGATCTTGGCGGCCAGTGCCTCGAGGGGGATCGGCGAGTAAGGACCCAGGAGCTGGCTGGAAAAGACCGATTCCACGCCGGGGCGTCCGTAGATGACGATGCGGGCGTCGGGGTGGTACACCATCTTGAAGAAGGGCAGTCCCTGAATGTGGTCCCAGTGAAAGTGGGAGAAGAAGAGGTGCAGGGTCTCCTCTTCAATGAGACCGCCGTTGTGCAGCCGGTCCCCCAGGGAGACGATGCCCGTCCCCGCGTCGAAGAGGAGCCGCTCGGTGCCTCCCAGCCTCACCTCCAGGCAGGAGGTGTTGGTGCCGAAGTGGATCTTCTGTTTGGAAAAACACGGGACGCTCCCGCGGGTCCCCCAGAAGGTGACTTCCATGAACCCTTCCTTGCGAGCCGAGCGTAGCACAGCCCCCTGGGGGGGTCAAACCAAGGCCGTGATACGTGTCGTGACTCTTTGATAATGTCCCCTCTTGGGCTCGATAGAAATGTCCCCTCAAACTGGTGGTGGAAGGAGCCACCGTGGAGGAGACACTACGGATGAGCACGAGAGAGCGAAGTTGGTTGGTGG
>JAJYLT010000005.1 GCA_021787565.1 Acidobacteriota bacterium
CATCAGTACGTCTGTCTTCGAGAAAGTCCCTCTAAATGAACTACTTACGAATCAAGACTCCTTGGATGCTGGAGAAGGTATTCGTAACTCACTGCTTCCATTCGACTTATAACCGGACAGCAGTGTTCTAACTTCTTACTTCTTACTTCTAACTTCTCACTTCCCCACTTCCCCACTTCCCCACTGGCGGTCACAAAGAGCAAGAAGCTCCCGGAGCGCCGCACCCGCCGCACCGAAGTAGGGATGGGGGGATGCGGCCTCCAGTTTGGGCACGAAGCCATGGGCGAAGGGCAGCAGGTGCGAGCCGAGGAGGCGCCGGAGGAGATTGGCCCAGGGCCCCGCCCCCGCTCCCGCCGGCGGCTGGTCATTCAAACCGGCCAGCAGATAGGCCAGGATCTCCAGTTCCAGCCCCAGGTGGTCCGGTGGGATGGAGAGGTCGGGCCGAAGCCTGATGTCCGCTTCCCGCAGGATGGAGCGCAGGTCCTCAAGGCACTCGGGAGCCATGAGGCGGCCACGGGTGTGCACCGATTCGTAGGGGTGGACCGTGGGGCCCCGATCGCCGTGGAGGAAGAGACGGACGTACTCGACGGCCTGGAGGTCCGGTTCCGCGTACGCCGTCAACATCTCCTGCAGATGGCCCTTCAGCGGCCGCGTCTCATCGCCGGACAGCGTCACCAGGATGGCCTTGAGACGCAGTTTCACGTCGGTCTCGGGATCCAGAAAGACGTCCGAGAGCAAGACGCTGACTTCCGCCAGGCTTCCCGGTCTCACGTCCATAGCGCTCCTCTATCGGAAGGAACTGATTTGGCCCGCGTACACGAAGATGTACCGGAGCAGGTAGCCGCCCGTGAGCACCAGAAACGCCGCGCCGGCCGCGAGAACCTTGTTGTGGTGCACGGTCGCCTTGGCCAGCAGAACGGGCTTCATCTCCCAGAGCTCGATGAAGAGCGGCAGGAGCAGCCCCATCCCCATGAAGAACAGCCAGAAGGCCACGGTGTAGGGCCCTCCGAGAATCAGCTTCAGGGCCTCCTGCACGGCTCGCACCGAGAGCTCGCCGTGGATGAGGTAGGGCAGCACGATGAAGAACTCCAGCGTGATGAAGCATATGTCCAGCGTGTAGAGGAAGCGGACCTGCTTGAAGTCGAGGCTCTTGCGGTTGATCGAGAGGGCCAGGATGAGGGCCGCCGTCCCCGTGGAAAGGGCCGAGAAGAGGAACATCTGGGCCACCAGGTTGGTGTTCCAGAAGGGGCGGGACTGGACGGCGCCCAGGAGCACGCCGGTGTAGATTCCCACGCCGATGGAGAAGGGGAAGCCCAGCATGGCCAAGGGGCGCCGCCAGGCCGAAAGGTCCAGGTCGAACCGCTTGAGGAAGGCCAGGCGCTTGGGCAGCCACGCGAAGAGCCGGTGCCGGGCCTCCTCGGGCAGCCACGCGTAAAAGGCCGCGAAGGTGATGCCGGTGAAGACCAGCAGCAGCCAGGAGCCGATGGACATGGGGCTCTCCCAGCGGAAGTGGAGGAAGAGCTTGTAGAAGCGGTACCAGTTGCCGAGGTCGAAGATGAGCAGGAAGGAGCCGAGGGCCACGGGCCAGGGGGCCATCATGGCCCCGTACTTGGCGATCCGGGGATAGGCCGGCTGGCCGTCCTCCTGGAGGTAGGTGGCCAGCGCCGAGACGAAGAAAATGCCCGCCGAGAGGCCGCCCAGGAACAGGTAGTTCACGATGAGGATCCCCCATTCGATGGTTTTCATGGCGTTCTCCTACAGCAGGTAGTAGAGCTGGGGGCCGTTGCCCGTCTCGGGTTTCTTGACGAGATACCGGCGGGTGGTGAGCAGGGCCTGGAGCTCGCCGTTGGCGTCGTCCAGGTCGCCGAAGACCCTCACCTTGGAGGGGCAGGTCTCCACGCAGGCCGGGAGCTGGCCCCGATCCACCCGCTGGACGCAGAAGGTGCACTTATCCACCACCCCCAGGTCCTCCCGGAAGTAGCGAGCGTTGTAGGGACAGGCGATCATGCAGTACCGGCAGCCGATGCAGTCCGAATAGTTGATCAGCACGATCCCGTCGGGCCTCTGGTAGGAGGCCCCCGTGGGACAGACGCGGACGCAGGAGGGGTTTTCGCAGTGCATGCACTGGCCCGGGTCGAAGGTCATGAGCAGCTTGGGATAGGCCCCCCGCTTCTCCTCGTCGATCCAATTGCGGAACTTGCCGACGGGGACCCCGTTCTCGGCCTTGCAGGCCACCACGCAGGCCTTGCAGTTCATGCATTTCTTGGAATCGAGGACCAACGCGTAGCGCTTCTTCTTGCCTTTGTCAGCCATTCTCGCCTCCTCAGACCTTGCGGATGGTCACGAAGGTCTCGTGGAAGGCCGCGTTGCCCGAGACCTGATCCCACGCCGTCTCGAGGACCTGGGCGTCGCAGGCGCCGTTGTCGTAGGCCAGCTTCTGCCACCGGGAATGCTTGCCGAAGCCGTGGAGCATGAAGACGCAGTCGGGCCGGATCTCCTCGGTCACCCTCGCCTGGAGCCGCACGGTGCCCGACGTGCTCGATACCTCCACCTGGTCGCCCGTGGAGATGCCCAGCCTCGATGCCGGTTGGGGGTTGATCCAAAGGTGGTTCGTGGGGGCGAATTCGTGGAGCCACGGGTTGTTGCTGGTGTTGGCCTGGGTGAAGTAGGCCCGGCGGCCGAGGATCATTCGGAATTTATCCGGCGGTGGCGCCGCCGGGGGCTGGTAGACGGGCAGCGGGTCGTAGCCGCTCTCCTGGAGCCGCTCCGAGTAGATCTCGATCTTGCCGGTCTTGGTGATGAACCGGTGATCGGGCGTGAGGGTCGTGCCGTACTTGGGCGCGTCCTTCGAAACGAAGAGGCCGTTCTTTTTCATGTAGTCCATGGGGGCATCTACGGGGAGGTCCTGGACCTGGGCCTTCAGCCAGTCCTCCATGGTGTAGTCAAAATAGTCGTTGAGCCCCAGGCGCTTGGCCAGGCCCTGGACGATCTCCAGGTTGGGCTTCACGTCGTGGAGCGGCTTCACCACCGGCTGCCAGAAGACCACCACGGGCCAGATGCCGGCGAGGCCCACGGCGGGATCCAGGCGCTCCAGGTAGGTGGCCTCGGGAAAGACCACGTCCGCGTACCAGGCCGTGTCGCTCATCTGGACGTCGGTGACGGCGACGAAGTCCATCTGCTGCAGCATCGAGAGGGTCTTGCCCTGATCGGGCAGGCCGCTCAGGGGGTCCTGCTTGTAGACCATCCAGCCCTTCACCGGGTAAGGCTGGCCCGCGAGCACGTTCTCCCTCAGCTTCAAATAGGTCCCATCCCCCACCGCGGCCAATGGGAAGTTCTTCTCGATCTGGTCCACGCGCTCGGCCGCCGGGTCGTCCCACGGCATGAAGAGGTACTCGCCGAGGGCGATCGCCGCGTTGGGCACCATCCCGCCCTCGCGGTCCCAGTTGCCGGCGATGGCGTTCAGGATGGCCTGAGCCCGCCTCATCTGGAAATCGTTTTTATACCAGGAGGAGCGCCGGCCCGAGTAGTAGAGCGCGCGCGGAGCCGCATCGGCGAACTCGCGGGCGATCTTCACGATCTCCCGGGCCGGGATCTCGGTCTCCTTCTCGGCCCAGTCGGGGGTGTACTTCTTCACGTGGTCCGCGAGCTTGTCGATTCCCACCGTGTAGGCGCTCACGAAGTCCTTGTCGTAGCGGCCTTCCCCGATGATCACGTTGAGCATGGCCAGGATGAAGGCCATGTCGGTGCCCGGCCGGATGGGGAACCAGGTGTCGGCCTTCGAGGCGGTCACCGTGAAGCGCGGGTCCAGGTAGACCAGCCTCGCCTTCCGGAGCATCACCGAGCCGATGAGGTCCATGGTGTCCGGGGTGATGATGGACTCGAAGCGGTTGGCGCCCGACATGATGACGTAGTCGGCGTTCAGCATGTCGAAGGCCGGGACGGTCCCGAAGGTGGCCGAATAGGCCAGGTTCACGGACGCCAGGCAAAGCGAGGGATGCCGAACGATGTTGGGGGAGCCGAAGGCCAGCCCGAGGTTCTTGAAGAAGTGCTCCTGTGGCCCTTCGGTGGAGGACCAGAGCACTCCCTGCGGTCCGTACTTCTCCTTGATGGCTAACAATTTCTTGCTCGTATAGTCGAAGGCTTCGTCCCAGGAGGCCGCCCGCCACTTCCCCTCGCCGCGCTTGCCCACCCTGATGAGAGGCTGCTTGAGCCGGTCCGGGTCATAGACCGACTTCAAGCCCGCGTTGCCGCGGGCGCAGAGCATGCCCCGGGTCTTGGGATTCTTGGGATTCGGATTCAATTTGTGGATGACGCCGCCCTCCACCTCCGCGATGACGGAGCACATGTTCACGCACATCCCGCAGGTGGTGGGAATCTGCAGGGGCTGGGGAACGGCCGCCCTGCCCTTCTCGAAGTGCTTGAGGCAGCCCAACTGGCTGGCGAGAGCCGCGGCGGCCGCCCCCGAGGCCGTCACCTGCACGAAGGTTCGCCGGTCCATCAGCGTTCGTTCCATGGGTCAGTCCCCTTCCGAAACGAGGCGGGCGGGAGGCGCGAAGGCGCCTCCCGCCCCGGAGGTGAACAGGTTAGAAGCGGGCCTCCAGCATGACGTAGGCGTTTTTGACGGTCTTGGGGAAGGGATAGAAGAGCTGGGGGTTGTTGTTCAGGTTGAAGGTGTCCAGGTTAGCGGGGGCGATCTGCCATCCGCTGTAGGCCGTCGAATAGTCGTAGTGGATGTAGCCCATCTTGAGCATCACGTTCTTGTTGAAGTTCCAGTGGACGTAGCCTTCCCACACGTCGCCGCGGGCGGCCAGCTTGTCGCTGGGCTCCCCGGCCGACGGGGTGAATGTATACCAGCGCTTGGAGCCGTGGTTGAACTCGGCGCCCAGGGTCCACCTGGGAGTGGCCTTCCACCGCACGCCAGTGTAGTAGGCGCTGCCGGTCCGGCTGTGGTTGGGATCGCCCAACAG
The DNA here is from genome assembly GCA_021787565.1 of Acidobacteriota bacterium. GTDB lineage: Bacteria > Acidobacteriota > UBA4820 > UBA4820 > DSQY01 > DTPS01. Next base: position 4,968 of record JAJYLT010000005.1, read on the forward strand.
GCCGCCGAAGCCGTACTGGCTGACCTGGCCGTTGGGATGACTCTTGATGTAACCGCCGCTGACGAAGTAGACGAAGTTGTCGCCGATGTGGTGCTCCCAGGTCAGGCCGTACTGGTCCATGTCGCCGAGGTTCCGGGTGGCGGTCACGTACTGGGGGGAGGACTGGGCGTAGGGGCCGGGGATGGGGAAGTTGAGGAGCGCGCCGTAGGGGATGTCCATCATGTCGTTGAAGCGGTTGTAGCCGAGGATGAATTCGGCGCTGTTGACCGTGCTGCCGGCCATCCACATGAGCGGCATGTCGTAGATGAGGCCCACCACCTTGGTGTCCCGCATGCCGTTGATGCGAGCCACGCCGAAGGGGGTCATGGTGTAGCTCTCGGACGTCTGCCCGCCGCCGCCGAAGCCGGACTCGTAGCCTATGCCGGCGCACATGCCGATCGTGGTGCCGTCGGGGAGGCCCAGGCCGTGGAGCCCGTACTCGGCGTGGAAACCGTCCACCTCGGCGTTCACCATGATGGCCATGGGCGTTCCGTCCCGCTCGCTCTCATCGCGGATCTCGAGGGGCGGGCCGTCGCTGGTGTTCATGCGGCCGATGGCGAAGGAGAAGGGGATGTTCGTGAAGCGGTACACCATGAGGGCCCGCTCCACGTGCAGCACGTCGCTGTTGGGGATCTTGGCCGAGTTGAAGGAATCCAGGACGGTGTTGGGGGAGCCGTTGAAGATCGGCACGTCGGCCCCGCCGTAGAGCTGGTACATGGAGAGCCGCCCCATGAATTTCACGTTGTCGTTGACCCGCGCGTTCATGGTCAGGCGCATGCGAAGGCTCCAGTCCATGGAATTGTTCCAATCCTGGCCGGGAACCTGCTGGAACATGGGCATGTGGGTCTGCGGGTTGAAGCCGGTGAACTGCTGGTAGGGTGCGATGTGCCAGTTCTGATAGCCGTAGCCGACGCGGAGGTCGCCGCCCCAGTTGATGCGGTCCGATCCCGTCTTGACCTCCACCTTCGACAGGCGGGCGTCCAGGTTCGAGACCTCCTTTTCCAGACCAGGGGCGGGAGCCGGCGCCGGCGCCACCTTCTCCTGGGCCGCCACTTTGGTCTCGAGGCTCTGAAGCTGCTGCTTCAGCGCCTCGATCTGCTTCATGAGATCCTCGTTGCTCTGGGCCATGAGCCCCACGGGCAAGAGGAGGGCCGCCATCAGTCCCGCCAAAATGAACTTTCTCATTCATCCCTCCTATAGGTTCGGTGCACCCTTAGGGACGGGTACCTACCGCCATCATCTCGGTGCCTCAGCCGCCGCACGTCATGGGCTGGGGCGAGTCGGAAGCGTGGGCGACCAGGAAGGCTTCCAGGTCGAGCAACTGTTCCTTGGTGAGGTACTTGGTGAGCTCCTCCTTGCCGTGCTTGCCCGCCTTGAAGTAGGACTTCCACTGGGCCTGCGTGTGAATGAGGGGGGTCACCTCGCCATCCTTCGAGCCCGCCTTGTGGCAGGGTTTGCAGGTCTTGAGCATGTAGTACTTGCCCTTGGTCTCGCTGGGCTTGGCGCCCGCGGCCGCGGCCGCCACCATGGCACCGAGGCCGGCGGCCATCACCGCGGTTGTGATCCACTTGGAAGACGTCATGAAACACCTCCTTTCGAACAGGCCCTTCCAGTGGAAGAAGCGTGCCAAGACAAATATCCATATTTATCAGCAGTTGCTGAACTAAACGCACTCGCGTCCCCTTTGGAACGTTCATTTCATTCCTGGGCGCACTGGAGGCCACAAAGAGGAATTGTTCTTTGTTATCTTGACATTGAAAGCCAGGCGAAACGGCCAGGAACAATCGTTCCAGATGGACGGCGTCCCGCCTTGCCTCCTCTCTCCATCTCGCCTTTCCAGCCTCCCCTCTCTCCCTCGTCTCTTCGCGTTTCGTCGCTTCGCGCTTCGCATCTCGTCCCGCCCCCTCCAGGGTGGAGCGAATGATTGAAGTGGGTTATGCTGAGACCGCCGCTCCTTCCGGGCGGCCCCTGCTTCGGCGGCACACGGTGCGTGGGGCGGGGTGGAGCGGTGGAGGGAGTTCTCTCATGCGTCCAGGCACCCCCCGGCTGAAGTCCCTGCCCCAGCGGGCCGAGCTTCTTCACCTCAGCCAGCGCGTGCAGAGCCTCGTCGGGGATCGCCTCTCCCTGATGGAGAAACTCATCGCCGAACACCTCAGCTCCCCCTATACACCCGTGGCCGAGATGGGCGCCTACCTGGCCGCCAGCCGGGGCAAGCGCATCCGGCCCACGGTCCTGCTCCTGGTGAGCAAGCTGCTCGGCTACGAGGGGGACAAGGACATCGCCTTCGGGGCCATCTTCGAGTTCATCCACACGGCCACCCTCATCCACGACGACATCGTGGACCAGGCCCTCCTCCGAAGGGGCCAGCCGTCCCTGGCCTCGCGGTGGGGACCCGAACTAGCCGTCCTCATGGGGGACCGCGTCTTCATCATGGCCATGGACCTGGCCATTCGCGACGGATGGAGCCCTCTCCTCCCCCTGCTCTCCAGGACCACCCTCCGCCTGATCGAGGGGGAGCTGATCCAGAGCCACCGCAAATGGGATCTCACCTTGCGGCGCGAGGACAACCTGGAAATCATCAAGAACAAGACGGCCCACCTCTTCGCGGCCTGCGCCCAGACCCCCGCGCACCTGACGGGATCGCCCGAGCCGGTGAGGCAGGCCCTCGAGGATTTCGGCGTGAACATGGGCATCGCCTTCCAGCTCGTGGACGACTGCCTGGACTTCGTCTCCGACGAGGCGACCCTCGGCAAACCCGCGGGCAACGACCTGAAGGAGGGCAAGGTGACCCTGCCTGTCCTTCTCCTGCTGGAGCAGGGAACGCCCGAGGACCGCGCCTTCGTGGAGGCCGTGGTGGCCAGCCGCCGCTTCGACCCCCAGACCCTCCGGGAGGTGGCCGACCGGGTGGTGGATTCGGGCATGCTCCACGAGGCCGAAGGAGTCGCCGCCGACTATGCCCAGAATGCCAAGGAGGCCCTCGGTATCTTCTCCGACGGCCCCGTCCGAGAACTGCTGGCCCTTCTTCCCGACTACATCCTGCGCCGGCGCTTCTGAACATGAGATATGGCTGGATCTTCTTCGACCTCTTCGACACCCTGTGCAGGGTGGACGAAGGCCTCTACTACGAGGGGAAGCTGAAGGCCGCCGAGGCCGCGGGGCTGGACTTCCAGCGCTTCGTGGCCGCCTGGAGGGCCACCTCCTCCGAAGCCAGCACCGGCAAGCTCAAGACCCCCTACGAGCGAGCCGCCAAGGCCCTGCGGGCCATGGGAGTCGAGGACCGCGCGGCGGCGTCCGAGGTGGCCAGGCGCGACGTGGAGGCGATCCAGGCCTGCGCCTCCTTCTACGACGGGGCCGAAGAGGCCCTGGCCACCTTGCGCCAGCGGGGCTTTCGTCTGGGACTCATCAGCAACGCCACGGCCACCACCGCCTTCATCGTCTCGCCGCTCGGGCTGCGTCAGAGGCTGGACCTGCTCGTCTTCTCCTACGAGGTGGGGGCCATGAAACCGGAGCCGGCCATCTTTCAGGCCGCCCTCCAGAGGGCCGGAGCGGACGCTTCAGCCTGCCTCTTCGTCGGCGACGGCGCCAACCGGGAGCTCGACGCGGCCGAGGAGCTCGGATTCGGCGTCCTCTGCATGGACCACCCTGAGAAGGCCCACTCCTTCCGCGACAAGAACAAGCTCTCCCGTGCCGACCACCCCCGCGTCGGCGGCTTCGCCGAGATGCTCGCCCTGACTGAGTTGGGGAAAAGTAAAAAGTGAAAAGTAAAAAGTGAAAAGTGAAAAGTGAAAAGTGAAAAGTGAGGAGTGCCGGCTCCTCATCCATCATCTATCATCCTTCATCCATCATCTCTTGATGGAGGGTGGAGGGACCGAGGAGAACACTTTTTCCCATTCCTTCGCCCAAATTCCGCGATGGAATTACACTCGTAGGAGCGCCGCCCCCGGCGCGACGAACCGTACGCGGGCACCGCATCCTGGTCGCAGGGTCACCCGGTTCGCGGCGAGGCGCCGCTCCTACGCAGGCGTTGAGCCGCTATCGCGGAATTGGGGGCTTCGTGCCTCCCTTGAGCTCGACGCGGGCGGTAAGACCTTCGCCGGGGGCGTTGCGGAGGATCAGCCTGCCGCCCATGCTGGCGGCGAGCTCCCGGCAGATGAGCAGCCCCAGGCCCGTCCCGCCGGGCTTGGTGGTGAGGTAGGGGGTGAAGGGGGCCGCGGCGGCCTCGGGCGGAAGCCCTCCGCCGTGGTCCTCCACCGTGAGGACGCAGAGGGGGCCCTCGGCACGGGCGGCGAAGCGCACCGTGCCGTCCTTGCCCTCCGAGGCCTCCACGGCGTTGCGCACCAGGTTGAACAGCAGGTGATAGAGGCTGGATTCGTCGGCCATGGCGCGCAGCGCTCCCTCGGTCTTCACCGCGAGGCCGACGCCGGCCTTGGCCGCGAAGGGCGCCAGGGCCTGCTCCACCTCCCTGAGGATGGTCGTGACCTCCACCGGTTGGAGCGAGGGCGGGACCATCTCCCCCAGCGCCCTGAAGCGCCCGGCCAGCTCCATGAGGCGGTCCACCTGGCCTAGAAGAACCTCCACGGCCCGGTTGGCGGTCTCGCGGAACTGCTCCTCGCCGGGGGGGGTGCTCTGCAGCTCCTGGAGCCAGAGGCGCATGGGCGTCAGGGGGTTGCGAAGCTCGTGGGCCAGGAAGCGCGCCATCTGCTTGTAGGCGGCGAAGCGCTCCTGCTCCAGCGCGCGGGTCAGGTCGATCCAGTGCCAGAGGACCCTGTCGCCCGTCGCCCGCCGTTCCATCGTGTATACGCGGCCCTCGTACTGGACCTGCTGGCCGGGCTCCCGGTGGCCGCTCTCCCAGAGGGCCCGTCCGATCTGATTGGAGTAGAGCGCCGTGCCGGCGGCGTCGGCCATCCTGATCCCGTCGGGCATCATCTCCAGCACCCCCGACATGAGGGCGGCCCCCGCCCTAAGGTCCCGCTGGAGGCGGGCCTCCCGCGAGAGCTGGCGGAGGACCACCAGGAGGTAGGGCAGGTCCAGCGGCTTCTCCACGAAATCCACGGCCCCGCGCTCCCTCGCCTTCCGGGCCGTCTCGGCCTCCCCGTAGCCCGTCATGATGATGGCCAGGAGGGCGGGCACCTTCAGGAGCAGCTCATCCAGGAGGGTCAGGCCGTCCTTGCCGGGAAGGCGCAGGTCGATGAGGGCCAGGTCGGGGGCGGGCTGCAGCTCCGCCGCCGCCAGGGCCTCCTCGGGCGTGGCCGCCACGCGAAGCGCCAGGCCGGCATGCTTCGCGAGGATCCTGTCCAGCTCCGCCCGCGTCCTGGCGTCGTCCTCCACCAGGAGGAGCGTCAGGTCCGGCCGCTGCGCCTCAAGGGCCATGGTCGTCCTCCTCTCCTGCGGGTCGCGGAGGGAAGAGGACCAGGGCCCGCGTGCCCCCGCCCTCCCTGGGCTCCAGCCGGATCGAGACGCCCATCCTCCGGAGCAGCGCGTCCACCACGAAGAGCCCCAGCCCCGTCCCCGTCTCCTTGCTCGTCACGAAGGGTTCGAAGAGGTGGCCGGCCACCGCCTCGGGGATGCCGGGGCCGTTGTCCTCCACCCGGAGGACCACCCCGCCGGGCTCCTCGGCGAGGCTCACCCGGACCGCCCCCTCCTCGCCCCGCTGGGCGGCCGCGTCCCTGGCGTTCAGCATGAGGTTCATGGCCACCTGGATGAGGGCCTGCTGGTCTCCGGTCAGGAGCGGCGACTCCTCCGAGACCTCCCACTCCAACTTGGGCCCCCCCTCGAAATGGGGCTCCAGGAGCCTTCTGGCCACGCAGAGCCAGTCCCCCGGCCTCAGCACTCCCGAGGGGCCCAGGCTCCGGCGTCCGGCCATGGAGAAGTCACGCAGGATGGACTGCGCCGCCTTCAGATACTCCCGGAGCTTGTTCAGGTCATCCCGGGTCGGCGTGCGCCCCTCCAGGGCCATCTCCTCGAGGCGGAGCCTGGCCGGGTTGAGCGCGTTGTTGAGCTCGTGCGAGAGGCCAGCGCCGATCCTCTCCATGAGCCCCAGCCGCTGGGCCGTGAGGAGCTGCTCCTTCTGCTCCTCCATCCGAACCAGGAGCCCGTCGAAGGCCTGGCCCAGCCACTCGGGCTCGCCGAGGTCTGGCTGTTCCACCGGCTTCTCCTCCCGGGCCCACCCCTCCATCCTCCGCGCCAGCTCCACCACCGGGGCCACCACGTCCCTCCTGAGGGCCTTCATCAGCGAGCCCCACCAGAGCACCCAGGAGCCGAGCAGGAGGAGGAGCAGGAGCGCGAGGATCAGCAGTCCGCCGTTCAGCGTCCAGGTGATCTCCGTGGTGACCCGCCCGAGCACCCCGCGGTCCATGAGCAGAAAGGCCGTGCCCCAGCGGCGCGTCTGCACGTAGAGGGGCAGGACCACCAGGAGGCGCTCCCGGGAGAGGTCCAGGGTGGCCTGCCCGGCGGGAGGGTGGATGTCCGGAGGGACCTCCTCCCCCGCCTGCAGGACGACCAGGCCGCCGCTGCTCACGAGGCGGACGCCGCGCAGGTGATCGGAGAAGGTCACCCTCGCCCAGAGGTCCTCCTCGATGCCGAGCGCCGTCTCCCGCAGGCTCTTCTCGTAGACCGTCTCCCGGGCGTCCTCCACCTGGCCCAGCGTCACCGCTAGTCCCATCTGCAGGGCGCGGTACCAGATGAGGGTGTCGGGCAACTCCACGTTGGCCTGAACCAGCTCCAGCAGTTCGGGCGGCGGCGGGACGATACTCTTGTCCATCTCGGACGCCTCGTTGAGGAGGCTGCGCTCGATGAGGTGGACCTTGAGTACGCGGGGATCGGAGGCCAGGTCGTAGAGGAGGGTGCGTCCCACGGCCAGGCCCTCCCCGCGCACGTAGTCGTCCATCTCCCGGCGGATCTCCCGGATCTGGCCCCGCCACACCACCACCAGGAGGGTGAGGGAGACCAGCGTGCACAGCGCGACGGCCAGAGCCGCCCGCACCGCCAGCCCCCTCAACCTCGGCTCGAGCCTCCCCGTGGCCCTCATCTCGCCCCCTTGGCCCTCAGCCGCGCTTCCGCCCGGCGGAGGGCCTCCTCGGGCGCCATGGGACCGGCCAGGGCGTCCTGGATGGCGCCCATGACGATCTCGTCCCCCTGCGGCCCCAGGGCCGGCGGGGCGTGGAACCGGGTGTGCCGGAAGGCCGTGAAGACGGGACCGCCCCTCTGCCCATCCGCGGACGCCAGCACGGGCTGCCACCCCTTCTTCCGGAGGTAGCTCTGGAAGGGCTCGGAGAGCAGCGTGCGCCAGGTGGAGGGATCGGTCAGGCTGCCCGCGGGGCACGTCAGGCACCACCCGTCGAAGATGCAGTGCGCCTGCCCGGAGGCGGCGGGAAGGGGCGCCACCGCGTAGCGGGAAGGAGCGGGGGCGGCCTTGAGGAGCCCCTCCGCCTCGTGGCCCGTGCAGAAGAGCACGGCGGCCCTGCCCTCGCGCATGAGCGCGCTCCCCGTCTCGGCCCGCCCCGAGCGGTCCGCCAGCGAGAACTCCTGCATGAACCGCAGGGCGTACACCTTGGGATAGCTGTAGAGGTTGGGGCTGTCGCTCCCCTCGTAGCTCCAGGCCAGCGCCCAGAAGAGCTGGTCCTCGGGCAGGTCCGACGCCACGGGGGCATCCAGCTCGGGGTGGAGCGAGGCGATCTGGAGGAGCGCGTCCCTGAGCCCCGCCAGCGTGTCGGGCCGCGGCAGGTCCATCGAGGACCAGAGGTCCCGCCGGTAGAGCAGGACGGGGCCGTCCAGCGTCAGCGGCAGGGCCAGGACGCCGCCCTTGGTGGCCAGGCTCGCGGCGAGGTCCGGCCGGACGCCCTTCAGCCACTGGGCCGGCAGGGGCCGCGTCCACGGCGCCAGCAGTCCCACCCACCGGCCCGGCACGACCATCCCCCCGAAGGCCGGCGACCGGCTCGCGAAGAGCAGCACCTCCAGGTCCCTGGCCCGGTCGTAGGGGCGCAGCGTCACGAAGGTCGCCGGCCCCAGGCCCGCGTGCGGCCCGAAGGCCAGCACCTTCTCCAGCTCCGGCGGCACCCCGATCCGCTGCGGCCCCTGCGCCTCCGGGGGGGGCGAGCAGGCCGAAGCGGCGAGGAGGAGCAGGAGCAGCGGAGCCGTCAGGATGGCCGGGACCCGGACTCGCATGGTGCGAGTATAGCAAAGGTGGTGGAGGGGACTAGGGGGCTAGGGGACTAGGGGGCTAGGGGACTAGGGGACTAGGGGACTAGGGGACTAGGGGACTAGGGGACTAGGGGACTAGGGGACTAGGAGACTAGGGGACTAGGGGACTAGGGGACTAGGAGACTAGGAGACTGGGGGACTAGGGGACTAGGGGACTAGGGGATGAGGATGGGGGGCTTTGCTTTAAAGGTTCCGCTCCCCGCTCGTGGACTCCGCCAATGAACATCGCCCATCGTATTCGTCATCCTGAGCCTTCTTCTGCGAAGGGCTTCTGGCTCAGGATCCGGCGGCCTCCCCTCGCCCTACCTACCCACCTACTCACCTACTCACGAAATCACCTGGTCGCACCCCAGGGGAGCGCCCCTACCCCATCGCTCTCCCCTGTCCCCCCAAAAAAAGGGGCGGGCCGAAGCCCGCCCCTTCAGTGTGCCGGAAAGCCGCTGTCTACCTCGTGTAGCTGGTAGTGGCGGTGCCGCCGTCGGTGTTGACGAGTGCGATGCCCACGCTCTGGCCCTTGGGGAAGAGGGCCTTGAGGGAGGCGCCCTTCTTGATGAGCAGGAGGCTCGAGCTCTTCTGAAGGGTGTTGCTCCAGGGCGTCCCGGAGCCGCCGATGAACACCTGGATGCCGGACTTGAAGTTGCTGCCGGTGACCTTGAACCGGAAAGGGTTGCCGAGCTTCGTCACACCGCTAATGACGGGCGGCTGGACCAGGATCGTGAGGGAGTAGGCCTGGCTGCCCGTGCAGCCGTTCGCATCGGTGGCCGTGACGGTGAAGCTGGTGCTGCCGGAGGCTGTGGGGGTGCCGCTCAACGCACCGCCCGCGCTCAGGCTCAGTCCACCCGGCAAGGCGCCCGAGGTGACGGCGTAGGTGTAAGGCGTGGCCCCGCCCGAGGCCACGATCGTGGCGCTGTAGGCCGTCGCGTCGATACCGTCGGCGAGAGCGGAGGGCGAGAGGGTGATGGCCGGGCAAGCGGCCCAGTGGTTCACGAGGGCCGTCGCGTCGGCGCTCCCCAGGCCCGTGCATGGGTCGTAGCCCACGCCGCAGGAAAAACCGGCTGCGGAGGGTACGGTGTTGTTGCCCGTGGTGACGTCGTGGAAGACGGCCGGGGCGGCGCTTCGGTACTGGGCGTTGCCGAGCTGGTAGAGCCGGAGGTTGGCGTTGCCCTGCGGCTGGTTGCCCATCTTCTGGACGATGAGGGCCATCAGCCCCGCGAAAGAGGGGGAGGAGGCGGATGTGCCGCCGACGGAGCCGATCTGACCGCCCGAGGCGATCAGATAGCCGTCATGGCCCGCCGCTGTGAGCGCCACGTCGGGCACGTCCCTCATGCCGTCCGATGGCACCCCCGGCGCCACCTGCCAGGAGGGCTTGGCATAGACGATGGAGGCGCCGCCGCCCGTGGCCCAGTCGCCCGACCCGCCGGAGACTAGGGCGCTCTCGTTCCAGGCCTCCTCGGGGATGTAGGAGAGAGCGGAGCCATAGGTCGTGGGGTCGTTGCTGCTCGACCAGTACTGGCTCGGGTTGGTGGTATCCATGAACTCCGACCCGCCGCGATCGAAGGATCGCTCCGACAAGCCCTCCGCCCCGTGGCGCGGGCGCCCCGCCCGCGACCCGCCGTAGGGCCTGGGCTCCCGGCGGACGGTGGCAGGCGATGGCGCCCGCCCCGCAAGGGGAGAGAACTCCACCCCCGTTTTCACGCTTCATGTCTCCCTTCTCATCTCACCGGAAAAAGGGGCGGGCCGAAGCCCGCCCCTCGTCAAAGCCCGTTGGGTCTCCTCACCGAGCGAAAAGGAACGGCTGGGATGTGATCAGGGTGTCGTTGTTGGTGACGGTGATCTGGACCGGAACGCCCTTCGGCAGCATGGCCTTGAGCGCGCCGCCGCCCTTGGCGATTATCTTCGCGCTGTCCTTCCAGCTCGCCTCGGGCACCAACTGCCCGTTGATGCTCACGCTGCTGTTTGCGCTGAAATTGCTTCCGCTGATCTTCAGGCGGAACGGATCGGATAACTTGGCAACGGCCGTGATCGTGGGCGGGAGAGCGTAGGTGAACCCGCCCGTCAGGGTACCCGCCTGTCCATCCGGATTGGTGACTACCACATCCACAGCTCCGGGGCTGGCGTGGGCACCGGTGACGGCCGACAGGGTCGTGCCGTTGGCCACGCTCACATTCGTCGCCGGTACTCCTCCGATGGTGACCGAAGCTCCGGTCTGAAATCCCGTACCGGTAATAATGACGGAGGTTCCGCCAGCGATGGAACCGGCCGAAGGGTGGATGGCCGTGACGGTGGGAGGTGAAACATAGGTGAAGAGGTCCGCCGAGGTGGCGGCGCTCGTGCCGGCGGAGGTCGTCACGGTGACGTGGACGCTCCCCGTACCCGCCGGGCTGACGGCCTTGATCTGGGTTGCCGAAATGACGGTGGTCGAACTCGCCGCGCTGTTCCCGAAGGCCACGGCAGCCGAGCCTATGAAATTGGTCCCCGTGATCGTCACCATGGTGCTGCCGCTGACCGGTCCGCTGGAGGGTGAGAGGGCCGTCACCGTCGGCAGAGGCGTCTGGTAGGTGAATTCGTCCCCCTGCCACACGGGGCTGGTGCCGCCCGCCGTGGTGACCGTCACATCGACGGGACCGGCCGCCTTCGAAGCCGGGCTCACCACGGTGAGGGTCGTATCGTTGCTCACGGTCACCTTGGTTCCAGCCACGGCCCCGAAGAGCACCTTCGTGGCGCCGGTGAAGCCTAGGCCGGTCAAGGTCACGGGGGTGCCGCCCGCCATGGGGCCGGAGGCCGGCGCGAGGCCGAGCACCACGGGCACGGGCGCCACGTAGGTGAACTTGTCCGCGGAGGAAACGGCGGTCGTTCCGCCCGGCGTCGTGACCGTGATGTCCACCACCCCGGCGGCCTGGGCCGGGCTGACGGCCGTCAGGGTGAGTCCGCCCGCCTTGACCGTCACGTTCGGAGAGGCCACCGTGCCGAATTTCACGCTGGTGAGGCCGGCGATGGCGAAGTTCGTGCCCGTGATCACCACCGTCGTCCCCCCGGCGGTCAAGCCGGCGTTGGGCGTGATGGCGGTGAGCGTGGGCGGGGCGTAGTAGGTGAACTGATCGGCCGTCGCCGTGGCGCTTGTTCCATTGGGCGTCGTGACCGTGACGTGCACGCTTCCGGCCGTACCGGCCGGGCTGGTGCAAGTGATCTGGATGTCCGACTTGACGGTGACATTGGTCGCCGTGTTGCTTCCAAAATTCACGGCCGTGGCCCCCGTGAAACCGCTCCCCGTGATCGTGACGGCCGTGCCTCCCGCGGTGGGCCCGGCGTTGGGGCTCACGCTGGTCACCACCGGCAGTGCCGTGACCTCCACCACCGTGCCGAGATCGCCCACGGCCACGGCGCGCGTCCCGTTCCAGGTAACGGCGTTGAGCCACTGGCCCACGGGACTCTCCTCCTGCGTCCAGAGCTCCCCGTCGGGGCTGGAGAGGATCGCCCCGCCCGTCCCCACGGCGAGGAAGCGGCTGGCGCACCAGACCACGGCCTTCAGGTCCACCCCCGCCGTGGCCTGCGACGCGCTCCAGGAACGTCCGTCGCGGCTCACCGCCACGGCGCCGTCACGACCCACCGCCACGAAGCGCTCCTGGCCCTGGGCACCACCCCAGGCCAGGCCCAGCCAGTCGGCCTCGCCGACCCTCACTGCTTGCCAACTCGAACCGTCGCGGCTCACCGCCGCCGCGCCCGACTCGCCCACGGCCACGAGACGGCCGCGGCCTTCGGCCACGGCGCGCCACGCGATCCCCTGCGCGTAGGGTACGGCCACCGGCCGCCACGCACCCGAGCCCGAGCGAGCCAGCAAGGTTCCATGGGCGGAAAGGACCACGGCCGTCTTCCCATCCGCCGCCCGCACCGGGGCCAGCTCCGCCGGGGCGGCCGCCCCCTGCGTCCACGTCAGGCCGTCGGCGCTGCGAAAGCTCGCGCCGTCGTCGGCCACCGCCACGAAGGCCGTGCCGTCCCACGCGACCCGCACGAGCTGGCGCGCCCCCGCCTGGGCCGTCTGAAACCGCCAGGGCGAGGCCGCCGAGGCCCTCCACCCCACGCCCGCCAGCAGCACCAACGCGAGCAGCGGCATAATCCATCCACTTCTTTTCCGCATCGTGATCCTCCTCTCTGTCAGGTCGCGAACCCCCCGCCTATTATCTACCCATAGGGACAAAATCAGTGTATGCCTCATGTCAGCATCCGTCAAACGCGCCGGACGAGAAGCCGGTGTATCGGCTCGGCCGGTTCGCAGCGGGAACGGAGAGGGAAGCGAGGAGAGGCGAGGCGCGCAACGAGAGACGTGAAGGGCTGTGGAATGTGGGGGGTGGAGAGGGCGGTCCGCCGTCGACCATCTCCCCCCTCCTTCGCGCCCTTCACTTTTCGGCGGTGAGTCCTTCTGTCCGCCCCCCAAAAGAAAGGGGCGGGTCGAAGCCCGCCCCGTGGTTCTCCTTCTGTTAGGCGCCCCGCTCAGTGGCCGCAGAGGAGGGCGTCGTCCTTCGTGTTCTTATCGTACAGGTTGGAGATGAACCTGCTCCCGCCCAGCGAGCCGCTCGCCAGAGACATCGTCGGATAGTACGTCAACAGGAAAAGCACGGGCGATCCGGCCGCCGACCGGAAGCTCCACCAGGCCGCCGTCTTCGTCACCGACCCCTTGCCCTTGTATATGCCCCTGCCCAGCCCCGACAGCACGCTGTACTGCCAGTCCCCCGTCTTGCTGTTCACGCACACCGACGATCGACCGTAGTCGTCCTTGAAACTCATGTCGTAGAGGCCGCACGAGGTCATGAGGTAATTCACCGTGTTGTGGTACAGGGCAACCACGTCTCCCGTGAAATCGTAGTAGGGACCCGGATAGAGGTTGATCCCGGCGATGCAACCCTTGGTGGCCACCAGATTCTCCCCGTCGCTCCAAGAGGCGACCAGGGTCGCTCCCGGGCTCAGCGTGGTGAAGTCGCGGTAATCGTCGCCGATGGCCGTGATGCCCTGCATGATGGGGTGCGAGGCGTTGTAGGTACCGAGGTTGGCCCATGTGTAGTGGTCGTACTCGCCATTCAGGAGCGGGGTGTACGCGGCCGTCATGACGCGCCCCGACAACCCCCAGTGATCGGCGCCGGAAAAGGCGAAGACCGAGAGCACTAACTTGCCGCCGCCGTCCACGTAATCGGCCAGCAGGTTGCCCGCCGCCACCGGATCCGATGGGGAATAGTCGGTCCAGCAGATTACGACGTTGTAGGCCTGAAGCTGGCTGAGAGTCGGCAGCGTGGAGGTGAAATCGAAGAAATCCACCGAGGCGATGTCGCCGTATCCCAGCAGGCCGGCCTGAAGAGGGCCCGCGCCAGTGTCCGCCCCGAGCAGGAGAACCTTGGCTCCGCTGGCTGCCGCTTCCTGCCTGGGCGACGCCTCGGTGGCCGGCCGCAACTGAGCAGGCTTCGGCCCCATGTCCACTCCCCGCACCGCCGTCACGGCAGGTTGGGCCTCCTGCGGCTCCGCCCCATAGGCCGCGATACCGGCTATCAGCAACAGCGCCATCAACACACACACCTTCTTCATGGGCCACCTCCACGATTCCACTTGCCGATCCCTTGCTTCACGTCCCAGACGATCCGAACACACCACTCCTTCTGATCCGCCTCCCTCTCACATTTTGCGCGACAGATGCGAGACGATGGGCGTGCGCATCGGCCCCTCTCTTCCCAAACGGCAACCTCACCCGCCGACCCTTCGTCGCCCGCTACACCCCGCACACAACATCCCTCTCGATCCGTTGAGATTCCTGGATTGCCCAACTCCCCCCGCCGGCTCTTTATTCCCCTCCGAAATTCGGGCGCCGGAGCAGCGCGACAGGCGAAGACCACCGCTTCGTCGCCGCTTAGAATCTCCTCACAGCACTATCTGGATGTCCCCAGCGGAACCATGTAGGCGGCTGCTGCCTTCCTCCCCTGTCATGGCCCTTTGCCTGCCCGGATGCGCTCCCCCTCAGCGCCGGTTCGGGTGAGGCTTCCCCCGCAGGCCGTACCCTCGAATCGCCGGGTTCCCTCTTACTGTCCTGTAGAGAGGATAGGCAGAAGCGAAACCTTAAGTCAAGGGGGACGCTAGTCCCGGACCATGGCCCGCGGCCATTCCTCCAGCCGTCGACCATCTCGTCCCTCTTTCGCGCCCTCCACTTTTCCGCGGTGAGTCCTTCTGTCCGCCCCCCAAAAGAAAGGGGCGGGCCGAAGCCCGCCCCGTGGTTCTCCTTCTGTTAGGCGCCCCTCTCAGGGGCCGCAGAGGAGGGCGTCGTCCTTCGTATTCTTATCGTACAGGTTGGAGATGAAGCTGCTCCCGCCCAGCGAGCCGCTCGCCAGAGACATCGTCGGATAGTACGTCAACAGGAAAAGCACGGGCGATCCGGCCGCCGACCGGAAGCTCCACCAGGCCCCCATCTTCGTCACCGACCCCTTGCCCTTGTATATGCCCCTGCCCAGCCCCGACAGCACGCTGTATTGCCAGTCCCCCGTCTTGCTGTTCACGCACACCGACGATCGGCCGTAGTCGTCCTTGAAACTCATGTCGTAGAGGGAGGCGGGCTGGTAGTAGATTGTGCCATTCCATATACGCGGAGTGAACGTAGCTCCAAAGGGATAGCTCTTGCCCGCTCCGTGATAGATGATCAGGTCGGTGTTCTGGTAGTCGGTTGTGCCGTTGGTGTACTGCATCGAGCAGGAAGAGTGGCTTGTGGCTGTGATGTACAAACCGTAGGTCTGGCCCGCGGGGATGGTAAGCCCTCCAACCGAGAGCGTGGTCGGGACGCCCAATCCCGCGCCCGTTACGTACTGGCTGCCGAGCTTGGTCCAGGCCGACGCATTCGTATCAAAACCGACCCATGTTCCGACTTTGTAGTACACCTCCACGGTCCCGGTGAATTCCAAGTTCAGCGCGAAGCCGGTAATGGTGATGCTGTTCAAGGCCTTCACGTCGAACATGTTTCCGTCCTGGCAGTTCCCGCCCGCAAACGTCGTCGTCAGGCTCGACGTGCTGAGAGAAGTCGATTCGATCGCCGACGTAGGCTGTCTATTGCAGTTGTAGCTGGCATCGCATCCAGAAGCCGGCTCCGCCCCATAGGCCGCTATACCGGCTATCAGCAACAGCGCCATCAACACACACACCTTCTTCATGGGCCACCTCCACGGTTCCATTTGCCGATCCCTTGCTTCACGCCCCAGACGATCCGAACACACCACTCCTTCTGATCCGCCTCCCTTTCACATCTTGCGCGACAGATGCGAGAGTATGGGCGTGCGCATCGGCCCCTCTCTCCCCAACCGGCAACGGCACCCTCACCCGCCGACCCCTCATCGCCCGCTTCCGTCGAACAAGAGACTCGCACCCGATCCACTCAGATTCCTGATAGCCATGACCTCCCCGTCTGCCCTTTATTCCCTTCCGAACCTCGGGCGCACCGCAGCGCGGCACACTAGAACCCAGGTTCCGCCCCGCCCCTGAGGGTAGAGATCTCCTCCCGGCACCTTCAGGTGGATGCGCATGGCGGCACCATGGAGGCGGCTCTAGTCTCCCTCCCCTGTCGGCCCTGGGCCCGGTCGGACGCGCTGCCCCTCAGCGCCATCCCCGTCAAGCCTTCCCGGCGGGCCATACGCTCGGATCACCGGCTTCCCTCTTGTTGACCTGCCGATACGATAGATCGTTAGGAGAGCTCTCGTCAAGCGCGACGCCAGCCCTGACCTCGAACCATGGACAGAGGGGCTTCTCCTCGCCACTAGCCATCGGTGCTCCGTGGCCCGCCTTCCACCCTTCCACCTCCTCCGGATGCGCCCTTTCCACCGAAGAGTGTGGATGGCACCCCCTCCTAGGGGACACGGGGCTTCTCCCTTCGGGCCAAGATGCCCTTCGCCGAGAGTCCGCTCCCTCGGTCACCGACCCTCGCCACGGCCTTGCTTCTGTGCACCCGCACCCTCTCCACAAACACTCTTTCGGCCCGGGCTCCGGGCTTCCCACTGCCTCGCCCCTCTCCCCCGCGCCCAGAAGAAACAAAAGGGGCGGGCCGAAGCCCGCCCCATTGGGTACCGCTGAACGGAACCTTACCGCGTGAACGTATAGACCGCGGAGGTGCCGCCGTCGTCGGTGTTGGTGAGGGTGATCGCCACCGGCGTGCCCTTCGGCAGAAGCGCCTTCAGGGACTTACCGCCCTTGATCACGACCTTGCTGCCGCTCTTCACCACCACGTTGGTCCAGGGCGTGGCGCCGATGCTGGCCGTCACGACGCTGTGGAAGTTGCCGCCCAGCACCACCAGGCGGAAGGGGCTCGTCATCTTCTTGATCGAGATGATCGTGGGAGGCACCACCGGGTTGATCGCCGTGATGCTGCCGCTGGCCGTCGCCGTGTTGTTCTGGCCGTCGGTCACCGTCACCGTCCAGTTGAAGGTGCCGGCCGTGGCGTAGGTGTGCGTCGTCGCCTGACCCGAGCCCGTGTTCCCGTCACCGAAGTCCCAGGCGTAGGTGAAGGGGGCCTGGCCGTCGGTCACGTTGGCCGCGAAGGCCACCGCCAGCGGAATGTTGCCCGAGGTCGGCGTGGCCGTGGCGGTGATGCTCGGAGGCGTGTAATGGATCAGGTTGAAGGAGACCAGGTCGGAAAGACCCCAGCTCGCGCACGAGCCGGCGTTGTCCAGGGCCATGGCGACGATGTCGTGGTTGCCGTACCCGGTGTTCGTCCCGCTGGCGGTGCTGTCCCACGTGATGGAGTATTCGCCGTTGGTGTCGGGGGTCGTGGCCGTTCCGAGCAGGACGGGGTTAGTGGAGCCGCGGTCCAGCCAGAAGACCACCTCCACGACCGAAAAGTCGGACGTGCTGGGTACGGCCGTGGCTGCCACGCGAATCGCGGTGCCGCTCACGACGTTCCCGGAAACGGGCGCCGTCACCACCACCTTCGGGCCCACGTTGTGCACGAGGAAGGTAGCTGAAGTCGCGGAGCCGGTCAGGCCCATGGCATCGGTCGCCGTCACCGTCACGGTGTGCGGCCCGTCCGTCAGGGTCGTGGTGTCGAGCGTGATGTTCCACGTGTTGAGGGTCGGGTTGTTGATGTAGGTCACGAAGACGCCGTCCACGTAGAGCGACATCTGTGAGATGCCGGGCACCTGGTTGCAAGCGCCGTCCGTGGCCGTGGCCGTCAGGGTCAGATTACCGCAGACCACCCACGAGCCGGGGGCCACGCAGGTGGAGCCGGTGGGCGGAGCCGGAACGAAGTTGCTCAGCACCACCGTGGGGGCCAGGTTGATGTTGTAGGAGCCGCCCGAACCCACCGCAGCGGACCGGTTGCAGCCGCTGTCGTAGGCCCTGGCGTAGACGTCGTAAGCGCCGCAGGAGTGCGTCCAGGTGCTCGTATTCCAGGTGTAGGTCACGTCCTGGGTGGCGCCGGGGGCGATGTTCGTGGGCACCTGCGCGATCGTGCCACCATCAAAGGTGAAGACCACCAACGTCACGGCCGAATCGGCCGCCGTCACGTTGGCATCGAGCGTCACCGGACCGGTCAGGTATCCGCCGATGGCCGGCGTCACCGTTACGCTGTTCACCGTGGACGGCGTGAAGCCGGGCTCGAGCAGGTAGTTGTAGAGGCCGATGTACCCGCCCGCGTTGTAGAGGGCGCCGTTCGAGAAGAAGAGGCCCGTGATGCCGCTCCAGGACCAGCCAGGAACCACCTGCGGCGTGGCGTTGAGGAAGGCCAGCGCCGTCGGGTTGGTGATGTCGATGGTGGTCATGTCCCACTGGTCGGCCGCCGCCATGACGACGTGGCCGCCCACCGTCCCGGCGTAGGCGATGAGGTAGGGGCCGTGGATCACGCCCATGGTGAGGGTGCTCGAGGCCGCCAGCGTTACCTCGCCCGCGGCGCAGGCGCTGCCCACGTTGGCGGTGAGGCTCATGGAGCTCACGGCGTTGTTGGTGAGGTCGTTGTAGATCAGGTAGTTGTTGTAGGCGAAGAGGTCCGTGGCCGAGCCGGTCGGGGCGAGGCTGCTCACGAAGAAGTAGGGCGTGGGGCAGCCGGCATACTGCGTCGGGCTCGTGATGTCGTAGACCTCGATCAGACTCCCCTCGGCGATGGCCAGGAAGTGGCTCACCGGGAAGGCCGGCAGGGTGAAGGTGGTCATGCCGTAGGCGCCGGCGCCGCCAATCGTGAAGCTGGCCACCACGGTGGGAGCGGCGGGGTTGGTGAGGAAGTCCACGCCCACGAGGCTCGTGTCGGTGCCGATCCAGCAGATGCCGCCGTTGGCCGTGAGCGACTCGATCTTCGTCCCGTAGCCGGGCGCGGCCGTGATGTCGAAGGCCGTGCTGGCCGTCGAAATGTAGCCAGGGGCCGCCGGGTTGGTCACGTCGGCGGCGAAGACCTTCGTGTAGCTGGTGCTGTAGTCCGCCGCCACGTAGGCCGTCGCCCCGTCCACCGCCACGCGGCCGATGAAGGGCAGGCCCGCGGTCGTGTCCAGCCAGCCGAGGGTCGTCGGGTCGGTCGGGTTAGTGCCGTCCACGATGGCCAGGCCCGCCACGTACTCGGGCGTGTAGATCGTGTTGCCCACGGCGATGGGGTTGTAGGCCCAGTCACCCGTGGTGTAGGAGCCGGTCTGCGTCAGACCGCCGTTGAAAAAGTAGGCGCCGCCGCCCCAGTTGGCCGTCACGCCACCCGCCGTCGGGTCGTAGCCCATGTCGAGCGTGAAGTACTCCCAGTTGGGCTCGGTACCGCACCAACCGTAGCCCTGCGTGGCCGGGCCGAACTTGCCGAAGGTGCCGAAGCTCAGCAGGGTGTTGAACTGCGCATCCCAGATGGCCACCTGGCCGTCGTACAGGCCCAGGGCCACGTTGCCGTTCCCGGCCGGGCGGATGGCCACGATGTCGTTCCCGTAGTTGTTCGCGTAGTAGTACTTCACGGAGATGAAGTTGGCCGGCTTGGTCACGTCCGGCACGTTGAAGATGTCCACAGAGTAGTAGCTGTCCATGCAGTTGGCGTAGCCCAAGGGGCTGTAGTTGAACCAGGGCTCATCGGTGGTGTACAGGTAGGGGGCCTGGTACATGATCTGGCCGCAGTCGTCATCGCCGTACGTGTTGTCGTCGATGTAGCCCAGGTACATGGGCCCGGAGCAGGCCACGTCGCTCAGGTCCACGAAGTGGATGTAGTAGTTGTCCCAGTCGGTGATCAGGACCGTGGAGCCCACGACCGTCATGTCGGTGAGCTCGGGGACATAACCAAAGGTGAAGCCCGCGGGGTTGGCGATGCCTTCGAGGTTGGTGTACGTGACGAAGGTGAAGGTATTGTCCCAGACCACCAGGTAGTCGTTGTAGTAGGTCCCCGCGATCCACTGGCCGTCGCTGGTCATGCCGAAGCCCGTGAAGCCAAACCCGAACCCGGCGTAGTCATAGCCGAGGAGGGCGGGCTGGGTGGGGTTGCTCACGTCGAAGGCGTAGGCCGCGAAGTAGCCCAGCACGATGGCCGTGTTCCCCTGGAAGTAGACGCGCAACATGATGTCGCCCGCGGGGATCACGGTGGGGTGTGTGGGGTCGGAGGCGGAGGCGAAGTAGAAGTTCATGCCGCCGCCGTAGACGATCGCCGTGCCGTTGGTGTTGGAGGCCATGGCCGGGCCGTTGAACCAGCCGGCCTGCGTGGCGCACAGGCTCTCGGGGTTCTTCTGGATGGCCTGGCTCACGGGAACGCCGGCCTTCTCTGCCGCGTTCACGAGCATCCGGTAGACGGGGTACTGAAAGCGCTGCTTCGGAAGCTGCCACGGCTTCACGCCCGCCGTCTTCATCTCCGCCTTGAGCTGCGCCATGGCCGGCGAGAGCTTCACCTGGAAGGCCGGCGCCTGACCCTTGGCGTGCTTGCCGGGCGTCGCCGTAGGCTGGGAACCCACGCCACTGTGATTCGGCTTGAGATTGGCCGGGGTCCAGGTCGCCGCGGTGGTCGCCAGCGGCGTCAGAGCGACCAGCATGGCCGCCGCGACGGTCAGGCCCATGAACCACTTCGTCCACTTGTTATGCATCCTCAACCTCCTATCTTTCTGAAAGACAAACCCACCCTGAACGCTGAACCATCGGTCGCCCCAAACCCGCGGGGATGGCCCCGCGGCTTGGATCCGAACTCAAACGACCTCCTATTCCGCTCGATCATAACCGTTCCGCCCTCCCAACGCCTGATGCCCCGTTGGTCCAGCGAGAATCGTCAACCATTGAACCCGAAAAGGTCCCCCGCGTCAAGTGCCCGCACCGCACGCCGAAAGGTCCCGGAACCGGAAGCTCGTCCGTCGCCGTCCCGCCTCCTCGTCTCCCGGAAAGCTCCATCCGAACGTGAAAAGACCGCGTCACCTGGCTGGAGGAGTGTAGCACAGCGCTCCCGGAAGTCAAGCCGCTCCGTATGGGACCTCCGCCGTGCAGTGGGTGCCGAAACAATCCAGCTTGACCTCCTCCCCGCCATCCGAGGGCTCTTGAAACACAAGCGTAATATAGCACCCGATTCGGGCCGGTCAACCCCCAAAGAGGCCCGGGGGACCGTCGCCCGGCCGCGGGGGATTTCCCCCGCGCCGGCCACCGGGCGTTCGGTAACGGCTGATAGTTCAGTGTCTTACGGCGGCACAAGAGGAGCCACCGGAGAGGACGGCCGCGGCCTCCTGGCCCGCAGCCGCCCCCCCGACCGGCCCCGGAGCGAGACCGGATCTCATGACGTATCAATGAGATAGCACCCAGCCAGGGGCTCTGGCACCGGGTCTTCCCGCACCTGTGAGCCGGGTCACAAAATGGGGCCCCATGAGACCACAGAATGGCCGGGCAAGTGTGATCGGAGTCACAGACGGGGGGATTCGGAATTCGGTAGGACAGGACTCACCACTATCATCCATCCATCCTTGCCTTGTACCTACACTATACTTATACTGGGTGTATGGCCGAATTGAGTTTTGCCTGGGACCCGGCGAAAGGCAGAGAGAACCTTCGGAAGCATGGCGTTGCCTTTCAGGAGGCCATCACGGTTTTCGCTGATGAGAGAGGCCTTTTGTTGGATGATCCGGATCACTCCGAATCTGAGGACCGCTTCATTCTTTTAGGGATCAGTTCGTCCCTGCGCGCTCTCGTTGTGGTTCACATCTACCTGGAGGCTGAGGGCCAGATTCGGATCGTCTCGGCGCGAAAGGCGACCAAAACGGAAGAGCGTACCTACGCTGAAAGGTGGAAACCATGAGATCCGAGTATGATTTTTCGAAAGCTCGTCCAAACCCGTACGTGAAACGGCTGAAGAAGCAGGTCACCATCCGGCTCGACGAGTTTACGGTGGACTACTTCAAATCCCTATCCGAGCAAGCCGGCATTCCCTACCAGACGCTGATCAATCTTTACCTCCGGGATTGCGCGGCGCACCGGCGGGAGATCGACATGGTTTGGCGGAGCGAACGGAAAGGGCAAGCTCGTTCTTGAAGGGGGATGATGGATGATAGCGGTGGTTCGGCCGCTCAGCGAGCGGCCGCTACGGGTGAATGATTGCGTTCGAAGGGCCGCGACCGGGCGATCGCTCCCTCATCCATCCTCCATCATCCATCATCTTCCTATCCCCTGTCCCCCGCACGAAAAAGGGGGCCCGAAGGCCCCCTCGCGTCTCGGCTCATCAGACTTGGGGCGGCCTGGGTCGCGATCGGGCGATCGCTCCCACACCGGCGCCCCGATGACCTACCAGGAGAAGGTGTAGGTCGCGCTCCCTCCGTCGGTGTTCTTGAAGGTGAAGACGGTGGGCGTGCCCTTGGGAACCTTGGTTTTCAGGGTCTTGCCGCCCTTGATGACGAGTTTGGTGGTGCTCTTGTAAGCCACGCTGGCCCAGGGCGCCGCGTCGCCCCCGATGAAGACCTGGATGCCGCTCTGGAAGTTGCTCCCGATCACGATGAAGCGGAAGGGGCTGCCGGCCTTCTTCATGGAGGTGATCACGGGCGGATTGACCACCGGCGCCGTCACGGTGATAGAGATGGTCTTGCTGGCCGTGGCGCCGGCCGAATCGCTGACCGTGAAGAGCACGGCGTAGGTGCCGCCGGTGGCGAAGGTGTGGCTGGCCGAGGCCGTGGTGCCGTGCGCCGAGCCGTCGTCGAAGTCCCAGTCGTAGGTGTAGGGCGTCGTGCCGCCCGAGGCGCTCCCCGTGAAGGCCACCGCCAGCGGCGCCGTCCCCGAGGTCTTGTCCGCCGAAGCCGTCGCCGAGAGGGGCGCGCTCACGCCCGAGATGGTGCCGATGTTGAGCCGGTCCGCCGGGTAGTCGGGGTCGAGGCCGTCAAAGACGTAGAGGGTGCCGTCCGTCGCCACCATGTTGTGGTTCAGGCGGTTGAAGAGGCCCTCCACGGTGGTCCAGGTGTTGGCCGAGGCGTCGTAGACCTGGATGTCCTTGACGATACCCACGGCCGACTGGCTGCCCCAGGTCTGCCAATAGTAGCCGCCGCCCACGAAGAGATAGTTGCCGTAAGCGGCGCCCGCCGCGTAGACGGAGGCCATGGGCATGGCCGCCTTGGAGGTGTCGTAGGAGTCGGCCGCCGGGTCGTACACGAGAGTCTGCCTGTTGAATCCCGTGGACTTGGAGATGTCCCCGATGGCGCCGCCGAAGAGGTAGATCTTGCCGCTGAAGGGCAGGGCCACCATTCCGCGCATGGGCTTGGGCAGGGACTTCTTGGTGCTCCAGGTGTTGGAGGCCAGGTCCAGCACGTCGAGGGTCGCCACCAGCTTGCTGCTGCTCCAGTTGGTGTCTCCGCCGAAGACGTACAGCTTGCCGTCGAGCACGCAGCCGGCCGCCAGGAATCGCGCCGTGGGGTCGGGGGCCAGGGCGGTCCAGGTGTCCGTGGCCGGGTCGTAGAGGGCCGTGGCGCCGGTGGGCGTCTGGCTGCCGGTCACGCCGCCGGAGACCACGAGCTGGCCGTTGTAGACGCCGCCCACACAGTAGTACTGGGGCGTTGGGTCCGCGCTCTGGGAGGTGCTCCAGGTGTTGCTGGCGATGTCGTAGAGATCCACCTTGCCGTCGATAGCCTGGCTGGCGCCGTGCGCCGCCACGATCTTCCCGCCGATCTCCCCGGCCACGCCGCCGAACCAGCCGTAGCCCGGCACCACCGCGTTGGGCTGGTAATAGGTGTCCGCGGTCGGATCGTAGACCTCGACGAGTCCCATGAGTTCATCGGCAAAATAGCTGGAGCGGTTGCCGCCCAGGATATAAATCAGGCCGCCGGACTCGGCCACGAAGGTCTCGCTGCGGGCCAGGGGGTTGGGCATGGTGTTGACCTGGCGGAAGGCACCCGAGGCCGTGTCCAGAGCCTGGCACACGGCGGAAGGAACCTGGAACCCGATGGTCGTGTCGTAGTACTCGCCTCCGAAGAGGTAGATGCGGCCGGAATTGGCGTCCGCTACGACGTGAGCGAAATCCACTGCCTGGTACATGGGGATGGAGCTGGAGGCCCAGCTATTGGCGACCGGGTCGTAGACGAGCGCGGCGCCAAACACATCGGCGGGGACATTTACCGTTCGGAAGTCGCCGCCGATCCAATAGATCTTGCTGCCCACCGTGACCGCCGCGCCGTAGGCCAGCGCCTGGGGCATGGCGGCGCCGGTGCTCCAGCTATCGCTGCTCGGGTCGTAAATGCTGACCGCAGTCTGGTAGGCCGTGGTGTTGCCGCCGAACACGTAGATCTTGCCGTTGTAGGCCGCCGCGGCATGGCCGCGAATCGGCGCGGGCATTTTGGTCTTGGTCGTCCACGTATCGGTGGCAGGGTCATACATCTCGTTGGCATCGACGGGGCCGGCATTTGCAACCCCCGTCGTCCGGCCGCCCATGACATAGATTTTTCCGCCTACCTCGACGGCCGTGGAGAGGTAGCGGACCGTGGGCATGGAGGCGCCGGTGCTCCACGTGTCGGTCGCGGTATCGTAGATCTGGACTGCTCCGGTCATGACCTGGGTGCCATGGCTGTCCCGGTCCGTCCCGCCGAAGATGTAGATCTTGCCATTGACGCTGGCCTCCGAGCCCCAGAAGACCGGCGTGGGCATGAGGCTCTTCATCCCCTGCCACTGAATGGACACCGCCGCCAGCGCCGAAACCCCCACGAGCACCAGCGTCGCCGCGACGAGTAGACGTAGAATCCCGTTCGGCCTCTTCATCGGTATTCCTCCTGTGAAAGAATCGCTCCCCTGTGGACGCTGGCGAGTATAGCACACGGCCGCGCACCCATGACAAGCGGGCCGGCCCACCCAAATTCCGCGATGGCGGCTCAACGCCTGCGTAGGAGCGGCGCCTCGCCGCGAACCGGGTGACCCTGCGACCAGGATGCGGCGTCCGCGTACGGCCCGTCGCGCCGGGGGCGGCGCTCCTACAAGGGGAACACGGAACGGAGTGTCCCGCGTTCGCTGCCCCGCCTCAATACACCGGGTCGGGGTCCTCGGGGCCGCGCCAGACGCCGGCCTCGTCCCTCCGCCAGAAATCGGCGGGGCAGGAGGAGCGCTCCACGAGCTCGCGCAGGGGGGCGAGCCAGCAGGGGTTTTCGCCGAAGGCGACCAGCCCCTCGGCGGCGAGCGCTATGAGACGGCGCAGGACCGCCTCGGCGGGCGGACCCACGGGCGGCTTCCACCGGGGGCCGTATCGGGCGGCCCCCAGCAGCGCGTCCCGCAGGAGGGCCGCGGTGTAGGCCGGCCGGAACGCGTTCCACTCGGCGAGCGGCCCCTCCAGCGCCAGCAGGCCCTTGAAGAGGGCCGCCACGCCCATGGCCATCGGCAACGGCAGGGAGTCCAGGGTGCGGATCTCCAGGTACCCGCGCGGACGGACCTCGGGGAAGAGGGTCGTGAGGTGGAGGCTCCAGTCCTCCAGCGTCACGGGCCCGAGCTCGCCCGGACTTCTCAGGAGCCGCCGGAAGGTGCGCTCCTCGACGGGCACGTAAGAGCCATCGCGCATGAGGAAGAGAACGGGCCGGTCCAGGGCGTGGCGGACGAGCTCCGCGTAACCGAGGCGCTCCGAGAAGAGGAAGCCAGGCACGCCGCACCGGCGGGGATCGGTGCCGCGCCAGATCCAGGGCCGCTGCGTCAGCCACCGGCTCCGCCGCCCGTCGGCCACGGGGGCGTTGGCGGTGAAGGCCACGAGGTAGGGCAGCGCAGGGAGAACGGCGCGCACCTTGGCGGCCATGTCGGCCTCGTCTTCGTAATCGAGGGCCACCTGGGTGGCGGCGGTGAGCTTCATCATGCGGCGGCCCCGCGGACCCGCGGTTTCGAGGTGCTTCCTCAGGAGGCTGTAGCGCGTCTTGGGCACGTCGGGAAGGTCCTCGGGGCCGTTGTGCGGCGCGGCCCCCCACGGGACGAGCCGGAAGCCTCGCCGCCGGGCCTCGCCGTCCACCTCCTTGAGCACCCTGGCCAGGAAGCGGTGGACCGTCTCCAGGCTGTCCACGGGAGGCGAGGCGATTTCCACCTGGCCCCCAGGCTCCAGGGCCACCATGCCTCCGCCCCTCAGTCTCACGGCCGTCACGTGGCCGTTCTCCCGGACCGCCTCGTGCTGCGGCGAGAGGGCGGCCAGCAG
This sequence comes from Acidobacteriota bacterium, assembly GCA_021787565.1. GTDB lineage: Bacteria > Acidobacteriota > UBA4820 > UBA4820 > DSQY01 > DTPS01. The sequence goes on from JAJYLT010000005.1 coordinate 30,766, forward strand.
CGACTCCACCCCCCGCTCGCCCGCGTAAGGCACGAGACGGCTGGAGGGCTCCACCGGGAGCTGCTCCCATTCGATCCCGAGCCGGCCCTTCACGGGCTCCTTCGGCTGGAAGGCAGCGGCGAGCTGCGAGAGCGATTCGATGGGGGTCCTGTCGCCCGGCCGGTCGGTGCTCATGGGGGAGTGAGGAGTGAGGAGTGAGGAGTGAGGAGGGAGAAGCGATTGAGCGAACAGCGATGAAGCGAGAAGCGATTAAGCGAGAGGCGAGAAGTAGGACGCAAGGAGGCCATCTTTATCCTAGTCACCTAGTCCCCTAGTCCCCTAGTCCCCTAGTCACCTAGTCCCCTAGTCACCTAGTCACCTAGTCCCCGTGCTGCTGCTTCCAGCCCTGGTAGCGTTCCAGGTAGTCCGCCAGGACCCTCTCGGGGTCCAGGTGGAGGTACTGGGCGACCTGCTTCACGAAGCCCTTCAGGTAGATGAGGCCCGGGAGCACGTCGAACCGCTCGGCCTCGATGGACTCCAGGTACCAGGCGCGGATGTTGGTCTCCTCCACGATCTCCGCGAGCGAGATGCCCTGCGCCTCCCGGATCTTGCGGAGCCCGGGGCCGTCGAAGATCTTCACCTCCTGGAGGACCGCCTCCAGGCTTTTCTGGACGCGCAGACTGCCGGTGTCTTCCGTGGGCGTCCCGCCCTGCGGGGCGGGGGCGGCCGGGTGGGCCCCTTCCGCCGCGGGCTCCCGGTACTCCGCGACGCGCTGCTCGGCGCTCATCTGCCCCGAGGTGATGAGCTCCTCGTCATACTTCTGGCGAAGGCTCGTCGTGATGAGGGTCTTGTAGGCGTCGTCGATCATCTCGCGGATGGCCTCCCGCTCCTCCTTGGTATAGAGGCTCAGGGTCAGCGGCGAGGTCTCCTGGTAGGGTTCCATGACCTTCGCGTAGGCGGACTGGATCTCCTTGGTCGTGGCATTATAGGGGGCCTCGAGGAGCTGGTAGGCATTCATCTCGCTGAGCGGCAGCGGCGTCAGGTGCCCCTCCTCGGGACGGGGCTCCTTCTCCTCCCGCAGGAGCGCGTTGGCCAGCTTCTCCACGGAGAGGCTGTAGGGGCACATGGGGAAGGCCTTGGCGATGGGTTCGAGGTTCCGCTGGGCCTGAGCCGCCTGGGGGTCCCACTCCAGGCCGCCGAGAAAACGGAAGGGGCAGAGGAAGTAGCGGCGCAGCAGGCTCTCCAGTTGGGCGCCGAGGCGCGTATCCTTGTCCGACGTGAGGCCCGCCTGGGCGAAGGAGAACCGGCGGGAGCGGATGGCCCGCTCCACGGCGGCCAGGTCCTCGTCCCGCGTTTCGGGCAGGTCCCAGAAGCCCGCCAGCGGAGAGCTGGCGTTGATCGACGAGGCCAGCGCCTGGTAGCGCTTCTTGTTCAGGCTCTCCATGAGGAGCCGCCGGAGCACCGCCCGGAGGAACCGGTAGAAGGGCTCCACGCCCACGGGCGCGGCCTGGACCACCACGACCGGCAGGTGGCCCGCCAGGAAAAAATCCAGGGCGTCCAGCCCGCTGCCCGCGCCGGCATCCACGATGACGTAGTCGTACGGGAGGCTCGGGAGGCTGCTGAGGACCTTCTGCTTGGTGAGGTAGGCCATGTTGGCCACTTCGGGCAGATCGGGGCAGCCGGCGAGCAGGGAGAGGTTGTTGACCGAGGTGGGCACCACGGCGTCCCTCACCTCCGCGGCCTCCCTGAGGACCAGGCTGCCCAGGTGCCGCTCGGGCTTGAGAACGCCGAGGGCCAGGTGGCAGCCGGCCTCGGTCAGGGCCAGGTCCGCCAGCAGGACGGTCTTGCCCTTCTTCGCCAGGTGGATGCCCAGGTTGGCGGCCAGCAGCGTGGTTCCCACGCCCCCGGTGGCGGAGGCGAAGGAGAGAATCCTCGGGCACGCTTCGCCTGCCGCGCCGAAGAGGTTCGAGGGGGATTCCGAAGCCATCGTGAACTCCTAGCTGCCAATAATACCCCAGCAGGCGCCGTCCTGGCAAACGGGGGAAGGTGCCCAAATTCCGCGATGGAATTGCACTCGTAGGAGCGCCGCCCCCGGCGCGACGGACCGTACGCGGGCACCGCATCCTGGTCGCAGGGTCACCCGGTTCGCGGCGAGGCGCCGCTCCTACGCAGGCGTTGAGCCGCTATCGCGGAATTGGGGAGGTGGAAGACGCAAGAGGGGAATCGCCACACAGAGGAACAGTCCCCTGTCCTCTTGCGCCGCGCCGCCCCTTCATCTATAGTGATCCCCTGGCGCGCCCGTGGCTCAATTGGATAGAGCATCGGCCTACGGAGCCGGAGGTTACAGGTTCGAGTCCTGTCGGGCGCACCACTTCAAACCCTTACCCATCAAGAGTTTGGACCATCTGAGCGGCGCCCTTCTCCGTCCCCTCGCAGGAGGGATTGCAACTTTCTTGCAACTTCCAAACGAAAGAATCCCTATTTCCCCAAGAAGTCCGCTAAAGAGGCCCGGCTCGATTCGTCCTTTTGCTAATCGTGAGGACCATTGAGTCCCCCTGGATCAGCCTAGAACGCCTATGGAAATGGCCTTAGAGGCCCTGTTCCTTGACTGATATCAGAAAAATAGCTAGATTATCTGACGAAAGGGATCTCGGATGAACACCATGACCCATATTCGAGAGGCAGTGGCCAGGATCCCTGAGGGGGAGCCGGTTGCGTCCTCGACCTTCCTGCAGGCCGGGACCCGGGCGGCCGTGGACCAAGCGTTCTCTCGCCTTGTTCGCGAGGGCGTCCTTTCTCGCGTGGCCCGCGGTGTCTATGTCCGGCCCAAGCGGAACCGCTTCGTGGGGGAGGTCCCTCCAGAGCCTATCCGCATTGCCGAAGCGGTGGCCAAGGCGTCCGGTACGATCGTGGAAATACACGGTGCTGAAGCCGCCCGGCGATTCGGCCTGACGACGCAGGTCCCCGCAACACCCGTCTTCCTGACCAACGGCGCTTCGAGACGGCTGCGAGTGGGAAACCTCGTGCTGGAATTCAGGCGCACGGCCCCGCGGAAACTCCATTTTGCGGGCCGACCCGCAGGGCAGGCACTCTCCGCCCTATGGTACCTGGGCCGAGGCGGAGTGACGTCCAAGGTGATCAAGAGCCTTCGGAGAGCTCTTCCGCCGGAAGAGTTCGAAGCCCTGCGAGGGGCTACGCAGATTATGCCATCCTGGATGGCCGAGGCCTTCCTGAAAGAGGAGGGAGGGCGTCGTGGCTGAACGGTTTCTCGGGCTTTCCCCGACAGAGCGGTCAGAGATCCTGCGCGCGAAGGCCTCCGAGTTGGGGCGCCGTGCGATGGTCTTGGAGAAGGACGTCTGGGTCTGCTGGGCACTCGAGAAGCTCTTCACCATGCCAGGGATGCCCAGAATGGCCTTCAAGGGTGGAACGTCTCTCTCAAAGGTCTACCGTGCGATCCATCGGTTCTCGGAGGATGTGGACATCACCTTCGACTATCGTGATCTCCGTGAGGGTCTCGGGTACGATGGCGATCCCGAGAACATGTCGGGGGAGCGCCTGAGGAAATTCCGAGAAGCGCTCCAATCCTCCGTTGGACGCCTCCTTCGTGAGAGAGTGGCACCCCATCTCCGGCAGGCCTTGCAGGAAGAGGCGGGCGCCACCGTGCCGCCGCCCGAGGTCGATGCGTCGGGAGAAAAGGTCAGGGTCTTTTTCCCGACTGCCTTGGAGCGGGACGATTACATCAAGGAGTGGGTGCTCCTTGAGTTCGGCGGGCGCAATCTTACGGAGCCCTCCTCCCTCCATCGGATCAAGCCCGATGTCGCGGAGCGCTTGCCCCAACTGCGCTTCCCGACCGCAAAGGCGAACGTGCTCTCCCCGGAGCGCACATTCTGGGAAAAGGCCACCCTCATACACGCTGAATGCAGCCGGGGCGCTCTTCGGGCGACGGCGGATCGTCCCTCGCGACACTGGTACGACTTGGCCGCCCTGGCCGACCATGAGATCGGCCGCAAAGCGCTCGCGGATAGAAAACTCTTCGCCTCGGTCGTCAGCCACAAGAGCTGGGCCTTCAGAGATCCGAAGGCACACTACGAACGATGCCTCGCGCGGAGGTTGCGGCTGGCGCCTGAGAATGAGATCATGAAGCGCAAGCTCGACGAGGATTTCGACGCCATGGTGAGGACGAGGATGTTCTACAGGTCCCCGCCCACCTTCCCACTGATCCAGGCGCGACTGGAATCCCTGGCACAGTTCATTAATGGACAAGATTGAGGGATGGCAGGCGCACCTAGTGTTGTGTCCCCGTCTTGTGTTTACGGTGGCCTTTTCCCGGGACGCAACACTTTCCAAGGGGCTCCGCCCCTAGGGCGCCCGCCTGCGGCGGGCTGTCACCCCGAAAGAGCGGGGAGGCTTCCTCCCCGCACCGCTCCGGGTGCTTCTTCCGAAGCCAAGTCTCCACACGGCCTTTCAGTTCCGTAGCAAAGGCGACCGCTTCGGCTGCTTCCTGGTCGGAGACGGAGCCGGCCACCTCGTAGTCGCACAGGTTGCGCTTCTTTCGAAAGGTATCCAGTGGTCGCACCTGGCCTGGGGGAAGGCCCAGCGTGTGGGCAAGGGATTCGACCACCCGGTAGTGGTGGGCGTCCCGCGAGGCGCGGTACCCCTCGGCGGCCAGGGCGGCGGTGGCGGCCTGGAGCGCAGCGGCGTAGGCGATAGCCAGCTTCCGATCGGGGCTCAGTCCAGGGAGCGCGCAGTCCTTCAGGTCCCGCGCGATCACGTCCAGGTGGGCACGGGTCTCCTCAGGGCTTGCGACGTGCTCGACGAGCCACCCGTTTTTCAGCCAGCCCTTCAAGCTCATGAATATCTCCGATCAAGAAGACTTTCGGTCCGCGGATGACTGCGGCCAGGAAGGCGTGTCCGGTAGCCGCCTTGGCGCGGAACTCCTCCGGCGGATAGACGCTGGGGTTGATCTCCCGGCCCAGGCGCTCCTGGGCGGGAGCCAGGGCTTCGACCACCTCGGAGAGTTTCACGTCCCCGATCACCATCACGTCCACATCGCTCTTGGGGCCCTGGCGCTCGGCGGCGAAGCTGCCGTAGACGAAGGCGGCCTGGACGTGGTCCGCGAGGGGCAGAAGCGCTTCCCGGAGGACGTCCGCGACGCCCGCAGTCTTCACGACGAGCGCGCGCAGCTCTTGAAAGATGGGACATTCCGGGTTCGCCTGGTAGTAAACTTGCCGGCCGCTGGGCCGTCGGGTCAGGATGCCGACCGCTGCGAGCTGTTCCAGTTCGCTCTGGACGATGCCGTTGCCCGTGGCCGCGTAGCGTGCCACCTGGCGGACGTAGAACGCCTCCTCGGGCCGACCGAAGGTCAGGGCAAGCACGGCGCGGCGAGTCTTGCCGAAGAGGAGAGTCCCCAGAGAAGTGGGTTTCCCTGTCGCACTCATTTCAGGTGCAATTGTACCCATTTCAGGTGCGCTGTCAATCCCCAAGGGAGATGAGGAGGATTGGGACTCGACGCCGACTCCAACTTGTAAGCAAGAGTTATAAGTTGGCCTCCGGAAGCGTCTCGACCATTGCGGCAGCGGCGATTGCGTTCTTTCTTCCGACCTCACCCTTGTGGCTGATTTCACCATCCTCGCTGCCCCTGCCGGCGCCCGGAATCGCCTCCGGGCGCCGGCCTCGGTGGACTTCCTGAGGAGACCTTCCTGCCTCTCCTCGGTCCAAAACATTGCAACTCAATTGCAGCATTTGAACGAAAAACACCGTGATTTCCCGAAAACTCCCGCAAAGAGGCAGGCCCTTCTTTAAAGTTTGGGAATATGGCTATTGTCGGCTCCCGGGAATAATCGGTCAAGTCTTTCAAAAGCAGCCATTTGGTTTCTACAGATCATCGAAGAACGACCGAAGGCTCCAGCTTCAGAATTTTGCGGGCTGCAATATAACAGGCCAGCAGCGCGGCGGCCGTGAGCAGGATGAGGGCGGCACAAAAAAAGAGTGGGCCGAGGGGGCCAAGGCCGTGGACGGCGCTGCGGAGGAGCTTGGCCGCTGCTAGGAAAGCTGCCAATCCGGCCGCGAGGCCGATGAGAACGGGCTTCATGCCGGACCAGAGGAAAAGCCGGACGATAGCTCCCGGCGACGCTCCGAGTGCCATTCGGATGCCCATCTCACGCCGCCTCACGGCCACGGCCTCGGCGGTAAGGCCGGCAACCCCCAGCAAGGCAAGCAGCACCCCTGCGACGGTGAAGACAGCCAACAGGAGCACCATGAAGCGCGGCCAGAGCATGGAGCGGGAAAGCCGCTGCTCCATGGTGAGCAAGGGGCCGTCGAAGGGCTGATCCTTGTCCACGCTCCATATCGCTGCCTTCACGGCAGGAATCAAGGCAGTCGGGGCGCCCCCTGACCTGATCGCAAAGAACATGGCCCCTTTCCCCGTCTGCGCGACAGGCAAATAGAGTTCGGAGGCCTGAGGGTAGGGCAGGGCGCTCAGGAGGAGAGACTCGACGAAGCTGAAGACGGTGGTGCAGGCGGCGATGCCGATGGCCAAGCAGACTATGGCGGCGAAGGTGATCCCGGGACGCTTCCCGAGCATCCTCAAACCGAACCGGACGTCCTGAAGAAGGGAACCGGAGAGAGAAGGCGCGCTCACCCGTCCCTCCGGAGGGCGGCCATGGGGTCCAGGCGCGCGGCCCGCCGAGCCGGCATCGTGCACGCCAGCAAGGAAACCGCCGCGAGCAGGAAGCCGGCGATGGCGATGGCGACGGGATCGAGCGGGCTAACGCCGTACAGCAGACCGCGAAGGAGCCGCGTGAGAGAGAACACGCCGATCAAACCCAGGCACCCTCCCGCCAGTACCAGCGCCATCCCCCGGCGGGCGACGAGGCGCAGAATGCCCGCCGGATCGGCCCCCACCGCCATGCGTATGCCGATTTCATGCGTGCGCTGGGCCGCCGAGTAGGCCGTCACACCGTAGATGCCCAGCGCCGCCAGCAGGAGCGCCAGCAGGGCGAAGAGGCCCAGAAGGAGCGCGTCGAAGCGCTGGCGGGCCAGGAGGCCGGCCACGATCTGGTCCATGGTCTTCACGTCCGTGATGGGCAGCTCCTTGTCCGCGGACCAGACCGCCGCCTTGGCCGCACGGGCGAGGGAGAGCGGGTCCGAACCGGTGCGAAGGTTCAGCCAGAGCCCTTGCATCACGGAGGTGACCCGTCGTCCCCGGCACTGGGCGTAGGGAACGTCGATCTCCGGCATCGGTTCCCTCGCCGGATCGATGCCCCGCACGTCGCCGACGATCCCCACGATCTCCCGGTAGACCGGGTGGCCATTGTGGTTATCGAAGGCCGGGCAGATGAGCTGGCCGATGGCATTGCCGCCAGGCCAAAACTGGCGGGCCATGGTTTCGTTGATGACAGCCACCGGGGGTGCTCCGCTCCCGTCCCGGTCGTCGAAGACCCGGCCCTTGACCGCCGGAATGCGCAGGACCTGGAAATAGCCCGGGCTAACCGCCCGGAATATTTGCATCTGCTGCATCCCCTTCCCAAGCACGTTGCCGGTCTTCATCAGGGAGTTCACAGCGATGACCCAGCCTCCCACCGGCATGGGGCTCGCCAAGGAGGCGGCCTGCACTCCCGGAATGGCCCTGGCCCGCTCCAGGATCTGGCGAGTCAGGCCGGCGATCGTCTCGGCGGAGGGGTAGGCCGGCGGCGGAAGGGAGATCCTCATGGAGAGGACGTGGGACGGATCGAACCCCAGGTGGACCTCCTGGAGGCGCCGGAAGCTGGCGGCCAGAAGCCCCGCCTCCACGGCAACCACGAGGGCCAGCGCCACCTCGGCGATCACCAGGGCACTGCGGGTGGCACCCGTGTGCCGGCCGGCGGAGGCGGGGGTGCCCTCCTTCAGCCACTCGGAGAGATCGATGCGAGAGCTTCTGAGGGCAGGCAGCAGCCCGAAGAGAAGGCCCGTCGCCAGACAGACCCCGAAGAGGTAGAGCAGGATCCAAGGGTTCACGCTGACCTGCGTGATCCTCGGAATGTCCTGGGGGCCCCAGTGCGCGAGCGCGGCCACCCCCCAGAGGGCCATCAGGCAGCCCAGACCCCCGCCCAGGAGCGCGAGCAGGACGCTCTCCGTGAGGAGCTGCCGCACGAGTCTCCACCGGCCGGCGCCGAGGGCCAGCCGGACGGCGAATTCGCGCCGCCGCTCCTCGGCCAGAGCCAGCAGGAGGTTGACCACGTTGGCGCAGGCGATGAGCAGGACCAAACAGACCGTCCCGTAGAGGACGAGGATCGTGGGGCGGACCTTCTGGACCAAGCTGGCGAAGGGAACTCCGGCCGCGATCGTCTGGCGGGCCACATCCCCGGGAACGCCAGGACTGCGCTGGAATACTGCCTGCGCCTCCGCCCGCGCCTCGCCGGCCGCCACGCCCGGCTTCAGCCGGCCGATCACGCTGAAATACTCCATCCAGTTCGTGCGCGGGTCCTCCCCCGGCGGCGCAAAGAGCCACCGGGGAACGAGGTTTTCGGGCGGCACCCAGAGTGCCGCGCCCTCCGGGAAACCGAAGCCGGAGGGCATGACCCCCACGATCATGGTGGGAATCCCGTTGAGCTTCAGCGTCGTACCCACGACCTTCGCATCCGACGCGAAGTCGTTCCGGAACAGGCGCCAACTGAGGATCGCCACGGGCGCGTGGCCAGGCCTCTCTTCCGATGGAAGAAAGCCCCGGCCCAGGGCGGGAGAGACGCCCAAGACACCGAAGAGGCTCGGAGAGACCACGGCGCCTCGGACCCAGAGGGGCTCTCCTCTCCCCGTCACGGTGAAGTTCTGCCAGTTCCAGGCCGCGAGCCCTTCGAAACTCCGGCACTGCTCCCGCCAAGCCAGAAACTGCGCGGGGGAGACGCCATTTTTGCCGTACTTGGGGTCCACGGTGGTCAGATCGACCAGCCGGTCGGAGTGCGGGTAGGGCAAGGGCCGCAGGAGTACACTCTCCACCACGCTGAAGATCGCCGTGTTGGCGCCGATCCCGAGCGCCAGGCAGAGGACCGCCGTGATCGTGAACACGGGCCGCTTCATAAGCATCCTGAGGGCAAACCGCACATCCTGCGCGAGCGGATGGAGCATCTCCTTCAGGCGGCTGGGCCGCGCTTCCTCTTCACGCCTCATCGACGATGACCCCGTCGAAAAGCTGGACGGTCCGCTCGGCGTACTGCGCGTAACGCGGGTCGTGGGTAACGAGGCAGAGGGTAGCGCCGGCTTGGTGAAGATCCCGCAGGAGGTTCATGGCCTGCTCGCCATTCTGCGAGTCGAGGTTACCCGTGGGCTCGTCCGCCAGCAGGATGGCTGGCTCGCCCACCAGCGCTCGGGCCACGGCCACGCGCTGCTGTTGGCCGCCCGAGAGCTGTGTTGGATAGTGCGAGCGCCGGTGGCCCATCCCCACCTTCTCCAGGGCTTCGGTGGCGCGGCGCTTACGCTCGGCGGAGGAGATGCCGCGATAGGTGAGCGGCAGCTCCACGTTCTCGTAAACCGTCAGGTCCCCGATGAGGTTGAACGCCTGGAAGATGAAGCCGATCTGGTGGTTTCGGAGCCGGGGCCGCTCCCGGGGCGAGAGCGTGGAGACCTCCCGCCCCTGCAGGCGGTAGGAGCCCGACGTGGGTGAATCCAGCAGGCCCATGATGGAGAGGAGGGTGGACTTGCCGCAGCCCGAGGGGCCGGCCACGCAGAGGAACTCACCCGGGTGAACCGCAAGGTGGACGTTAGCCAGGGCGTGGGTCTCGACTTCGTCCGTCACGAAGACCTTGCTCACGCTTTCCAGCCGAATCAACTCGCCGCTCTCGCTCGTCATGCCGCAGCCTCCCGTCTTCTGATCCCGCTCGTGCCCGACCCGTGGCCCAAGCGGCCGGACAGCCTTCTCAGATGACTATCGGATCCTCACTCGGTTCGTGGCGTCGTACTCCGACATGTCGGAGAGGATCACCTGGTCGCCCGCGCTCAATCCTTCAAGAATCTGAATCGCGCTCACGGAGACGCGCCCGAGGCGGACGGGGACCCGCACGGCCGCCTTGCCACCGTCCACCAGCTTGAACAGACTCACATTGGAACCCTCTCCTGCCGATGCCGGCCGGCCCACCGTGAGCACGTCCTCCAGGTGGGCCAGATGAACCGTCCCTTCGACGCTCTGGTCCGGCCGCGCTCCCCTGGGCGGGGGGCCGTCCAGCGCCACCTCGACGTTCACCGTCCCCTCCCGGACCATGGGACTGATGCGAACCACGTGACCGGCGACCGTGGCCCCGTGCGTGTCGATGGTGGCGGTCTGGCCGGGCTGAATGTCCCGGGCCTGCGTCTCGGCGACCTGAATCTCCGCCTTCAGGCGATCGGGGCGAGCCACCTTGGCGAGGATCGTCCCCTCCTGCACCTGCTGTCCTACTTCCACCGGCAGCTCCTGCAAGACGCCATCGATGCCGGCCCTCACTTCCAGAGCTTTGGCCTGGGACCTTCGGAGCACGGCCAGTTCTTCCGCCTGGGCAACCTTCGCCTCTTCGGCGGCGATCTGCGCCTTCATGGACTGAGCGAAGAGAGCGAGGCGCTTTTGCTCCAGGTCGTCGCGCAGGTGGGCCTCGCTCTTGCGACTCTCGGCAATCCGCAACGTCAGACCGGCCACCAGCCCCTCCTTGGATAAGGCCTCCTCGGCATCGGCGTTGAGCCTAGCCTCTTCGCTGTCGGCATGTACGCTGGCGGCATGGGACCGCTGGCTCATCTCCTCGCTTTGAAGTTGGGCCCGAAGGTCCGACAGGCGGGCCTGTTCGGCACGGAGGTCCCAATCGGCGCTTCGGGCCGCTTGTACCACATCGGGGTTGCTCAGAACGAGAAGGAGGGTGCCGGCCGAGACGGCGGCGCCCGGCTGAACCAGGATCTGGTCCACGCGTCCGCTGCTGCCCGCGGGTATCCAGCGGATCTCCTGGGGGATCAGCTTGCCCGGTCCCCTCACGTCGCAGTCCATGGCGCCCCTCTGCACCGTCCCGATCCACAAGGAGCGACGATCCACCGAGGGCGCCGCGGGCTTCAGGAGCACGAGGAACCCAGTAAGAACGGCTATTCCTAGAGCTGCGGCTCCCGCCAGGACCATCCGCCGCCTCTTCTTCCGGGCCGCCTGCTCCGGTCTTGCGTAGTCCACGGAACCCCCTTTGAACTGGCCACTCGGGCGAACCGTGATGAGCAAGCTCCATGCCCGACGATAGCATTTCTGCCTTTCAATGCCTGAAGCCTGTAGCAGGCCCAATCGCTGGTTGCGGCGTTTTCCAGATGAGTGTCCGATTTCGGGCGGCAAGCGTTCGATTATGGGACGATTCACCGTTAGTGGGCGGGTGAGACAGGCAGGAGGAGGCGGGCGATGCACCCCGGACGCTCCCTCCGGTTGGCCAGAGTGAGAGCGCCGCCGTGGGCTTCGGCGATCTGTCGGCTCAAGGCGAGGCCGATTCCCGTCCCCCCGGGCTTGGTCGTGAAGAAGGGCACAAAGAGGTTGTCGGTGCTTCCCAGGCCGGGGCCTTCGTCCTCCACCCAGATTTCCGTCGCGCTCTCCGAGGGATTCCACCCGATCCGTACCGCCCCGTTGGTCTCGAGGGAAGCATCGACCGCGTTGCGCAACAGGTTGATGAGAACCTGTTCGACCTGTCCCGCGTCGGCCTGGATGGACCGATGATCACCGGCCACCACGGTTACATCGAGCCTTCTTTCCAAGGCGGCGGCGCGCTCCACCAGAGCCCCCACCTCCACCGGAGCCAGCACCGGCTTGGGCAGCCGGGCGAGCCGGGCGTACCCCTCCATGAAGCGGCTCAGCGCCTCCGCCCGGGAGGCGATGACGGCGAGGCCTTCGGTCGCATCCGCCCGCCAGTTCGGATCGCCGGAGCTCCCATCCAGGCCCCGTTGCAGGCTGTCGGCGATGGAGCGGATGGGAGCGAGAGAGTTGTTCACTTCGTGGCCCAGCACTCGAATCAGCCGTCTCCAGGCCGTTCGCTCCTCCTTCCGGAGAGCTTCGCTGAGGTTGGAGAGAACGAGGAGCCGGTGGGGCTCGCCCCCCTCCCGGAAGGTGCTCCGCCGCATTTCCCAGCGGCCCGAGGCTCCGGGGAAAGCGCCCTCGAAAGTCCGCATGGCCTCTCCGGCCAGACAGTCCGAGAGACCGGCTTCCTCCGCGCTCCGCCCCACGAGCCGGACGGCAGGGTGGCGAAGGAGCCTCTCGCCGGCCTTGTTGACGAGCTTCAGGCGGTCCGAGGCGTTGAAGGCAAACACCGACGCGTCGATCTGCTCCATCACCTTCTTCATGAGCGCCGTCGCCTCGGTGGCCTGAAGACGCTGATCCCGCAGATTCGCGGCCAGGAGGTTCAGCTCCTTGGCCACGTCGGCCAAGGGATCACTTCCGCCCGCGTGGGCACGGATCGAGAAGTCCCCTTCATTGAGCGCAGCGATCAGATTGGCGATGGTCCGCAGAGAAAAGCCGATCCTCCCCAGCAGAGCCAGAGTGCCGCCCCCCCACAGGGCGAGGAGAACGAGCGCCAGCGTGACCCGGGTCAGGGGGTGAAAGGGGTAGAGCCACGTTGGCGATCTCGTCCAGAAACAGCGTCCCGTCATCCGCCAGCTCGAAACGACCGAGGCGGTCCTCCCGGGCATCGGTGAAGGCCCCTTTGACGTGGCCGAAAAGCTCGCTCTCCAGGACGCTCTCCGCCAGGCTCGCGAGGTCCACGGTGACGAAGGGGCCGGCGGATCTCAGGGACAGACCGTGGAGAACCCTGGCAAGCAGGTTCTTCCCGGTCCCGTTTTCGCCGGTGACGAGCACGCAGGCATCGGAGGGACCGACGCGGTTCAGGAGCTCCACGACGGCGAGCATGGCTCCCGAGCGGGCGATGAGTTCACCGGGAGTCCCCGCCCGCAGGGTTCGATTTTTTTCGCTCAACCGGGCCTGCTGGCGCAGGGCTCGCCCCAATTCGATCTGGGTGCGGAGGGTGGCCATCAAGCGCGCGTTCTCCCATGGCTTCTGGACAAAATCCCGCGCCCCGCGGCGCATGGCCTCCACGGCCAGTTCGATGCTGCCCCAAGCGGTCATGACGACCACCGGGAGCGCAGGATCGATTTCCCGAACCCTCGCGAGAAGGTCCAGGCCCTCGCGGCCCGAGGTGGTATCTCGGGCGTAGTTGAGATCCATGAGGACCGCGTCGAAATCACTCTTCTCGATGAGGGAGATGAGGGCCGCCGGCGAAGCCGCTTGTTCAGTCTCGTAGCCCTCACCCTTGAGCAGGAGCCTGAGCGCCGTACGCACGTCTGCCTGGTCATCCGCCACGAGAACCTTTGCTACTCTTATTGAACCTTCGCTGTCTCTCACTCTCCACCCGGAAACGTCCACTCTTTCCAAAAGGAGACTAGCAAACCCAGGGCCAGGTTGGTAGGGCGGGTGCCTCCATTGAAGGGATCTGCTCCCTTCGCCGCTCTTCAGCGAACTGGAGACCGGCGCCCGGAGTTGCCCCCGGGCGCCGGCGTTGTTTGGCCTCTTGAGATTGTTTTCCGTGCCTCTTCTCCCTCCGGAAGATTGCAACTAAATTGCAACTTTCGAACGAAAGAATCCTTAATTTCCCGAAAAGTCCCTTAAAGAGGCCCGGCTCGTTTCGTCCTTCTGGAACATGACTCTTTTCGGCTCCCTTAAGCTTCGTATAAGTCCTTCAAAATCAGTCAGTTGGCTCCTACGGAGCCGGAGGTTACAGGTTCGAGTCCTGTCGGGCGCACCACGTCACTCGCTATCGCTCGTTCTCCAAGAGGGGGGCCCTGCCCCCCTCTTCGCGCTTCGCTCCCTCCGGTCGCTTCGCTGAACTCCCCCCGCTGGTGCTCGCGCTCCGGCCGAAATGAATTCGGCTTCTCGCCTTTCCGAGAACTCGAAATCCGACGGGACGAGATGAGGGCGAGGCGGCGCGGTCGCCCGAAAAAGCGGGCGCCGAGGGGTCGGCGAAGGTACATCCCCCCTGCCTCCGCCAACGGCCACGATTCATCGGGCGACCCTTCTCGCCCGATCGCCTTCTGCGCCCTTCGTCCCTTGACCCTGCGGGAACTTTCCGGCATGGTGAGGGAGCGGGCCTTGGCGGTCCGTCCCGGAACTGGGGTGCGGGTCCGAGAGCCACAATTTGTCCTCGGCGCGTGGCAAGGGCCCCGGGCGCATGCGTTCGGCGTGCGCCCGAGGGCGTGGAACGGGCCGGCGGGGGGCGAGGCGGTGATCGAATGCCGGCCCCGCGGCGGAATGGAGAGCCGTGAAACCGCCCGATGAAGGAGACGATCCCGATGAAGAAGGAAGGACTGCTCATGCTAGTGGCCGGCGCCGTCCTGGGCGCGGTCCTCGGCTTTATCGCCACCAACTCCTACTACACCCGGAAGATGGCTTCCGCGCCCCCCGCGGCGGCGGCGCAGGAGGCCCAGGCCCAGCAGGGGCAGGGACAGGGCGAGCAGGGCTTCAATTCGGCGAAGCACGAGGCCATGCTGGCCCAGATCAAGCGGGAGCTGGCGAAGGATCCCACGAACGTGGAGAAGCGGGTTCTGCTCGGCAACATCTATTTCGACGCCAAGAAGTTCGACGAGGCGATCCCCTGGTACGAGCAGGCGGTCAAGCTCGACCCCAAGAACACCGACGTGATGACCGACCTGGGGGTCTGCTACCGGAACGTGGGCAAGCCGGACAAGGCCCTGGCCATGTTCCAGAAGGCTCTCTCCGTGGACCCCGGCAAGAGGCAGGCGCTCTACAACGAGGCGGTGGTGTACGGCTTCGACAAGGGGGACAAGGCGAAGGCCCTGGAGATCGTCAAGGAGCTCCAGGCCAAGTATCCGGACGACTCCATGATCCAGCAGCTGGCGAAGGAACTGGGGAAGTAGACCGTCGGGGAGGGAGCCCATGGGGTCCGCTGGGAGCCGGCAGGAACTCGTGGCCTTCGGCCGCCGCCTTCACGAGAAAGGCTTCGTGGCAGGGACCGACGGGAATCTGTCGGTGCGGCTGGACGCGGGCGGCTTCCTGGCCACGCCCACGGGCCTTCCCAAGGGGGAGCTCCGCGAGGAGATGATCGTGGAGCTGGACGCCGCGGGCCGTCCGTCCTCCGGCAGGCCCTCCACCGAATGGCCCATGCACCGGGCCATCTACGAGGCCCGGAGCGACGTGGGCGCGGTCGTGCACGCCCATCCGCCCTTCGCCACCGCCCTGGCCTGCGCCGGTCACGCCATCGACCGCCCCTTCCTCTCCGAGATGGTCATCTCCCTCGGCCCCGTCCCGCTCGTCCCCTTCGCGCTGCCCTCCACCCAGGAGCTGGCCGGCAAGGTGGCCGAGGCCCTGCGGGAGAGCCAGGGAGTGCTGATGGCCAACCACGGGGCCGTGACCGTGGGCCCCGACCTGCGCACGGCCTACTACCGCATGGAGACCCTGGAGCAGACCGCGCGGATCTTCCTCTACGCGGAGCTGCTCGGCGGAGGCCGTCCGCTTCCGCCGCCCGTGGTGGAATCGCTGAAGGACCTCGGGGCGGGCTACGGCCTGGCCCCCCTTCCCTCACCCGCCTGCGAGCACTGCCCGGTGACCCGAGGGGGCGAGGGCTTCCCCGTGGGGCGGGAGGAGCTCGTGCAGCTCCTGGCGGAGTTCGCCCGGGCTTCGGGGAAGTGGTGATGAGGTGATGAGGGGATGAGGGGAGATCCCTCGGCACTTGGCACTTCCTTCCCCAATTCTGCGATCGAATTTCGCCCGTAGGAGCGCCGCCTCCGGAGCGATGGGCGGTTCAGGGGACTCGCGCCAAGGTCGCCGGCCCGCCCAGGCCGCGACGAGGTCGCGATCAGGCGATCGCTCCCACATCCGCACTTCATCCCTCATCCCTCATCATCCCCATTGTCCTCTCCCACCCAATCCAGTAAGATGAAGGTCCGAACCTTCTGAGAGGAGGCAGGTATGGCTGAGTATGGCGAGGCCCTGGGAATGATCGAAACGAAGGGCCTGGTGGCCATGATCGAGGCGTCCGACGCCATGGTCAAGGCGGCCAAGGTGACCCTCATCGGCTGGGAAAAGATCGGCGGGGCCTACGTGACGGCCATCGTCCGCGGTGACGTGGCCGCGGTCAAGGCCGCCACCGACGCGGGTGCCGCGGCTGCCCGCAAGGTAGGCGAACTGGTGACCGTGCACGTCATCCCGCGGCCCCACAAGTCGCTCGAGGACGCGCTCCCCATCGGCCACTCCAGCGCCAACGACTAGGCCATGCGCCTCGGCCGGGTGGTGGGCACGGTGGTGTCCACGCGCAAAGACCCGAAGCTCGTGGGTCTCAAGCTCCTCGTCGTGGGTACCCTGAGCCCCGAGCTGGTGGCCGACGGGGGCTATGAGGTGGCCGTGGACACGGTCCAGGCCGGCTTCGGGGACCTCGTGATCATGTGCACCGGCTCCTCCGCCCGCATGACCGAGCGCACCAAGGACGCCCCCGTGGACGCCACCATCGTCGGCGTCGTGGATACCGTGAACCTGGATTAGGGGATGATGGATGATGGATGATGGATGAGAGACGAATGCCGGCAGACGGAAGTCTGCCGACGGCGAGTTTGGGTGCTTCGTCTCCATCCTCCACTCTTTATCAAGCGACGGCGGAAGGCGAACCCCCGATGACGGTTCTTTTTCTCCTCACTCCTCACTCCTCACTCCTCACCTTCGTACCATGAACGTGGGAAGAGTGGCGGGAAACCTGGTGAGCACGGTGAAGGACCCGGGCCTCGAGGGGCACCGGATCCTGCTGGTGAGGCCGCTCAACGGGCGCGAAAAGCCGTTCTGGGCACTGGATGCCGTGGGGGCCGGGGCGGGAGAGGTGGTCCTCTACTGCCGCCAGCGCGAGGCCTCCTACGCCTTCCACCCCGACTTCGTCCCCTGCGACGCTTGCGTGGTGGGGATCGTGGACGAGCTGGACGAGGTGCTGCCGTGAAGCTGGCGCGGGTCGTGGGAACCGTGGTGGCGACCCAGAAGTTCCCCAAGTACGAGGGGCTCAAATTTCTCCAGGTCCAGCCGCTGGATCTGGAGAAGCAGCCTCGTGGCCTGCCCTTCACGGCCATCGACATGGTGGACGCCGGGGAGGGCGACGACGTGCTGGTCTGCCTGGAGGGGCAGAGCGCCGTGGACGCCGTGGGGCTCGGCGAGAACCCCGTGGATGCGGTGATCATGGGGGTGGTGGACGCGGTCCAATTCGTGCCGCCCCGGAGGGACAACCCGTGGACCCGAGGGTGAGCGAGATCGCGACGGGGGCGCTGAAGCGGCTCGGAGCGGCCCCGAAGGAGGGCGGTGGCTCTCTTCCGGCGGAGTTGCGCATCGGGGCCATCTCGCTGCCCCAGCTCTCGCGGCTGGCCTACCTCCAGGCCGGTGACCCGCTGGTGGACCAGGTGCTCGCCATGCTGCGCGCCGGACGCCCCGTATTCCTGGACCGCCCGGCGGTGGAGGCCTCCCTGGGGCTGGGAGGTTATCCCGCCCGCGTCCGGGAGCAGTTCGCCCGTTGGTTCATCCGGATCTCCGGCTATGGCGTGGCCCTGACCGGCGGCTCCGCTGCCCAGGACGCGCCCGCCGCGGCCCGTCCGGCCCCCCCTCCCGAATCGCCCGTCCGGCAGCCTGCCCCCGCCGCCGGGCCCCCGCCCGTCCAGAGCCTCACGCTCCTCAGGCCCGACGGCCAGATCCTGTCGGAGATCCTCGGAGAGGCCGTCCCCGAGCCCCACCCCTGCTACCTGGAACCGGGCAAGGCCTGCTGCGGCTCCGGCCGGTGCAAGACTCTAGGATTCTGAAGATCCAAGAGGGAAGCTCCGCTCCCCTCTTGGCGCTCGGGTCGGCTTCGCCTCGCCTCGCTGAACTCCTCTCGCTGGTGGTTGGCCTGCGCGCGGGCAAAGCCCGACGCTCGGCCGTTTCTTCGGGACATCCACGAAAGAGCCCGAGATGCCGGGGATGCCGAGTGTGAGTAGCCCTTCGGCATTTCGTTGGTGGAGAAGGAGGCTGGGGGCAGGAAAGCACCGGCGATGACGATGAATCTCCAGTTCTCCGATTCCGCCCTTCGCGTCTAGCGTCTCGCGTCTCGCGTCTCGGCCCCCTCCCACAGCTCCAGGCAGGCCTTGAGAACGGCGCCGGTGTGAACGCCTTCCAGGCACGGGGGCTTGCCGGCGGGCGACGGGCCGCACTCCTTCCAGAAGGCCTGGCGGCAGGGCGAGCAGGGCAGGGCGGCGTAGACCACCCGCAGACGCTCAGGAGGAACGTAGGGGGCGGTCTTGTGGGGGGCGCCGGGGCCGAAGATCGCCACCACCTTCGTCCCGGCCGCGGCGCCCAGGTGCATGGGTCCCGAATCGTTGCAGACCAGGAGGCGCGCCCTCTCCATGACCGCCGCCAGCACGGGCAGGCTGGTGGCTCCCGCCAGGTCCACGGCCGAGGGGCAGGCCGACCGGACCCGCTCGTGGAGCGGCCTCTCTCCCGCCGTTCCCACGAGGGCCACCCGGCAGCCGGTCCTCTCCGAGAGCTCCCTCGCCACCTCGCCGAAGCGCTGTGCGTGCCAGGCGCGCGGGGCCTTGCTGGCGGAGACGTGGAAGAGGGCCAGCGGGCTCCCGGCCAGGCCCGCCTCCGCGAGGATCCGCCCCGCCTCGGCGCGCTCGCGCTCCCCGATGGGGAAGGCCAGCCCCTCCCCATGCAGCGAGATACCCAGCGGCGAGAGGATGCTCGCGAACTGGAGGGCGTGGTGGCGGTGCCACTCCTCCTCGCCGAAGGGCACCGGGTGCGTCAGCAGGAGCGAGCGCCGGTCGGTGGCCAGCCCGATTCGCAAGGGGATGCGAGCCGCGAAGGCCAGGAGGGCCTCCCGGAAGCCCTTGGGGAAGAGCAGCGCCGCGGCGAAGCCCTCCCTCCGCAGCTCGCGGGCCTGGCCGAGCGTGGCGCCGAGCGTCTCCCCGCCGAGGAAACGCACCGCGTCCAGGGCCGGCAGCCCCTCCACCGCCGCTCGCACCTTGGGTTTGACCAGGGCCTCCAGCCTCAGGTCGGGCCGGGCGCGGCGGAGGGCGGCCAGGGCGGGGGTGCAGAGGATCACGTCCCCGATCCAGTTGGGCAGCCGAACCAGGACGCGGGCCCCTTCGGGCAGATCGAGGGGCCGCGGGGCCATCAGTGCCCCCGCAGGAAAAGAAAGTAGACGAGGAGGAGGACGAGGGCCGCCGCCGCGGAGGCGAAGCCGATCTTGACCCAGGACCACGGCTTCTCGCCGTAGAGCGCCCCCGTCTGGCCGTTGACCACGAAGGGGAAGATCCGGCCCTCCCCCGCCGCGGCGGTCCCCTTCGGATCAGGCTGTCGCGCGTCCATGGCTCCCGCCCCCCTTCAGACGACCCAATGCTCGGGCTGGCGCCCCTCGAGTACGGCCAGGCAGTCCGTCACCGCCATCCTCGCCATGGCATCCCTCACGGCCCCCGTGGCCGAGCCCAGGTGGGGCAGGAGTAGGACGTTGGGCAGCTCCCGAAGGCCCGGAGCCAGCGCGGGCTCCCGTTCGTAGACGTCCAGGCCGGCTCCGAAGAGGCGGCCCTGTCGCAGCCACTCGACGAGGGCCTCCTCGTCCACGACCGGCCCCCGGGCCGTGTTCACGAGAATGGCGCCCGGCTTCATGGCCAGGAGCCTGCGGCGGTCCATGAGGCGGCGCGTTTCGGATGTGAGCGGGCAGTGGAGCGACACCACGTCGGCGGCGGCCAGAAGATCCTCCAGCGGGAGATGCCGCGCGTTCAGCGCGCTTTCCACCGAGTCCTCCAGGCGCCTGGGCTGAGAATAGGCGACGCGCATGCCGAAGGCCGGGGCCCTGCGCGCCACGGCCCGGCCGATGCGCCCCATTCCGACCAGGCCCAGGATCTTGCCTCTCAGATCCACGCCCAGGAGCAGGTCGGGGGCCCATCCGGAGAAGCCGCCGGCCCGGACCATCCGGTCTCCCTCCACCACCCTGCGCGCCACTCCGAGGATCAGCGCCCAGGCGAGGTCGGCCGTGGCTTCCGTGAGCACGTCGGGGGTGTGGGTCACCACCACCCCCTGCGCCCGCGCGGCCTCCAGGTCGATGTTGTCGGTGCCTACGGCCACGTTGGACACGACCCTGAGACCAGGGCAGGCCTCCAGTACCGCGCGGGTAACCGGATCCGTCAGGAAGGTCACGGCACCCGAGGCTTCGCGCAGGGCCTCGGCCAGCTCGGCCTCGCCGAGGGGACCCCGGCGATCGAGGAGCTTCACCCGCGCCCGCCCCTCGAACAGGGCTAGCGCGCCACCGGAGAGGGGCGCCGTCACTACGACCAGAGGCAACTTCCGCGCCGCGTCTTCACTCCTCACTCCTCACTCCTCACTCCTCACTTCTTACTTCTTACTTCTCACTTTTCACTTTTCACTCCTCACTTCTCACTCCTCACTTTCCCGTCACCACAGCTTCAGCACCACCAGCGCCACGGTGGAATCGTGCCTGACGGGGGCGATGTCGCTCTGCAGCGCGTACCCCACGGCGAGGGTCCAGTAGGTCTGCCAGGGGCCCGTCACGGCGCCGGAGAAACTCAGCCCCGTGTGGTTCTGCCAGAGGCCGCTGCCCCGGATGGGCTCCACCCTGGCGCGGTCCACGACGAGACCGAAGCGGATGACCTGCGCGATGTTGAAATCGTAGGCCAGGGTGGCGATGGCGCCGCGGTCGAAGCGGACACCGCTGCCCGCGAAGCCCGGCAAGGATTCCTTGCCCAGGTAGGTGAACTGGTAGCTGCTGAAGCGGTCCAGGCTGCTGCCGTCCATCCAGTTCAGGCCAGCCGAGATTTGCTGGAAGTAGGGCAAGTAGAAGTGCTTGCTCAGGGCCAAGCTCCAGAGCGAATAGTCCTTGTGGTTGGAGGCGTCCTCGTGGCCGCCGGGGAAACCCCACGGCTCCCAGGAGGTACGGTGGTGGGCCATGGCCTGTGCCTCCGCCGACCAGCCGTTCCAGGCGAGGGAGTAGCCCAGCCCCAGCCCCAGGTCGCCGTGGTCCTTGGGCAGGCGGAAGTTCCACGCGGTCTGGGAAACCTTCGAGTAACGGTAGTAGCGCGCGTCCACGTCGAGGGAGAGCTTGGAGTAGTCATTCAGCCGCCAGCCCAGGTTTCCGCTGGCATACTCGCGGAGGACCTTGACGCGCTCGTCCCGGGCCTCGACGCCGGCGGGATAGTAGCGGTCCTCGAAAGGAATGAGGAAGAGGGCCGCGTTGAAGCCGCCGTCCACCTTGGGAAAAAGGTTGACCTTGGAGACGGTGAGCGTATTGACGGCCCCGGCCGCGAAGAGATTGATCTGGGTCTTGGTCTTCTTCCAGTCGTAGTTGAAATAGTTCACTCCGATGAGGGGAATCGGGTACTTGAGGCTCTTGTCATAGTAGGCGCCGCCCACCGCGAACCACCGGCTCGTCTCCTGCTGCACCTGGACCCGCCGGGTCCCGTTCTTCTCCTTCACGAAGTAGCGAAGCCCCTTGGCCGTCTCCTGAAGCATGGGCTTGTCGCTCGCCTCGGCCTTGGCGAGCTCTTCCTTGAAGTCGGGGACGTTGATGGCCACCTGGGAGAAGTGGATCTCGCGCTCGGCCAGGATGTTCCGGCCGCCCACGGAGAAGAGCTGCTGCCCCTGCACGCGGCTGAGCAGCCAGTAGGTCTTGCCGCCTGGGCCCGTGTAAGGGGCGTAGTAGTCCGTCTCGTCGTTGCTCACCATGGGCTCTTGCAGGCCTTTCTGGCTCACGGTCATGCGGATCTTGGCGAAGGTGTGCTCGTCGATCCAGACCTTTCCGGAGTAGACGCTGCCCGTGGCCGTGGGCAGGGGAACGAACTCCACCTCGTAGCAGTCGTGGCCGTCCACGCGCGCTCGGCCCACGTAGCGGTAGGCGTAGTCGCGGCCCAGGGTGAGCGCCAGGGGAAGCGTGTTCACCTTCTCGGGCTCGATGATCGGGAGCTGCGGGATCTTCTTGCCCTTCCACGCCACGCCGTTGACGAGGAGCCTGTTCTGCACCCAGCGGGCCCCGACGCCCTTCTGGTAGAGAAAGCTGTTCTGGAAGGTGACGTTCAGGCTCCACGTGCCGCCGGGGAGCTGGAAGTGATAGTCCACCTGCGCGTCGCTCGTGTAGTTGTCGAGAAAGACCTCCTGCGCCTCCTGGACGGCCTGGTAGCGGGCGATGATCACCTCCACGGGGATGGTGTAGGTGGTGGAGACGGAGAGCTTCTCCTCCCCCACCGTCCCCGTCTTGAGGCGGCCGAAGAGCACGAGGAGCGGCCGCCCATTCCAAGGCACGTTGAGCACCGTCTCCTGCTTCTTCTGGTCGGCCTTGTACCCGAGGGAGACGGCCTTCCCGGAGGGGAGCGGGTAGGCCTCCGGATGGGTGAGGTCGGCCGTGGGCAGATGGATCTCCAGGGCCGCGGCCCTGGAGCCGGCCACGGTCGGTACGAGCACCATCCCCTGCACCATCGTGTCGGGGTCCAGCAGGTTGATGAGGCCGATGTCCGGCCTCGGTCCCGAGCTGTCCCGGATGGAGGTCGCCTCGGCGGCGAAGCCGGGGCCCATGGGCGGCGTCAGCTTCTCCCTCAGGCTGAGCAGCCCTTCCCAAACCGCCGGCAGGTTCCCGGCGGCCACGTCGGTGTAGGTCACGCCGCGGGAGGCCGAGACCAGGACCAGGAGCTGGGCGGCGATGGCGTTTTCCACGCGCGGCAGGTGAAGGAGCAGGGGGGCGCCCAAGTGGTAGGCATCGAGAAAACGCACCACATCGCGCGGGGGTTCGCCGGTAGGCCCCGTGGACTCCGAAGCGTAGCCCTCGACGTAGGCGCGGAAGTGCCGCGCGTAGAGCGGTTCCATGAGGGGCAGGTCTTCGGGGGCCACCTCGCCCAGCAGAATACGCGCCTGGTTCTTGCCCCTAAGGGCCACGGTGAGCTCCTTCAAGACGAGGGCCAGCTTGTCCGGGTCTTCCTGGAGCGCGGCGGGGAACTGCTCCCGGTCGAGGGAGAGCCCCAGGGCGTCCGCGCTGGGACCCGCGTTCTCGGAGAGGGTGACCAGATAGGCCGCCGTCTCCTTGCTCGACGGGCCGTCGGGCAACTGGGTCGTCACGCAGAGCCTGGCGTGGGCTTCATTCACCGCCTTCACGGCCGCATCGAAGGCCGGCCAGTCCGGGCTCTTGGCCCACGCCGACGGGATGGTCAGGGTCACCCCCACGGGATTGGCCGCCACGCTTGGGTGGGCGGCCAATTCGCTCTCCAGGGCACCCCATTGGTCTGGGGGCACCCTCACCCCGAACTTCAGGTCCTGCTGGGGGTAACGGTCCTGCGCGGCCGCACCCAAGGCCAACGCGCATGCCAGAAGGAACGTGAGCCAGCGCTGCATGGAGGCGTCTCCTTTCTGAGTGAACTTCAGCCAGTCCTCCTGATCCGTGCGCCATTATAGCGCCAACGGGCGGGGCCGTAAGGGGGGCAAGGGACAGGGGACAAGGGACACGAAAATGCCGGGAGCACCGTTTGTTGGCTTCTTTCGGCCTCTCCTCATCACCTCATCTCGGAATCTCGGGGACAAGGGAGAGCCGAAAGCGGAGAACGCGGCTGCCTTGGAGGGTTCGCACTTCGCAATCCAAGATCCTTCGTGTCTTGGGCTTCGAGCCCGCCAAAATCTGGAGCCAGTGTACTGGACTCCGTGGAGGTCGGCCTCCTCATCCCATCTTCGTGTCTTGGTGTCTTCGTGTCTTGGTGTCTTCTTATCTTGGTGTCTTGGTGCCTTGGTGCCTTGGTGGTGAATCTTTTTTTTCGAATTCCCCTCTCCCCAGACGCGCAAAGGCCCGGGATCGGCTCCCGGGCCCTCGTCCTTCCGTGGCTCCCGCCTACGGGTGCCGCCTACTCTCCGTCGTTGCCGATGGCGTCCACCGGGCAGGAGGCTTTGGCGTCCTCGCAGAGCTGTTCTTCCTCGGCGGTTTCGGGCTGCTTCGTCACGAAAGCGTGGCTCGAGTCCTCGTTCATCACGAAGTGGTCCGGCGCGATGGAGATGCACGAGTCACACGCGATGCAATTTTCGTCCACGTACCACTTGCCAGGTACGCATTCTTCGACCTTCAGGTTCACGTCGGCCATGTGGAATCCTCCTAAGCGGGTCGGATGGGTCTGAGAGGGCTCCCCCTCCTCGATCAAAAGGAGGCAATATAGCCTTCCCCCCCGGGGAAGTCAAGCCGCTGAAACGCCGCTGAAACGCCTGTTCTTGAAACTGGTGGTTCTGACCCGTGGCGGCTGTCCCGTCTTCCTCCAGGGGACCTTTCGC
Source organism: Acidobacteriota bacterium (assembly GCA_021787565.1). Classification (GTDB taxonomy): domain Bacteria; phylum Acidobacteriota; class UBA4820; order UBA4820; family DSQY01; genus DTPS01. The sequence continues at coordinate 55,016 of JAJYLT010000005.1, forward strand.
GCTACCCTTTCAGTATGGCGAAGGTCCTGATCGTCGATGACGAGGCGGCCATTCGGGAAACCCTCCGGGGCGTCCTTGAGCGGCAGGGCTACGCCGTCGTGGAGGCGGCCAGCGCGCGGGCGGGCATCGCGGCGCTGGATGCGGAGGCGCCGGTGGACGTGGCCCTGGTGGACCTGCGGCTTCCCGACCTCGACGGCACGGCGGTCCTGGATGCCTCTCTCGAACGGGGGCTCACCACGCCCGTGATCATGATCTCGGGCCACGGCTCCATCCCGGCCGCCGTGGACGCCGTGCGGAGGGGAGCCTACGACTTTCTCGAAAAGCCTCTGGACCGCGAACGGCTCCTCATCGTGCTGCGCAACGCCACGCGCCAGTCGGCCCTGGAGCGCCGGGCCTCGGAGGAGAGCGAGTCGGGGTTCCTGACCGCCTCCCCCCTGATGAAGGCCGTCCTCTCGGAGGCACAGCGGGCCGCGCCGTCCTACGCACCCATCCTCATCACCGGCGAGACGGGATCGGGCAAGGAGGTGCTCGCGCGCTGGATCCACCGGCAGAGCCCATGGTCCACCGGACCCTTCGTGGCGCTCAACTGCGCCGCCCTGCCCGAGAACCTCGCCGAATCGGAGCTCTTCGGCCACGCCCGTGGGGCCTTCACGGGCGCGGAGACGACGCGGAAGGGCAAGTTCCTCACCGCCGACGGGGGCACCCTCTTCCTGGATGAAATCGGCGACCTCCCCCTCCCGGTGCAGGCCAAGCTGTTGCGGGTGCTGGAGGAGGGCGTCGTGGAGCCGGTGGGCTCGGACCGGCCCGTCAAGGTGCGGGTCCGGGTCTTGGCGGCCACGCACCGGGATCTCAAGGCCAAGGCCAGGGAGGGAAGCTTCCGGGAGGACCTCCTCTTCCGCGTGTCGGGATTTCCCCTGCACGTCCCGCCGCTGAGGGAGCGGCCGGAGGACATCCAGCTCCTGACCCGCCGCTTTCTGGCCGAGGCGCGAGTCCGGCAGGCGTGGCCCAACGGCGAACCCACGCCGGCCTTCCTCCGGGTGGTGGCCCGCCACGCCTGGCCGGGCAACGTCCGGGAGCTCCGGTGGGCCGTGGAAAGGGCCGTGCTGTTGGCCGGTCCCGCCATGCCGGGCCCGGAGCACCTTCCGCCCGAAGTGCGGTTCGGCCAGGGCGAGGCGCCCTCCGGATCCCTCGTGGAGGCGCGGCAGTTTGCGGAGGCCCAGGCCATCCGCCAGGCCCTGGAACAGGCCCGGGGCAACGTCGCCGCCGCGGCCCGGCTCCTCACCCTCAGCCGCTCCCGCCTCTACGAGCGCCTGGGCGAGCTGGCGATCGACCCCGCTCCCTACCGCCGGCGCAAAGGGTGACGGGAAATTCGGAAAGAAGGGATCACCACAGAGAGAGGCGCAGAGGGGTTGGAATTGGGAAAAATTCACCACAAAGACACCAAAACACGAAGGGATTAGGTGAAAGTGCGAAGGCGGAAAAATAAGATTCACCGCAGAGACGCCGAGGACGCGGAGGAATTTTCGGATTTGGGATTGGGGATTTGGGATTTGAAAACCAAGGCCTCGGCCCCTCCACCCTCCTTCCCATTGTGGGAGCCGTCGCCTGACGGCGACGGGATCGCGATCAGGCGATCGCTCCCACATCTATCATCCATCATCCATCCGGCGGGATTTGGGATTTGGGAAAAGACCCTTCCTCGGCCCCTCCACCCTCCACCCTCCCCTGCGTCTAGCGCCTCTCCTCACTTCCCACTGTCCCAAGCCCCCGTGCTATCCTAAGGTCCCATGGATGCGACCCTGGCCACCGGCGTGAAGCTCGAGAAGATGCTCCTGAACCGCGCGGGCAGGGCCATCGCGGATTTCGACCTCATCCGAGAGGGAGACCGCGTGGCCGTGGCCCTCTCGGGCGGGAAGGACTCCTTCAGCCTGCTCAGGCTCCTCTTCCTGCTCCAGCGCCGCTCTCCGGTCTCCTTCGAGATGACGGGACTCACCATCCACAACGGCTCCGACCTGTTTCAGGCGGACCTCCTGGAGGAGTACTGCCACCGCGAGGGCATCCCCCTTCACGTGGAGAGGACCTCCCTCGCGGCCGTCGTAGAGGAGAAGCGGCGGCCCGGTTCCCCCTACTGCTCCCTCTGCTCGCGCCTCAGGCGGGGAGCCCTCTACGGCGCGGCGCGGGCCCTGGGCTGCAACAAGCTCGCCCTGGGGCACCACTTGGACGATGCCGCCGAGACGCTCCTCATGAACCTCTTCTTCGAGGGGAGCCTGAAGGCGATGCCCCCCAAGCTGCTCGCGGAGAACGGCAGGATCACGCTGATCCGTCCGCTGTTGTACGCCCCCGAGGCCCTGCTCGCCGACTACGCGCGTGAGCAGGGATTCCCCGTCATCGACTGCGGATGCTGGCTCTGCGGGGAGCAGGAGCAGGAGAGGGCGCGGATGAAGGTCCTCATCGCCCAGGTGTCCGGGCGCTACCCGAAAGTTCGAAGCTCCATCCTGTCGGCCCTTACGAGGCTGGAGCCCCGCTTTCTCATGGACCGTCGCCGGCATGATTTCGAGGAGGAGGAGGCCCCCCGTGGAACCCCTGAAGGCTGAAGACCTGCGGGAGCTCGCGCGGCGCATCAGCCAGTACCGGCTCTTCTTCTCGATTTACGTCGCCTCGGCGGCCCTCTACGCGGCCAGCGCGGCGGCCCTGACCGCGCAGACCACGCCCTCCCCCTACCCGCTCGCCGACGGCTCCCTCGCGTTCGGCCTCTTCGCCCTGCTCGTCGTCTTCCTCGGCCGCTGGGCCGCCTTCCGCCCCTCGGCCCTGCGCCGCCTCCAGTTGAACTCGATGCAGAAGATGGTCCGCTACACCTTTTTCACCTGGATCTTCCTGCTGGCGATGGGCGAGAGCCTGGGCATGACGGCGGTCACGGCCGCGTCCCTGGGCTCTGGCTCGACCTGGAAGATGCTCCTGCTGTGCCTCTGGCAGGTGCTGGCCGGACTGGTGCTCACGCCGGAGCGGGCGCACTGGGACCGCGTGCTCTCTCTCTGGCAGCAAACCTTTTCCCCCCCGACCGATAGGAGGATCGCATGAGCCGTTCCCTGCTGCGCACCGCCCTCGTCGCCGCGGCGCTGTGCCTCTCGCTTCCCTTCAGCGCCGAGTTCTCGTGCAACCGCTACGACTTCGCGCTGAACCGGTTCATCCGCCTGGACACGAAGGCGGGGGACCTGGCGATCCAGGACGTTCAGTTCCAGTTCCCCTCGTACATCGGCCCCAAGAAGCTCGACATCGAGGGCCGAAACGAGGCCACGGTGGACGTCAAGAATTACGGCACCGTGCCCCTCAGGGTTCACGTGGCCATCGCCCTCTTCGACGCCAGCGGCAACCTGGTGGGGTGCGGCACGACGGGGAGCAAGCTCGGGTACACGCGGGCCGGCGAGGGCGAATCCTTCTACGTCGCCTTCAACTACGTGCATTCCAAGCTGATGAGCGCGAAGTACTTCTACCTGACCGTGGAGACCGAACCCGCCAAGTAGCGGAGAGAGAGAAGTCGGAAAAGAAAAATCCACCACTCAGCTCGGCCCGGTCACCGCTTCACGCCGCAGAGGGTCTGCGCCCCGTCCCGCGCCACGCGCAGGTGGACTCCCTCCTCGCGGAACTGAGGCAGGAAGCGGATCTCCACCCCCTCCTCCCTCACCACCCTGTTCAGGTGGAAGTGACCCAGCACGGCCGATTTCACCCCTTCGGCCTTGAGGCGGCGGGCCCAGACCGAGAGCTCCTGCCTCGGGAAATAGGTCTTGTAGGTCGCGTTGGTGCCCGCCAGCCGGCCTTCCAAGTGACGGGCCAGCCGGAGCTGCCGTTCGGCCGGCAGGAGTTGGAAGAGCCTCCTCACGGATCGCGCCCTGGAAAACTCCCTCCATCGGAGGTAGTTGGCATCCGAGGTGTTGATCAGGTCGCCGTGTTCGAAGCGGATGCGGGCGGGCCCATCCGTCACGAGGTCCCAGTGGTCGCACACCCGGATGGGGCTCCACCGGGCCAGCTCCTTCATGAAGTAGTCGCGGTTCCCCGCCAGGTAGATGACCTTGCGCCCGTTCCCGGCGAGGCGCGAGAGGGCCGCGAGGACGGTTTCCTGTTCCGGGGTTTGGGCTCCGGGGAGGCCGATCCAGACCTGGAAGAGATCGCCGAGAAGGACCAGGTGGGGAGCGTCGGCCCTCTCGAAATCCTGAAGCCAGGCGAGGAATACGGAAAGGACGGGGTCGCCGATCGAAAGGTGGGGGTCCGCCGCGCACCAAGCCAGGTCGTCCACGCCGCTCCTCCGCCTCACGACGCACGGGCCGCGCCGACGGCCCCGCGTGGGGAGCCTATCACGCGGGTGGGGGCCGCACAAGGTTGCTTGCGGCCCGCCGGACGTTCATATTATTCATCAGGCGATGGTAGCGCTGACAGGGTTGCGGCGCCGATCAGCGCGACCGGGGCTGGGGCAATAATGGCGCGATCATGTCGAGGGTGTTGGAGGGACGGCCCCCCCTTGAGCCTCACGATGGGTGGCGCCGGATAAGTCATGGTCATCAAGGAGGAAGAAAATGGATTTGACCCTTGCCAGCCAGGAGCGTTGCGAGGTGATGGATATCACCGCCAACGTCCAGCGGGCCTGCCGTCAGTGGGGCGGAAGCGGGGCGGTGCTGGTCTACTGCCCCCACACGACCGGCGGCGTGACCCTCAACGAGAAATTCGATCCGACGGTCCGCCAGGACCTCCTGCACTGGATGGAGCGGCTGGTCCCCGCGGGAGCGGTCTACGCCCACGCGGAAGGGAACGCCGACGCCCACATCAAGGCGAGCCTTACTGGAAGCCAGGTCCTGATCCCCGTGCGCCAGGGGAATCTGCTCCTGGGCCGTTGGCAGGGGCTTTTTTTCCTGGAATTCGACGGGCCAAGGCACCGCACGCTCTGGCTCAGCTTCCTGGCAACCGCGCCGCAAGAGGCGGCGAGCGGGAAGTAGCGGCCGGTGGAAACCGGCCGTTCCCGGCCGCCCAGCGGGCGGCCGGCTGGATGATGATGGATGAGGGAACGATCGCCTGATCGCGGCCCAGTCGCCGTCAGGCGACGGTTCCCACGCGCGTGGTTGTGGGAGCGGTTGCCCAATCGCGGCGGGCCTTCGTTGTTTTTTTCAATTCGCCATTCGCAATTCGTCATTCGTCCCTCATCGGCCCCTTCGCCGTCAGTCGTTGACGGTCACGAAGCCCGTGACGCCGTCGGTCTGGATTCGGCGCTGGAGGGCCTCGGCGGCCTCCTCGCTGGACAGGTGGCCCACGCGGACCCGGTAGAAGTCCCGGAACCGGATCACGTACGCATCGCCGTAACGGTTGGCCATCAGGTCCCTGTAACGCAGCGCGTTCCGCTCGTTCTGGAAGGCTCCCACCTGGACGGTGAAGGAGGCGTCGAGCAGGGAGGCGCTGCTGCCGGGACCGCCCACGAGGGTCTCGCCGGTCGTGGGGGCGGACTTGGGCCGCTCGGTGGCGCGGTCCAACACCTGGATGCGAACGTGGGCCAGCCCCTCGTTGGCAAATCCCAGGGCCTTGGCCGCGCCGTAGGAGCAGTCCAGCCCCCGGCCCTTCACGAAAGGGCCTCTGTCGTTGATCGTGAGCACGGCCTGGCGGCCGTTGTCCAGATTGGTGACCCTCACGATGGTCCCCAGCGGCAGGGTGCGATGCGCCGCGGTGAGGCCGTACATGTTGAAGATCTCGCCGCTGGCCGTGGGCTTGCCGTTGAAGTCCTTCCCGTACCAGGAGGAGACCACCTCCTGCTCCCGGTCCCGGGCGGAGAGGTGGGGGACGCCGGCCCGGCGCCGGTGGTGGACGCAGCCGCTCAGGAACACCAGCGCCACGAGCCCAAACCCTGCCAGCAACCGCCTGCGGCCCCTCTTGCCGTCAGCGCTCATCGGGAAACGCCCTCCGCAGGGCGGAGCCCCGCCGGATGAACCAGAGGAACAGCAGAAAGGCCATGAGGCCGAGCAGGCCCCCGAGGGCGATGATCAGCAGCGCCCTGACCGCCGTTTCGCGCTGCCCCTCCGCCCCGCCGAACCAGGACCTCAGGGCCTCCAGGGCTGGGAAGCCCTCGAAAAGCATGTAGAGGGAGGACAGGAGGGCCTTGAGAATCCGGACCAGCCAGTCGAGCACCCTCGTCCTCCCGCCCTGACACCCGAGACCCTGCCCCGAACGGAGGAGCGGTCCTCCCGTCAGGGCTCAGGGCTTGAAAGGGTTCTGCAGGTCCATGAGCTGTCGCTGCACCTTCACCCCCGGCGGGATATCCACCTTGAAGGCATCGGGAGGCAGCGCCGGGTTCAGATCCCAGTCCGAAAAGTCGAAGCGGATGCGGTCTCCCCCCGACTCCACCACGTCGAACCCCCTCAGGGTGCCCGTGCGGGCGTCCACGTCGAAGTGCAGGGCGGCGATTTTCCGCTTCAGCCTGAACTTGCGGGGAACGAGGATCAGGTGGACGATATCGCCCTCCTGGCCCGACCAGATCACCGTGAAGGACTCCTTCAGCTCGGCCAGCGGCTGTCCGACGCCCAGGTAGTGGATGATCTTACTCTGGTGTCCCCGGATGTTCTGGACGATGACCCGCCTCTGGCCTGGCTCATAGACCAGGAGGCTCCCATCCTTGATGAGGAAGTAGAGGGGCGAAGGGGAGGTGTACCGGTAGAGGGCCGTGTCGGGCTTCTTCAGCGTCAGCTCGCCCTTGAGCACCTGGGGCTTGGCGAGCATCTGGAAGTTGTTGGTCTGCACGAATTTCACGCGCAGGGTCTGGATCCCCTTCTGGAGCGCGTCCATCTTCTGCAAAAGGGCCACCAACCGAGGATCGTCCGGCTTCGGAGGTTCCTTGGCCCGCGTGGATAAGAGCGGGAGCGCCAGAAGGAAGAGGACGACGAAGAGTGGGAGGAGGAGGGCCCTCCCGCCCGGCCCGCCAGCGAAGAGGTTGGAGCGCCGTTCCCTAACCATGCCGGAAGTGCCTCGTGCCCGTGAAGACCATGGCCAGCTTGAGCCTGTCGGCGGCCTCGATGACCTCCGGATCCCGGATGCTTCCGCCAGGCTGGATCACGGCCGTGACGCCGGCTTCGGCCAGCTCCTCGACGCCATCCGGAAAGGGGAAGAAGGCGTCGGAGGCGGCCGAGCAGCCCCTCGTGTCGCGGTAGGCCTTCATCCGGGCGATCTTCACCGAATCCACCCGGCTCATCTGGCCGGCGCCCACGCCCACGGTCCCCTCCGCGTCTCCGATGACGATGGCGTTGCTCTTCACGTGCTTGCAGACCTTCCAGGCCAGATCCAGGGCGGTGGTTTCAGATTCCGTGGGAGCCCGCTTCGTGACCACCTTGCGCTCCTCGGGCAGGCCCGGCAGGTCCTGGGTCTGCACCAGCAGCCCGCCCGCGACGCGCTTGAAGTCCCAACCCGGAAAGGGGTCCTGGTCCTTCAGCTCGATGACGCGGAGGTTCTTTTTCCGAGAGAGCACCTCCAGGGCCTTGCGCTCAAAGGAGGGGGCCACCACGATCTCCAGGAAGATCTCCGACAGGGCGAGGGCCGCCTCTCCGTCGCAGGGGACGTTGAAGGCGACGATGCCGCCGAAGGCCGAGAGGGAATCGGTCTGGAGGGCCCGGCGGAAGGCCGCCAGGGGCGTGGCCCCGAGGGCGGCCCCGCAGGGGTTGGTGTGCTTGATGACGGCGCAGGAGGGGCGCGGCAGCTCGCAGGCCAGGGCCCACGCCCCGTGCAGGTCCAGGAGGTTGTTGAAGGAGAGCTCCTTCCCCTGGTACTGCTTCAGGGCCCCGAGGAAGCGGTCCCCCTCGCGGTAGAAGGCCGCCTCCTGCTGCGGGTTCTCGCCGTAGCGGAGGCTCTGGGCCTTGTGCACGAAGAGGGGCAGGAAATCGGGGAAGGTCCCCCCATTGCGGACCAGCTCTCCCCCCTCCATGCGGATCGTGGAGAGGTGCCGGGCGATGGCCCCGTCGTACTGCGCCGTCCGCTGGAAGGCCTTGGCGGAGAGCCTCAGCCTCGTCTCGGCGGTGACGCCCCCCTCGCGCTCGATCTCTTCCATGAGGGGGCCGTAGTCCGACGGGTCCACGACGACGGCCACGGATTCGAAGTTCTTCGCCGCCGAGCGAACCATGGAGGGGCCGCCGATGTCGATGTTTTCGATGGCCTCGGCGATGCTCGCCCCGGGAGAGGCCACCACCCTCTCGAAGGGGTAGAGGTTGACGACCACGAGGTCGATGGGCGCCCCGCCCAGCCGCTCCAGGTCCTTCAGGTGCTCCTCCGTCCGCCTCGCCAGGATGCCGCCGTGCACGCGGGGATGCAGGGTCTTGACCCGCCCTTCCATGACCTCCGGGGAGCCCGTATAGGAGGCCACGTCCGTCACGGGCAGACCGGCCTCCCTCAGGAGCTTGGCCGTCCCGCCGGTGGAGAGCACCTCCACCCCACGCCCGGTGAGGAAGCGGACGAACCCTTCCAGGTTCTCCTTGCGCGAAACCGAAATCAGAGCCCTCTGGATGGCCACCGTCTTCATCGTTCTTCTCCGCTCTCAGGGGCCGGGGACGGGCGCCGCCGGCGTTCCCGGCGTGGTGAAAGCCGCTCCTCAGGAGGCGCGCTTCTCCCCGGGATGATAGAAGGGGGTCGCCGCCACGTCGCCCCCCATGGACTTCCACATATAAAACCAGCTCTTGGCCGCGTCGGAAGCGGCGTGCGAGAGGACCACCTCGGCCACGCCGAAGGCGTTGGAACGGTCATCGAAGGTATCCGAGGAGACCCGCTTGCCGTGCGGGAAATAGCAGAAGAGCACCGCCTTCTCATAGCGCGGCATGCTCTCCAGCCTTTGGATCAGGTAGGACCGGAGGTCGCCCTTCAGAGGCGGGCTGTCGTACCCGTCGAAGGCGACCACCATGAGGGGCAGCTTGCGCTCCATGTAGGCGAGGTAGTCCGCCCGCACTTGCGCGGCCCTCGGATCCTGACCCGCCCTGAGAGGATCGTTGAGCAGGTAAATGAGCCCGGCGGTCATCCCCATGTGGTAGGCCACCTGCTGGAACGGTTCCGTCGTCTGAAGAAGGGTGGGGACGAGGTCGAATTCCCGCACCGCCGCATCGAGGACGTCCACCGTGGGCTTGGGAGCATAGCCCGTCAGGGCGTCGGACACGCCGCGGTCCAGGTCGGTCCGATAGGCCAGCAGGGCATTTCGGAGCGCCACCGGCGCCAGCCGCAGGGTCAGGTCCGTCATCCGCTTCGTGGTGGCGGGGCCGTAGGTCGCGGCGCTTTGGGCCGCGGCGGGGCTTTGTGCGGTGGCGGCGGAAAGAGAAAGCGCCGGTACGGACAACAGCAGCCCGGCGAGGAAGGGGAAGAGACAGGGAAACAGGAAAACAGAGAAACAGGGAAAGAACCGGGGGACCGGGGGGCTGGGGAACCGAGGGGTCGCTCTCATGGGTTGCTTCATGGTCTCATCTCCGGCGCGGCTGCCCCGTCTCTCCTCCCTGTCTCGCTGTCTCTCTGTCTCTATCCTTTCATCTGGGCGATGACGGCGTCCCCGAACTCGGAGCACTTGAGCTCCTTCACGTCCTTGTGGCCCTCCGCCTTCATCAAGCGCGCGAAGTCGTAGGTCACGGTGTGGGCGGCGATGGACGACTCGATCCCCTTCACGAGCAGGTCGGCCGCCTCGGTCCACCCCAGGTGCCGGAACATCATCTCGCCCGAGAGGATGACGGAGCCGGGGTTGACCTTGTCCAGGTTGGCGTACTTGGGCGCCGTGCCGTGGGTGGCCTCGAAGATGGCGTGGCCCGACACGTAGTTGATGTTTCCGCCGGGGGCAATGCCGATGCCGCCCACCTGCGCCGCGAGGGCGTCGGAGAGGTAGTCTCCGTTCAGGTTCAGGGTGGCGATGACGTCGAACTCGTCGGCCCGGGTGAGGGTCTGCTGGAGGGTGATGTCGGCGATGGTGTCCTTGAGCATGAGCTTGGACTTCCACTTGCCGTCGCCGTGGCTGGGCCAGAGCTTGAGGGTGTCCGCCACCTCCCGGATGATCTCGGCCTTCTTGTCCGGGGCGAACATGTCCAGGCCGGGCTCGATCATGCGGGCGTTCTCCTCGTCGCTCAGGGCCGGGTTGGCCTCCTTGTTGCCGAGGATCCAGCTCTCCCGGATCGTCACGGTCTCGCTCCGGAACTCCTTCGCTCCCACCTCGTAACCCCAGTCCTTGAAGGCGCCCTCGGTGAACTTCATGATGTTGCCCTTGTGGGTGAAGTTCACGCTCTTGCGGTGGTTCTTGAGGGCGTACTGGATGGCGGCGCGGCACAGGCGCTTGGAGCCCTCTTCGGAGACGGGCTTGATGCCGATGCCCGAGGACTCGGGGAACCGGATCTTCTTGACGCCCATCTCCTTGATGAGGAAGTCGAGGACCTTCTTCACCTCGGGGCTGTAAGCCTTCCACTCGATGCCGGCGTAGATGTCCTCGGTGTTTTCCCGGAAGATCACCATGTCCACCTTCTCGGGATGCTTCACGGGACTGGGCACGCCCTTGAAGTACTTCACCGGGCGCAGGCAGACGTAGAGATCGAGGAGCTGCCGGAGGGCCACGTTCAGCGAGCGGATGCCGCCGCCGATGGGAGTCGTGAGGGGGCCTTTGATGCCCACGAGGTAGGTCTTGAAGGCCTCCACCGTGTCGTCCGGAAGCCACTCCCCGAACTTGTGGAAGGACTTCTCGCCGGCGTACACCTCCATCCAGGCGATCTTCTTCTTGCCGCCGTACGCCTTCTCGACCGCCGCATCCAGCACGCGCTGGGAGGCGCGCCAAATGTCGGGGCCCGTGCCGTCGCCTTCGATGAAGGGAATGATGGGGTGGTCAGGGACCTGAAGCTCCCCGCTTTTCATCTGAATGGGGGCGCCTTCCTTGGGTGGGGTGAGGCTCTTGAAAGTAGCCACGGTCGTACCTCCTCTGGTGGAAGCGGGCGAAGCGCTGGTCCTGTCCGGAGCTACCCCCTGGGATCCCCATGAAAAGGGGCTTCGCCTTTGCCCGGCAAGGCTTGCATGGGTTCCGCACCCGCGTCAGCCTCGTAGTATAGCCGTGCGCCGGGAGGAGGGTCAACTTGGTGAGGGATCCCCAATTCCGCAATAGCGGCTCAACGCCTGCGTAGGAGCGGCGCCTCGCCGCGATCCGGGGGAACCCGCTGAGACGATGCGGTGCCCGCGTACGGCCCATCGCGCCGGGGGCGGCGCTCCTACGCGCCAAATTCCATCGCGGGTCTTGGGTCCCTTGCCTCTATTGCCAGGGCTTCCCCACCTATCCTATGATGAGTCCAAATTGGAGGCAGGGTTGGCCGAGTATCTGATCCAGTGCTGGAATTGTTTGGGTGAATACGACGCCCTCTCGGCGGTGTGGTGCTCCTGCAACCCCAACCGCCCGACGAAGGTCTGCCCCTTCTGCCTCCAGTGTTTCTGCTCGGCCCCGGAGGCCTATCACGACAAGTTCTGGGCCGGGGCCCCCGAGGCCATGATCAAGGACCGCGAGATGCTGGCCAAGGCGAGGGGGCCTCTCGGCGAAGCGCTCGTGCGATCCCAGGTCATCACCAGTGATCAGCTCCTCCAGGCCCTCAAGCGCCAGAAAGTGACGGGAGGAAGGCTGGGCGAACTCCTGGTGGAGCTCGGCTACGTGACTTCCGAGACGCTAGGCGGCTTCCTCTCCCGCCAGCGGAGCTTCCAGCACGCCTCGCTCCGAGACATCCCGCTCGATCCCATGCTGGTGGCCTCCATCGGCGTGGAGGCCTGCCTCCAGAGGATGGTCGTGCCGGTCAGCCGCGAAACCATGGCGGGCAAAGACCTGATGGCCCTGGCCATGGTGGACCCGGCGGACGGAGGGGCCATCGAGTTCATTCAGAACATGACCGGGTGCCAGATCCTGCCCATGCACACCACCCGCGAGGAGCTGGAAGAGGCCCTGCGGCCGTTTCTCCCGGCTCCGCCTCCGCCCGCGGAAGACCCCGCCCCGCAGGACAAGACCATCACCCCGTCCGGCGTCGAGATGGCCACCGATGTCCTGCGCAAGGCCCTCGCGCGCGGGGCTTCGGACCTGTACCTGGAGCCCAAGGAGGAGATGGTGGCCGTGAGCCTCCGCATCGACGGCACGCTCTACCGGGCCAAGCCGGTCGCGCGCCACCTCCAGGAGTCGCTCACGTTCGAGATGAAGAAGCTGCTGAGGCTGGACACGGCGATCCGCGACAGGCCCCAGGAGGGCCGGGTGGTGATGCGCTCGGGGGAACACCGCTTCGATGTCATCGCCCATTGCCTGCCAACCCGGTTCGGCGAGAGCCTCTCCCTCAAGATCATCAACCGAGACACCTTCCTGAAGAGCTACGAGCAGCTCGGGCTACCCTCCGAAGATCAGTTGGCCCTGAGGGCCGCGCTGAGCGCACAGCGGGGGCTGATCCTCGTTTCCGCCCCCCTCTTCCACGGCTGCACCACAACCCTGTACGCCATCCTGAACGACCTGGGGTTGGACGGCCACCGCAAGATCATGAGCATCGAGACCCAGAGCGTCTGCCCGGTGCCGAACGTGTCCCAGGTCTCCCTTGGCGCCGACCGGGACGAGGAGGCGGCGCTCACCACCCTCAAGGCCCTGGGGAACATCCAGCCCGACGTCTGCATCCTGGCGGACCTTCTCCTGAATTCGCCCGTGATGGCGACCCAGATGCTCAAGCTGGTCTCGAAGATGCTCGTGGTCGCCACGGTTGAGGCGGTCAGTTCGGTACAGGCCCTCCTGAAGGTCCGCGATGCCGGCGTCCCCTCCTCGGAGCTGGCGGAGCACCTGCTGCTCGTTCTGAACCAGAGGCTGGTGCGCCGGATCTGCCCCCACTGTCGCCAGGCCACGGGGCTCTCCGATCGCGCCCTGCGCCTCATGGGCCTCTCGGAGTCCGAGATCGCCGGGCTGACCAGCATCTCCCAGGGCGAGGGCTGCCAGGAGTGCTCCGGCATCGGTTACAAGGGCCGCATCTCCCTCTTCGAGACCCTCAGCCCCTCGCCCGGCTTCCGACGGGCGCTGGCCCGGGAGGCCACCGAGAAGGGCCTCGAACGAGAGGCGGCGAAGGCTGGCATGACGTCCATGCGGTCAAGAGCTCTGCAGTCCATCCAAGAGGGGCTCACCACCCTCGAAGAGTTCCAGAAGGAACACTTCTGAGAGGGTAGGCGGAAGGCAAGGATTCACCACCAAGACACCAAGACACGTATCATCCATCATCCATCATCCATCATCCTCCTGTCCCCTCTCCCCCGTCCCCTGCTACAATACGCCCGGGGAGGTCCCTCTCGATGGCCTTGCTCCTCTTCGACATCGACGGCACGCTGTTGAGACCCCTGGGCATCGGCCGAAGGGCCTTCGAGCGGGCCCTTCGGCGCCTCCACGGGTCCGTGCCCTCCGAGCGCTTCGGCTACGACGGCCTGCTCGATCCCCAGATCGCCCGCCAAACGTTGGCTCAGCTCGGCATTCCGCCGGAGAGGGCGGCCGTGGAATCCCTGCTGGAGGTCTACATCGAGGAACTCGCGCGCGAACCAGCCCCGCCCCGGCGGGAAGCTCTCTGCCCCGGCATCCCGGAGGTTCTCCAAGAGGCGCGGCAGCGGGGGCACCATCTCGGCCTCCTGACGGGGAACGTCCGGGCCGGGGCAGGGATCAAGATCGGGCTCCTGGGTCTTCTCGACTTCTTCAGGACGGCGCCGGAGGTCCCCCTCCTGGGTGCCTTCGGAGAAGACGCCCTGGAGCGGGCCTCGCTCGTTCCCGTCGCCCTGGCGCGGTGCACGGCGGCCTTCGGCTCCGGCTTCGAGCCGGCCCGCACATGGATCGTGGGTGACTCCCGCCGGGACGTGGCCGCCGCCAAGGCCGCGGGGATTCGTTGCGCGGCCGTGGCCACGGGCTTCACCTCCCTCGGCGAACTGAGATCTCTCGGCCCCGAACTCGCCCTGCCGGACCTCTCCGATCCGGCGCCGCTCCTGGACGGCGTGGAGGGGAGGGCCGCCGCATGAGCGTCCATCCCCCGCGCATGGACGTGCTCCTGGACTCGGGCGAGGCCCGGAGGCTGGAAGCCGAATTCGGCCGTGCCAGCCTCAAGGCCGCCCTCCGCGATGCCATGGCCGAGGCCACCCGCCGCTGGCGCCAGGGGGGCGAGGCGCCCGCCCAGGCGGAGCTTCTGATTTCGGCGGATCGCCTGCTGCGCGCACGCTTCGATCCCCCCCTGCGCCGAGTCATCAACGCCACGGGGGTGGTGCTCCATACCAACCTCGGAAGGGCACCCCTCCCGAGCCGCGCCCTTCGGCGGGCCTCGGAGCTGCTGGCCGGTTACGTGGACCTGGAGACGGACCTCTCGGCCCACGGCCGCGGCCACCGCGACGCCCGGCTCGAATCGGCCATTCAAGACCTGCTTCAGACCGACAGGGGAGTGGTGGCGGTGAACAACAACGCGGCCGCCGTCCTGCTCATGCTCAATACCCTGTCGGCCGGGCGGGAGACGCTCGTCAGCCGGGGGGAGCTCGTGGAGATCGGCGGCGGCTTCCGCATCCCGGAGGTCATGGCGGCCTCGGGTGCGCGGCTGCGGGAAGTGGGGACCACCAACCGCACGCGCATCGCCGATTTTCGCTCGGCCATCGGTCCGGCCTCGGCCCTGCTCCTAAACGTCCACCCTTCCAACTTCCGCATCCTGGGCTTCACCGAGCGCGCCTCTCTCGAAGAGCTGGTCAGCCTGGGGCGGGAGGTGCACCTCCCCGTGGGCTGCGACCTCGGCTCGGGGCTGTTGGCCCCCGCTGGGGAGCTGGGCCTTCCGGACGAGCCCACGGTGCGGGAGGCCCTGGCCAGCGGGGCGGACGCCATCTGCTTCAGCACCGACAAGCTTTTCGGGGCCTGCCAGGGAGGGCTCCTGCTCGTGGAGCCCTCGCGCCTCAAGGCCTTCCGCACGAACCCCCTGCTGCGGGCACTCCGGGTGGACAAGGTCACCTACCTGCTCATGGGAGCGGCGGTGGAGGCTTACCGAAAGGGCCGCTGGCGGGAGCTTCCGGCCCTGGGACTCCTGGCCACCCCCAGGGGCGTTCTCCTCAGACGGGCCGGCCGGCTCAAGGCCGCCCTCGACCACCTCGCCCCGGATCGATTCGAGTCGTGTGTCGTGGAGGCCGAGGGCAGGGCGGGCGGAGGGACCGCCCCGCTCGACCCGCTCCCCTCCCCGGCACTCGCCCTGAAGCCCTCGCGGGGCAAGGCCCATGATCTCGAGGCCTACCTGCGCGCGGGCGGGGAACCGCCGGTCGTGGGCGTGCTCGCGGAGGGCACCCTTCTGTTGCACGTGCGGACCCTGCTGCCGGGGGACATCCCCGCGCTGCTGGGCCGCCTTGCGCGCTTTCAGGGGTCCGCTCGGGAGAGCGGCCCCACATCCCAGACACCCAAGTCGGCGACCCACCTCTTGCCGACGTAGCCGGGGGGATCGATCATGAAGAGAATCCTACGTCCGCTCGCCGCGCTTCTCTCGCTCCTGCTCCTTTTCGCCGCCTGCGCCGAACGCGGTTCCCGGGGTCCGGGGGCCGCGGCCGGGCCGTCCGCCGAAGCCCCCGTGGTGCAGACCGGAGGCGGGCTCTACCCCACGGGGGAGCGCCTGGCCCGCTACCTCCGCTACAAGTACCCGGCCTACGAGAACGGTCGCTGGGCCGTAGGCTGGAATTCCAGGATTTCCTGGATGGCCATGATGGGCAGGGGCGTGGAGGAACATTGGCCCTCCTCCATCACCCTGGCTGGCCTGGGCGCCGAGGCCGCCACCAGCGAGCAGGCCTACGACCAGCTCGATCCGAGCAGTTTCGCGGGGCTCATCTGGCTGGAGCCGATGGTCACTCCCAAGGGACTCCTGGAAGCCGTGAGGGTGACCTTCCGCCCCATAGGGGGCCTCCCCTACGTGCAGACCATCATCGCCTGCGAACCGGGCCTGTCGATCATCCCCCAGGCCGCTCCCGAAGGGCGGTAGGAGGACTTCGGATTGGGGATTGCGAATGGCGAATGGCGAATTGAAACAAACACCGCAAGGATGCGAGTGCCCATGGGAGCGCTCTCCATAGAAAGATCGCCGGGGCTGGCACGGCGCATCGGCCTCTGGAGAGGCCTCTTACAGACCTTCATCGTCCCGGCGCCCACCGGCGGCGCCCTGTCGCCATTGGGCAATCGCTCCCACAACCAAGCGCCGTACGTCGTGGAGCCGTGGCCCGCCGGAGGGCGGGCCGCCAATGGTCAAACGCGCCCTCATCCCTCATCTCTCATCCATATCTCTCATCCATCATCCACGGTGGGGCATTTCCCTCTTTCGAGCCCCAACGGGTCAGTGATAGGCTTTCGCTTGCGGCGGAGGTATTATAGTGAGCCCTGGTTGTCGCGGGGCCTTGAAAACCAGGACAAAGGGGAAATGGGTGAGCCACCACGATGTGCAATCGTGCTCCCAGCACGGCCCGTCACGGGTTTCGATCCAGGGCCTCTTTTCCAGGCGAGTGACCATCGTCGCGGGCCATTTCGGGAGCGGCAAGACGGAGATCACGCTGAACGCCGCCGTGCGGCTGGCCCGCGAAGGCCAGGCGGTCTCCCTCGTGGACCTGGACGTGGTCAAGCCCTACTTCCGCTCCCGGTCGGCCCGGGAGCTCCTGCGCCTCTCCGGCGTCGAGCTCGTGGCGCCCATGGGCGAGTACTACTCCTCCGACCTGCCCATCATCCTCCCCCAGATCCGCCAGCGCCTCCTGGACAGGACTCGCAGGGTGTTCATGGATGCGGGCGGGGACGACACCGGGGCCCGGGTGGTCGGCTCCCTCACCGACGTCATTCCGCCCGCCGAGAGCGAATTCCTCCTGGTCCTGAACTTCCGAAGGCCCTTCACCCTCGACGTGGACTCGGCCGTGACCATGGCCCGGGAGATCGAGGCGACGGGGCGGATGCGCCTGACGGGCCTGCTCTCCAACACCCACCTCATGGGCGAGACCACGGGGGAGGTGGTCCGGGAGGGCTTTCGGCTGGCCGCCGAGACGGCCCGGCGCCTCGGCCTGCCCCTGTTGGCCGTGGCCGTCGAGGAAGGACGGGATCTGGGGCTCTCCGCCGAGGAGTTCCCCTGCCCGATCCTGCCCATCACACGAATCGTCAAGCCCCCCTTCGAGGCGGACCGCGAGCAGCGCACCGTGGGCCCCCTCTTCGTGGTGGGCTGAGAAAGGAGCCGCTAGTGCCGCAGATCGTCATCAACCGCGAACTCTGCAAGGGCTGCGAGTTGTGCGTGCGCGCCTGCCCGCAGAAGATCCTGGGCATGGCCAAGGAGATCAACTCCAAGGGCTACTTCTTTGCTCGGGTAGAAGAGCAGAAGCGGTGCATAGGGTGCCGGCTCTGCTGCATCACCTGCCCCGACGTGGCCATCCAGATGCGCGTCCACGGGACCATGGTTCACTACTTTGCCTATTGAAGGCTGAGGGCGACTGGAGCAAGACGGCCGACGGCGAGCCGCTTCGAGATTCCGAGATGAGGAGATGAGGAGATGCGGAAAGGAAACGGCGGGAGGTGCTGCGGGTCTTTCCTCTCCCTTGTCCCCCGTTCCCTCTCGCGCTTCACGCTCCTCACTCCTCACTTCCCACTCCTCACTTTCCCAGAGGGTCCCCCATGGCTAAGAAATTGATGAAGGGCAGCGAGGCCATCGGCGAGGCGGCCATCCAGGCCGGCTGCAAGCTCTTCTTCGGCTACCCCATCACGCCGCAGAACGAGATCCCCGAATACATGTCCCACCGCCTGCCGCAGATCGGCGGGACCTTCGTCCAGGCGGAGAGCGAGGTGGCGGCCTCGAACATGATCTACGGCGCCGCCGGCTCGGGGGAGCGCGTCTTCACCTCCTCCTCCTCTCCGGGCATCTCGCTCATGCAGGAGGGGATCTCCTACATCGCCGGCTCGGAGCTGCCGGTGGTTCTGGTCAACATCATGCGCGCCGGCCCCGGCCTGGGCGGAATCCTGCCCAGCCAAGCGGACTACTTCCAGGCCACCAAGGGAGGAGGCCACGGCGACTACCGCCTCCTCGTGCTTGCGCCGTGGTCCGTGCAGGAGGCGGCGGACCTCATCCAGGACGCCTTCGACCTGGCCGACTTCTACCGGAACCCCGTGATGATCCTGGGCGACGGCCTCATCGGCCAGATGATGGAACCCGTGGAGTTTCATCCCGACCGAAAGCCCTGCAAAGAGCTCAAGCCCAAGGAGTGGGCGGCCACCGGCTGCAAGGGGGACCGGCCCACCAACATCATCAACTCCCTCTTCCTGGACCCGGCCGCCCTCGAGCGGCACAACCACAAGCTCCAGGCCAAGTACGAGGCCATGGCGCGGGACGAGATCCGGTGCGCCGAGTACGGCACCGAGGAGCCCTACGACGTCCTGATCGTGGCCTACGGCACCGTGGCCAGGGTCTGCGTCACGGCCCTGGAGGACCTCAAGGAGGCGGGCATCCGCGCCGCCATGGTCCGGCCCATCACCCTCTTCCCCTTCCCCTACGCCCAGGTCCGGGCCGCCTCCGAAAAAGCCAAGGCGGTCCTGGTGGTGGAGCTCTCCTGCGGCCAGATGGTGGAGGATGTTCGCCTGGCTGTGGAGGGGACCCGTCCGGTTCACTTCTACGGCCGCCAGGGCGGCATGCTCGTGACCCCCGAGGAGGTGGTGGACGAGATCCGGCGCCTCCTCACGGTGCCCCAACTGGAGGCCGACCATGCTTGAGACCGTCTTCTGCCGGACACCGGCCCTCGCCGACGTCACCACCCACTACTGCCCCGGGTGCACCCACGGCGTCATCCATCGGCTCGTGGCCGAGGTCGTGGACGAGCTGGGGCTGAGGGAGCGCACCATCGGCATCGCCCCCGTGGGCTGCTCGGTTCTCGCCTACAACTACTTCACCACGGACTTCCAGGAGGCCTCCCACGGCCGGGCACCGGCCGTGGCCACGGGGGTCAAGCGGGCGCGGCCCGACCTCATCGTCTTCTCCTACCAGGGGGACGGCGACCTGGCCTCCATCGGCATGGGAGAGATCGTCCACTGCGCCAACCGGGGCGAGAAGATCACGGTGATCTTCGTGAACAACGCCATCTACGGCATGACGGGAGGCCAGATGGCCCCCACCACCATGCCGGGCCAGATCGCCACGACGTGCCCACTCGGGCGCGACGTGGAGCTTGCCGGCTACCCCATCCGCGTGGCCGAGCTGCTCTCCACCCTGAGAACCCCGGCCTTCATCGCCCGCGCCTCCGTCCACACGCCCCTCTATACGGTCAAGGCCAAGGAGATGATCCGGCGCGCCTTCCGCCATCAGGCGGACAACCGCTGCTTCTCCCTCGTGGAGGTCCTCTCCACCTGCCCCACCAACTGGGGCCTGCCACCGGCCGAGGCCACGTCGTGGCTGGAGGAGAACATGCTCCCCTACTACCCGCTCGGGATCTTCAAGGAGCCGGGCGGCGAGGACCGGGCGCCCAGCCCTCTGGGAGAGAAAAGATGACTCACCGCGCCTGGTCTGGATGGTCGAGCCCCTTCCCTCTGTGCCTCTGCGTCTCCGTGGTTTTCCCTGTATTGGAGAAGCGCCATGCAGAATGACGTGATCATGGCGGGGTTCGGCGGCCAGGGCGTCCTGCTCATCGGCAAGATGCTCGCCTACGCCGGGATGCACGCCGGCAAGGAGGTCTCCTGGATGCCCTCCTACGGCCCCGAGATGCGGGGCGGGACGGCCAACTGCACCGTGGTCATCTCGGACCGCCCCGTGGGCTCGCCCGTCATCCAGTGCCCCAGGGCCGTGCTGGCCATGAACCTGCCCTCGCTGGACAAGTTCGAGTCCGCCCTCAAGCCCGGCGGCCTTCTGCTGGTCAACACCTCCCTCATCAACCGCGAGCCCAAGCGGAGCGACGTGCGCGTGGTAAAGGTTCCCGCCAACGACATCGCCAACGAGCTGAAGAACCCCAAGGGGGCCAACATGGTGGCCCTGGGCGCCTACCTGGGCGCCACGGAGGCGGTGCCCCTGGAGGAGATGGAGAAGCTCATCCGGGAAACCTTCGCCAGCAAGCCCGCCGTCGTGGAATCCAACATCCAGGCCCTGCGCCGCGGCTACGAGCTGGGCCGCGCCCAGAGCCAGGGGGAGGACCTTCCATGATCGAACAGAGCTGCGCCCCGATGCCCCCCCTGGAGGAGATCCTGGAGCGCTACCCTCGGGAGGAGGCCTCCCTCATCCAGGTCCTCCAGGACGTGCACCGGGCTTATAATTACCTGCCCTGCGACGTGCTGGCCAAGGTGAGCGAAAGCCTCGGAGTGCCCCTCGCCAAGGTTTTCTCGGTCTCCACCTTCTACAAGGCCTTCTCCCTGACGCCCCAGGGAAAGGTCATCATCAGGGTCTGCACCGGGACCGCCTGCCACATCCGCGGGGCCACCCAGCTCATCGACGAGGCTCGGCGGCTTCTGGAGATCGCCCCCGGTGAGACCACCCCGGACATGGGCTTCACCCTCAAGACGGTGAACTGCGTCGGGGCCTGCGCCATGGCCCCGGTCCTCATCGTGGGGGAGAAGGTCCACGGCAACACCAAGCCGGCCAAAGTCGCCAAGGCTCTCGGCGTGGAGGAGAGACACCATGCGCATTGACAGCAGGGAGCGCTTCGATGCCGCGGTGAGCGAGGCCCTCGCCGGCCGAGAGGGGCACAAGACCGAGATCCTGGTCTGCTGCGGCACGGGCTGCCTGGCCAACGGGAGCCAGAAGGTGGCCGAGGCCTTCGCGCAGGAGGTGGAGAAGCGGGGCCTCGAGGCCGGCGTCGGCCTCTTCACCAAGAAGACGGGCTGCCACGGCTTCTGCGAGAAGGGGCCGCTGGTGGTCCTCCAGCCCTCGGGCGTCCTCTACACCAAGGTGGAGCCCCGGCACGTCCCGGACATCCTCGACAAGACGGTGGCGAAGGGAGAGTTGATCCCCCGCCTGCTCTACAAGGATCCCACAACGAAGAAGCCCGTGGAGCGCTACGCCGAGGTCCCCTTCTACAAGAACCAGACCCGCATCGCCATGCGGAACATCGGCAAGATCGACCCCGCGGACCTGGGCGACGCCCTGGCCCACGGCGCATACGCAGGCCTGGCCAAGGCCCTCTTCGGGATGACCCCCGAGCAGGTGATCGCGGAGGTGGAGAGTTCGGGCCTGCGCGGCCGGGGGGGAGCCGGTTTCGTCACGGCCCGTAAATGGAAGGCCGCCCGCAAGGCCCAGGGAGAGAGGAAGTTCCTCCTGTGCAACGGGGACGAGGGCGACCCCGGCGCCTTCAAGGACCGCTCCATCATGGAGGGCGATCCCCACTCGGTGCTCGAGGGCATGGTGATCGGCGCCTACGCCGTCAGCGCCCACGAGGGCTACATCTACGTCCGCGACGAGTACCCGCTGGCCGTGGTCCACCTCACGCTGGCCATGGAACAGGCCCGCCAGGCCGGCCTCCTGGGCCGCGACATCCTGGGAACCGGATTCGACTTCGACATCTGCGTCTCGCGGGGAGGAGGGGCCTTCGTCTGCGGCGAGTCCTCGGCCCTCATGCGCTCCCTCGAAGGCAAGACGGGCGAGCCGCGCCAGAAGTACGTCCACGCCACGGAGCGGGGCCTCTTCGACTGCCCGACGGTCCTCAACAACGTGGAGACCTGGGCCGACGTGGGCGCCATCATCCAGAACGGGGGCGCCTGGTTCGCCGCCATGGGCACGGAGCGGTCCAAGGGGACCAAGGCCTTCTCCCTGGTGGGCAAGGTGAAGAACACCGGGCTCATCGAGCTGCCCATGGGCACCACGCTCCGCCACATCATCTACGACATCGGCGGGGGCATCCTGGGCGACCGGCCCTTCAAGGCCGTCCAGACGGGAGGTCCCTCGGGCGGCTGCCTGCCCGAATCGCACCTGGACGATCCGGTGGACTACGAGAAGCTCACCGAAGCCGGCTCCATGATGGGCTCCGGCGGCATGATCGTCATGGACGACCGAACCTGCATGGTGGACGTGGCCCGTTACTTCCTCCGCTTCCTCGTGGAGGAGTCCTGCGGCAAGTGCGTGCCCTGCCGGGAGGGGCTCAAGCAGATGCTCGCGATCTACGACGACCTCGTGGCCGGGCGCGGCAGGCCCGGAGACATCGAACGCATCGAGCGTCTCAGCGCGGGCATGCAGCTCGGCAGCCTGTGCGAGTTGGGCAAGAGCGCCCCCAACCCCGTGCTCTCCACGCTGCGGTATTTCCGGGAGGAGTACCTGGCCCACATCGAGCAGAAGGCTTGTCCCGCCGGCATCTGCAGGGACCTCACGGCCTACGAGATCGTGGAGAGCTGCGAGGGCTGCGGCGTCTGCCTCAAGGCCTGCCCCGCCGAGGCCATCGCGGGGGAGAAGAAGGCCCTCCACGTGATCCACCAGGGCAAGTGCATCTCCTGCGGGGCCTGCTATGAGGTCTGCCCCACCGACGCCATCCGCTTCTTCCCCAAGGCCGAGCTGGCCCCGGCGGCAGCCGCGAGCCGCGGAGGTGCCTCATGATCACCCTGACCGTCAACGGAAAGACCGTCCGCGCCCGGGAGGGCTCGCCCCTGCTGGAGGCCGTCCGCGCCGCCGGCGCCTTGATCCCCACCCTCTGCCAGCACGAGGCCCTGGAGCCTTGGGGGGGCTGCCGGCTCTGCCTGGTGGACGTGACCCGCCCCGAGTGGAACGGCTGGGCCAAGATGGTGGTCTCCTGCCTGTATCCCGCGGAGGAGGGGCTCATCGTCCAGACCCACACGGAGCGGGTGGTGGAGACGCGCAAGGTGGTGCTGGACCTGCTCCTCGCCCGCTGCCCCGAGACGCCGCTCATCCAGAGGCTGGCCCGCGAGCACGGCATCGAAAAGACCTCCTACCTGCCCAACCCCGAGCCCACGGACTGCATCCTCTGCGGCCTCTGCACCCGCGTCTGCGACCACATCGGCGTCTTCGCCATCAGCTCCGTGAACCGAGGGGCCGGCCGGGAGATCGCCCCCCCCTTCCACGAGGCCCCGCCCGATTGCATCGGCTGCCTGGCGTGCGCCGAGGTCTGCCCCACCTCCTGCATCCCCTACGAGACCTCAGACGCCCGCAGGACCATCTGGAACAAGGCCTTCGAGATGGTGCGGTGCCCGAGGTGCGGCAAGGCCCACATCACGAAGGCCCAGGCCGACTTCTACGCGGGCCGGAACGGCGTCCCGCAAAGCTACTTCGAGACCTGCGACGCCTGCAAGCGCCAGGAGATGGCCCACACCTTCAGCAAGCTCTCGGCGGGCGCTGGAGGGACAGAGATGGAAACAGGGAAACAGGGAAACAGGGAAACAGGGAGGCCTTAGCCCCCTCGGGGAGGCCCGGCCCACGGAGGCTCCGTTGCATTCGCTTCTCACTTCTCACTTCTCACTTCTTACTTCTCACTTCTCACTTCTTACTTCTCACTTCTCACTTCTTACTTCTTACTTCTCACTTCTTACTTCTTGCTCCTCACTCCTCACTGTCCTCATCCCGGCCCGGAGGCCACGATGACGAAGATCTACCGCGTCACCATCGAGCGATGCATCGCCTGCGGCAAGTGCGAGCTGGCCTGCGCCTTCGCGCACGGCAGCGAGGGCAAGCCCAGCAAGACCCGCATCAACATCTTCCGGCGCGGCCCCGAGCTGGGCACGCCCGTGGTCTGTTTCCAGTGCGACGACGCCGCCTGCGCCTCCATCTGCCCCACCCAGGCCCTCGTGCGCAACGAGGCGACCGGCGCCATCGAGATGATCCGGGAGCGGTGCATTGGCTGTCGCCTGTGCGTCGCCGCCTGCCCCTTCGGCAACATGCTCTGGGACGAGGCCTACCACTGCGTGCAGAAGTGCGACCTCTGCGGGGGAGACCCCAAGTGCGTCCCCTTCTGCCCGACGCATGCCCTGGAGTACGTGCCGGCCGACGAGGCCGCCGCCAAACCCGAACCGCTGGTTTGGGAGGAGGCGGTGAGGGCCGGAAGGTAGAGGGAACCGAGATGAGGTGATGAGGGGATGAGGTGATGAGGAAACCGCCGCGGCACCACGATCTTCCTTTCATCCATCATCTATCATCCATCATCCACCAAGGAGCCGGGCATGACCGACCCTAACGACCAGATCCGTGAGATCCTCAAGAAAGCCTACCAGATCGAGGTGGACGGCTACACCTTTTACTCCCTGGCCGCCGACAAGTCCGCCAAGCCGGCCGTCCAGGAGCTCTTCGAAAAGCTCGCCAAGGACGAGAGTGAGCACAAGACCTACCTGCGCGAGGTGATGGGGCGTTACGAGGCCGAGGGGGCCGGAGCCTTCGTGGTGGACCGGCGGGATCCCCAGGTCAAGGCCTTCACCGACGCCATCTTCACCCAGAAGTTCAAGGAGCAGGCCCACGGTGCGGCCTTCGAGCTGGGCGCCCTCTCCGTGGGCATGCAGCTCGAGACCAACGCCATCGCCCACTTCTCCGCCGCGGCCGAGGCGGCCTCCGAGCGCGAGGTCCAGGAGTTCTACCGGTTCCTCGCCCAGTGGGAACGGGGCCACTTCGAGGCCCTCCAGGCCCTCCACGCCCTCGTCCGGGCCGACTTCTGGGAGCAGGGGGGCTTCGCACCCTTCTGACGCGAGACGCGAGAGGTTAGATGCGAGACGGCTTCCTTCACCTAGTCACCTAGTCACCTAGTTACCTAGTCACCTAGTCACCTAGTCACCTAGTTACCTAGTCCCCTAGTTACCTAGTCCCCTCCCGCCCCCTCCCTGAGTTGACAGCCCCTTTCTTCGGCTTTTATAATGGATTAGTTTTGATTTTTCTCTTGGGGAGGCCGGGAGCCTGCCATGTCGGAACGCTTAGGGGAAATGCTCATCAAGGCGGGGCTGATCTCGCAGAAGCAGCTCCAGGAGGCCCTCCAGCTCCAGAAGACCAACGGGGGGAAGCTGGGCTATAACCTGGTCCGCCTGAACTACGTCAAGGAAGAGGACATCACCTCCCTCCTCTCGGAGCAGTACGGGGTCCCCGCCATCCACCTGGAGCACTTCGAGATCGACGAGTCCATTCTGAAGCACATCCCTTCGGACGTGGCGCAGAAGTACCTCGTCATCCCCATCGAGCGGACCGGGGCCACGCTCACGGTGGCCATGGCCGATCCCAGCAACGTCTTCGCCCTGGACGACATCCGCTTCATCACCGGCTACCAGGTGGAACCCGTGGTGGCCGCGGAGGCCTCCATCCGGGAGGCCATCGGGCGCTACTACGGCTCCACCCACGAGCTCCAGCTCAAGGAGATCATGGACGAGATCGCCAAGGGGGAGGTGGCCGACCTCGAGGTGGAGGACGAGGAGGGCGAGATCTCCGCGGAAGACCTCGAACAGGCCAGCCAGGATGCCCCCGTCGTCAAGCTCTGCAACCTGATCCTGACGGATGCGGTCCGGAAGGGAGCCAGCGACATCCACGTGGAGCCCTACGAGAAGGACTTCCGGGTCCGCTTCCGCATCGACGGCGTTCTCTACGAGCAGCTCCGGCCGCCCATGAAGCTGAGGGAGGCCATCGCCTCCCGCCTGAAGATCCTGGCCAAGCTGGACATCGCCGAGAAGCGCCTGCCCCAGGACGGGCGCATCAAGATGCGGATGAAGCTGGACAACAAGACGAAGGAGATCGACTACCGCGTCTCCACGGTCCCCTGCCTTCACGGCGAGAAGATCGTCATGCGGCTGCTGGACAAGGAGGGCCTGAAGCTCGACCTGACCAAGCTCGGCTTTGAGGAACAGAGCATGGAGAAGTTCGAGCGGGCCATCATGAGGCCCTACGGGATGGTGCTGGTCACCGGGCCCACCGGCTCGGGCAAGACCAACACCCTCTACTCGGCGGTGGGCCAGCTCAACAAGCCCGAGACCAACATCATGACCGCCGAGGACCCGGTGGAGTTCAACATCGAGGGCTGCAACCAGGTCCAGATGAAGGAGGCCATCGGCCTCAACTTCGCCTCGGCCCTCAGGGCCTTCCTGAGGCAGGATCCCAACATCATCCTGGTGGGCGAGATCCGCGACTTCGAGACGGCCGAGATCGCCGTCAAGGCGGCCCTCACGGGCCACCTCGTGCTCTCCACGCTGCACACCAACGACGCCCCCTCCACCATCAGCCGCCTCATGAACATGGGCATCGAGCCCTTCCTCGTGGCCACCTCCGTCCACCTCATCCAGGCCCAGCGGCTCGTCCGCCGGATCTGCAAGGAGTGCAAGGAGGAGTTCAAGCTGCCACGCAAGGCCCTGCAGGACCTGGGCTACGCCGACGAGGAGGTGGACACGGTGAAGGTCTACAAGGGCCGGGGGTGTCCCACCTGCAACAACAGCGGCTACAAGGGCCGCGTCGCGCTCATGGAGGTCATGGAGATGAGCGAGCAGCTCAGGGAGATGGTCCTCATGGGCGCCAACGCGGTGGAACTCAAACGGCAGGCCCTGCAGGAGGGGATGATCACCCTCCGGCGCTCGGGCCTGGTGAAGATCAGCAACGGCGTCACCACCATCGAGGAAGTGGTCCGAGAAACCGTCAGTTGACCCGTTCACGGAGGGCCCCATGACCGTCACGATCCATCAGTTGCTAAAATTCTTGGTGGACCACGGGGGCTCCGACCTTCACATCACGGTCAATTCCCCGCCCCAGATCCGGATCCACGGCAAGCTCACGCCCATCGAGGGGACCAAGCCCCTCACGGCGGCCGAGACCAAGCAGCTCTGCTACAGCATCCTGACCGACCAGCAGAAGCACAAATTCGAGGAGAACCTCGAACTGGACCTCTCCTTCGGCATCAAAGGGCTCTCCCGCTTCCGGGGAAACATCTTCAGCCAGCGCGGCGCGGTGGCGGGGGCCTTCCGCACCATCCCCTACGAGATAAGGGGGTTCCAGGAACTGGGGCTACCGACGATTGTGGAGAAGCTCTGCGAAAAGCCCAGGGGACTCATCCTCGTGACCGGGCCCACGGGCTCGGGAAAGTCCACCACGCTGGCGGCCATGATCGACAAAATCAACCGCGAGCGGAGCGACCACATCATCACCATCGAGGACCCGGTCGAGTACCTCCACCCCCACAAGTCCTGCGTAGTGAACCAGCGTGAGATCGGCTCCGACACCTACTCCTTCAAGAATGCGCTCAAGAGCATCCTGCGCCAGGACCCGGACGTGGTCCTCATCGGCGAGATGCGCGACCTGGAGACCATCGAGGCGGCCCTCAGGATCGCCGAGACGGGCCACCTCACCTTCGCCACCCTCCACACCAACTCCTCGGTGGAGACCGTCAACAGGATCATCGACGTCTTCCCCAGCCACCAGCAGTCCCAGGTCAGGACCCAGCTCTCCTTCGTGCTCCAGGGAATCCTCTGCCAGTCCCTCCTGCCCACGCGGGACGGAAAGGGACGCTGCCTCACGGTGGAGATCATGGTGCCGAACGCCGCCATCCGGAACCTGATTCGCGAGGACAAGGTGCACCAGCTCTATTCGGTCATGCAGACGGGCCAGTCGGGCCACGGCATGCAGACCTTCAACCAGTCCCTCGCCGACCTGTACCTCAAGGGGAGAATCGACCTGGAGACGGCCATGGCCCGGTCCTCCATGCCGGACGAGCTCCAGGAGCTCATCAACCGCAACATCACCTTGGGACAACGGCGCATGACCGCGCCCCCGCCGACCTCCGCCCCCACCCGGGGGCCCATGCCGGTGCGCAAGCCCTGAAGGCTTAGAACAGGGAGGGAGGAACCATGCCCCAGTTCGAGTGGAAAGGCCGCAGGCGAAGCGGAGAGACGATAGAGGGCGCCATGGCCGCCGACAACAAGGACGCCGTCATCGCGGCCCTCCGACGCCAGCAGATCGTCGCCACGAGGGTCAAGGAGAAGGGCAAGGAGCTCGCCCTCCCGAAATTCGGCGGCGGCGTGAAAACGAAGGAGCTGGCCATCTTCACCCGCCAGTTCTCCGTCATGATCGACGCGGGCCTCCCCGTCGTGCAGTGCCTGGAGATCCTGGGTTCCCAGCAGTCCAATAGGGCCTTCCAGCGCGTGCTCTTCGAGATCCGCGAGGACGTGGAGGCGGGCTCCAGCCTCCACGAGGCCTTCAAGAAGCATCCCAAGGTCTTCAACGACCTCTACTGCAACCTGGTGGCGGCCGGGGAGGCGGGCGGCATCCTGGACACGATCCTCCAGCGCCTCTCGATCTACATCGAGAAGGCCGTCAAGCTGCGCGCCGCGATCAAGTCCGCCATGATCTACCCCGTGGTGGTCGTCACGGTGGCCGTCCTGGTCGTGATGGTCATCATGTGGAAGGTGGTCCCCACCTTCGCCAACCTGTTCGAAGGCCTGGGCGCACGGCTCCCCCTGCCCACCCGGATCGTCATCGCCATCAGCAATTTCCTGGGGCGCTGGGCCTGGCTGGTCATCCTCCTGGTCATCGCGGTGGCGGTCACCATCCGCCTCTACTACAAGACGCCCGGGGGCCGGTACACCATCGACAAGATCCTGCTCAAGGTGCCGGTCTTCGGCATCGTCCTGAAGAAGATCGCCGTGGCCCGCTTCTGCCGGACCCTAGCGACGCTCGTCTCCTCCGGCGTGCCCATCCTGGAGGGGCTGGACATCACCGCCCGCACCTCCGGCAACGCCATCGTGGAAGAGGCCATCATGAAGACGCGAAAGGCGGTGGAGGAGGGCAAGACCCTCACCCAGCCCCTGGAGGAATCCAAGATATTTCCCGGCATGGTGACCCAGATGATCAACGTGGGCGAGTCCACCGGCGCCCTCGACGCCATGCTCGGCAAGATCGCCGACTTCTACGAGGACGAGGTGGACGAGGCCGTGGGCAACCTCATGTCCATGCTGGAGCCCGTCATCATCGTCTTTCTGGGCGTCACCATCGGCGGCATCGTCATCGCCATGTACATGCCCATGTTCTCCCTCATCCAGCAGATCCAGTAAAGATGAGATAGAGGCAGAGAACCAGGGAAACAGAGAGACAGGGAGGGAAAAAGGGGGGCGAGACGGGAGACGCGGGCGGGGCCGCAAGAGGCCTCTCCAGCGGCTGACTGGCCGTCTCCTTTCCATCTGTCGCGCTCTGAAGAGCGCTCCCACGCGCCCTCGCATCCCAATCGTGCTTTTCCAATTCGCAATTCGCCGTGCCTTCATGGCTGTCCAAGACAATTTCAACTCGCGCTTGTGCGGTTTGCCTTCCGGAGCGAAGCGGAGGAAGGCGCGTCCCGGCGCGTCGCGCGGGGGCGCTCCCCAAGGAGGGGCTCGGCCGCCCCTCCTCGGCGCTCCCCTGGCGTACGCCAGGGAAACTGCTCTTCCCTGCCCTTGCGGGGGTGGCCCTCTGAGCGGGGAAACCTCCCCGTTTCCCCGCACCTCTTCGACTGGCGCCGTCCCTTCGCTTTTCGCTGCAAGCGAAAAGCGGCGTCCCGGCGCCGATGGGCCTCATGCAAGGAAGATGAGGCGGCCGCACCGCAAGCGTACTCCCCGTACGCTGAGGATGCGGACGCCGAAGGCTGACGAAGCAGGAGGTCCGTCGCCGCCGGCGCACCCGTGGAGGGTGGGGGGACGGTTCGTACCAGGAAAGGCTGGGGCTGGCGCCCGAAGGGCGGCTGAGGGCCTGCGGACGGAGCGCGGCCACGCTCGCATGGACGCGCCCGGACCAGGCCCCCAGCGCCGCGCCAAAGGCGCGGCCAAGGCCCGGCCGTGGTTCGGAGCCGACAAGGCGGTCTATTTTGGACAGGCATACCGTGCCTTGGTGTCTTGGTGGTGGATCGTTTTTCCCATCCCAGATCCGCCATTCTTCTTCCCCCTTTCTCCTCCCCGCGCTATCATTCTCTCCATGACGATTGCCGGGAATGCCTAAGGCCATGGAAGCCCTCGAGACGAGCGCCGTCCGGCTGATGGTCTACCGGATGGTGATCATCCTCACCTTCTTCCTCAGCGCGCTGGGGATCCAGGCCTTCCTGGGAGCCGAGGCCTACCTCAGGCCCTTCTACTACATCATCGCCTTCGTCCTTGCCCAGAATCTCCTCTACACCGTTATCTATCTCTCCGCCCGCTCGCTCAGGGATCGGCCCTTCTTCATCATCGTCCAGCTCTTCGGGGACGTCCTGACGGTGACCCTGCTGGCCCTGTTCACGGGCGGCATCCAGAGCATCTTCACCTTCCTCTACCACCTGCTCATCGTGGTGGCGGGGTACCTCCTGCGCAAGCGCGGGGCCTTCACCATGGCGGTGATCAATGCCCTCGTGTATGGGCTTCTCTGCGTCGCCCTCTTCTACAACTGGATCGACCCCGAGAAATTGGGCGGAAGCTTCCCCTACGACCGGCCCACCGCCGAGTCGGCCCTCTATTCGCTCCTGGCCAATTACGTCGGCTTCTTCCTCATCGCAGCACTCATCACCATCATGTCGGGGCGCCTCGAATCCACCCGCAAGGCGCTGGGAGCCATGCAGAGGGATTTCACCAGCCTCCAGAGCCTGAACGAGCAGATCCTCTCCTCGCTCACCTGGGGGGTGGTAACCACCGACGCCAAGGGCCGCGTCACCTATTCCAACCCCGCGGCCATGCGTCTTCTGGGCGAGACCCTGCCCGCGGGATGGGACTTCGACCCCCACCTCGAGGCCCTGGGCCATCGCGGCCGCTGTGCCCTGGACCCGGAGGCTCCCGAGGGACGGGAGCTGGAGCTGGCCGTGGCGGGCGGAGAGCGCCACCTCTCCATCGTCACCGCCCCCCTCCGCTCCGGTCAGTCCGCCCTGGGCTACCTGGCGCTCATCCGCGACCAGACGGAGGTGGTGAAGCTGAGGGAACAGCTGGCGCTGAAAGACCGGCTCATGGCGACGGGGGCAATGGCCGCGGACATCGCCCACGAGATCAAGAACCCCCTGGGCAGCATCTTCGGCGCCGCACAGATGCTCAAGAGGCAGGCACCCGATGAGAGCAGCGAGCACGCCCTGCTGGCCATCATCCAGGAGGAGAGCCGCCGCCTCACCGAGATCCTCAACAACTTCCTCCGCTACGTGAAACCCCCGCAGATCCGGAGGCAGCAGCTCGACCTGACGGCCCTGGCCGGAGAGGTCGTGACCCTCTTCCGGAACGATTCGGCGAACCCTTCGGGGCTGATCGTGCAGCTGGCCCTCCCGGGCGATCCGGTGGAGGTCTCGGCCGATGCGGACCGGGTCCGCCAGGCCCTCTGGAACCTGCTCACCAACGCCAGGAAGGCGGTGAAGGCGGAGGGGGTCATCCGCGTTTCCTTAACGCGCTCCAGCCTAGACGCTATACTGGAGGTGGAGGACAACGGCGAGGGCATGAGGAATTCGCAGATTCCCAACTACTTCCAGCCGTTCCGCCACGGCTTCGCGCAGGGTTCGGGCCTGGGCCTCTCGGTGGTCTACCAGATCATGGAGGAGCACCGCGGCCGCGTCGAGATCGAATCGGCCCTGGGAAGGGGCACGCGCTGCCGGCTCCTCTTCCCTCTGGAGGCGGCCCATGAGTGACCGCGTTCTGGTCGTGGACGACGAGACCTCCATGCGGCGCATGCTGGAGATCCTCTTCCGGGACGAGGGGTACGAGGTCCAGACCGCGGAGAGCGCCGAGCGGGCCATGGCGGCCCTCGGCTCGACGCCTTTCGACGTCGTGATCTCGGACATCCGCATGCCGGGGCTCTCGGGCATGGACCTCCTGCGCCGACTCAAGACCGACGATTCCCAGGCCGAAGTGATCCTCATGACCGCCTACGCGAGCACCGATTCGGCCATCGAAGCCCTGAAGCTGGGCGCCTTCGATTACGTCACCAAGCCCTTCCAGGTGGAGGAGCTGGTCAACATCGTCCGGCACGCCATCGAGAAGAAGACGCTCAGGGAGGAGAACGTCCTCCTCAAGGTCCAGTTGGCCCACCAGGAGCGCTTCGGAGAGATCGTCGGCCAGAGCCGGCCCATGCAGGAGATCTACGCCCTGATCGAGCGCATCGCCCCCACGGCGAGCACCGTCCTGGTCCAGGGCGAGAGCGGCACCGGCAAGGAGCTCATCGCCAGGACCATCCACCAGCGCTCGCCCCGCGGCAAGCGCCCCTTCGTCGCCGTCAACTGCGGAGGGCTCACCGAAACCCTCCTGGAGAGCGAGCTCTTCGGCCACGTCAAAGGGGCCTTCACCGGGGCCCACGCCACCAAGAAGGGCTTCTTCGACCTGGCCGATGGGGGAACGATCTTCCTGGATGAAATCGGCGAGATGTCTCCCGCCATGCAGGTCAAGCTGCTGCGCGCCTTGCAGGAGCGCCGCATCCGCCCCGTGGGCGGCGACGGCGAGCACCCCGTGGACGCACGAGTCGTCGCGGCCACCAACGAGGACCTCCAGCGGATGATCCAGGAGAAGAGGTTCCGGGAGGATCTCTACTACCGCATCAAGGTCCACTCCATCGCGGTGCCGCCGCTCCGCAACCGCCGCGAGGACATCCCCCTGCTGGCCAGGAGCTTCATGGAGAAACACGCCAGGCTCATGGGCCGCTCCCTCCCGACCCTGTCGGCGGAGGCGCTCAAGGCCCTCGAAAGCTACCTCTGGCCGGGCAACGTACGGGAGCTCGAAAACGTGGTGGAACGGGCCATGGCTCTCGCCGAAGGGCGCATCGAGACGCGCCACCTGCCGGAGGAGGTGGTGGGCTTCCGCGTGACCCAGGCCCCGGGGGAGATCCAGATCCCCGAGAGCGGCTTCGACCTCACCGAGGTGGTGGAACAGACCCGGGCGCGCTACCTCCAGAAGGCCCTGGAGCTGGAGGGGGGCGTCATGGTCAGGGCGGCCCAGCGGTTGGGAATCACCTTCCGCTCCATGCGCTACTTCGTCAAGAAGTACCGCCTGAACGCGAAGGAAGGCTGAGGGAAAATTGCGAATGGCGAATCAGGGAGAAACCACAGAGGCACAGAGACACAGAGCGATTTGAGAGAAAAGTCGGAATGCTGAAAGAAAGGTTCACCGCGGAGACGCGGAGGGCGCAGAGGAATCCGGGGGGGAGGATCGCGCGTTTCGCCTCTTGTTTCTCCCGTCTTGCGCCTCCCGCCTCGCCCCCCGTAGGAGCGCTCTCCAGAGCGCGATGGGATGGTGCGAGCACGGCGAATCGGCCTCTGGAGAGGCCTCCTACACGAAGATCTCCGCCAGCCGCCACATTTCACGTTTCTTCTTTCCCCGGCTCTCCGGCTCTCCAGCCCCATCTCTTCCCTGTCTCCTTTTTCCCGTCTCGCGTTTCGCCACTCCTCACTCCTCACTTCCCACTCCTCACCCTCCATAAGGCCTTCTGAATGACCGACGCCGCCGGTCCCGCCCGCCCCGAACTGAGCCTCCTGGTCCCCCTCTACAACGAGGAGGAGAACCTGGAACCCCTGCTGGACCGCATCCAGGAGGAGATGGCCCGCTTGGGGCGGAGCTACGAGGTCGTGCTCGTGGACGACGGCTCCGGCGACGGCACGGTGGCGGGGCTCAAGAGGGCCGTCGCCCAACGCCCCCACCTCCGCGTCGTCCTCCTCCGGCGCAATTCCGGCCAGACCGCCGCCCTCGCGGCGGCCATCGAGCACTCCCGGGGGGCCGTTCTCGTCCCGCTGGACGGCGACCTCCAGAACGATCCCGCCGACATCCCCAAGCTGGTTTCGAAGCTGGACGAAGGCTTCGACGTGGCCAGCGGCTGGCGCCGCCACCGCCGGGACCCCTTCTTCACGCGCATTCTCCCCTCGAAGATCGCCAACGGGCTCATCTCCCTCATCTCTGGGGTCAAGCTGCACGACTACGGCTGCACCCTCAAGGCCTACCGGCGCGAGGTCCTGGCTCCGGTGGTGCTGCTGGGAGAGATGCACCGCTTCATCCCCATTCTGGCCACGTGGCAGGGGGCCCGCGTGGCCGAGGTGGAGGTGACCCATCATCCGCGCGTGGCGGGCAAGAGCAAGTACGGCCTGGGGCGCACGCTCAAGGTCGTCCTCGACCTCCTGACCATCAAGTTCATGGGCTCCTTCCTCACCAAGCCCATCTACGCCTTCGGAGGAGCGGGCGTGGGGCTCTGGCTCCTCTCCGCCCTGCTGGCCGCCTACACGCTCTGGCAGAAGCTGGCCTACGGCGTCTGGGTCCACAACAACCCCCTGCTCCTCGTGGGCATCTTCATCGCACTCGTGGGAATGCAGCTCATCATGATGGGCCTTCTGGGCGAGCTCCTCATCCGCATCTACTTCGCCAGCTCCGGAACCACTCCCTACGTGATTCGCGAAGTGCTGGAGTCAGAGAGGATGGGAACCGCTCCGTGAACCCATCACCCATCGGACAGAAGCCTCTCATTCAAGAAGAATCATGGCCCGCCGGTGGGGCGGGCGCCCTCGCCCGCCACTCTCCCCCTCCGCCGAGCCGTGGGGCGGGCGCCCCCGCCCGCCACTCTCCCGCTCCGCCAAACCGTGGGGCGGGCGCCCTCGCCCGCCACTCTCCCGCTCCGACCGGCGCGGCAAGCGGGCAATATCCAATGAAGAGGCCTCCTTACCGAGGCGAAGCTTTACTCTCCCCATGGAACGGCTAACGACCTATCGTCGCCGCCTACCGCATATTCATGTGAGTGGGGCCTGCTACTCCCTCACCTTCCGCTTATCGAGCCGGCAAGCCCCTCCGATGTCCCCCGAAGAGTGCCAAGCCCTGGTCTCTCATATCCACAAGATGGGCCCGGGCAAGGTTGAAGCCTTCGTCGTTATGCCTGACCACGTGCATCTTCTCTATTCCACCACAAGGGATGAGCATCTGATCAAGACCTTACAATCACTCAAGGGTGCCTCTTCCCATACCCTTGCCAGACGCTTCGGCCGTCAGTCCCCCATTTGGCAGGATGAAACCTATGATCACATCATCCGCAATGAGCGGGAATTCAACGAAGCTTGGCGCTACATAGAGGGTAATCCGGTTCGAAAGGGCCTCGTTGCCTGCATCACCGATTATCCTTGGTCCAGCGCGTGGAAGGGGGAAGGGTTCGCGGCCGGGGGCGGCCGCGCCACAGCCGAGGGCCGCAGCGCCACGGGCGAGGGCGGCCGCGCCACAGAAGACAATCATGATCAACCCGTGGGGCGGGCGCCCTCGCCCGCCGCTCCTCAAGGTCCATCAGACTCGCAACCTCTCGATGGTTTCGCGGCCGGGGGCGGCCGCGCCACAGCCGAGGGCGGCCGCGCCACAGCCGAGGGCAGCAGCTCCACAGCCGGGGGCCGCAGCGCCACGGGCGAAGGGAAATAGGCCATGTGCGGCATAGCGGGCTTCGCGCTGAACCGGCCGGCTGATCGCGAGGCGCTCGTGGCCATGACGGCGAGCCTCGTGCACCGGGGCCCCGACGGGGAGGGCTTCTTCGTGGAAGAGGGCGTGGGGCTGGGCCACCGGCGGCTGGCCATCCTGGACCTGGCGGGCGGGGCCCAGCCCATGGCCAACGAGTCGGGCTCGGTGGTCGTGGTCTTCAACGGCGAGATCTACAACTTCCAGTCCCTGCGCGCTGAGCTTCAGGCCAAGGGACACCGCTTCGCCACGCGGTCGGACACGGAGGTGCTCGTGCACCTCTACGAGGAGGAGGGCGAGGCCTTCCTTCCCAGGCTGAACGGCATCTTCGCCTTCGCCCTTTACGACCGAGAGCGCCGGAGCCTCCTGCTGGCGAGGGACCCGCTGGGGGTGAAGCCGCTCTACTACGCCGAGGTGCCGGGAGGGCTCCTGTTCGGCTCCGAGCTCAAGGCCTTGCGCGCCCATCCCGATTTCCCGACCGACCTGGACCTGGGCGCTCTGAAGGCCTACCTGACCTGCGAATACGTCCCCGCCCCCCTCTCCATCTACCGTTCGGCCAGAAAGCTCCTGCCCGGCCACGCTCTGCTGGCGGGGCCGGAGGGAATCCGGCTGCGGCCCTACTGGCACTGGGCCATTCCCCAAACGCCGGGATTCTCCAGGGATGAGGCCGAGGAGAGGCTGCGGGACGAGGTGCGGCGCAGCGTCAAGGGGCAGCTCATCTCCGACGTGCCCCTGGGGGTGTTCCTGAGCGGCGGCGTGGATTCCAGCATCGTCGCGGCCTGCATGGTGGAGGCGGGGGGCCGCGTGGAGAGCTTCTCCATCGGCTTCGAGGACCCCTCCTTCGACGAGAGCGCCTACGCCCGGACGGCGGCACGGCACCTGGGCTGCGTGCACTACGAGCACCTCTTCAGCGAAGGTGAACTGCTGGCCGAGGTCCCGCGCGTGCTCGGCCTCTTGGACGAACCCTTCGCCGACCCCTCGCTCTTTCCCACCGCCCTGCTCTCCCGCTTCGCCCGGCAGCGCGTGACCGTGGCCCTGGGCGGGGACGGTGGCGACGAGCTGTTCGCGGGATACCCGACCTACTGGGTGCACCACCGCTTCGGCCTCTACCGGTCCCTGCCGGGCTGGGCGCGACGCGCCGGGCTGGCCGCCGCGGACCGCCTCCTGCCCATCTCCCAAGCGAACCTCACCCTGCCCTACAAGCTCCGCAAGTTCAGGGACGGGGCCGAGTATCCGATGCCGCTGCGGCACCACCTCTGGCTCGGCTCGTGGACGCCGGAGCGGCTTGCCCGGCTCATCCCCGACGGCGGAGCCGCGCTTCTTCCCGAGGAGTGGATTCCCCCGTCGCCGAAGGGCGATCCCGTCACCTCGGCCCAGTGGCTGGACCTCCACACCTACCTGCTGGAGGACATCCTCGCCAAGGTGGACAGGGCCAGCATGATGGCCTCCCTGGAAGCCCGCGTGCCTCTGCTCGATCCGGAGGTCGTCCGCCTCGCCTTCTCCATGCCCTGGGACTGGAAGCTCCACGGGCGCGCGGGCAAGGCGGTCTTCAAGGAGGCCTTCGCCGGCCGCTTCCCGAAGGGCTTCCTCGACCGCCCTAAAAAGGGCTTCGGCATCCCCATCGCCCGCTGGCTCACGGGCCCCCTGCGGCCCATGGCCGAGGAACTGCTCTCCGACGAGGTGCTGGGCCGGGTCCCCTTCCTCAAACCGGACGAACCCCGCCGCCTCTGGCGCGAGCACCTCGCCCGCAAGGCCGACCACCGCAAACCCCTCTGGACTCTGCTGTGCTTTCTCGACTGGTGGCGGAGGGAGAACGGATAGGATGGTGTACCGAATGAGTGGCGAAGAGCGAGTAGTCAGATTCTGTGGGGCGGGCGCCCTCGCCCGCCGGTAAAATGGCGGACGCGCGCGCTCCGGCCTGCGGCCGAGTCTTCCGCTCCGAGGAGCGCTTCCTGGAACTGGCGCCGACGCCGCAGCCTCGCTCACTGGGGAGACGGCCAGGCGGTCCGGACACTCCTGGAGCGTCCATTGGGTCGGGGATGGGCACCCCCCTCCCACAGACATCATTCTTCCTCTCACAGAACCCGCCCCTTCTGTGGGAGGCGAAGCCCTTCGCCGACTACCGAGGCGGGTGTGAGGCGCAAGACGTGAGTAGCGAAGAGCGGGACGCAAGAGCACGAACGGTGAAGGCGACTTCCCCCTTCACCATTCGAAATCCGAAATTCGAACTCCGAAATCCCTTCGTGTCTTCGTGTCTTGGTGGTGAATCTTCACTCCCCCGTTGGCCCGAGCTCCTGCTCGTGGTCCTCGTGGCGGCCGCCGCCTTCTTCGCCGCCTTCAAGTCCGTCCAGGATCCCGACACCTTCTGGCACCTGGCCATCGGGAGGGAGATCTGGCAGACCCATCACCTCGTGCGCACGGAAACCTTCTCCTTCACCGCCAAGGGCGCCCCCTGGACCGACGAGGAGTGGCTCTTCCACCTCCTCTGCTACCCCCTGTGGTTGTTGGGCGGGGCCGCTCTGGCCAAGGGACTCACGGCCGCCTGCGCCGCGCTCGGCGTCCTCGGGGCCTACCGCTGCGTGCGTCAGACGGGAGGCAGCGCCCCCGGCCTGGCGATCTTTGTCCTGCCCCTTCTGGCCGTTTACGGCGAGCGCTTCCGCTACCGCCCCGAGATCCTGTCGCTGGTGCTGATGGTGGTCCTCCTGGAGATCCTCCTGAAATCCGAGGCCTCGCCCCCGGGCCTTCGCCGAGCCCTGCCCTGGCTGCTCGCGCTCTTCGTGCTCTGGGTGCAGATCCACGGCGCCTGGGCCTACGGGCTGGTGCTGACGGGGGCCTTCCTGGCCGGGGGGCTCATGGATCGGTGGAGGGAGGGCCAGCTCGCGTTCAAGGAGACCCTTCAAAGCGCGGGCATCCTCCTGGCCTGCTGGGCGGTCACCCTGATCAACCCCTTCGGCTGGCGCTTGACGTTTTTCCCCGTCAAGCACGCGCTGGACCTGTTGAACCATAGGGCTTACGTCCCCATCGCCGAGTGGGTCAGGACGCCCCTGACCGGCGTCTATGGGCTCTTCGCGGCCATGGCCGCCGCCACCCTGTTGGCCCAGCTCTTCGTGAAGCCGCGGCGCTGGTCCGCCGTCCTCGTGGTCGCCAGCCAGGTGGCGCTGGGCCTCTACTGGGTCCGCTACGCGGCCTACGCCGTGATCACCCTGGCCCCTTTCGCCGCCCGGTCGCTGCAGCCGCTGCTCAACCGACGCAAGATTCAAGCGGGCGCTTACGCCCTCGCGCTCCCGCTGGCCGCCTGGGTGGCCGGCTGGCAGGCGCTGCACCCGCCGCTCTACCCGCCCATGGCTGAGCGCTACCCCGTCCAGGAGGCGGCCTTCCTGAAGCACGTGGACTTCGTGGGGAACCTCTACCACGAATTCCGCGTGGGCGGCTATCTGGAGTGGACCCTCGACCACCAGGCCAAGGTCTTCTTCGACGGGCGCTTCGGCCCCTTCAACGAGCCCGGTGTGGCCTACTACCAAGCCCACCGCTCCATTCCCGCCTTCGAGGCCTTCCTGGCCCGCTACCCTTTCGACGCGGCCCTCTATTCCTACAAGGCATTCACCTTCAAAGGCCCAGCCGGCACGCCGCCCCGAGGCCCCTCCGCCGTGCTCTTCCCCCCGGAATCGTGGGTGATGGTGGACTTCGGCCCCTACGGCATGGTGCTCGCCAAGCGCGAACCGGCCAACCAGGCCCTCATCCAGAAGTACGGCTATCCGCTACTCCGCCTGGACGACCTGCCCTACCTCCTCTGGAGCGCCGAGCGAGGGACCATCCCGGCGAAGGCCCTCGCCGCTGAATTGGAGCGCGCCCTGAGCGCAAGCCCGCCCCCGATGATTCACAAGATCCTGGAGGCCGCGCTCGCCCGCCTGCACGCCAAGCCGGAGGGAGCTCAGCCCCCGCCAGGCAAGTGAGCGGAGGAACCGCGCCGCCGAAGTCCGCCCAGGGCGCCTCCAATGATGAGCAGCGTGGTCAGGAGCGAAACGGCTCCAGGAATGTAGACGTGCCACGGCCGGTAGACGAACCGGACCTCGTGCCTCCCCGCCGGCACGAGCACGCCTCGGAAACAGCCGTTGACCCGGTAGATGGGGACGCGGCGGCCATCCACCGTGGCCCGCCAGCCCGGGTACCAGGAATCTCTCAGAACCAGCAGCGCCTCGCGCGGAGCCTTCGCGGCAACGGTCACCTCCTCCGCCCCGTCGCGGAGGAATGTCAGACGACCTCCCGCCACCGGACCCTCGGGCCATCTGCTTGGCGCGGGCTGTCCCATCGTCTCCACAACCGCCACGCCGTCAATTCCTTTGCCCAAATTCCAAAGCTGCTCCCCGATGGGACGGCCGGGGACGAAGGGAGCCGTTTTGTATGCGAAGAAGAGCCTTCCTTCCGCTCCCGGCAGCGAATACGCCGCGCTTCCTGAAGCCATTGCCTCAGGAGGGCCGAGCCCGGCATTCTCGCCTTCGGGCGCCAGCAGGAGGGACGCGCCGGTCTGCCGCAGCAGCAAGGTGGCGGGGGTTCGAAAGGCGATGAGGGTTGGTGGTGCAGGCGGCGTGAAAAAGAGCTGAAAATACTGTCCCAGGAAGAAGACGGCGTTCAAGTCGGCACAGCGGACATCGTAGGCCGAGCCCTCGTTCGGCGGAATGACGAACCCCCGACTGACGGGTGAGACCGTCCGGTCGTGGGGATGCTGCCGCCTGATCCACGCCATCAGGCCTCCCCTTTTAAAGCTCATCGTGTTCCAATCCAGGTGGTTCAGCGAGAGAGGGAAGGCCGAAGGCAGCGCGACCAGCAAGCCGAGCAGCAAAATCCCCAGCACGCCGGGTTTTCTAAGCGTAGCGAGAAGAAGGGCCATCAGGCCCGATCCCAGCAGCACCATGGCCAGCACGGGGAAGCGGCTTTGTTGCGAGAGGGGCAGAGGCAACACTCCGATGAGCAGAGCGTCGCACGCGAAGGCCAGGATGCCCACCGATGCGGCAATCCACCGGGCCTTCCGCTGACCCGCGAGTACGGCCTCCAGACCTGCCGGGGCCAGGAAAGCAGTGCACGTCCAGAGGAGTCCCTTGAAGTAGACGAGCGGCACGGCGAAGAGGTGGGCCTGGAGAAACCGCTGGACAGTGTATCCCGCCCATGGCAGGGGGAGGATGAGAAACAGCACCACTGCCAAGGCGACCATCCAGAAAACGAGGCGCCTCTTTCTCGCGATCAGGGCCGCACCCACGAGGCCCAGAACAGCAGGGGCAACGAAAAGGTCCGAAGCCAGAGTGAAGAGACCCTGCCACGAATAGGGCACGACGACGCTGACGGCGAGTTTTTTGTACGAAAACCCATACCCATAGAGCCGTATCAGGGGCGCCCAGTGGATGGAGAGAGCAAGGGCGGAAAGCAGGCCCACTACTCCCAAGACTCCGATGCGACGCAACCATCCTTTTCGACCTTCTCCTTCGGAGTCACCGAGCACCAGGAAGTGGGCCGACGCCACGAGAGTGGCCACCATGCACGGTTCCGGCTCTCCCACGTTGCCCATGATGACGAAGGGCAAGGCGGCCAGCGCCACGCTCTTCAGGTTCCCCCACCTGGCCTGGTGGAGGCCAAGCAATGCCCAGGGCAGCAGGAAGAAGGCGAAGGGATCCAGGATGGTGAGCCGGTCCAGCACCCACGGATTGACCACAAAAAGCGCCGCCCCCAGAGTGGCCACCGGGCTGGCAAACCCCTCCCGTCGCAACCAGAGAAAGGCTCCTAAGGCCCCCAGGGGAAGGCCCAAAAGCAGCGTCAGGCAGTAGGTCCAGTACGTGGGGAACAGATAGAAGAGCCACCGCAGAGGATTGAAGGGACGATATTGCCCGCTGTCGAAGGTCGGATAACCGCAGCCGGCATAGGGATCCCAAAGAGGCAGGGTGCCCTTACGAAGGCTCTGGGCGGTGAAGTAATCCCCTGAGAAGAAGCCCGAAAGGTGCCCGAAATCCATGTCGGACACCCACGGGATGACCCGCTTTCTCGCAAAGAAGGCCTCGTCCACCTTAAGCGGCACGCCGTTGTTTCGAGCGTCTGCCCATCCCCAGTTGGGATAACGTGCAAACGGCAAGAAATTCTGGCCGGCGAAGAGGGGCAGGAAGGCTATCGCGATGAGAAGCCCGAGGACCACGACCGCGCCCATCGTCTCACGGCGCTTTGCGGGGAGCTCCGCCCAGCGCCCGCGCCACGGACGCCATCTGACCCCGAGAAACGACCGCTCCTCGTTACTACCCATGCTCCTCGCCGCCTGTCGCGCGGTGGCGTGCGTCTATACGGTCTCGCAAAGCGAGGGGCTCAGACGGGATGTGCAGGCCATTCTGCGCAGCCACCACCGCGGTTGTTCATCATCTTTCATCATGGCTGTCCAAAACAATTTCAGCTCGCACTCGTGCGGTTTGCCTTTCGGAGCGAAGCGGAGGAAGGCGCGGCCCGGCGCGTCGCACGGGTGCGCTCCCCCGTTTCCCCGCACCTCTTCGACTGGTGCCGTCCCTTCGCTTTTCGCTGCAAGCGAAAAGCGGCGTCCCGGCGCCGATGGGCCCAGGGGTCCGGCCCCCCGGGGATCTCTGGCGCGACGGTCGCGCCCTGGGATGGGCCGCGAGGCGCGGCGAGGAAGGAAGGGTAGACCCCTTTGGACGAGCCGGAACGAAGCGGACCGCCCAGGGCGCGGCGTCCCTCCGGGTTGCCGCCGGGCCGGGCATCTTCTTTGTCGGCCCTCGTCGGCGTGCCGCCCTGCACGCCTTCCTCGG
Source organism: Acidobacteriota bacterium (assembly GCA_021787565.1). Taxonomy (GTDB): domain Bacteria; phylum Acidobacteriota; class UBA4820; order UBA4820; family DSQY01; genus DTPS01. The sequence continues at coordinate 97,079 of JAJYLT010000005.1, forward strand.
GCCTTCGCGAATCTGCTCCGGCCCGGCGGGCAACGCGCCGAGAGCCCCCGGGGGGCCTGACCCCCGGCGAGGAAGCCGAGGCGGCCGCACCGCAAGCGTACTCCCCGTACGCTGAGGATGCGGACGCCGAAGGCTGACGAAGCAGGAGGTCCGTCGCCGCCGGCGCACCCGTGGAGGGTGGGAGGAGGGTCCACCCCAGACGAGGCCTGGCCTGGCGCCCGAAGGGCGGCTGAGGGACTGCGGACGGAGCGCGGCCACGCTCGCGTGGACGCGCCCGGACCAGGCCCCCAGCGCCGCTCCAACGGCGCGGCCAAGGCCCGGTCGGGGTTCGGAGCCGGCAAGGCGGTCCGTTTTGGACGGGCATGATCTTTCATCCACCATCACTTTTCCTCGTGGTACTCCTGTTCGGTGTTGACCGCCCAGAGGTTCTCCTTGGAGGTGATCCCGGCCAGAATGTTGTCCACGGCGGTCATGGCGCAGAGCATGGAATGGTCCTGGTTGTTGTACTTGTGCATGCCGTTGCGGCCGATGGGGTAGAGGTTCCCGATCCCATCCAGGAAGTTGCGGACGACATCGAACCGGTCGTAGGTGCCGAAGTAGGCGGGGTAGGTCTTGGGCTGGCGGACGACCACCCTGTCCAGCACCTCCCCGGGCTCGATCACGCCGATGGCGGCCAGTTCCCTCACCGCCAGCTCCCCGATGGCCTCGTCCGCCATGCCCCAGAAGTCGTCCCCCTCGTTGCAGAAGTACTCCACGCCCATCCAGACGGTGGAGGGATCGGCCACCAGGTAGGGGCTCCAGTTGTTGAAGAGCTGAAGGCGGCCGATCTTCACGTCGGGCTCCTGGATGTAGATCCAGTTGTCGGGGATAATGCCGTTCACCGTGGGAATCCGGCTCTCGTTGCGGATCTTCAGCTTGCGCAGCAGCACGCCCACGGTGACAAAGTCGCGGTAGACCAGGCCCGCCGCCACCTCGGCCGCTTCCGCCGGCACGGTGCCCCCCATGGCCGCCACCAGGTCCTTGATGGCCATGGTGGAGTAGAAGAGGTCACCTGACAGCTCGTGCCGCTCCCCCGTGACCACATCCTCCGTGATGACCGCCTCGATCCGTCCGGGCGTCCACCGGACACCGACCACCTTCTGGTTCAGGCGAACCTCGCCGCCCGCGGCCGTCACCTGCGCGGCCACCGTCTCCCACATCTGCCCCGGCCCGAGCTTGGGGTAGAGGAAGCGCTCGATAAGGCTCGTCTCCGTACCCTTCTGGGCGATGCCGCCGCGGCTTCGGAACGGCTTGGCCAGCGCGTGGAGGCCGGCGCTCCACACCGAGAGCCCCTTGACCCGCTGGGCGCCCCACTCGGGCTTGATGACCGAGCACGGCACGCCCCATACCTTCTCGGTGTAATCGCGAAAGAAGGTGTTGTAGAGCTCCCGGCCGAAGCGGTTGACGAAGAAGTCCTCGAGGGAGCGTTCCTCGCGTATGGGGAAGAGCGAGGCCCGCAGGTAGCTGAAGCCGATGCGAACCAGCCGGACGGGGCCGAGCTTGCGCAGAGTGTCCAAGCTGAGGGTGATGGGATAGCTGAAGAAGCGGCGGAGGAAGAGGATCCGCGACAGGCGCTGGCGCACCAGCATGACGAGGTTCTCGCGTTCGGGGTCGGGGGCGGGCCGCGAGGCCGCCTCGCCCCGGAGCGCGCGCGTCCTGGCCTCCTTCGCCAGGGGGATCTCCCGGCCCAGAAGCCGATCGTCACGCGAGGGCGCCCCCTGCATGGGCAGCACGTTCTGCCACCACTCCATCACCCGGTCCGACTTCGAGAAGAAGCGGTGGCCGCCGATGTCCATCCGGTTGCCCTTGTGGACCACCGTCCGCGCGATGCCGCCGATCTCTCCCGTGGCCTCAAGGACGATGGGCCGGACGTCGGTGCGGTCCAGCAGCTCCCACGCCGCCGTCAGCCCCGCCGGCCCCGCACCGATGATGATCGCCACCTTATCGGCCATCTGTCGCTCCAGCCACCGGTGCCCCCTCCGCTTGACCCGGCTTCATAAACTGAAACCAGAAATCCGGGGGGTAGGCCAGCGGCGTCCAGGGGTAAGGAACTTGGAACATCTTGTCTTCTTTCGCCGGGACGAGAAGAAACATCATGGGCTTCATCCCTTTGTACTCCACTGCCAAACGCTGACCGGCTCTCAAGTCCAATAGGTCTACGTTCCCAGGGGGAACGCTCACCCCATCTACCCTTATGAGGAGCTCGGCAGTATTCGTTGCTGCAGCAAGAGACGGGATGTTCAACTCGACATTCTTGAAGAGATTGGCGTGAAAACGCAAATTCACCATTTCAGCAAAAGCAAACCCAAACGGCTTATCCAGCCAGACGGCAACCCGATCGGGGGATACGAGGATGGGCCGGTAAGAGTCGGTTCGGAGGATCGTCCATCCAATGGAAGGACCTTGGGGCATAAAGACAGCGTTTGGCGCCGGTATCCAAAGGCACGTTTCCAAAGGCAGATAATTTCGGACAATAAACTCTGTCAACTCTGGAGGGCTAACCATCAAATAGGACATTAGGTGGCTGTCCATGATGACGGCCGCAGGACGGGCCTCTACCAATCCCTTTACAGTTAGAGGAGGATATCCACCTTTTTCAGTTAGGACCTTGGCGATACTCGTCAGAAACCAGAAATAGTAAGCAGGCTGCCTCCGATAGGCATAGCCATCCCCTTCCAACACACGCTCTCCCCGGTGAGTCACGCGATCTACCGTCCGAATGAGATGCTCCTGATGGGCTAGCATATCGGCATTGAAGCCCCATGGTATGCGCTGATTGGCCATGTACGTCAGACCTATGAGCAACAGGGAACCATAGAGTGGAATCCACCGAACAAACGCGGGGCGGCGCTTTATGGACCAAGATAGGGCATAGCCGCAGAGAGGTGCGAGAAGCAGAAAGAGGGTGATCTCTTGGTAGAGATTCGTGGTCGATAAAGCGCCCAGAATTACAGCCGCCCCCACCGCCAACATGGCTACTCGAAAGCTGGCCCCATCCCGAGGGCGAATGAAGAGAGTTACGATAAGGCCCGCACACGCTCCCGCTAAGATAAGCGGAATCGCAAAATCCCGCCGCGTCACCGGATAAACGAACAAATGGAACCAGAATGACGGCCTGTCGAGAGAATGGAAGTGTGACTCATAAATCCAATTGTCTACAACGCTCTGCCTGATCATTGGCCCGATAGCATTCAGCGACCATGCCGTCAACAGAACGATGCCAACAACCATCAGCCCTCCAGCTAGAGCCCATACGTACTTTCTGCGCGCCGCGAAGCCCCCCTCCTCTCCCCAAAGAAGATAAACGAGCACAGTGATGCCGACCAATGGAATAATCCGCTGGTCACAAAAGCCGCTTAGGGCCAGGCTCACACCAGCCAGAGCGGTAAAGAGGCGGCTTCGTGCACTACCCGATGACCGTTCGAGGAGCAGTATCGCCAAGAGGTAGAAGAAGTTCATGGGGCTATCAACACGATACTCGGTAAAGCCGGCTCCAAATACTGTTGAGCCTAGCAAGGCTGTCACCACGAGCACCTGAATCGTGGAAGTCAATCCGATGCGTTTCATCAGGGCAGCCATTAGCAAAAGAGTCCCCACCACCAGTAGCAAGTTCAAAGATCGAAGCGCCAATATACCCTTGAATCCCAAATGGGTGAACGGGGCAAAAAGAATCCACTGGAGCGGCAGATGGTGCTCCCAAAAATCGCGGTACGGCACCCTGCCTTCCCCCACCCATAGCGTAGCGCGGTGGAATTCCAGTTCATCCACGTTCATGGGAAACATGAGTACCCGCATAACGACATAGGAACAAGAGAGCAAGAGCGCAGCCCACGGCAGGTAAACGATGAGGGAGTTTCGCTCCGTGCTGGTTCCGAATCTAGTTGAATTCGGCATGCCTTGCCCCACAAGGATTCGAGAATCAAGCCTTATCCGCCTGGAGAAACATCATAGGGCGGCTCTCCGCCGGAGCGATCTCACCAAAGCAGTATCGCAACTGGACTGCCCCGCATGAGCGACCCTAAAGTAAGCGGCGTTGGAGCTTACAACCCTTTACGCCTGCGGAAGATCATGGCAATCTAACCTTGCGGCCATCCCTGCCTGACAATGCTTCCGATTACCATAACCGCCAGGCCGTATCTCACTCCTTCTTTGGATCGGCTGTTCCTGATTCTATCGTTGGCGCCCTCCTTACGACGAGCAGCCCCACGCACCGAGCCAGGGGCTTGTAGTTATGACTGATCCAGATCACCACGGGGTCTCTGGGTTGGTAATGCCCGTCGAGCAGGATCCAATCCGGCGGCTTGGTCGCCAGTTGAGCCAGGAGGTTGTGCACCATCGCGGGATCGTACTGGCTTATATCGAAGTTATCATAGGGCATGGCACTGACCCTATGCAGAGCAAATGAGTAGAAGGAGCAATACTGGTAATAAAAGATGCTCTGGCCAGGCTTCAGAAAACGTTGGTTGAACTGTTTAAGCAGTTCCCAGGATGGTTTATTGGGGGTCTCCTCGGTCGTGAGACTTCCAGCGGGAAAATGAAAGGAGGTCCTTGGAGCGAGGTATGGATGAGGCAATGTGCCGAAGAGGAGCGTAAAGGTCAGGGGCAGCGCTAACCCGGCACCCATGAGCCAGGCTGCCGCCTTAGGTCGAATGTTCCGAAGACGCTCCCATTCCCAAAGGATCAAGAGGAGCGGACCGGGAAAGGCAAAGAGCAACACCAGCGAGCAGGGCTTGTGCAAAGCCATGAGCACCAGGGTGCCCGCCAGAGAAAGCAGAACGAGCCATTGCCATCGCTCCGCGGCCGACAGCGGCCGGTATCGCAGCAGCCTCATGAGAACCAGCGCTCCCGCCACGGGAAAGCTAATAAAGACCAAGGCCAAGCCTATACCCCACCCCAAATCACCAGTGGCGAACCCAATGTCGCCCGAACTCCACACCATAGGGAACCGCTTTAAGTGCTGCAACCAGCCGTAGCCCCATTCCACGCGATTGCCTGGGTTGGCGTGATAAAGCCTTATGGGCAGCCAAAGGATTTGATCTAGGATGCGCGAAGCGGGAACCTTCGCTAGCAGATAGACCACCAGCGGGCCTACCACCACGAGCCCCCCGGCCACGAAAAGTCCGATTTTCTTCCACCGCCGTTCCCCACCCGAGAGCAGCAATAACAGGATGCTGAGGAGCACCCAGTAGCCACCTTCGTCCTGCAGCATGAGCCCACCGGCCCCAGCCAAGGCGCCCGAGGCGAACAGCAAGCCCTGCCTCTCCCCCCGCTCGGAGAAGGCGAGGCACGACGCCGACAAGAAAATCGCAGCGTTGACCATCCAGTGATGGCTCACGATGGGCCAACTCACAAACCCTAAGGCCACTTGCGAGAGGAACAGCAACGCCAGCGAGGCCCGCGAAAGCTTGAGGGCCCGCCCCATGAGTGCGAGCCCCAGGACTAAGAATGCATTGATCACACAAGCCAGAGAGCGCGCCGCCACCAGCGTGGTGCCGAACAGATGCAGCCACCCCGCGATGAGGTATAGGGACCCGGGCGCTACAAAGAAAAAGAAGTCGCGGTAAGGCACCTGGCCGTGCAGGATGCGCAACGCACCTGCCAGGAGCATCCCCTCGTCCCCCGAGCTGAATTCCAGAAAGGTCAGGTGCAAATACTGCAAAGGCCCTAGCAAAGCCAAAATGAACAGCAGCCAGAGGAGCACAGCTTTCGCTCTCTCACCGAGCCCTTTCGTCCCCGTCCCTACCACTGCCTCGCTCATCAAAACAGGTTCCCCTTTCTCACCGCAAAGTTGCGGACGATGCAAACAACCTTTGCCATCCGCTGCAAAAAGGGGCAATGGAATTCCGCCACATTGGCATCGCCCACACCGAACCCATCGGTCGGAAATCGATGCTGGCCGATGGACCCGCCACTTCTTACTTCCTCTTCAAACCAGAGCCATCCGCGCCGACCCACGGCGTTTTCCTCCAGATCATTAGACCAGTACACCTTGCCAGAGGCTTGTAGTGCAGGGCCACCCAAGCTGCCACCGGGTCGCCGGAGCCGTAACGTCCGTCGAGTAGAACCCAGTCCGGCGGATTCGCCTCCAATTCGCCCAATAAATCGTGAACCATTGCGGGGGCGAAGCGGCCTATGTCGAAGTTATCATAGCGCGTGGGGCTGACAACTCCTAGGGTAAAGGAGTAGAAGGAGCAGTAGTCATAACAGAAGACGCTCTGCCCCCGCTGCAAGAATCGCTTCTGAAACTGGTACAGCAACTCCCATGACGGCTTGCTTAGCGCTACTTCAGTGGTGATCCTCCCCGTGGGGAAGTCGAAAGAATTCCTCGGGGCAAGGTAGGGATAGGGTAGAGAGACGGCCGTGGCGGTGAAGGCCAGCGGCAGCGCCAACCCCACTCCCGCAAGCCTGGGGGGCCATCGAGGCTCTCGTTTCCTGGTCCGTTCCCATTCCCAGAGAACCAACAGGAACGCACCGGGAAAGGCAAAGAGCAAGCTCATGATGCTGGGCCTGTGCAGGGCCATGAGCAACACAGTCCCGGTCATACAGATCAGGACCAGCCAGGGCCATCGGTCCTCTCGCGAGAGCCTCTGCCAGACCGTGATCCTTCCTATCAGAAGGGCCGCGGCAAGGGGAAAGACCAAAAAGACCGCCGCCATTCCGATACCTTGACCCAGGTCGTTCGTAAAGGTCCAGGCATCCCCCGTTCTCCATACCGCCGGCAACCGCTCAAAGCTCGAGAGCCAGCCCTGCCCCCAAGCCACTCGGTTACGCGGGTTGTCGTGGTAGAGCCGCAAGGGTGCCCAGAGGATGTCCTCTAGGATGCGCGAAGCGGGAACCTTCGCTAGTAGATAGACCACCAGCGGGCCTACCACCACGAGCCCCCCGGCCACGAAAAGTCCGATTTTCTTCCACCGCCGTTCCCCACCCGAGAGCAGCAATAACAGGATGCTGAGGAGCACCCAGTAGCCACCTTCGTCCTGCAGCATGAGCCCACCGGCCCCAGCCAAGGCGCCCGAGGCGAACAGCAAGCCCTGCCTCTCCCCCCGCTCGGAGAAGGCGAGGCACGACGCCGACAAGAAAATCGCAGCGTTGACCATCCAGTGATGGCTCACGATGGGCCAACTCACAAACCCTAAGGCCACTTGCGAGAGGAACAGCAACGCCAGCGAGGCCCGCGAAAGCTTGAGGGCCCGCCCCATGAGTGCGAGCCCCAGGACTAAGAATGCATTGATCACACAAGCCAGAGAGCGCGCCGCCACCAGCGTGGTGCCGAACAGATGCAGCCACCCCGCGATGAGGTATAGGGACCCGGGCGCTACAAAGAAAAAGAAGTCGCGGTAAGGCACCTGGCCGTGCAGGATGCGCAACGCACCTGCCAGGAGCATCCCCTCGTCCCCCGAGCTGAATTCCAGAAAGGTCAGGTGCAGGTATTGCAGCGGCTGCACGAGAGCGAGGACGAAAAGCACCCAGAAGACAACGGCGCCCGCCCTTCCCATGAACCGAGACCCCCGCTGGGGTACTGCTTCCGTGGTCATCCAAACAACTCCACCTTCCTCGCGATGGTCATCCAGACGAAGGCAATCACCATGGACACAGCCTTGCAGCTAGTGCAATACATGTTTCCTCAAGGACATGGAGGTTCCCTTCTCCTGTATCGATTACACATCCTATTCAACAGGACTCTGAGTGTGTCCAACAGAGTTATCGGATAGGCTAACACGCCAACCCGACTATTGGGGTCGTGGCGCCAGGTAACAGGCACCTCAATTATCTTGAACCCCCGGGCGCGCGCAATCGCCAACACCTCGATATCGAATCCCCATCCAAATATGGTCAGACGCGGAAATATCTCGTTGACCGCCCTGGCCGTAAACGCCTTAAAGCCTCTCTGCGTATCCCAGATTCCGGGTACTGCTAAGAGCTGAATCCACAAATTTCCCATTTTACCCATAACAATACGCCACAAGGGTTCAGCCGCATCCAGCATCATGACCGATCCAGGTACGCCCAAGGAGCCTATTACAATATCATAACCCTCCTTGAACCACTTCCTCATTCCCTGAAAATGGTCAATTGATGTGGCGTTGTCTGCATCCATAAATAGACATATCTCTCCTTTTGCTGCCATCATTCCGGCTTGAACTGCGTATCCTTTCCCTCGTCTTCTCTCTTCCAAGAGCCGCAACGAGGCAATTTCGCCCATGAGGCCATATACCATGGGAACGGTTTCATCCTCTGAGGCATTATCTACGACAATGATCTCAGATCCAAAGTCTTGGCTAGCCAACCAAGTAGCAACAGCACGCAAAGTTGGACCTATCCGCTTGGCCTCATTATAGGCAGGAATTACTATGGACATGAACATACTGTGGCCCACTGATTTCCAAAATAATGCTGCAACTGGATGGCGGCCTGCGCAAAACACGTAATGTGAGCGGGCTCCTGTAAAGATTCAGGATGAGGTCCCCCATTAGGCTTGATTACCGTGGCATCAGTCGGCAACGGCGGGGGCTTGAAGCGAGGCGGGCCTTCCGAGAGGCTCTCCAACTTACTTAGGCTCCGATCCAAGCACGGATAGGGCACGTCCTTGCAGTCCTGCCACGGCCGAGGGGCATTCGCGTCCGATAGGGCGGCCTGCTTGCTGGTTCCGCTCAGCTCAAGATGGACCTCTTCGCCCAGGATCGAGCCCAACCCGCCCGCGGTCATCGGAACAAGCTCACCTTGCGTGCGATGAAGTTCCAGACAAACACGACAGCGGTGGTCACGAGCTTAGAGTAGAGGTAGTACAGGCCAGCCACGCTCGTGAGGAACCACATGCAGAGGTCATTGAGGCCCAGCCCCAAGATCCCCACGAGCGCAAAGATGCCGAATTCAACAAGCCGACTGCTGATCGCTCGCCTACTGAATACCCACAGGATGCTGAAGGTGTAGTTAATCCCCAGCCCCACCAAGAAGGCCAGAGTGGTCGAAGTCAAGTAATAGAGGCCACCGTAATGGGTGAGGGCGTAGAGGAGCCCAAAATCCACCACGAAGGCCACTGCGCCCACCACGGCGTATCGGAAGAACTGCACCCCCATGTTCTCGGTCGGGCCCGCGAACAGACCCTCAAGGATTCCTTTCATTTCCTCGACGGCCTGCCTTATGTCTGAGTTCAAGGCCCCCTCAGACTCACGGAAGACGAAGCGCCGCATGAGAAGGAAGGAGATCATTGCCATGGGCAGCGTCGCCACCGCCGCCGTAATAAGGACGTGCACTCCCAACTCTCTAAAGAGTTTCAATACTCCCACGTTGACCATATACATGAAGCCATAGACCCCGAAGAAACGCACAATCAACCGGTTGTCGTCACTCTTGAAGACGATAGTCCCCGTCGTCTTGAAATTGAAAAGAATGCCCAGAATGGTACCGATTAAAGCGGCCAGGGCGTAGTGCAGACCCAGCAGAATGAAGAGGGCAAAGACTGAGTAGCCGAAGAGGGTATTGAGCCCACCCACGAAAAGAAAGCGAATGAACGACACGGCCCAGAGCCTTTGAATCGGTGCGGGCAGGGCCAGGCGCATCACGGCTTCGGGGCAGGCGCGTGCTTTGCCTGCTCCTCCACCCCTTCTCCATTGCCATCCTCGGGAGAAGGGCCTTCGGGTGCCCGTTCGCCGGCAGCCGACCCTTGAGCTGGAGCCTCATTTCTGGAAGGTGATTCAAAGTTGATGCGCTCCTTCTCGATGACCAGCGGCCGCTTGCGAACGTGAGTGTAGATGAACCCGATGTACTCGCCCAGGATGCCCGTGAAGAAGAGCTGAACCGAGCCCAGGAAGAAGACCGCGATGAGCAGCGGCGCGATACCCAGCGTGAACTGCTTCCAGAATAAGAGCTTGTAAACAAGATACCCCATTCCTACCAGGAAGCTCAACCCCGACATCGCGAAGCCCAGCATCGTCGCGAGCCGCAGTGGAACTTTGCTGTGGCTTGTGATCCCCAGCATGGCCACATCGTAGAGGCGGTAGAAGTTGTAGGACGAGAAACCACGCTTCCGCGCCGGTTGATGAAAGGGCACGATCGCGTGCTCGAAACCGGCCTCCATCACCAGCCCCCGAAAATAGGGATAGGGGTCGTCCATCCTGCGAAGCGCGTCAACGACGGCTCTATCGTAGAGGCCAAATCCGTAGTAGTTTTCGATGAGTGGGATTTCCGACAAGCGATTGATGAGGGCATAGTACAGTCGTCGGATGGAGTACATCACCTTGGACTCGCCCGCGCTGCTCTTCACCGCCAGCACCACCTTAAAACCCTCCTCCCACTTCTTGATGAACTCGGGGATCAACTCTGGCGGATCCTGCAGGTCCGCGGCCATCGTAATAACCGCATCTCCCTTACACTGGAGGAATCCGTAAAATCCGGACCGGGTCACTCCGAAGTTGCGGCTGTTCAAAATGACCTTCACATGATTATCCTCTGCCGCAAGCTCCCGCAGAATGTCCTGCGTTCCGTCTGTCGATGCGTTATCTATGAAGACATGCTCATACGAGTACTTGCGCAAGCCCTCACACTCGTTGCGAATCCGGGCATGAAGTTCACTGATGTTGCCTTTCTCATTAAAGCAATGCGTAATAATGCTGACTATCGCCACGGCATCACCTTCATTTTCGCTGAAACACAACCAACGGCGCGTATCCATGAATTTGGTCATAATGTGCCACTAGATCACGAAGCATTCCTCTCGGCAAAAACGTGTAATCGGCGTGCCACATCTCCCCATTCTTCGTCTCCTGAGAATACCTCTTCAGGATTACCGCATAGAACTTGTCTTGTATCCAATTGTTAAGCCACTTGTCTTCATCTCTTGCGTCGAAGGCCACCCCCGGTTGCCACCACGGCGGAATATTTTGCGGAGATCTGATGCGGTAAGCAGCATAACCCCAGACCATCCTTGGGCCAAGGTACGGGATGTCGTGCGGATGGTCTTTAACCCACCGACCCAGTGCGTCGTTATATTCCATCAGCTCGGCACTCGCTCTCATACCTTTAAAGAAACCCGCGCTGACCCGCTCCGTAGGGATGCGATACTCAAAGAAATTTCCTATCGCACGAACCCTTTCTCTCAAAGCCCCACTGATAACGCAGAACACCAGTACGAGTACGGCAAGTCCCACAATCCAGGACCCCAGGAGTCGTCCGGTGTTTCTTCCATGGTAAGTAAGCCCATGCGTTCCTTTCGCTCCTTCAATCGGTTCAACTGACACTAAGCCCAACGCCGCCTCTTCTCCATCGCCTGGGTTGGCCGCCATAGTGGTCCGTGCTTGGCGCATTGCTATCCACACTCCTGCGGCCATGAGTAAAGGGAGATCTACGACCTTCAACTCGCCATTCGCAATCAGGCCGAACATGCTCCCTACTGCAGCACTGTATGTCACCATTAGATCCGCTTGCTTACCAACACAGTTGAATGTTCGAATGAACAAGAAAGGCACCGATGCCGCCACAATCAGAAATAAGGAAAACACCTTTTCATCAATCGTCGTGTCTTGAAGAAATTGATGAAAAGTGAAGGCTCTTCCTGAAACGGACAGATACGAGCCCATCAACTGCGGGACGGAGACTCCCCAAAGCCCCAAGCCTCCTGCAAATATCACAAAAGCGATCATGGAGAAAGCTATGACCCGCCAGCGATGAGGGTGGGAGGTAATCAGCGCCAAGGTGGTTCCAGCAATGAGGGGTCCAGCGACATTGGGTTTCATAGAGGCAATCAGCACCAGCGAAATCACATAGGAGAGCGCTTCTGGTTGGCCCATGGGACGCAACCAAAAGCAAAGAGCAGACAAAAAGAATAGGACAGCCGCCATAGAGGTTGCTGTGTTGTACCACCAATAAGCTACGACGATATTGATGGCCGCTTGCCAGCTAGCGCTAAATAGTAGGGCGAAGTCGCGTCGCAATCCTAACCGTACCAGAAGCAAATATGTCCATATAAATGTGAGGACTGAGAACAATACATCCCAGCCGACTATGGCGCTCCAATTGACCCCAAAGAGCCGAAAAGCCCAGAATGCCCCCAGCACGAAACCAACGGGAAAGAGGCAGGAATAATCAACATAGGGCTTCTGCCCCTGTATCATCCTCCAAGCCACCTCAATCATAATGCCATGATCCATTCCTCCAAATTGCACTCGTCCAAATTGCCATATTGCTAGGGCAATCAAAATGCTCGCGAGGCCAATGACCCCTCCATCATAGAGGGCTGAGTTCCAATTAACTCTTGAAAAACCTAGCTCGTAAGCGACTCGAAAGACACCTACACCTACCATGAGGGCTACGAGAAAGCCGGCGACGAAAGCAAATCTGAAGTTGATCTGGCTGAAGCCGCCCATGGACCACGCAATACTTCCGCAAACAATAGCCATCAGTACTACACATAAAGAAAGAGAGACAAGCCAGTAGGTGTGAAACGATTCCTTAACCCCGCTTAAGAGGCCCGACAAAATAACGCCCATTCTAGGCTCTCACGTTAGAATCAGCTTCTGTGTCGCCACCCATTAACATCTGCGCACCATATGGCCGAGGAAACCCAACGGCAGTTATGCGTGGCCTGGTATCTTGGTGGAAGCCATTTTGTAGTAGTCGTCAAAAGTTGGCATTTCGACCTTTTGCTCCTCGAGAAAGAGATGCAAGAAGACACCACCGCAATAATTGTCAGCGCGGTATCTCGGTTCCTTGCTACGGTCTTGTGGCCCATTGAAGAGATTCAGCACATTCAAGTTAGAGCCCGCGATCATAGATCTGCTTCCTCATGCGCTCATTATAGGTGTAAGGCGTATCCACCATGTCGATCATCAGCGGTGCGTCCTTTCCGCACGGGAGAATCATCTTGTGGCCGAATCGCCCGAGCATCAGTTCTCGACAGGAGATCTGCCCCTTCTGGAGGGGGATTGCGAGATAGATGTCCTCTTCGGTGAGGATCTGGCCTGCTGGAAGATCCCTCCGCGCGTAGACTCCCCGGACGTACGAGTCCAGGTAGTCACGCTCGCGGGCCAGCGGCATCCTGCGATCCTCGATGGCCGTGCCGCACATCTCTTTTGCCCGGTGGTAGGCCTTGAACCAGGTGTCGACCTGCTCCGGCAGTGACGAGTAGGCGGCTACCGGGGCACCGTCCATCTCGATGTCAATGTGCCGCTCGAAGAGGCGCACCCCCTTGGCGTAGGCCATCATGATTGAGGCAGTCCAGTCATTGTGCTCGTGGCTGGATAGCCCGATGGGATGGCGGGGGTAGCGCCGTTGGAGAAAGTCGATCTGGTTGAGCTCCAGTTCGTGATCTTCGGTGGGATAAGCGGCCACGCAGTGGTTGAGGGCCACCGGGATGTTGCGGTTTTCGAAGAAGGTCACCATGTCGTCCGTGTCCTTCAGGGATAAGCCACCCAGGGAGACGATCACGGGTTTCTTGGTTTTTGCAATCTTTTCCAGAAGCAACCAGTCGTTGCTGTCCGCGCTGGCCACCTTAATGATGGGCATCTCGAACTCGACGCACCAGTCGACGGATCGCTCGTCGAAGGGGGTGGCCATGGGGATGCAGTTGCTCTTGCGGATTGTCTCCACCATGAGGGCGTAGTCCTCTCGGCTCAGCCGCGTCTCGGTGATCCGCCGAATATAACGGATGTCCATTCGGTCCTTGAAGTCCTTGTGGACGAATCCATCCAGGTCCCGGAACTGCAGTTTGATGGCGGCCCGGACGTTATTGAAACGCACCACTCGTGAATGCTCGCGGATGATCTCCAGCCCCCGTTCGAGGCTGCCCAGGTGGTTGTTGGTCATCTCTAGGACGAACAGGTCTTCAAAAATGTCGCGACTAATCATCGTGGACCTCCCTCAGGGCGCACAGCGAACTCCACGTAGCTAAGGATCTCATCCTCCAGCCGCTGGTCCAAGTCCGTGGGAACGATGCGCAGGTCCCCGGGCTTCCACATGAGGATGAGCTGAACCTTTCCATCGCGAACCTTCTTGTCTCGCTTCAGTCTTGCGAAGATGTCCGCGGGATCGGGCCGAACCGCGACCCTGGTGAGGAAGTCTTTCGCCAGGAAGCGGTGCACCTTCTCGAAGCACTCCTTCTCCAGCCCCCCTCTGTTTGACGAAATGTAGTTGGCCAGGTCCACGCCCCACGCTACAGCTATGCCGTGCGGCACCGCGTAATCTGTGGCCCCTTCCAAGGCGTGGCCGAAGGTGTGTCCGAAATTGAGAATCTTTCGCAGGCCCAGCTCGTATTCGTCCTGCTCAATGATTCCCCGCTTAACCTTCAGGCAGCGCAGGAGGAGGTCTCCCGCATGGGTTCCCCGGAAGCCTTGCTTCGAAACGACCCGCACGAGGCTCTCGAATGCCTCCTCGCCCTTGGTGAGCATGAGCTTGAGAATCTCACCGTAGCCCGACAAAATGTCCAGGTCCGACAACGTGGGGAGGAAATCGGTCGTCAGCACCACGCGGGACGGTGCGTGGAAGGCTCCCACCTGGTTCTTGAAGCCGCGAAAGTTGATGGCGCACTTGGCGCCGATGCAGCTGTCGGTCATCGCGAGAAGCGTGGATGGCAGGAAGACCCAAGGTATGCCACGGTAATAAACGTGGGCTGCGAAGGAGGCGATGTCCTGAATGATTCCGCCGCCGATGGCAATCAAGGTCGTTCGCTTGGTGCTGTTCGTATCCTGGAGAAAGGCGAGGACCCGCTGGACCCCCTCGAAGCTTTTCTCGCTCTCCAGCGCCGGGAGAGAGATGTGGGGATGAATTGCGAAGAGCGGGGCCAGCGCGATTCCGTAGAGTTCCGCCACCCGCTCATCCACAACGATCACCGAAGGTGCTCCGAGCAGCGATCCTACGGCGTCCTCTAGGGGATCGCCCAGGTCCACCGAGTAGGCTCCCTGGCCCGACTGCACTTCCAAACGCATGGCGTCTCCTACTGGATGACGAAGCCCCCGTCTACGGTGAAAGTCTGGCCGGTGGCGTAGGTGTTCATCTCCGACCCGAGGAAGAAGACCATCTCGGCAATCTCCTCCGGGGCGGCTATACGGCCCAGCGGGACCTGACCGCAGAGGGCTTCGATCTGTTCGGGGCTGTTGTTCTGCCGGGTCAGCTCCGTGTCCACGAAACCCGGGCACACGGCGTTCACGAGCACCTTCCCGTGGGCGAGTTCCAAAGCGGCGGCCATCGTCAGCCCGTTAAGGCCTGCCTTGGAGGCCGTATAGCCCGCTCGGCCCGTACGGGCGACCAAGCTGTAACAGGAGCTGATGTTGACGATGCGGCCCCACCCCCGATTGGCCATCCGAGGCCCCAGGCGCTGGATGAGGAGAAACGCGGCCGTGAGGTTGATGGCCTGCATTCGCTGCCACTCTTCAAGGGTCAGGTCCTGGAGGGTCCGAACGTGGTTCTCCGCGGCGTTGTTCACCAACGCGTCGACCGGCAGGTCGCCCAGCCGATCGAGGTAGCCGCGGATGGACGGGGGTGACGCCAGGTCCACCTCTGCCCGCGCTGGCGCGAGCACCTCGTAGCCCGCTTGTTCATAACGCTGCAGGATTGCGAGGCCGATCCCTCTGGAAGCACCGGTCACCAGCACCCGTCTGGCCATGGCGCCTACTCCTCCACCAATGGTATGAGCATATTCTCACGGAGCTCCTCGCGGCTGAGGAAGGGCGAGGGGTCCTCCAGCGGCGACGACACCAGCCGGCCGTCGTTCATCTGCCGAGACGTCAGCTTGGGTTCAAACTCCTGGTCAGGGTCCAGCAGCACCTCGCAGACGAAAGGGCCCTGCTCGTCCAGTGCTCTCTGCAGACCCGCCTCAAATCTCTCGCCCCCGAGGGTGTCCGCCGGCAGGCCATAGGCCCGGGCCACCTGGACGAAGTCGGGAAAGCCCACCCCGCTCGAAGGGCTCTCCCCTATCAGCGCCCCAAAGAACCCCCGCTGCGTAATCCGCATGGAGAGGTAGCCGCCGTTGTTCAAGACGAAAAGCTTGACGGGAAGCCCAAGGCTGGACAGCGTCTGCAACTCCTGAATGTTCATCTGGAGGCTCCCGTCCCCGGCGAGGCAGACCACGCGCTTGCCGCCGCTGGCCACGGCGGCACCGAGGGCGGCCGGCAGGTCGTACCCCATGGAGGCGCTGCCGGAGTTGCAGAAGATCCGCTGCCCCCGCTGTACGCGAGCCGCCTGGAAGGTGACCACGCAGGCCGACCCGTTGCCACAGACTACCACGTCGTCGGGGCCGAGGAGGCTGAAGAGGGTCTCGACAAAGTGGTAGGGGTTGATGCGGTCCCCTTTGAGCATTCGGTGGCGGGGCAAGACGACCGGATACCGTCTCGTCCGCTCTTTGCACCACGCGAGCCATCGGGAATGTTGCTCTGGTGGATTCCATCCTTTCGAGAGTTGCCGTTCCATCTCTTCCAGAAAGACTTTCAGGTTGGCATGCACGGGCAGGTCGGGCCTTACCGTGGGCTTTCTCAGCTCGGCTTCGTCCGCGTCAACCTGGATCTTGAACGCGGCCCGGGCAAAGGAGGACCAATTGTAACTGACCTGTCGGATGTTGAGTCGGCTTCCGAGCACTACCACCACGTCGGCGTTCTGGACGGTAAAATTGCCGGCCCGGTCCCCCACCGTCCCTGGGCGGCCACAGAAAAGGGGGGCATCCGAATCCAGGACATCAATGGCCGTCCACGTCGTTGCGACCGGGACTTGAAGACACCTAGCCACGCGTTCGAACACATCGAGGGCACCCGCGAGACGAATGCCGGTACCGACCATCAGGACGGGACGCCGGGCCTCCCTGATACGCTCGATCACCTGCGAACAGAGAGCTGCAAGGCCCCCCCCTTCGCCCGGCATCGCGAGCGGTGCCGGGGCGAAGCCCTTGAGAGTCGCCGCATCGACCTGCGCCGACTGGATATCGACGGGAATATCGATCCAGCAAGGGCCCTGGCGGCCGGTCTGGCACAGGTGCCAGGCCTTTTCCATCTGATAGCGGATCTCCTCGGGCGTGCGCACCAGGGCCGCATACTTGGTGATGCCCTTCACCATGGAGAGGATGTCCGCCTCCTGGTCGCCGAGCTGGCGCAGGCCCGGCACATCGTGGAAGGCCATGCAGGTTTCTCGCTTCACCTGCCCGGAGATGACGAGCATGGGGATGGAGTCGGTCCACGCCCCGAAGACGCCGTTGAGGGCATTGATGCCGCCCGGCCCCGTGGTGACGCTCACGACGCCGGGAGTGCCCGTGATCCTGGCATAGCCCTCCGCCGCCATGGCGCAGGCCTGTTCGTGGTGCTGGCAGATGGGGGTGATACGCGTCTCCTTGCGCAACGAATCGTTGAGGTGCATGGCACCCCCGCCCGTCACCAGGAAGACGTGGCGAACACCGCGATCGGCGAGGAAGGTGAAGACGTAGTCGGAGAGCTTCATGGGAGCCTCTGAAGAACCAGCGAGGCGCGAGATGCGAGACGCGGCGCGGGAGGCGCAGAGCCTTCTTGTAGGAGGCCTCTCCAGAGGCCGATCGGCCGTTCCAGCACCAAATGTCGCGCTCTGGAGAGCGCTCCTACATGGAAGGGTGGGGTGGGAGCGAAACGCGGGACGCGAACAAGGGAGGGGCTTTCCGCTTTCCGCTTTCCGCTTTCCGCTTTCCGTATTACGCTGTTTGTTCATACTATTTGTCCACCAGAAGGAGCTCCCACCGGAGAAGATGGCGGTGCTCCGCGTACCAATCGTAAAGGGAGCGGACGGCGTACTCCAAAGGCGTGAAGGGGAAGCCCGGCACCTCCGCCTTGAGCCGGTGATTGTCGCCGCTGTACTCCACGCCTAGGCCGGGTTGAGCGATGCGGATGGGGAGGTCTTTCCCGGAGATCCGCACGATCATTTCGGCCAGCGTCTTCAGCTCCAGCGCGTGATCGGGCGTGATGTTGTAGGCCTTGTGCAGCGGGTTATTCAAGAGGAAGTGGCGCACTACCTTCACCAGGTCGTCCACGAAGCTGTAGTCGAAGCGCCGGTTCTGCCGGAGCGTGACGGGCAGGTCGAAGAGGGTCTTGCAGATGGCGTTGGAGATGAAGCGGATCTCCCAGTCCTCGTACTTGCCGAAGACGCCGAAGGGACGAAGCTCCACCACGTTGTCGAGCCGCTCGGCGTATCGCGCGCAAAGGTACTTGGAATAGCCGCTCTCGTCCACGGGTACGTGGGTATCGAAATAATTCTCCGCCATCTTGGGCCGGTAGTGGCGCTGATCGTACACCAAGCCCGAAGTGAGCAGAATCAGCCGTCCGAACAGATCTTTCCGGCCGGTGAGATTGAAGAACATGCGGGTGTTCGCGTCCAAGAGCCCCGTGGGGTCTTTCGCGTTTCGGTGGCCGGGCTTCGTCGCGCAGTGGACGACAGCATCCACCGGATTTAAGCCCAGAAAAGACGCCACGGCCTCCTCGTCGAGAAGATCCAGCTCGGCATGGCTGGGTGCAAGGACATCGAATTCCTGTCCGAGCTGTTCCACCAAGTTGCGGCCGATAAATCCGCTGCCACCCGTGACCCAGACTCTCACCCGATCGGCCTCCCTTCACGGGGCCCTCGGGCAAACTCCCGAAGACTCTCCGCCATAAAATCCAGCATGGCCGCCGTGAGCCCCGGGTAGACGCCGAGCCAGAAGACCTGGTTCATGACGAAGTCGGAGTTCTTGAGGTCACCGACGGCGCGCTGGGGGACGCCCAGGTAGGCGGGCTGGCGGGTGAGGTTGCCGCCAAAGAGGAGGCGGGTGGCGATCTTGCGCTTGTTCAGAAAGTCCAGCACCGCGGCCCGGTCGAAGGGGGCGTCGGGACGGACGGCGAGGGGGAAGCCGAACCAGCTCGGGTCGCTGCCCTCCGTCGCTTCGGGCAGGACGAAGAGGTGGCCGAGGTCTTGAATGCCCTCGTAAAGCCTCTTGAAATGCCGTTTGCGGGCCTCGATGAAGCCGGGCAGCTTGTCGAGCTGGGCCAGGCCGATGGCGGCCTGCAAGTCCGTGGCCTTGAGGTTGTAGCCCACATGCGAGTAAACGTACTTGTGGTCGTACCCTTGGGGCAGCTCGCCGAGCTGCCAGCCGAAGCGCTTGCCGCAGGTGTTCTCCTTGCCGGGCAGGCACCAGCAGTCCCGCCCCCAGTCGCGGAAGGACTCGACCAGCTTCTTGAGCAGCGGGTCGTCCGTGAGGATGCACCCGCCCTCTCCCATGGTCATGTGGTGGGCGGGGTAGAAGCTCACGGTCGCCAGGTCGCCGAAGGTGCCGACGTTCTTGCCGCGGTAGGTAGAGCCGACGGCGTCGCAGCAGTCCTCGATGAGCCAGAGGCCGCGGGCCTTCGCGAAGGCCGTCACGGCGTCGAGGTCGAAGGGGTTGCCCAGGGTGTGGGCCAGCATGAGGGCTTTGGTTTTCGGCGAGA
This sequence comes from Acidobacteriota bacterium, assembly GCA_021787565.1. GTDB lineage: Bacteria > Acidobacteriota > UBA4820 > UBA4820 > DSQY01 > DTPS01. The sequence goes on from JAJYLT010000005.1 coordinate 116,515, forward strand.
GGGCCGCTTCGAGCTGACTCGCGTCCACGTTGTAAGTGGGGAGCGTCACGTCCACGAAAACCGGTACAAGGCCGTTTTGGAGGATCGGGTTCACGGTGGTGGGGAAGCCCGCCGCCACGGTGATCACCTCGTCGCCGGGTCTCAGCCTGCGCTCGCCGAGTTTGGGCGAGGTGAGGGCCGACAGGGCGAGCAGGTTCGCGGAGGAGCCCGAGTTCACGAGCAGCGCGTGGCGCCGGCTCATAAACACCGCGAAGCGGCTCTCGAACCGCGTGGCGTACGGTCCGGCCGTAAGCCAGAAGTCGAGCGCCGACTCCACCAGGAGGACCAGCTCCTCCGCGTTGAAGACCCGTCCGGCATAGGGCACCGGTGACGTTCCCGGAACGAATTCCTTCGGAGGAAAGGCCGCGGCATGGTAGCGGCGTACCTGTTCCAGAATGGCCGCGCGGAGGTCCTCAGCTTCCCTGTTCATCCGTGAAGAACCTCCGGTACCAAGCGATGGTCTCGCCCAGTGCGCCATCGAGCGAGAAGAGGGGCGACCAGCCCAGCTCGCGCCTGGCCCTGCCGGCGTCCAGGCACTGGGCGGGGATCTCGTGGGAGGCCTCGTTGAGGACCACGGGCTCCAGCTCGGAGCCCATGAGCCGGCGGATCTTCCCCACCATGTCCAGGACGGTGAGCCGGTTCTCGTTCGAGAAGTTGAAGGCCCTTCCCCTCAGCCCGGCATCGGCGTCCAGCCTCTCGGCCAGGAGCATGTAGGCGGCCGCGCCGTCCTCGATGTAGAAGTAGTCGCGGATGAAGGAGCCGTCGGAGCGGATCACGGGCCTCTCGCCCCGGAGGAGGGAGCGGATGGTGCCCGGCACGATCCGGTTCCAGTTCAGGTCCCCGCCGCCGAAGAAGTTGCCGCATCGCGTGATGGACACGGGCAGACCGTAGGTTTCGGCGTACATCCGGGCGATGAGGTCGGCGCAGGACTTGGACACGTCGTAGGGATGGCGGCCCTGGAGCGGCGTCTCCTCATCGTAAGGCGTCCCGCCGTGGTCGCCGTAGGCTTTGTCGGAGGAGGCCGTCACGATCGCCTTCACTGACGGACTGCGGCGGCAGGCCTCCAGCATGGCCCAGGTGCCCTGGATGTTCGATTCTAGCGTGCTCACGGGATTGCGGTTGGCGATGGTTACGATGGTTTGGGCGGCCAGGTGAAAGGCCGTCGTCACCTCGTACTCGCCGAGGGTCCTCTCCAGCAGGGCCCGGTCACGCACGTCTCCGCGCACGACGCGGACGCGCTCCAGCAAGCCCGCCCGCACCAGCTCGCTCTGGGGAACCCAGTCCCGGACGAGGCAGACGAGGGTGGCGCGCTCGCCGAGTAAGCGCCTCACGAGGGCCCCACCCAGGAGCCCCGTGGCACCAGTCACGAGCACGGGCCGATCCTGCCAGAAGGCGCTCATGCGGTCTCCCTGGCCCAGGGGGCCCGCCCGCTCTCCCAGAGGGAGTCGAGATAGCGCACGTCGCGGAGGGTGTCCATGCACTGCCAGAAACCCTCGTGGTGGTAGGCCGAAAGCTGGCCGTCCCCGGCCAGCCGCTCCAGCGGCTCCTTCTCCCAGAGGGTCTGGTCCCCGTCGATATAGGCCAGGGCCCCCGGCTCCAGGACGAAAAATCCCCCGTTGATCCACCCCTCGCCGGTCTGCGGCTTTTCCGCGAAGTGCGAGACCAGATCGCCGTCGAAGCCCAGCGCGCCGAAGCGCCCCGGCGGCCTGACCGCGGTGATGGTGGCCAGCTTGCCGTGGCGCCGGTGAAACGCCACGAGCTTCCCCACGTCCACGTCGGCCACGCCGTCGCCGTAGGTCATCAGGAAGGTGCCATCGGAGACCCATGGGGCCAGGCGCTTGAGGCGGCCGCCGGTCTGAGTATCGGTGCCGGTGTCCACCAGGTGCACGAGCCAGTCCTCGCGGTCCCCGTCGTGAACCTGTACCTCGCCCTTGCCCAGATCCACCGTGAGGCTGCTCTGGAGGTTGTAGTAGTTCAGGAAATAGTGCTTGATCGCCTCGCCCTTGTACCCCAGGGCCACCACGAATTCCTTGAACCCGTGCCGGGCATAGCACCCCATGACGTGCCACAGCATGGGGCGGCCACCGATCTCCACCATGGGCTTGGGCTTCAGGGTGGTCTCCTCCTGGAGCCGCGTCCCCAATCCACCCGCGAGGATGATGGTCTTCATGGCCCGGCATGCCTCCCTTCCGCCCGGCCAGTTTTGCACCCGCCCGTGGGGGAGTCAAGAAGAACCGGAGATCGCGAGTCGCGAATTGGAAGGCGGTGCATCAAGGCCTTCGAAGAAAGCCTGCAGCGGCCGGCTCCCGCCGGCCGAACCACCCGAAGGACTTCCACCGGCCGATAGGGGTAGGAAGAACCGGCTGAGCCGGTTCCCCCTCCCTCCGAACCGGACTGGCGGATCTCCCGCATCCGGCTCTCCAGTCGGTGGAGTCCGCATCGGGACTGGCCGATGGCCGCTCGGGC
>JAJYLT010000039.1 GCA_021787565.1 Acidobacteriota bacterium
GGAATCCACGGCGCGAAGTGCAGGCTCAGGCTGTGATGCACGGCATCCGCCGTCACGTTCGCGGGCAGCACCGGCAGGTGCGCCCAGTCCATCGTCCCCAGCGAGAAGATCGCCCAGAAGGCCAGCAGCATGGAGAGCGCCGTGGAGCCCAGCGCCACCGCCGAGATCACCGAGCGCCGGCCCTTCTCCCACCGCCACCCGAAAACCCCGTTCACGAAGGCACCCAGCGCCGGCAGGACGGGGATCAGCCAGAGAAGGCTCACGGGGGTCATGGCCGCACCTCGGTTCGGAAGGAGGGGGTGAGGAGATGCGGAGACGAGGATGAACCCTCCCCGATTCTGCCGTTCGTCCGCTTCGCAGTCCCCCTCATCTCGGAATCTCCTAATCTCCTCATCACGGCCGTTACCATTTCATGAGATTCGCGGCGTCGATGTCGGTCGTGCCCCGCCTGCGGATGAAGGCCACCACGATGGCCACCCCCACGGCCGCTTCGGCGGCGCTCACGGCGAGGATGAAGAGCACGAAGACGGCCCCGTCCAACTGGCCGAAGTAGCGCCCCATGGCCATGAAGACCACGTTGGCCGCGTTCAGCATGAGCTCGATGGAGAGGAAGACGATGATGGCGCTCTTGCGCGTCAGGGCGCCGATGATGCCCACCGTGAAGAGGAACACCGCCAAGATGAGGTAGTGGCCGAGCGTGATGGTCATGACCAGCTCCTGCGGGAGAGGATCACCGCCCCGACCATGGCGCCCACCAGCAGAAGGGAGGCCACCTCGAAGGGGACGGAGTAGTGGCTCACGAGCAGACTGCCGAAGGCCTGAATGGTGCCGAAGGCGTAGTTCGTCCCCCCCGCGGTCACGGGCGGAAGCGCGGAACCCTCCGGGAAGGGCCCTGCCCCCGAGCGGACGATGGCCCAGTAGAATTGCAGAAGCAGCAGGGCGGCCGCCACGTAGGTCAACCCCGTCTGGACGGAACCGACCCTCGGCCCGGTCTCCTCCTGGCCCAGCGCCATGACGATGTAGAGCACGATCACCATGACGGCGCCCGCGTAGATGATGGCCTGGAAGAGTCCCAGGAACGGGACCCTCAGCAGCACGTAAAGGACGCCGATGGAGAGCGTGGAGAGCGCCATGCCCAGGCCAGCCACCATGGGGTGCCGGTGGAAGACCAGCGCGAGCGCCCCCAGAAAGGCCAGAAAGGCTACCGCGAAGAACACGACGGCCGCCATCATCTCCCCTCCTCCAAAGGCTTCTCCCTGCCGGGCAGATAAGGAGGCTTGCGGCCCAGGGCCAGCAGCTTCTCCTTGTCGAAGATCAGGTTGGTGCGGTCGTAGTCCGCCAGTTCGTAGGCGTCCTTGAGCCAGATCGCCTCCACGGGGCAGACCTCCTGGCAGTAGCCGCAGAAGATGCAGAGCCCCATGTCGATGTCGAATTCGGCAGGGAACTTCTCCTTCGCCAGCTCGGTCTCGCCCGCCACGATGCGGATCGCCTCGGGCGGGCAGATGAACTGGCAGAGCTTGCAGGAGGTGCACTTCTCGTGCCCGTCCAGCCCGGTGAGAAGGACGGGCTGGCCCCTGTAGCCGGGCGGCAGCGTCCAACGCTCCTCGGGGTATTGGAGTGTCACCCGCTTGCGGAAGATGTGGCTGAAGGTCAGCTTCATCCCCTTGAGGATGGCGGGGAAGTAGGTGCGCTCCCACCAGCTCAGTTCGGGTCTGGTCACTTTCATGGGTGGCCTCTCAGCACCAGCAGGGTCGAGATGAGCACGAGGTTCAGGAGGGCGAGCGGGAAGAGCCGCTTCCACCCCAGCGACATGAGCTGGTCGTAGCGGAAGCGCGGCAGCGTCCAGCGCACCCAGATGAAGACGAAGAGCAGCACCGCCACCTTGGCGAAGAAGACCACCGCCGAGAGCAACCCTCCCCAGAGCGGCCCGAACCACGCGTAGTTGACGAAGGGGAGGTTCCACCCGCCCAGGAAGAGGAGCACCACGAAGGCCGAAGCGGTGATCATGTTCGCGTACTCGCCCATGAAGAACATGGCGAAGCGGAGGCCCGAATACTCGGTGTGGTACCCGGCCACGAGCTCGCTCTCGCCCTCCGGAAGGTCGAAGGGCAGGCGGTTGGTCTCGGCAAAGACGGCCACCGTGAAGACGATGAAGGCCAGGAACTGGGGGCCGACGAACCAGAAGTGGCCCCAGCCGGCCTGGTCCTCCACGATGCGCCGGAAGTCGAAGCTGCCCGTCCAGAGCACCACGCTCATGACCGCCAGGGCGATGCCCAGCTCGTAGGAGATGACCTGGCTCGCGCTCCGGAGCCCGCCCATGAGGGAGTACTTGTTTCCGCTGGACCAGCCCGCCAGCAGGATGCCGTAGACCCCGATGGAGGATACCGCGAGCAGGAAGATGACCCCCACGTCCATGCCGGGCGCGATGATGAGGGGATAGGTCTGCCCGCCCACGCTGATCTGGGTCCCGAAGGGGATCACGGCGAAGGTGATGAGGGCCGGGAAGAGCGTCAGGAACGGCGCCAGGAGGTAGAGGGGCCGGTAGGCCTCCCTGGGCGTGATGTCCTCCTTGAAGAAGAACTTCATCCCGTCGGCCACCGGCTGGAGGAGCCCGAAGGGGCCCACCCGGTTGGGTCCGCGCCGGTCCTGCATCCAGGCGGAGACCTTTCTCTCCGCGAGGGTGGTGTAGGCCACCCCCGTCAGGACGATCCCCAGGATCACGACGATCTTGACGAGGGCGGGCACCACGATGGGCCAGTAGGCGTTCACTTGCTCCCCTCCCCTTGGATCGGCTCGCTGTTCCGCTTCATGCTCGTCACGCTCCCTCGCCCTTCTTGACCTTGTCCTTGGCTGGGGCGTCCAAAACCTGCAGCCCGTTGGGGAGGAGGTCCTTGATGGAGGTTCCCGCCAGCCCCGGCACGGACTCCTTGACCTTCGCGTGCCAGCCCGGGAAGGTGGGCTCGGGGGCCTCGTGCCCGGCCGCCGTAAGCCACAGGCTCGCCACCTCGTAGAAGGGCCGGCGATCCCTCGGAGGAACCACCGCGCGGGCGGTCTTCTGGGCGACGCCCAGGAAGTTGACGGTGACCCCCTCCATCTCGTGCCAGCCCGCGAGCGGGATGAAGACGTGAGCCAGCCGCGCGGTGTCGGTGAAGGCCGAGTCGGCCACGATCACCAGGTCCATCGAGGCCAGCGCCGTCTCGACGGCCGCCTTTTCGGCCCCCTGGGCGTCTCCCACCGGGTCCTCGCGCAGGATCAGCGCGGCCTTTTTCCCGGTCAGCAGGCCGGACAGGGGGGCGTTCTGCTCCCCGACGGGGATGCCCATCAGCCGGGCCCCCATCAGGTTGGGCCGCCGCTCCTTGCGGATGAGGAGCTCGTCGTCCTCTCCCCAGGCCACATCGGGCACCGAACCCGCCGAACGCTCGAAGAAGGCCTGGGAGACGGCCTGCGCGCCGGCCATCTCCTCCAGCGAGAGGCGGCCCGAAAGGACCACGGCCCAAGAATCGGACTTGAGGGCCGGGAAGCCCGCCATCTTCTCCACCAGCGCGGCCCCGAACTCCTTCCACTCGTAGCCCTGCCAGACCGCCCCCGAGCGGAGCAGCGGCCTCCCGGCCAGATCGAGCCCCTTCATGCGCTCCGTGACGAGGCGCCCGTAGTCGCACATCCACGGTCCGTTCACCTGGGGGTTATCCCTCGGCACCAGGCGCAGGACCTCGCCCTTGTAGGCGTCCACGCGAACCGAACAGCCCCTCGAACACTCCTGGCAGACCGAGTTCACCGACTTCAGGAACCAGACCCGCTCCTTGAAGCGGAACTCCCGGCTCGTCAGCGCGCCCACGGGGCAGATGTCCACCGTGCACACGGAGTAGGGGTTGTCCAGCTCGCGGCCCGGGAAGATGTCCACGCGGGTGTAAACGCCGCGCTCCGAGAGAGTCAGCTCGCCGGTCTTGCTGATCTCCTGGCAGAAGCGGATGCAGCGGGTGCACTTGATGCACCGCTCCACGTCGAAGACCACGTGCGGCCCGATGTCCACGCGCTTGGGGGCGTGCACCTTCTCGAACTCGAGCCGGCTGGCCGGATCGCCGAAGGTGTACGAGTACTCCTGCAGTTGGCACTCGCCAGCCTGATCGCAGATGGGGCAATCCAAGGGATGGTTCAGAAGGAGAAATTCGAGTACGCCGCGCTGGGCCTTCCTGGCCGTCTCGCTCTTCGTGGAGACCACCATGTCGTACTTGCCCTCGATCTTCTTGCCCGGCGGAAGGGTCCCGATGGTGGTCGAGCAGGCGGTGAGGGGCTTGGGCGCTCCCTTCACCTCCACGAGGCACATGCGGCACTGGCCCACGATGGAGAGGGCGGGGTGGTAGCAGTAGTAAGGGATGGCGATCCCGTGCTTCAGCGCCACCCGGAGGATGGTCTCGCCCTGTGGCGCCTCGATTTCCTGGTCGTCAATCCGGATCAGCGGCATGGAAACCTCAAGAAAGATTCACCACCAAGGCACAAAGGCACCAAGAAACGATTCTGTTTGACAAAGAAGGCCCTTGGCGTCCTGGTGCCTTGGTGGTTCATAATCTCTTTCCTCCTAGATCGCCGCGGTCATGCGGACGTCGCGCATGGGGCAGCGGCCCTCCCGGGCGTGTGCCTCGAACTCCTCCCGGAACTGCTGCACGAAGGAGATGGCCGGCATGGCGGCGGCGTCCCCGAGAGGACAGATGGTGCGGCCCATGATGTTGCCGGCCACGTCCAGGATGAGGTCGCAGTCCGACGGTCTCCCGCCTCCCTCCTCCAGGCGCCTCACGATCAGTTCGAGCCAGTGGGTCCCCTCCCGGCACGGAGTGCACTGTCCGCAGGACTCGTGCGCGTAGAACTCCATCAGATTCAGCAGCGCCTTGACCATGCAGACGCTGTCGTTCATGACGATGACGCCGGCCGAGCCCACCATGGTCCCCACGCTCTTCAGGCCGTCGGGGTCCATGGTCACGTCGATCTGGTCGGCGCGCAGGACCGGCACGGAAGAGCCGCCCGGGATGACGGCCTTGAGGGGACGGTCGCCCAGAATTCCCCCGGCGTGCTCGTAGATGAGCTCCCGGAGGGTCACGCCCGAGGGGAGCTCGAAGACGCCGGGCCGCTTCACGTGGCCGGAGATGCCGAAGAGCCTGGTGCCCGGGGCGCTGGGGCTTCCGATCGCCGTGTACCAGCCCGCTCCGTTCCTGATGATGAGGGGCACGTTGGCGTAAGACTCCACGTTGTTGATGTTGGTCGGCACGCCGTAGACGCCGTAGCCCGCCGGGAAGGGCGGCTTGAGCCTTGGCTGGCCCCGCTTGCCCTCGAGCGAATCCATGAGGGCCGTCTCCTCGCCGCAGATGTAGGCTCCCGCTCCCCTCGAAACCCAGACGTCGAAATTGAAGCCCGAACCCAGGATGTTCTTGCCGAGGAAGCCCTTGGCGTAGGCCTGGTCCACCGCCTTCTGGAAGATGCGCGCGCCGGCGGGCATCTCGCCCCGGATGTAGAAGAAACAGCCTGCGGCCTGCGTGGCCCACCCGGCAATGATGATCCCCTCCAGTATGGAGTGGGGGTCATTCTCGATGAGCAAGCGGTCCTTGAAGGTTCCCGGTTCGCTCTCGTCGGCGTTGCACACCAGGTACTTGAGGACCTCCTTGCCTTTCGGAAGGAAGGACCACTTCAGGCCCGCCGGGAAGCCGGCGCCTCCGCGCCCCTTGAGGTTGGCCGCCTTCACCTCGTTCAGCGTCTGCTCCGGCGTCCACTTGTGCAGGACGGTCATGAGGGACTCGTAGCCCCCCGAGCCCATGTAGGCGTCGACGTGAGTCGAATTGGGCTTCCCCACGTTCCTCGTCAGCAGCTTCAGGACCTCAGTCATGGCAACATCCTGATAATAACCACAGAGGCACAGAGGCACAGAGGATGCAAATGGCCCGGGGTGACGACCGACTCACAATGGCTCACAGAACCATCCTCCTCTGTGGTTCATCATCCCTGTGTTACTCCAGTTCCGAGAGGATGCGGTCCGCATCCCCGGTGGAGACGCGCTTGTGCAGCGCCTCGTTGACCATGAGCGAGGGACCCCCGTCGCAGCAAGCCAGACACTCCACGGTGATGAGGGAAAAGCGGCCATCCTGCGTGGTCCCACCCGGCTTGATGCCGAGTTTGTTCTGCAGGTGCTCCAGCAAAGCCTCCGAACCGGTCAACATGCAGGGCAGCGTCTTGCACACCTGCAAGAGGTAGCGGCCGTGGGGCTCCTCGGAGAACATCTCGTAGAAGGTGACCACGCCCCTCACGTGGGCCGGGGTAAGGCCGAGCCTCTCGGCGATGAAGGCCTGGAATTCCACGGGCACGTGCCTCAGCTCGGCCTGGCACAGGTGGAGGATCGGGATGAGGGCCGTCTGGGGCCTCGGATAGGACTTCACGAGACGGTCCACCTTGGCCAGAAACCCGGGGTTCTTGATCAGCTCCGCCACGCCCTGCTCGCTCACCCTGTCACCTCAGAAGAAATCCGCCGCCGTTCCCCTCTCCGGCCTCACCGGTCGCACTCTCCCATGACGGGATCCAGCGAGGCGATGGTGGCCACGCAGTCCGCCACCATGGCCCCCTTGAGCAGGATGGGCAGGGCCTGGAGGTTGATGTAGGAAGGGGCACGGAAGTGGCACCGGTGGGCCACGTTCGTCCCCGACCCCACCAGGTAGAAGCCCAGCTCCCCCTTGGGGGCCTCGATGGCGAAGTAGATCTCTTTGCCCTTGGGAGTCTTGGGGCCCTCGGTGGCCACGATGAACTGGTGGATCAGCTCCTCCATCTTCGTGAGGACCCGGTCCTTGGGCGGCAGGAACACCTTGCGGGATTCGGGATCCTCCGGGAAGAGGGGGATGGAGCGGTCCATCTCCTTGAGGGCCTGCTGGACGATCCGGATGCTCTGCCGCATCTCCTCCATCCGCACGAGGTACCGGTCGTAGCAGTCTCCGTGTTCGCCCACGGGGATCTCGAAGTCGTACCGCTCGTAACCCAGATAGGGGTAGGCCTTCCTGAGGTCCCACTCCACGCCGCAGGCCCGAAGGGGCGGTCCCGAGAGACCCATGTCGATGGCCTTCTCGGCCGAGATCACCCCCACGTCCTGGTTGCGGTCGATCCAGATCTTGTTCCGGGTCAGGAGCTTGTCGCACTCGTCGATGGTCTTGTGGGCCTGAGCCACGTACGTTTCGATCTCGCGCTCCAGCCCCTCGGGCCAGTCCCTGGCCAGGCCGCCGATGCGCCCGTAGGAGACGGTGAAGCGCGCGCCGCTCATCCTCTCGAAGAGGTCGTAGATCTTCTCGCGCTCCGTGAAGGCGTAGAAGTAGACCGTGCCCGCCCCGACGTCCAGGGCGTCGGTGGCCAGCCAGAGGAGGTGGCTCGACAGGCGCGCCAGCTCCATGCAGATCACGCGCATCACGCGGCAGCGCTCGGTGATCTGGAAGCCGATGAGCTTCTCCACCGCCATGGCCAGGCCGATGTTATTGGACATGGGTGAGAGGTAGTCCATCCGATCGGTGTAGGGGATCACCTGGTGGAGGGTCTTGTTCTCGGCGATCTTTTCGATGCCCCGGTGCAGGTAGCCCACGTCGGGCACGGCCGACAGCACCACCTCCCCGTCCAGCTTCAGCACCACCCGGAGCACGCCGTGGGTGGAGGGATGCTGGGGGCCCATGTTGACGGTGATGACGTCCGTGTTGAGGTCGAGCCGTTCCCGGTTCATCTCGGTCATTGCAGGGTCCCGAAGAAAAAAGCACCACCAAGGCACCAAGACACGAAGAGAAAACCATCGAGCTTGGGGAAGAGGTCTTTCACTTCAAAGGGTTTCACCCACCAGACCCTCATGATTCTTCCTCTGTGTCTCCGTCTCCGTGGTCTATTCCCTATTTTCGGGAGGCACGTAGTTCCGCCACTCGTCGTCGCCCTCCATGGGATATTCCTTGCGGAGGGGATGCCCCTCGAAATCCTCTGGCAGCATGATCCTTCGAAGGTCCGCGTGGCCCGTGAACTGCACCCCCATGAGGTCGTAGACCTCGCGCTCCAGCCAGTCGGCGGTGCCCCAAAGGTCGGAGACCGTCTCGACGGTGGGGTCCTCGATGGGCAGAGGCGTCCTGACGCGCAGTTGCTCCCGGCTCTTGAGGCTTCGCACGATGTAGACCACGTCGATGCGCCCCTCCTCGGGCCAGTGCGCGCTGCTGACGTCGGCGAGGAAGTTGAATCCCTCGATTTGTTTGAGGTGGCCAAGGACGGCCTTGACGCGTCCGGGCCGCACCACGAGGGTGCGCTCGCCCTGGTACTCGACGATCTCGAGGATCGCTCCGGGAAACTTCGATTGGATCGCCTGGATCACGTCCGCCATCGTTGCCTCTGCACCTCGGTGCTCAGCCCGATTTCGGGCACAGCTACCTTGCTCCCCCGGATTTGCCTTGCCCGTGTTGGACCGCCGCCGATCCGCCCCCTCAACCGGTATAGTAGCCCTTCCTCCACGTGGGAGAGCCGGGCTCCTCCTGGTAGCCTTTGACCTCCGCCTTGACGCCCGTGTCCAGCAGCGGAAGGGCTCCGTACCTGGGGTCCCTCCCGCGATAGTGCCCGTGGTGCGGGCGCTTGCCCAGCGGGGCCCACTTCTCTTTCATCACCTGGTCCTGGATCTTCATCACCGCGTAGATCACCGCCTCGGGCCGGGGCGGGCAGCCGGGCACGTAGACGTCCACGGGGATGACGTGGTCGATGCCCTGCACCACCGAGTAGGCGTTGAACATGCCGCCCGTGGTGGTGCAGACGCCCATGGCGATGACCCACTTGGGCTCGGGCATCTGGTCGTAGATGCGCTTGGCCGCGTAGGCCATTTTCTTGGTGAGGGTGCCCGCGACAATCATGAGGTCGCACTGGCGGGGCGTGAAGCGCATGGCCTCGGCGCCGAAACGGGCCAGGTCATACCGGCTGGCCACCATGGCCATCATCTCGATGGCGCAGCAGCTCAGCCCGAAAGGCATGGGCCAGAGGCTGTTCTTCCGGGCCATGTCCACGAGCTTGGAAAGGGACCCGAAGATGACCCCGCCCTTGACCATCTGGAGGTCTTCACGGGTCTGCCGGTCCAGTTCCTGGTCCGGCTGATCGAGGGTTCTTACTCCCATCGGAGCGCCCCTTTCTTCCAGACGTACACGTACCCGATGAACAGGATCGAGAGGAAGAGCAGGAGCTCCCCGTAGACGAAGAGGCCCCAGCCCATGCGGATCTTGTCGCGGAAGACCGCGGCCACCGGGAACATGAACAGCGTCTCCACGTCGAAGAGCAGGAAGAGAAGCGCCACGACGTAGTAACGCACCGACATCCGCTTGAAGGGCTCGTCCATGGGGTCCAGACCGCACTCATAGGGCATGAGTTCCGTTCGGGAGCCCCGGACCTTGCCCAGAAGCCAGGAACCGAGCATGAGCCCGGCCGCCAGGGCGGCGGCCACAACCATCATGATCAGAATGGGCAGGTACGTGGGAAGCATCTGCACCCCCTGACTTCACTTGTCCCGAAGACCCCCCGCGAGTCTGAAACTCAGTCGAGGAGCCTAGCATACCGCCAGGAGGGTGTCAACACGGTTTGGGGGCCCTTCATTCCGGGTGAGGACGACGGCGAAATCGTCGGGTCGTGATGAGGGGACTAGGGGACTAGGGGACTAGGGGACTAGGGGACTAGGGGACTAGGGGATGAGGGGACTAGGTGACTAGGGGACTAGGGGATGAGGGGATGCCGGAAGGAGCAGGTAGGCCGTGCGGTCGGCATTTCCTGCCCCCCGCCCGTCGCTCCCTCTCCCTTGTCCCAAGACACAGCGGGCAAGAAAAAATGGGGCGGCGGGAAGTCGCCGTCAGGCGACGGCTCCCACCTCCACATCGGTCAACATTCCATCCCGGATTTCGGTCTCACTTCTGACTTCTCACTTCTTACTTCTCACTATTCGCTCCCCTCCCCCACGAACCCTTCCGTCACGTACCGGCCGCCCCGGCTCTTCAGCCACTCCTCCTTCGGCACGCTGTGGGCCTGCTCCACGCCGGTCCTGAACACCCGGCCGGAGTTATAGGTGCAGAAGGGATAGAGGCGGCCGTCCGGGGCCGAGTAGTGGATGGTGCAGCGCTTCACCCGGTCCATCTGGAAGTTGTAGGCGTCCATGAAGTGCATGGAGGCCACCAGCAGGAGCCTCCACTGGTAGCGGCGCCGCTTGGCGATGCCCATGATGCGCTTGCCCGAGATGGCGTCGATGGTCTTGGCCAGCTGGAGGAAGTGCAGTCCCTTGGGAGCGCGCTCGGGGCGGAAGGTCTTGAGCAGGATGGAGAAGAACTGGGCCGTGGCGAAGAGGCGGGACGGGCGCTGGCCGGTCTTGCGCCCGAGATCCTGAATGAGCCGGAGCGCCCGGTCCATCTCGAAGAGCTCGTTCACCGGCACGGACTCCCCCGTCTCCTGGTTCACCAGGAGGAACGACGAGACGCCGCAGTCGGGGTGGGAGTTGCAGAGCATGGGGAGGAAGCCGTTCTCGTCCTGGCCGATCACGTTGTCCACGATCCGGGCGAAGGGGGCCGTGATGGAGAAGGGGTACCAGTCCCGGTTGGCCACCAGGAGTCCGGTTTGCTTCTCGATGTCCACGGCCAGATCGCTGGAGGTGTAGCGCCGCGCCGCCCGCTCGGCCTCGTCCACCCGCCCCGTGAAGGCCACGGGCTGGGGCGCCACCCCCACCACCACGTCCAGGTTCCGCATCGCGAAGCGGAGGATGTCCCCCACCTGGTGGTCGTTCACGCCCTTCACCACGGTCGGCACCAGCGTCACGCGGATGCCCGCCCGGCGAAAGGCGTCCATGGCCCGGAGCTTCAGCGGCCAGAGGCCCTTCACGCCCCGGGTGGCTTCATAGACCTCGTCGGTCACGCCGTCGAACTGGAGGTAGACCGCGTTCAGGCCCGCCGCGGCGGCCTGCTCGGCGAAGCCCTCCTCCCTGGCGAAGCGGATGCCGTTGGTGGCGGCCTGGATCATCTTGATGCCGCTCCCCTTCGCCATGCGGCAGGCCTCCAGGAAGTGGGGCGAAAGGGTCGGCTCGCCGCCGGAGAACTGGATCACCTGCATCCGCTTGGGGCGCACGGCCAGGGCCCGCTCCATCATGCCGCGGATCTGCTCCAGGTCGGGCTCGTAGACGTAGGGCTGGACGTTCGCGTTGGCGAAGCAGACGGGGCACTTCAGGTTGCACCGGTTGGTCAGGTCGAGGATGGTCATGCTGGCGCTGGAGAGGTGGCCGGCGCAGAGACCGCAGCCCGTGGGGCACTCGCCCACCTCCTGGACGGGCGTCTGGGCCAGCTCGGCCGACGCCTCCACGCCGTAGCGCTCCATTCTCAGAAAGACCTCGGCGTTCCCGGCCACGACCTCCTCGAAGGGACCGTGGGCGGGGCAGGACTTGCGCATGAGCACCCGCCCGTCGCGCTCGAAGAGCTCGGCGGCCAGGACGGACAGGCATTCGGGACAGAGCGACTCGACCGGTCGGGGCAGGCCCAGCGGGCTCCTGGTGGCCTCCTCGCCGAAGAACGGCTGCGGCTTCACTGTTCCCACGATCCCACCTCCACCTCGTCCCCCGCCCTCAGTTCCATCGTGGGTTCGAACCCGCGTGCCAACCGGCCCCTGGCGGCTCCGACCCCTTCCCAAAACTTAGCGATTCTAGGCGAAGTGGCCGCCGACCTCAAGGCCCCTGCGCCGGCCCGACTCAATCCGGAGCCTTCTCCTTGGGGAAGGCGCGGCGGCCGTCGGGGCTGTAGCGCCGGTATGTGCCGTCCTCGATCTCCCGCCGGACCACGGTCTTGAAGAGGTCGGCCATCTTGAGCGCGTGGCCGCTGCCCTGGTAGAAGGTGTCCCAGGCGTAGAAGTACATCTCCTGAAGCTTTTCCGGGCTCATGCGCTTGGGCCTGAAGACGACCTTGTCGCAGGTGTAGAGCCGCCAGTCGTTGCTCAGGATCCGGCCTTCCGATTCCATCTGCGCGCGGATCGGAGAGTGCGGGAAGGGCGTCATCACCGTGAACTCCGCCACGTCCAGCTTGATCTCCAGGAGGAAGTCCACGAGCCGCTTGATGAAGTCCTCGTCCTGCTCGTCGGTCCCCAGGATGATCGTCCCCTCCACCGCGATGCCGTGCTCCTTGAGGCGCCGGATCCGGTTGCGGATGAAGTCCGAGGTGTCGAAGACCGCCTGGTAGACGTACCAGGCGCCGGCCTTGGCCGCCAGGTCCAGGATCTCGTCGTCGTCCAGGATGGGATGGGAGACCCACTTCTTCTTGAGCGGCGCCATGGCCGTGAAGAGGTCCACGAGCCACGCCCGGTCCTGGGCCAGGGAGTTGTCCACGACGAACATCCGGTTGTTGGGGATGGACTCCATCTCCTCGATGACCCTGTCGATGGGCCGCGGCCGGAAGCGCCGGCCGCCGAGGTAGCCCGTGCAGCAGGGGAAGCAGTTGAACTTGCACCCCCGCGAGGCGTGGACTAGGTCCAGCATCTGCGTGCCTCTGTAGTTGTACAGCTCGCGCTTCAGGACGGCCCGGCGCGCCGTGCCCACCAGCGCGATGTCGGGCGGGTCGTCCATGTAGTCGTAGAGCGGCTTCAGCCGGCCGGCCCTGAAATCCTCCACGACAGCCCCGAAGCGCCCCTCCACCTCGCCCAGGAAGACCGAGTCGGCGTGGAGCGCGGCCTCCTCCGCGTGGAGCATGACGGCGATGCCGCCGAAGATCACGGGAACGCCCTGCGCCCTGAAGCGGTCAGCGATGGCGAAGGCGCGCGGGAGCTGGCTCGTGAGCATGACGCTGAGGGCCACCATGTCCGCTCCCTCGGAGTAGTCCACCTCCTGGAGGTTCTCGTCGGTAAAGCTCAGCTCCACCTCCTCGGGCACCTCGGCGGCGAAGACCACGGGGCCGTGGGGCGGCAGGTGGAACTCCGTCTGGCGTTCCAGCTTCGGCCAACTCGGGTAGATGAGCTGCATCTTCATCGTCACGCCTCGTCTCACGCCTTCAGGGACTCGCCCGTGCGGGCCGTCGGGGGAAGCGCCCGAAGGGCCTCTGCGCGCCACCCTCGCCGATCTCGGCCCATGGTACCACGAGGCACCGCCGATTCAGGCGCCAGTTGCGGCCACGAGCCTGGGCCAGTCCAACTCGAAGAGGCGGGCGAGCACGCGCCGGGAGACCGCCTTCTGCCTGATCTGGCTGCCCACGACGATGGCGGCGGGCAGCCCGAGCAGGGCCGCGGGCAGGCTCAGGGTGGCGAACCCGGCGTCCAGCGCGTAAGCCGCCAGGCCCGGCGCCTCTCCGCGCCCCGAGTAGAGCCGCCCGTAATAGGTGGCCACGACCCCGTAGACGTCCCGAAGGAGGCCGAGGGTGCCCGCCGTGCCCCCGCCGACCTGGCAGCGGCCCGCCCGCACCTCGCGCAGGAACTCCTCGGCCGTTTCGGCCCGCGCCTGGGTCCACGCCGCGCCCACCCGGCCGAGCCGGTGCGCGTCCGATCCGCCCGCCTGCGTCAGCTCCAGGCCCCGCGCCGCGGCGGCGCGGCAGAGCTCGGTGACGGCCCTGTTCTGCAGCTCGGGGACGCCGCCGTTGAGGCCCTCCACGTGGGCGAAGAGGCCCAGCAGGTCCTCGATGTAGGCCTCCAGGGGCTTCTGGCCCAGGTAGGACTGGAACGGATGGTTCAGCACGTACAGGAGGCCGCGCTCGCGGCAGTAGGCCGCCACGTCTCGGACGTCGGCCTTGAGCGCCTGGAGCCGCCGGTGGTCCCCCTCGGTGATGCCCAGGACGTTGACGTGGACCCACTGCCCCGTCTCGGGGAAGACGGCCTCCACCTCCTCGCCCGCGATGACCCGCGCGGGGTCCACGCCGGGCTCATCGAGGAGCCGCAGCGCCCCCTCAACCGCGTCGTGGTCGGTGATCGCCACGAAGCGCATGCCCCTCGCGAGGGCGGTGTCGTAGACGGCCTTGGGCTCGCTGTAGCAGTCGCGGGGATGGATGAACCGCAGGTGCCTCCAGCCCGAGTATCGGGTGTGCACGTGCAGGTCGGCTCGAACCGGGGCGGGTTCACTCATGATCGATCGGCACTCCATCGCCGGCAGGGTGAACCGGCTCTCGGTAAAGACTTCCTTCACCGCGTTTCGGGGCCTCACGCCATGGCGCCGTTCGGCCCCCTCACGGACCTCCCAGGCACGGCGCCGCCGGAGAGCACCACAACCGCCGCTCTCCCCGGCCTCCGGCCAATTCCGCTCAATATAGCACGAGGGGAGTCATCGAGCATTCATATATCGTGGCCGTCCAAAACAATTTCAACTCACCCTTGTTCGGCTTGCCATCCGGAGCAAAGCGGAGGAAGGCGCGGCCCGGCGCGTTCCCCGATTCCCATCACCTCTTCGACTGGCCCGTCCCTTCGCTTTTCGCTGCAAGCGAAAAGCGGCGTCCCGGCGCCGATGGGCCTCATGCAAGGAAGCCGAGGCGACCACACCGCAAGCGTACTGAATGTACGCTGAGGATGTGGGCGCCGAAGGCTGACGCAGCAGGAGGTCCGTCGCCGCCGGCGCACCCATGGAGGGTGGTGGGACGGCATACACCAGGAAAGGCTGGGTCTGGCGCCCGAAGGGCGGCGGAGGGCCTGCGGCCGGAGCGCGGCCACGCTCGCGTGGACGCGCCCGGACCAGGTCCCCAGCGCCGCGCCAACGGCGCGGCCCAGACTCAGCCGTGGTTCGGAGCCGGCAAGCCAGGCCATTTTGATCACACGTACTCACATTTCTTTCGGGCGCCAGTCGCCATTTTGGCTTCGTATTTTTCCATCTTGGCGCCCTCGCGAGGCGGACCCTATACTTAACCAGCAAGGCGGCGAAGGGAGGTCACCATGCGCGACAGGACCCGCGACCGCATCGAGGAGCACCCGTTGATACCAGCCATCCTGGAGGCCGGCATCGAGAGGGGAGAGCCCGTCTACCTGGTCGGCGGGGCGATCCGAGACCTGGCCCTCGGCCTCCAGCCGGTGGACCTGGATTTCGCCACCCTGCATCCCTACGACATGGCGCTCTTCTTCGCGAAGCGCTACGGAAGCCGCGTGGTGCCCCTCGGCAAGGAGGCCACGCCCACCTACCGCATCCCCCTGGACGACCTGCGCCTGGACTGGGTGGGCCTGCACGAGGGCAGCCTGGAGGCGGACCTGAACAGGCGGGACTTCACCATCAACTCCATCGCCTACGACGTCGAAGCGCGGCGCTTCATGGACCCCACGGGAGGCTTCCACGATCTGGCGGAGGGGCGCATCCGGATGGCCTCGCCCGGTGCCTTCCTCGACGATCCGGTGCGGATCCTCAAGGCCTTCCGCATGGTGGCCCAGCTCCCGGCCTTCCGTCTCGATCCTGAGACGGAGCGGACCGCCTCCTCCCAGCGCGACGCCATGCTCGGGGTGCCCACGGAGCGCCTCCAACTGGAGATGGAGCACCTCTTCGCCTCGCCCAGGGCGGGGGAGGCCGTGCGCCTCATGGCGGCCTCCGAGGTGCTCTTCGTCCTCGTGCCCGAGCTGGAGCGCCTGAAGGGGCTCCAACAGAACCACTACCACCACGCCGACGTGCTGGAGCACACCCTGGAGGCGCTCGAACAGCTCGACGGGCCGCCCGTCTGGCTCCAGGAGCTGGGCCTGCCGCCCCTGGACGCCGGCCAGCTCTCCCTCGTGCGCCTCGCCCTGCTCTTCCACGACGCGGGCAAGGCCGACACCCGGACCGTGGACGCCGAGGGGCACGTGCACTTCTACGGCCACCCCAAGCCGTCCGCCGAGATCGCCCGCGAGGTCCTGCACCGCCTGCGGTTCTCCAACGCCGAGGCGGAGGATGTCTCCGACCTCTGCCTCAACCACCTCCGGCCGCTGGCCCTCATCAAGTCCGAACCCGGCCGGACCCCCCTGAGGCGCCTGATCCATTCCATGGGCGACCTCCTGCCCCTCCTGCTGGCCCTCTCCTACGCCGATAAGTCCGCCGCCAGGGGCGCCGAGATGGAATCCAACCTCGCCCAGCTTCGCGAACTCTCGCAAAAGATCATGGCCATGGCCGCCAGCGACGGCCCCGAGCTCCGCCGCCTGCCCAAGCTCGTGGACGGCTTGCGCGCCATGGAGATCCTCGGCCTCCAGCGGCCCGGCCCCGAGCTGGGGCAGGCCCTCGACGCCCTCATGGAGCGCCAGGTGGACGGCACGATCACCGACGCCGCCGCCGCCGAGGCCTTCCTCCGCGACTGGGCCGCGCGGCCCGGGAGGAGATAGCGAGGCGGGGAGAGGCCGGACGCGAGGAAGGCAGACGGCGCGCCGTGAAGGGGGCGGACCCCTTCCCCCTTTTTCCCTATGTCCAGAATCCCCTACCATCAACGTCATTCCGGCTTGTCCGGAATCCCCCCCGTTCACGGTCATTCCGGCTTGTCCGGAATCGGATTCTGGACTCGCTCCGCTCGCCAGAATGACCGCCACGGGGGCGGCGTCCGCTTCCCTCCGCCTTCGTTTTCCAGACGCTATCCTCCCCATTCACGGTCATTCCGGCTTGTCCGGAATCCTCCCCATTCACCGTCATTCCGGCTTGTCCGGAATCGGATTCTGGACTCGCTCCGCTCGCCAGAATGACCGCCACGGGGGCGGCGCCCCCGGCGCGACGGAACGTTCAGGAGAGGTTCCCCGCCTCTGCAGGGCCACCCGTGTCGCGGCGGGGCGCTGCTCCCACAAAGGGGTTGCGCCTCCATCGCGGGATTTGGGTCTCGTCCCCCCTCTTCCCGCATACCTCGTTTCCCGCTATGCTGATCCTCCATGGACCTGCGCGACTTCCACTACGACCTGCCCCCCGAGCGCATCGCCCAGTACCCGGCCAGACCCAGGGACGCCTCGCGCCTGCTCGTTCTGCCTCCGGAGGGCCCCTTCCTCCACCGCGGCTTCCGTGAACTGCCGGATCTTCTGGCGCCCGGAGACCTGCTCGTCGTGAACCACAGCCGCGTGGTGCGGGCCCGCCTCCTGGGAAACCGCAGGGGGGGCGGCCGCGCCGAGGTCTTCCTCCTGCGTCCGGCCTCGGAACCTGGGGAATGGGAGGCCATGGTGAGGCCCGGCAAGCGGCTCAGGCCGGGCGACGTGATCCTCTTCGACGAGCGCGGGCGCGGCATCGAGCTGGTGGACCGCCTGGGCGAGGGGCGCCGCCTGGTGAGGGCCGTGGGCGCCACCATGGAGCAGCTCCTGCGCCGCTACGGCCACGTGCCCCTTCCGCCTTACATCGCCCGCGAGGACGACCGGAGGGACGCGCGCCGCTACCAGACCGTCTACGCCCGAGAGGGCCGCTCCGTGGCCGCCCCCACCGCCGGCCTGCACTTCACGCCGCGCGTCCTCGCAGCCCTGCGGACGCGGGGAGTCGAGCTGGCCTCCATCCGCCTGGACGTGGGCCCCGGCACCTTCAAGCCGGTGACCGCGGAGCGCGTGGAGGACCACCGCATGGACTTCGAGCCCTACGCCCTCGGCGCGGAGACCGCCGCCGCCCTCAACCGCGCCCTTTCCGCGGGCCGCCGCATCGTGGCCGTGGGCACCACCGTCACCCGCACCCTGGAGGACCAGCTCCGCCGCTTCCCGCGCTTCAGGGCCGGCGAGTTCGAGACCGACCTCTTCATCCGCCCCGGCTACGAATTCCGCGCCGTCACCGGCCTGGTCACCAATTTCCACCTTCCCGGTTCCACCCTCATCATGCTCGTCTCCGCCCTCGCCGGCCGCGAGCGCACCCTCGCCGCCTACGCCGAGGCCCTGGCGCGGAGCTACCGCTTCTACTCCTACGGCGACGCCATGCTTGTGTGGGGCCGGGTTGGGGGACTAGGGGATTAGGCGATTAAGCGATTAAGCCATTAGGCGATTAGGTGAACCGGGGCATGCTGGCGCTCCTACGAGGGGCGGCCCGCCTCGAAGGCCTCCCCTCGCCCTACTCACCTCATCACCTCATCACCTCATCACCTGTTCGCGCTCTGGAGAGCGCTCCTACTCCCCAACCCGGGATTTCTCTGTGCCTCTGCGCCATCTGTGGTGATCTCTTTTCCCGCTTTCCGAATTCCTCTTTTCGTTCCGTTGTGCTTCAATACTCCCATGAACCTCGCCTACCTCCACCCCATGTTCGTCCATTTCCCCGTCGCCCTCAGCCTCGTGGGCACGGGCCTCCTGGCCTGGGGCACCGTGCGCCGCCAGTCCCCCACCGTCCGCGCCGGGCTCGTCGTCCTCTGCCTGGCGGCCGTTCTCTCCATCCCCACCTACATCACGGGCGAGGTGGCCCGCTCGGTGATGGAGGACCAGGCCCAGTTCATGCGCGCCCCGGCCCTCCTGGACCGCCACGAGGACCTCGGCCTATACTCCATGGCCGCCCTCATCGCCCTGGGGATCCTCAGCGGCATCGCCCTCATCAAGAAGGAGTACGAGGGCCAGAGCCTCTGGACGATCGCCGTCCTCGCCCTCGCCGTGGCCATCCTCGTGGCCGTCACCGCCTTCTACGGCGGCCGCCTCGTCTTCGAGGAGGGCATCGGCGTCAGCCGCGTAGCCGGCGCGCCCGCCGCCCCCCGCGCCGGGCCCCATCCGTAGCACCGGGGGGCCAGACACCAGACCGAAACGGGAGACGCCGCAAGGGCGGCCAGGCCGGACTCGGATTCTGGACTCGCTCCGCTCGCCAGAATGACCGCCTGGCAGCGCCACCCGCTTCCCTCCGCCTCCGTTTCGCAGACGCCTCCTCTTTCTCTCCCCATCCGCTTCCGAATTTCCACATCGCCTTCCTCCTCCTCAGCCCTTGTGCTAGGCTAGCAAGTATGGATAAGCGGGCGTCGTCACGCGAAGACATTCTCGGTTTTTTAGCCGATCATCGGGATCGCCTGCGGTCCATGGGAGTGCGCAGGCTCGGGCTTTTTGGCTCTTTTAGCCGGGGAGAGAGCTCGCCCGCCAGCGACTTGGACTTCCTCGTAGAGTTTGAGACCAGTTCCTTCGACGCCTACATGGACCTCAAGTTTTTCCTGGAGGAAAGACTGGGGATTCCTGTCGACCTGGTCCTCCAGGACACCCTGAAACCCCGCCTTCGCCCCCGCATCCTGGCCGAGACCGTCTATGCCCAGGGACTATAAGGTCTACCTCGACGACATACTGACGGCTGTCGAGCACATCGAGGAGTACAGCCGTGGCCTCTCGCTGCATAGCTTCGTCAGCGACCACAAGACTCTCGACGCGGTCGTCAGAAACCTAGAAATCATCGGAGAAGCCGCCAAACACCTCCCCCAGGCCGTCCGCGACAGCGAACCTCGCGTGGAATGGAAGAAGATCGCCGGTTTGCGAGACATCCTGATCCATGAATACTTTGGGATGGACGCGGGGATCCTCTGGGATATCGTCCAGAACAAGCTGCCAGATCTGAAGGCCGCGGTCCGGGGGCTGCTCGCCTCTGGATAGCCTCGGGGTCTTCCCCCCACCATCGCCACGCTGAAGGTCCGAGGAGCGGGGACCACGCCCCCCACCTGAGGGAATCGCTTAAGAAATCATTCGGTTGCCGCCGCAAAACGGTGCTCCATCCCCATCGAACGACTTGTTCCGCCGGGAAAATGGTGCGCCGACCGAACGGCACGACCTCTTCCCCCCGGAAGGAGGCCCACCCACCGAATGGCGCACCCTGTTCCCCGGCGTCTGGTCAGATCCCCCCATCCCGATTTCCTCCTGGCCCCGTGCCCCCGTGCCTCCGTGGTCATGCCCCTCCCTTTCCCCCCAATAGAAAAGGGGCCGGCTTTCGCCGGCCCTGAAGGAAGGGAGGCCCTAATCCGATGCATGAGGGGATGTGGCCCTAACCCCTCATCGCTAGGTGTCACCGTCCGCCGAGAATGTTCCCCCCGGCCCTTACCACCGAGCTGTCCAGGCTGCCGCCGGCGGAGAGCGTGGCCCTGACCAGGTAGTAGTACTTCCAGGAGCTGTTTACGGTGAGGCTGTAACTGCCGGCCCCCGGGGCGACCGGCGCGGACACGGCGGAGAACGGCCCGGTGGCGACGCGGCTGGCCATCACCACGTACGAGGCTACGCCGCCTTCCGAGGTCATGGTCCAATTGACCTGGACCCCCTTCTTGAGCCCCACCACGGAGACGGAGCCAAAAGCGGGCGCGGGCGCGGTCACCGAGATGAGGCCCGAGCTGGTGGAGGACTGTCCGCTCACCGTCGCGGTTACGCTCCAGGCGTAGGTGCCGGCGCTGGCGTAGGTGTGGCTGGGGTTCTGGCCCGAGGCCGTGCCGCCGTCGCCGAAGGTCCAGGCGTAGCTCGGCGTCCCCGAGCAGTAGCTCGCCGTCGCCGAAGCCGAGAAGCTCACCGGCGTTCCCGCCACCGCGCTCGCCGGCACGCTGGCCGAGCTGGTCACGGTGCAGGGGGGCGTGGTGACCGTCGTGGTGCCCGAGCTGGAACAGCTCTCGCCGTCCTGCGTCGCCACCACGCTCCAGGCGTAGGAGCCGGCCTGGGCGTAGGTGTGGGAGGGGTTCTGCTCGGTGGAGGTGGCGCCGTCGCCGAAGCTCCAGGCGAAGGCGGGCGTCCCGGAGGCGCAGTTCGTCGCGGAGACCGTGGAGGAGAACTGGGCCGCGTCGCCCAGCATCACCGAAGAGGGGCCGCTGGCCGAGCAGGTCACCTGGCACGCCGCAGGAGGCGAACCGCCCACCAGCGTCGGGGCGCCCACGAAGGCCGTCTCGGTGAAGCCGCCCGGCGCCCCGCCGTCGAAGAGAACCGACAGCGCCACATAGGTCACCATGGAGCCTGGGGTCTCCGGCACCTGCACCGCGGCCTGCCCCGGGTCGCTCCCGGCGGCGCCGAAGCTCACCACGCCCGCCACCGGCCAGTCGGCCGTCTTATAAGAGGTCGGGGCCGCGTTGCCCTGGAAGTACCGCACCGCCACGCCCGTGATCAGGTTCGTGCCCGGGTCCACGTCGTAGAAGCCCTTCAGGTTCGCGATCGGCGTCCAGGTCAGGTTCAGGTTGGTCATGCCCCCGACCGTCGTCTGTGAAGCCAGCGTCAGCGCGGGGATGGGCAGAGGGGACTCGGTGTTCGCACCCAGCGTCCCGTTCCCGTTCGTCACCGCGTCGAAGTCCCACGCCATGTAGGCGGCGTTGTAGCTCGTGCTCGCAACGATATATTCGCCGGTGCCGCCGTTGGCGATGGAATAGAGGAATACCGTACGCGAACTCGTCGGCATGCAGTCGCCCACCACACCGGAATTGCCCCAGTTCGACCAGATGTAGTAGCTGTTTGTGCTCCAAGGCATAGCCTGGTAGGCCGAGGCCAGGGTCCCGCTGTTGTGCGCGGAGGCCTGCCCCTGGACCCAGAACTTGGTGAAGATGGTCCCGTTGCCGCTCCCGTCGTCCAGACTACCGACTACATTTTGTTGTCCACCCGTGGCTGGGTTGTAGACGCCATACTGCCAACTGCACTGGGCGAAAACCGCGTTGGCCGTACCGGACGCCAGGATCAATCCTACCGCCACCATCGTGAAGATCGAAATCCGTTTCATGGCCAGGGCCTCCTTTTCCACTCGGGCTGTCTCTTCTTCAGCCGTCCCTCGTATTGCAGCGTCCGTGCCAGCCCCTGATGAACTTATCAACGGCCTCGTATTAGGATGGTTTTTTAATGCACTTACTCTCCTGCACGAGCAGACTGCGGCTCGCTCCAGCCGTCGCAATCCTGAGAACACCGGCCGCGATTTTGCGATTAGGGAGCCTGCACGATGCCGCGGCGCGCCCACCTCTCGCGCGCCAACACCCTTGGCTTTGATCAAAGCCAGCGCAGTTTCCAATTCCGCGATTGAATTTCGCGCGCCTCCATCGCGGGATTGGGCGACTTTGAGCCCGTTGAACAAGGTCGCGTCCCTAAGGTATCTATAAACGGAGAGGGTGTATGAGTTGGTTGCCCGAAGGGCATGAGCAAAGTCTGATGAAAGATCGCGCCACACGCACGGCGGAAGTGGTTTGCCGCCGAGGCGCCCGGCGCCGTCGCATCAACCGGGCGGTCCGGTGGTCGGCCGCGGCCCTCTTCGTGATGGTTCTCGCCTTCGCCCTGGCCCCTCGGCTCGATCATCGTGTTCCAAAACGGACTCCACCCTCATCTTCTCTGGCCCGCGCTGTGACGTCCACCACTGGCACGCAGGTTGCCGCCACACCTTCTATGCTGCCGCCTTCGTCCGAAGCGGCATCCCGGCCCCTCCCCTCGCTATCGGAGGGCCCGATAGCGTTGGCGAAACAGAAGCGAGCGGCGAGTCCGGCCGAAGAGATCGCCCCCGACATTGCACTCGAGAAGGCGGCCGGGGGCGTTGAGCTGAAGTGGAACGGTGATCCGTCCGGGGAATACGTGATCTACCGCTGCACCTCTCCGCGTTTCGACCGGTGCAATGTGGCAGGCGTCGTGAAAGGAACACAATGGACCGACCGGGAGGCCGGATCGGCCCCTCTTGTCTTTTACAGGGTGGAACCGAAAACAGGGGCGTGAGAAACTAAGGCGCGTGAGTTGCGGTGCGAATGGGTCAGCCGCTGAGCACAAGGTATTCTCTTCACATCTTTACTTCTTGAGCCCTTTCTTGGTTAGGAGGAGGTCGGCAATGAAAACCAAACTGGCCCTGGTCTTGGCCGCGGTCCTGATGCTCCTCATCAGCACCGCAGCAATTGGGAGCAATATGGGCTTCAAGATCAGCATCCCGCTTACGGCGGGCTGGAACAATTACGTCTCGCTTCCGTACTACAACAGCTACACGAACGCCGCATCGATCTTCTCGGACATCACAGGCTGTACCCTCGTGAGCCGATGGGATAATCCGACTGGGCTCATTCAAAGCTGGGATGGCTCGCGCGGCATCAACTTCGCTGTGACGCCAGGTGAGGCCTATATCATCAACGTCTCTGCGACGACCAACTGGATCGTCGTGGGTTCCCACAACCCGAGCCTAGCCCTCACCTTGACCGGCAACTGGAATAACTACATATCGATTCCGTACCACACAACGGCGACCAACGCCTCAACCCTTTTCAGTCAGATTCCAAATAGCACTCTCGTGAGCCGCTGGGACAATTCGACTGGCCTGATACAGAGTTGGGACGGCTCGCGGGGCATCAATTTCACGTTGACGCCTGGAGAAGGATTAATCGTGAACGTCTCGGCCACGGGCACGTGGACCCCGGCCCACTATTGAGGGAGGCGGCAATGCGTCTCGTAAAGATATTGACTTGTGCTCTTGTGCTCGCCCTCGTGGGCCTCACACTACCGTCCGTCTGGGCCGGTTGCGGTTCCAGCGTTGCGATTAAGTGCTCTTCCCCCGGACAGCAGAACAACCTCTTGGGTACCTTGGGCACCGATATCAAGCCCTATTTCTGGCAGGTGGGCACCACGGCGAACAACTCCGGAACGTTGGTACCCACGGGCTATTGTATATCCCTTGGGGGCAACTCCTACTACGTCTTCTCAAATTGGCAAGACACCGGCGTCAACGGCTGCCCCGGCACACCTCCGGCGGCCGGCACGCGGATGGCCTTCGTCTACGACAGCAAAGATAGTTCGGGTAACGGTGAGTATATTCTCATGTCCGTGGTTTGGGACTCATCCAACTCATCCTTCGACTTCGGCACCGTCACCACCGGCAACGTGAGTGCTAATGTCGAAACGCCGATCGCCATCCCGGCCCTCACGATTACCAACACGACCTCCGACGCGACGAACTACTACCTGACCGTCACCTGGACGCCCATCGCCAACTTGAAAGGCTTCTACGACACGGCTCCTCCGGGGAACGAAATCACATCGCTGAATATCCGGTACGCCACGGGCTCCTCGGCCCCGGTGGCGGACCTCGCCAACTACGGCAGCATCGGCGCGACCGTCTCGACCACCACGAGCGATCCGGGCACCGCCACGGTCACGATCCCCAAGGCCGCTGTCGCTAGCACGAAGGCCTTTCTGCGCATGTTCCCCGTATACGAGGGCGGCGTGCGCGAAGCGCAGTTCGGCGGTACGGCCTCCGCGGCCATCGGCCCCACCCCCGCCGGCGTCTTCGCGGGTTTCGACGCGAAGCTGGCGAGGGGGACGGTGACGGCGACGTGGCGGAGCAACGCGGAGAGCGGGCTGGCGCTCTACCAGGTGTATGCCTCCAAGCTGGTGGGCGGCCCGTACGCGCCGGTCAACGGCACGCTGACCTCGCCCATGGGCGACAGCCACGTCTACACGGTGACCTTCCCCTTCCCGAAAACGGTCGCGAAGAGGAAGGTCTTCTTGAAGGTGAAGGCGACGGACACGGACGGCACCGAGTGGTGGACCCAGCCCGTGAAGGTGGCCAAGAAGGGCTGAGCGGTCACCGATCGGCGCATCGTTTCAGAACCACCGGGGCCGGCCGCGAGGCCGGCCCTCAGCGTGTGAGGTGATGAGGTGATGAGGTGATGAGGTAAGTAGGTGATGAGGTGAGCAGGGAAGCAGGTCCCGAGTTCCGCACAATCCGCCCGGAGTCCTGCGCAGTCGCTCCGGAGTCCCGCAACGCCGGTTCGGAGTCCTGCAAAGCCGGTTCGCAGTCTCGCAAAGCCGGTCCGGAGTCTTGCACAGTCCGTCGCGAGTCTGGCATGGGCCACCCCGAACCTACAGGGCGCGGCGCGCAACTGCCCGAGAGGCCCGAAGCGCGAAACCTGACCGCCCTTCGTGTCATCCTGAGGCATACTCCTGAGCCTGCCCCGGGCTGCCCTTCGAAGCGGCCCCTGGGCCGGGGGGTTCCTGGCTCAGGATCCCGGCGGGTCAAGAACCACACGGTCCTGCAACCTCGGGATTCCGTGCAAGAGGTCCTTCGAAGAAGCCCACGGAATGACGCGATCGGGGGCCGCCTCAGGTTGTCGGGGGCCGGCCCGCCACGGCGGCCTATTTTCCTTCTGCGAGGATAAGTCGCCGTCAGGCGACGGCTCCCACAGGGGGGCGGGCCAAAGCCTGTGGGAGGGACCGCCTCGTCCCAAACGCCTTCCGCGCTCTGGCCAGCGATTACTGCTTTGAAAGGATGGAAGAAAGGCTCGCCCTGAGAAGGGGCAGGTCCTTTTCAATGGCGGCCCAGATTCGTTCGAGGTCCACGCCCATATAGTCGTGAATGAGCACGTCCCTGAAACCGGCGACCTGTTTCCACGGCAACTCCGGGTGCCCCGCCTTGAAACCGTCCGAGACGTGCTTGGCTGCTTCGCCCAAGACTTCGAAGTTTCGGATGACGGCGTCCTGGATGAGTTTCGCGGCCATGAACGCCTCGCGGCCCTGTGAAGTGTATGCCACGATGGTCTCGATGGACTCGCTCATGTGGATGAGATAGAGGCGATCATCCCTCATAGGGGTACGGCCTCCGCCAGGACCCTGTCTCGAATATACCAGTGCAGGGCCTTTGCGCTGACCACGTCCACCCTCGCCACCAGCAGATCCTCCAACTCCTGGAGTAAGGCAACTTGGTCCAGGAGGCTGGCGCGGGGCGCGAAGTCCACGAGAAGGTCCACGTCGCTTTCGGGCCGCGCCTCTTCCCTGGCTACCGAGCCAAACACCCGAACGTTGGACGCGCCGTGGCGCGCCGCGACGGCCACGATCTCTTCCCGGCGCTCCGCCAGTCGTTCTCGGATACCCATGCTAACCCTCCGTGAGGCAATATAGGCCGGGAGTCGGACCGGGCGCAAGAAAACGGCACCGTGCGAACCTTCTTCGCGGATTCAGCGGCCGGGGAGCAGCGATGGCCGATCGCGAACGCCTACCGGGGCAGTTCGCCGCCGGGCGACGGCTCCCGCAACAGGGGCCGAGGGTGGCTGTCCGCTACGGGAAGAGCGCCCCGACCCAGCGGCGAAAGTCGTCCTTGACCTTCTCCCAGTCGATGGGCGCGAGAAGGCGCAGCGGGGGCTCGGCGTCGGCGTCGTCGAAAAAGACCAGGCTTCGCACGACGTGGCCGACGTCGTGGGCCCTGTACTTGCCCCGAAAGCCATCGAGGTAGATGCGCAGGGGCTTGTGGCGGGTGATGAGCACCCACAGGTCGATGAAGTCCTTTCGGCTTCCCCGCGCGGCCGCGGCGGCGAGCTTCATGGCGGCGATGTCATCGCGCGAGGCGAGGGGCAGCAGGCCGGGGGCCGGGGCGCACGATGGGCCGAGGAGGGGCGCAGGGCTGCCGACGAAGCTGATCTGAACCCAGCCCATCTGCACGTAGAGGGTCTCCGGGGCTGTGTAGGTCACCGAGATGTCCAGCCCCGAGGCGGTGAGGCGGCGGGACAGTTCGTCGGGATCCCCGATCGCGGGGGCGAACAGGTCGAGGTCAGCGGAGATGCGGTGCCCCTCCCAGAGGGCCAGCGCCGTCCCCCCGGCCAGGTAGAAGTCCGAGTCCGATAAGGGCCCGGAGAGCGCCACGTAGGCATCGCGCACCCCTGGAGCCGCGGCCTCCCAGTGGAGGCTCACCCCTTCCATGCCGCCTCCCGCTCCCGCGCGGAGCTGACCCACGCCGTGGCCTGCGGCTCGGGAACCCGGGCGATGAACAGCCAGAAGCGAAGCTCCCTCGGCGGGAGGACGCGCGCGCCCCGCCGTTCCAGGTAGCTCCTGAGCCTCTCCCGGTCCGCCGCGGCGAGGAGCCAGCGCATGTCCTCCCACCGCCCCCTGGCCATGACGCGCTCGATCAGGGCGTCGGGGAGTTCGGTCAGGGCCGCCAGACCGGCGGGGTCGAATTCCCACATCAAGTCGAGCACGGACTGAGGGATTCTCATAAGGTCATTATATCGCGATTGCTCGCTTCGCGTCCCAGCGCGGGGTCCACTGCAGCTTGCCGCGGCCCGGCCCCCGCAAAGGAGACCCTTTGGCCTTCCGGGAGGATGGGCGCGCCGTCAGGCGACGGCTCCCACAGGGGAGAGGCCGGTGGTTGTGGGAGCGATCGCCCGATCGCGACCTCGGGAGAGACCGCCGCCGGGCCCCGGTGCTGTGGCGTCATCCGAGGTCGCCTTTGCAAAGGGCCGCAGACGAAGGATCTCATGGGTGGACGCTGCCAGGGACCCCGCCTCAGAACGAACTGGAAATCCTACGGCTTCTGGCCAAGGGCGAGAAGGAGATCGCGACCGGCAAGGGGTACGATCTCGATGAAGTTCTCAGAGAGGCCGATGCGATTCTGAGCCAGGAGTGACCGTGGGGGACAACCCGTTCCTGGCCAGGTCGCCGTCGGGCGACGGCTCCCACAAGCCGCTGGTACGGGGACCCTGGAGACCCCGGGATGCGGGGCGCCGTGCAGGCCAGCACGGCTTTGCCTCCGTTGAGCGCGAGCGTTGGGGTTGATGTTAGAATGTCTCGGCCGTATACTCATTGTGGATACGGAGAGGTGAAGCATGGAAGCGAAAGTCCAGAAATGGGGTAACAGCCTGGCGGTCAGAATTCCGAAGCCCTTCGCCTCGGAGATGGGGCTCCGTCCGGAGGCGGAAATCGATCTGAAGGTGAGCGGTGGAAGCCTGGTCATCACCCCCAGGCGAGGGCGGGCCTACCACCTCTCAGACCTTCTTCCTTCCGTGCGGCGGTCCAACCTGCACGGAGAGATCGAGTGGGGTAAGCCCGAGGGCCGCGAGTCATGGTAGGCGCGGCAGCCTTCGTTCCCCGCCGGGGCGATCTCGTTTGGCTGGACTTTGCGCCTCAAGCAGGCCATGAGCAAGCGGGGCGCAGGCCAGCGGTCGTTCTCTCTCCCCGGGCTTACAACGCGCGCGTTGGGTTGTTGCTCGCCTGCCCGGTCACGAACCAGGCGAAGGGCTATCCATTTGAGGTGCAGTTGCCGGCGGGTCTTCCCGTAGCAGGGGTCGTGCTCGCTGATCAGATGAAAAGCCTGGATTGGAAGGCGCGCAGGGCCTCTCTCATCGCATCCTTGCCCGCGGATACGGTGAACGATCTGCTGGCCAAGGCGGCTGCACTTCTTGAGCCCGAATGACCCTTTGCCCTGACCGCCGATAGAGGCGGCATCCAGTGCAAACACGCCGCTCCTTGACCGGTTCCACTGCGCGCGCCTATCCAGGGACCGCGGTTCTTGTTCGTGGGGATGCTCCCGTTCCTAGCCCAGTCGCCGCCGGGAGGCGCCTCCCACAATAGCGATGGGGGTTGCCGGAAGGTCCCCGGCCGCCCGGCGGGCGGCCGCTACTCGTCCATGCACCGCCTCTGCCTGCGAGCAAAGACAAGGACTCCCTCTCGGTTTGCCGCTGCGGGGGTGAATCGCCGTCGGGCGACGGCTCCCACAACCGCGCTGCGCTTTTTTCCCTCCCTGTTTCCCGCTCCCTACCCCTTCGGCGGGAAGACGACCCTGAGGGCCTTGGGGAGGATCTCGACGATGGCGGGCTCGGTCATCTGGCGGAGGTTGCCGTCCACGTGGATGTAGGTGGGCCGGTCCACGGCGATCTGGAGGATGTCGGTCTTGAAGGACTGGACCCCCTTGAGCATCTTCATCCGCCTGAGGAGCACCATGGGCAGGGCCACGAAGCGCTGCATGGGGCCGTAGTCGCCCAGCAGGGTCACGTCCAGGAGGCCGTCCTGGAGGTCGGCGTGGGGGGTGAGGAAGAAGCCGCCGCCGGCGCACTGGCCGTTGCCGAACTCCACCAGGACCCCCTTGCTCTTGAACTCCCAGTCGCGCGCCTTGAGGTGGAAGGAGGGGTTCTTGTAGGTGGGCAGGATCTTCATGACCACCACGAGGTAGGAGAGGATGCCCGTGAGCTTCTTGACCTTCAGGTTGTCGTGGGTCACCTGCCCGTCGAAGCCCACGCCCACGGTGTTCAGGAAGGTGTGGGGCCCGAAGCGGCCCACGTCGATGGGCTGGATGGTGCCCTCCTTGAGCGCGCGGATGGCCAGGTCGAGCTTGCGGTAGACCCCCAGCGCGCGGGCGAAGTCGTTGCCCGTCCCCTCGGGGAGCAGGGCCAGCGCGGTCTGGGTGCCGATGAGCCCGCGGCCCGTCTCGCTGACCGTGCCGTCGCCCCCCACGCAGGCCACGATGTCGAAGCCCTCCTCGGCGGCCCGCCGCGATATCTCCGCGGCGTGGTCCGGATATTCGGTCCGCGTGAGGTCGTACTCGATGCCGAGCTCCCGCAGGCGCGCCTCGATCTTCGGCAGCGCGCGCAGGGTCTTCCCCCGGCCGGCCACGGGATTCACCACCAACAGGATCTTCGCCATGGGCCTCCCTTATCACCACGGAGAACACAGAGCACGGAGAAAGACAGGCAGCCTTTCCCTAGTATCCGTGGACGATCCTCCGAATGCCGCCCTTCAGTACCTTTACATTGAAATTGATCAGGTACCCGACCCGGTGCCCGGATAACTTCAAATAGGTGATCATCTGCGCCACATGAATGGATTCTAGTCTTTCCACCGCTTTCAGTTCCACTACTACCTCGCCGCCCACGAGGAGGTCCAATCGGTAACCGCAGTCCAGCTTGCACTTCTTGTATGAGACGGGGAGTGAAACCTGCCGCTGGAAGGGGATCTTGCGGGCGGAGAGCTCATGGCACAGACATTCTTCATAGGCGGACTCGAGCAGGCCCGGACCCAGATGCCGGTGCACCTCGATGGCGGCGCCGATGAGCGCTTCCCCGATCCTGTCGGCCTCACTATCCAACTTCACTCCCGCCATCCCAGCTCTCCTCCCGAATCCCCAACCCTTTTGACCTGCCGTCCTCCGTGTCCTTCTATGAGGAGACCGACCGTGTCAAGGGGGCGCTCCGTTTTCCCCTGGCTTCGCTTGCGACGTGTTGGGGGAGACCAGCATCCTCCACGCTTCTATCCGCACTTTCGATGGCCCGCTTCGTTGG
>JAJYLT010000040.1 GCA_021787565.1 Acidobacteriota bacterium
GGCTTGGAAAACCTTCGGGGCTTCGCCCCTCAGGTTTCCCACACCTCCCACAGCCCCTACTACTAGACGAGAAAGGGGACATTTCTAGGGAGCAAAGAAAGGGGACATTTCTAAAAAGTGTTGACAGAGCCAGGGGGCAGAGCCAGGGGGCGGAAAGCGAAAAGAAAAAAAAGATTCACCACGAAGGCACCAAGACACGAAGGACTAGGGGATTGATACGGCTGGCGGACCTTGCCCCTCATCCATCTCATCTATCATCTGCCATCCATCATCCCTCATCATGGTATGATAACCCATTGAAGGGGCCTTGGGGCGTGCGGAAGCCGAGGGTCCTGCCTGTCGCCTCTTCCACGGGTCCCGGTCATGCCGATGGGGTGCTGACGATGAGAAGATTGCTGGTGTCCTGCCTGTTGCTGGCCAGTCTCCTGCTGATGCTGACGGGTTGCGCTTCTCACAAGAAGGACACCATCGCGGGGGCGCCCAATGTGAGCGGGAGGAGGAAGCTGAACCCGGGCGAACTGCCCGGGGACAAGACGATCAAGAACCCGGAGGTGGCTTACAACCTGGCCCTCGAGTTCGCCGGGCAGCGGAACATGGAGGCGGCCCACCACTACATCGATCTCGCCATAAAGCTTCAGCCGCAGGCCAAGTACACTTACGCCAAAGGACTCTTCTACCTGTCGGAGAAGCATTTCAAAGAGGCCATCGGAATGTTCGACCAAGCCCTCAAGCAGGGGCCTGGCACCCAGGACAACCGGCTCGCCATCCTGAACGCGGAGGGGGTCTGCTACATGGAGCTGGAGCAGGACGAGAAGGCGCTCGATCTCTTCCGGCAGGTGGTGAACGCGCCGGGCACCTTTAGCCGGTTCGAGTCCTACTACAACATGGGAGTCATCTACCTTCGCGAGAAGAAATACCTGGATGCCGAAGCGGTCTTCAACAAGGTGATCGACGAGAACCCAAACTTCTACAGAGCTTACAACAAGTTGGGAATCCTGCAGGGTATGAAAGGCCGCTGGTCCGACGCGGCCATCAGCTTCAAGAAGGCGCTGGATCTCATCTCGATGGACTACAGCGCCCAGCAGACGGATGGGGCTGAGATCTACTGCAACTACGGCGAGGCTCTCTTCCAGGAGAAGCTCTATCCGCAGGCCAAGGACGCGCTGCTCAAGGTCCTGGGTATAGCCCCGGAAGGTTTCTGGGGGCAGAAGGCCAAGAGCCTACTGGCCCAGATGGGGTTCACCGGATGATCGGAAAGATCCGCCTGGGGCTCAAAAAGACCCGCGAGGCCCTCACCGACAGGCTCGCCGGCCTTTTCAGCCGCCCCTCCGAACAGGGCGAGGCCACGCTGGAAGAGCTGGAAGAGGTTCTCCTGACCGCCGATGTCGGGATCGAGACGATCCATCGGCTTCTGGACCGCCTGCCCAAGGAGTCCCGGTCCGGCGGTTCCGGCTTGAAGGAGGCGTTGCGCCAGCGCATGTTGGGCCTCTACCCGCCGCCTCCACCCAAGGAGGGCCCCCCACCCAAGCCATGGGTGCAGCTCTTCGTCGGCGTGAACGGCGTGGGCAAGACGACGACGATCGGAAAGCTGGCTGCCCAGCGCGTCTCCGCGGGCCAGCGGGGGGTTCTGGCGGCGGCGGATACCTTCCGCGCCGCCGCGGTCGAGCAGCTGGAGATCTGGTCGAAGCGCTCCGGCAGCGAGCTGGTGCGGCAGAAGGAGGGGGCCGATCCCGCGGCCGTGGCCTTCGACGCCGTGCAGAGGGCCGTGGCCAAAGGGTTGGACTTCGTTCTGATCGACACGGCCGGGCGCCTCCACGTGAAGCACAACCTCATGGAGGAGCTGGCCAAGGTCCATCGGGTGGTGGGCCGCGCCCTTCCGGGCTGCCCCCACCAAGTCAGCCTGGTCCTGGATGCCACCACGGGCCAGAACGGGCTGAGCCAGGCCCGCCAGTTTACGGCCAGGGTGCCCGTGAGCGACCTCGTCCTCACCAAGCTCGACGGCACCGCCAAGGGGGGGATCGCCCTCTCGATCGCCGCCGAACTGGGGCTCCCCATCCGTTATGTGGGCGTCGGGGAGAAGGTGGATGACCTGGTGCCCTTCGACGCCCAGGAATACGTGGCAGGCCTTCTGGCCTGACGGTCGGGGGGGGCATGGAGCCTGAAGCCCGCTTCATGGAAGAGGCCATGCGTCTCGCGGTGCAGGCCAAGGGCAGGACGCACCCCAACCCCTGCGTGGGGGCGGTGGTGGTCCGCGACGGCGTGGTGGTGGGCAGAGGGTACCACGAGGGACCGGGCAATCCCCACGCCGAGGTGGTCGCCCTGCGGGAAGCCGGCGAACGGGCGAGGGGGGCGGACCTGTACGTGACGCTGGAGCCGTGCTGCATCTACGGACGGACGCCTCCGTGCACGGAGGCGATCCTCCGGGCCGGCGTGAGGAGCGTGGTGGCGGGCGTGGAAGACCCCAACCCCAAGGTTTCCGGGAGCGGGGCCCGGAGGCTTCGGGAGGCCGGAATCGGAGTGGTCCTGGGATTCCTCGAGCGCGAGGGAAGAGCGGTGGATCCCGCCTACCACGTCTTTCATCGGAAGGCGAGGCCCTTCGTCCACCTGAAGTGGGCCCAGAGCCTGGATGGGACGGTAGTCCCGCCGGGCGGCGGCACCATCACGGGCGAGGAGGCCCGCCGCAGGGTCCACGAGGACCGATTCCTCGCCGACGCCATCCTGGTCTCCTCCGGCACGGTGGCGTGCGACGACCCGAGACTGACCGTGAGGCTCGCCGACCGGAAGAAGAACCTGATCCGGGTGCTGCTCGACAGCCCTGCCCGGCTCGGCGGCCGCGAGCGGGTCTTTGCCACCAGTCCCGAGAGCGGTCCCCTCTGGATCCTTCGGCCTCCTTCGGCGCCGCTGCCGGAGGGCGGCGAACGGGATGGGGTGGAGGTTATACCCATGGAACCGGCGGCGGGCGGAGGCTTCTCGCTGGCCTCGGTGCTCGGATTTCTGAGGGAGCGCCACGTGGTCTACCTGTACGTGGAGGCCGTCGGAAGGCTGGCCGCGGCCTTCCTGCGGGAGGGCTACGTGGACCGGCTCTCCGTCCACCTGGCGCCGTCGCTGTTGGGCGGCCCCCGGCACCCCGGGCCGCTGGACGGTGACCCTTCCGGGGTCGGGGAATTGCGACTGGATGGGGCCGCCTGTGAAAAGGCTGGCAGGGACTGGATCCTGACGGCCGATCTGGAGGGGCGATGTTTACCGGCCTGATCGCGGAGGTGGGAACGGCGCAGCGGCTGGTCCAGAAGGGCGCTGAAGCGGAGCTGTCCGTCTCCTGCGGGAAGATCATCCAGGAGGCCAGGCCGGGGGACAGCATCTCGGTGGACGGCGCCTGCGTCACCGTGGAGCGGCTGACGAAGGAGGGGTTCGCGGCCTTCCTGAGCCGGGAGACCCTGCAGAAGACCACGCTGGGCGACCTTCGCCCGGGCACCGCCGTGAACCTTGAGGCGGCCCTCCGGCCGACGGACCGGTTGGGGGGGCACCTGGTCCAGGGACACGTGGAGGGGGTCGGGACGGTCCTGGCGCTGGAGAGGGTAGGCGAAGGGGCCACGCTCCGCGTGGAGCTCCCCGAGGACCTCGTGCCCTTCGTGGTCTCCAAGGGCTCCATCGCATTGGTGGGTGTGAGCCTTACGGTGGCGGCGCTCAGGGGGCGGGAGGTTGAGGTGGCGGTCATCCCCGCCAGCCTAAAGGTCACCACCCTGGGAAGCGCCACTCCCGGGCGCCGGGTCAACGTGGAAACGGACGTGGTGGGACGCTATATTGTGGCCTATTTGAGGGGGCTGCGCGGGGAGCGCGGCCTTTCCGTGGACGAACTCATCAAACAGGGGTTCTAGCGCGGGGGAGGCCCTGTGGGGGCCGAGGCCGCCGCGGGAACCAGACTGGAGAACGACATGCCGCTTATTTCCATCCCCCAGGCCCTGGAGGAGATTCAGCAGGGCAAGATGCTCATCATCTGCGACGACGAGGACCGGGAAAACGAGGGGGATCTGTACGTCCCCGCCGAGAAGGTGACGCCGGAGATCATTACCTTCATGGCCACCCACGGACGGGGGCTCATCTGCCTCTCCATGACGGGGACGCGGCTGGACGAGCTCCAGATCCCCATGATGGTCCAGGAGAACACCAGCAGCTTCCAGACGGCCTTCTGCGTC
The DNA here is from genome assembly GCA_021787565.1 of Acidobacteriota bacterium. Taxonomy (GTDB): domain Bacteria; phylum Acidobacteriota; class UBA4820; order UBA4820; family DSQY01; genus DTPS01. The sequence continues at coordinate 4,194 of JAJYLT010000040.1, forward strand.
TCCATCGAGGCCAAGGGCAAGACCACCACGGGGATCTCGGCCCACGACCGATCGGCCACGATCCTGACGGCCCTGGACCCGGCGACGCGCCCCCACGATCTGGCGCGGCCCGGCCACGTCTTCCCTCTGAGGGCGAAGGAGGGCGGGGTGCTGCGGCGGCCCGGCCAGACGGAGGCATCGGTGGATCTGTCCCGGATGGCGGGGCTCTACCCGGCGGGGGTCATCTGCGAGGTCATGAAGGACGACGGCACCATGGCCCGAATGCCCGACCTGCTGAAGTTCTCCGAAAAATTCGGCGTCAACATCGTGACCATCGCCGATCTCATCAAATACCGCCTCAGCCGGGAATCGCTGGTGAAGCGGGTCGCCCAGCCCAAACTGCCCACGAAGTTCGGCGAGTTCCGCGTCATGGCCTACGAGAGCATCCTGACCGAGCGGACCCACCTGGCCCTGGTCATGGGAGACATCCGCCGCGCCGACGGGGTTCTGGTTCGCATGCACTCCGAGTGCCTGACGGGGGATGCTCTCTTCTCCCAGCGCTGCGACTGCGGGCCTCAGCTCGAGGCCGCCATGGCCGCCATCGCCCAAGAGGGGGGTGGGGTGGTTGTGTACCTGCGGCAGGAGGGCCGGGGCATCGGCCTCCTCAACAAGCTCAAGGCTTACGAGCTCCAGGACTCGGGCATGGATACGGTGGAGGCCAACGAGGCCCTCGGATTCTCGGCCGACCAGCGGGACTACGGCATCGGGGCCCAGATCCTGCACGATCTCGGCCTCGGCAAGGTCAAGCTCCTCACCAACAACCCCAAGAAGCTCGCCGCCCTCTCCGGCTTCGGCATCGAAATTGTGGACCAGATCCCCCTGGAAGTGGAGCCCAACGAGAACAACCGCCGATACCTGAAGACCAAGAAGGAAAAGATGGGCCACACCCTCCACGAGGTCTAAGGGTGCCGGTGCCCACTCTTCCTGATGTGGGAGCCGTCGCCAGACGGCGACTTCGTCTCCCCGCCGACCGTGCCATCCGCCCTATGACTCCTCCAAAGGGAAAAGGGGCACTGCCGGCCATTCGCCAGCGGTTTCGGTGGCCGCCGGCGCCCCTTCGTAGCGAACCTCCCAGAGGGCCAGCCCCTGCGCGGGCAGCGCCGGGATCTGGGGGCCCGAGAGATCGCCAGCCAAGGCCCGCTGGATCTCCTCCATGGCCAGCCGTCCCGTGCCCGCGGCCACCATGGCCCCACCCATGCAGCGGACCATGCGGTGGAGGAAGGAGGGTCCCGCCACGTGGAGGACCAGCAGCGAGCCGCGCCGCTCCCATGCGCACTGGGTCACGCCGCGTTGGGTGTTGCGCTCCCGCCCCTCCCGCGTGGTGAGGGCGGCGAAATCGTGCTCGCCCACGAAGGCCTGGGCCGCCCACTCCATCGCCGCACCATCCAGCGGACCTTGCCACACCCAGACGTAGGGCGCCAAGTGGGGCGGGACCACCCCCGCCGTGAACAGGTGGTACCGGTAGCTCTTGCCGGAGCAGGAATAGCGCGCGTGGAAATCGCCGGGGACGCGATGGACGCGGTAGACCCTCACCTGGGGCGGGAGGTTGGCGTTGAGCCCCTTGAGCACGGCTTCGAGAGGCCGTTCCATGGATGCGTCCACGTGGGCCGTGAAGAGGCGGGCGTGCACCCCGGCATCGGTCCTGGAGCAGCCGACCACCCTCGCGCCGCGGTGGCCGATGGCCTTCAGCGCGTCGTCCACCAGGCCCTGGACCGTCGTTCCGCGGGCCTGCGCCTGCCATCCGGCCAGCTCCGTGCCGACGAACGCCATGTCGAGCCGCAACCGGGAGGCGGAGGACGCGGGGCGGGTCAGGGGGCGCGAAGGGGATGGGTGGCGCTGGGAGCGGGAGCGGGGAGTGCTCATCCCTCGAAGGGAGGATCAGCCGTTCTTTTCCAGGATCTCCCCGATCACCTTCAGGAGATGGGAAGACTGGATGGGCTTGCTGATGTAGGCGTTGGCGCCCAGGGCCAGGCCGCGGTCGCGGTCCTCCTGGGCCCCCTCGGTGGTGATGATCACGATGGGGAGGTCCTTGGTCTTGACGTTCTGGCGGACCAGGGAGACGAGCTTGAGGCCGTCCATCACGGGCATGTTGATGTCCGTGAGGACCATGTCCACCTCCTCGGTTTGGAGCTTCTTGAGGGCGTCCACGCCGTCCACCGCCTCGACGATCCTGCAGCCTTTGAAGCGCTTCAGGGAGAAGGAGATCAACTGCCGCATCGTGGGGGAATCTTCAACCACCAGAAAGCGCAGCCCATCCATTGAACGTCCCCCTCTCTCAGCCCTTCGAGGCCGGCGTGGTCAGGAGGTCCAGGAAACCCTGGATCGTGGTGAGCTTACGCTCGGACTGCGAATAGAGCTTGCTGGAGAAGATCGCAGTCGCGGCATGGGCCGCCAGGAGCGAGAACAGTTCGTAGTCCACGGCGGTGAAGGCGTCCTTTTGCACGAGCAGTTTGTGGATGTTGATGACGCCTATGACGTTCTCTTTTATTTTCAGGGGAATGCAGGCGATGGGGTGGAGGAAGTCCACTCGGTAGTCCTCGGAGGCTTGGTTGATGTAATACGGCTCTCCCGTCTTGGACACCTCGCCGATGACCCCTTCGGCGATGCGGATGGCCGGAAAGGTGATCCCATCGTCGTAGCCTTCGTGGGCGATGACGCCGAGCTCGTTCGTTTTTTCATCCAGGAGCATGACGGAGAATACCTCGGCCCCGATGAGGTTGATGATGATCTCCATTACGATGTGGACCACCTCCTGGAAGTCCAGGGTCGAGTGGAGCTGGTAGGAGGCCACGTAGAGGTTGGCCAGGTTGTTGTTCTGGTCCTCGATCTCCACGTAGCGCTGGGCGAAGTCCTTGTTTTCGTCCTCCACCCGCTGGTAGGCCTCGCGCAGCTCCTTCTTTTCGCGTTCGGTCTGCTCCAGCCGGCGGCGGAGGTGCTCCAGCTCCATGGCCAGTTGGGTCTGGTCGCCGGAGCTGGTCTGGAGGGAGGCGACCTGGTAGCGAAGGCGCTCGTTTTCCCGCAGGAGGTCGTGAATGAAATCCTTCTGCTTGGAGAGCATCTGCAGGAATTCCTGGCTCTTCTTGAACAGGTCGTTGTGGTCTTCGGCCATGTCTTCTCCCACAAGCTACTTACCATACCCGCATGGGGAATGCAACGTAAGCGTTTCCCCCCAATTCCGCGATAGCGGCTCAACGCCTGCGTAGGAGCGGCGCCTCGCCGCGATCCGGGTGAACGCGTGGCCGTGGGGTGAGTCGCGTGAACGACCCGTCGCGCCGGGGGCGGCGCTCCTACGAGTGCAATTCCATCGCGGAATTTGGGTTTCCTAAGGGCCAAAGCCTGAACGCATCACCGCGTAACGGTTGACCAGGGCCACCACCCCGGGAATGTCGGTGACGTGGTCCGCAGCTCCCGCCTTGATGACCTCCCTCGGCATGCCGAAGATCACCGCCGAGGCCTCCGATTCGGCGACCACCGTCCCGCCCGCCTCGTGGATGGCCACGCTGCCCTCCTTGCCGTCGTCGCCCATGCCGGTCAGGACGGCGACCAGGCAGTGCCTGCCGCAAACCGCGGCCACGCTGGTCAGCAAATGGTTGGCGCAGGGAGCGAACCGGTCCTCCGGCTTCCGCTCATCCACCGACAGGCGCTTGACGCCCTCCTTCAACCTCAGACGGAGCTGCTTGCCGCCAGGGGCGATGTAGACGTGCGCGGGCCGCAAGGCCTCCCCGTCCTCGGCCTCCTTCACGGCCCTGCCCGTGAGCGCGCCCAGGCGCTCGGCAAAGAGCCGGGTGAAGATGGGGGGCATGTGCTGGCACACCAGGATCGGCGAAGCCAGCGCGGGGTGCAGACCCTGGAGGATCTGCTGGATGGCCGGCGGGCCGCCCGTGGAGGCGGCGATGGCCACCACCTCGGCCGTCCGGCCCCCCTGCGCCACGGGCAGGGCCACGGGGGCCGGCGGTGGCGCCGTCTTGGCCAGCCGTTGCCGGACCACGTCGAACTGAAGAGAGGGGATGGAGAGAATCTTGGCCAGGAGTTCCCGTTCGATCTCCTTCAACTGGGGAGAAGCGTGGCGCGAGGGCTTGACCACGAAGTCCACGGCGCCCAGGTCGAGGGCCTTGAAGACGGACCGGTCCGACTCCCTGGCCGAAACCACGATCACGGGGACCGGGTAATTGGCCATCACCCACCGGAGCACGGCGAAGCCGTCCATCCTCGGCATCTCGAGGTCGAGGGTGATGGCTTCCGGCTGAACCTTGAGGATCTTGCTGATGGCGTCCTCACCGTCGAAGGCCTTGCCCACCACCTCGATCTTCTCGGAGGACTCGAGGATCTCGGAAATGATCTTCCGGTTGAAGGAGGAGTCGTCCACCACGAGGACCCGGATCTTTCTCATGGGGCCTCCTTCGTGTAGACGAGATCCGTCGGAAGGTGGATCAGCTTGAACCGGTCGGTCACCGAGATGAGGCTCTCGGAATGGCCCAGGAGCAGGAAGCCGCCCGGGCGCATCTTGTCGTGGAAGCGCTCCATGACCTTGACCTTGGCCTCCAGGTCGAAGTAGATGATCACGTTCCGGCAGAAGATCACGTCGAAGGGCAGGAGGAGGTTGTACTTGTCCATCTCGAAGAGATTGAACCGGGAAAAGGAGACCCTCCGGCGAATCTCCTCGCGAAGACGGAACAGTCCCGCCCCTTCCGGCGCGAACCACTGCCGTCGGAAGGAGGAGTCCACGGCCCGGAAGGCCGCCTCGGTGTACAGGGCGGACTTGGCCTTGGCCAGGACGCGGGTGTTGATGTCGGTGGCGAGGATCTCCACCCGGTTCTCTGGGTAGAGGCCCGCCTCCCTCAGGAGGATGGCGATGGAGTAAGCCTCCTCGCCCGTGGAGCAGCCCGAGCTCCAGATGCGCACCCGCTTCCCGGCGCTCCGCTCCCACACCAGGGGCATGACCTCCTTCTGAAAGCACCGCAGTTGGCGCTCCTCCCGCATGAAGTAGGTCTCGTTGGTGGTGATGTGGGTGATGAGCTGATCCCACTCCGCGACCCTCTCGGAGTCGTACAGCAGGTACTGGTAGTACTCCCTCGCGGTGGCCACCCCGATGGCGGCCATCCGCATCTCCACCCGCTTCTCGAAAAAGAAGCGCGAGTTCTCGCCGAAGGAGAGCCCGGTGGCTTCGTGGACGAGGGCGCAAAAGCGCCTGTAGAGCTCGTCTTCCATCAGCCACGTCTGGGGGCCCTTCAGGATATCGAGCATGGCGGGCCTCAGAGGCTCTCTAGGTGCCTGAGGATTTCGATCAAGATCAGCTTGGTCTGGAAATCCACCGATTGGGCCTCGTTCTCGATCAGCCGGATGTGCTCCTTGCCCAGGGAGGTGAAGAAGGAGAAGGCGGCGTCCTTCAAGTTCGCATCGGTGAGGTAGTTGAGCATGCGCGGCACCGCCTCGATCGCCTTGAGCGAGAGGAGCGCCTGCACGACCGTCTGCTTCACCAGGGGGTCGGGGTCCTTTTCGAGCTCGCGAAGGAGTACCGGAATGTACCGCCGGTCGTTGGAGGCACCCATGAGCTCGATGGTCCTGGATCGGACCTCCCAGTGCGGATCGGACAGCGCCTCGGTGAACACCCGGATGGCGTCGGGACGGCCGGAGCGGGCCAAGGCGGCCAACGACGCCTGGCGGATCTCGATGGGCGCATCCTGCGAGCGCGCAAGCCCGAGGATCGTCGGGAACAGGGTCCCGCAGCCCACTTCCGCCAGGCCCCGCAGCGCCCCCAGCCTGACCGGCAGTTCGTCTTCCTCCAGGAGCTTCAGGAGCGCCTGCCCCACGGCCGGATCGGTGCTCTGGGCCAGAAAGGCGGCGGCCTCCGACCGGACCCAGAGGTCCGGGTCGGCCAGGGCCGTCATCAGGGTCTCGGGCTGGCGGGAGAGCAGCTCGCGCCCCAGAGCCGAGACGACCGAGCGCCGCACCTTCGGGCTCGCGTCCCCCAGCATCGGCAGGAGGGTCTGGAAGGCCGCGGCTCCCATGCGCTCTGCGACGATCCTGACCACGATCTGGCGGACCTGGGCGGATAGGTCCCTGAGGCCGGGCAGCAGGGGCGAGAGATCCTGGGACGGGCCCTCCGCCATGAGGGCGTAGCCGGACCGGCGAACGCCTTCCTCCTCGTCCTCGGCCATCCCCTCACCCAGCCCTGATATCTTCTCGCGATGGGCGGGGAACTTGCTGGCGAAGGTCTGGATGGCCCTGAGCGCCGTCTCGTGAAAGGTGGGATCGCTTTCCCGGAGCACGTTGGTGAGTTCGTCGAGGCAGCGGAGATCCTCCACCTCCCCCAGAACGGTGAGGGCCTCCATCCGGATCTGGAGGTCGTCTTCCTTCGCCTGGTTGAGCAGGGGCACCACAGCCTCGGCTCCGCCCAGGGCGCCGAGCAGGCGGATCAAGAGGACCTTCTGCTCGAGCTGGGGCCCCCTGTGGAGCCTCTCGACCACGGCCCGGCTGGCGATGGGGCCGTAACCCAACGCGGCTTCGAACGCGTCCCGCTGGAGGTACGGGTTCTCCAGTTCGCAGAGGACCCTGTCCAGCAGGGAGAGGTCGGCCAGCGACCCGGCCAGCACGATGAAGCCGCGGCGCTCCGAGACCTTCATCTCCTCCCAGGCCTCCTCAATCTCGCTGAGGATCTCCATGGGAAAGTGCTGACGGATGAGCCGGGCCACCTCCCGCTGGTGCCGCGGGAGCAGCGCCGCCGGTATGTTGGCGTGATAGATGCGGGCCACCGTGTCCAGAATGTCCCGCAGGGGCGTCCCGGGAGCGGAAGCCCTCTCCAGGAGAAAGGGCAGGACCTGCGGGTCGCCCATGGCGCCGAAGGCCTTCAGCACGGCCTTGCGGTACTTCGACGTCTCGTACAGTTCCGTGAGCTTGGCCGTGGCCACCGGGCCGCCGATGCTGCTGAGGGCGTCGATGAGATGGAAGCAGAGCCAGTCGTCCTGGCGCCGGAAGATGTCGAAGAGCACGGGCAGGCTGCCCGTATCCCTCAGCCGGCCCAGGCTCGTGATGGCTGCTGAGCTGATGTTCTTGTTCTCGTGGCTCAGGTAGTAGATGAGGTGCGGGGTGGAGCTCTTGTTCGGGATTTCGCCCAGAAGGGTGATGAGGGCGAGCTTGACGTCCAGGTCTCCCTCCACGAGGTGGTCGTAAACGTGGGGAAGGACCGGCTGGCCCAGCTTGATCAGGGTCTCGATGGCCGAGTTCCTCTTTCCGGCGTTCTCGGGGTCGTAGAGGGCGTCGAAGAGGATGGGCAGGACCCGTTCCCCCGGCAGCGCCAGGAGCGACTCGACGGAGGCCTTGCGGACCCGCCAGTTGGCGTCGCCCAGGAGCGAATCCAGCATGGACAGCGCCTGATCGGCGGGCAGGTCGGGGAGGGCCAGGGCGGCCTTGCGCCGGGTCTCCACGTCGGGCGAAGCAGCTTGGCTGGCCAAGTCTTGGGCCATGGTTGGCCTCCTTCTCGATTCCTGCCGGAGGACTCAGGAAGGCCAGGCGGCTCTCCTGTTTTCTTCGGCGAGGGCCGTTTCCACCCGGCCCTGCCCCTACTCCCTCTTTCGGAGGTAATGCTGCACGACTCGGCTGAGATACTCGCCGGCTCCGGGCCGGCGGTGCTCCAAGTAGCGGCGGCCCTCGGCCGCTTCATCGGCGAAGAGGCGGAAGAAGTCCGGAACGTCCCGAACCTGCACCATCCGGTCCGGATCGTAGACCAGAAGGTCCGCGAAGACGCTACGCGCCAACCGCAGGGACTCCGCGTCGACGCCCTCGCCCAGGTGATTTCCCGCCAGGGCGATCTCCAGGTGAAACGCGAGCTTGCGAAGGATGACCGCCTCGCTGCTGCCCTCGTCCAGGTAATCATCGGCCCCGTATAGGGATTGCGGCCTGCGATGGTACCTGCGGGAGCTGTGGATGGCTCCCATCAGGATGATGATCGGAGAGACGGAGGCCTCGGCCCTGATCCGCGCGATGAGGTCCACTCCCAAGAGGCCCGGCAGGTAGGGGTTGACCAGGAGGAGGCGGGGCTTCTGTTCCATCACCGTCGCCAGGGCGCGATCTCCTTCCTCCACGATGAAGAGGTGGAATCCCTGATCGTTCAGGAGGTTGATGACCAGGTTTCGGAAGTCGCGCTGGATGTCGGCCACCACGGCCATCGTCCGCTCCTCGCGGCCCAGGATCTCATGGCGCTGGTCGGTCGTGGGGGAGACCAGAAACTCGCTGCCGCACCCCCTGCACCGGACCCTCAGGAGCCTGGCCTGGGTCTGTTGGAGACGGTACCGCTTGAGACAGTTGGGACACTGGACGAGCATCCGGCCACTCCTTGCGGTCAGAGGCGGAACGACAGAAAGGCGGGCAGGTTCAAATAGGCCACCGCCCTGTCCTTGTGATGGAACACGCCTTCGACAAAGTCCTGGGCCTTCTGGGTGAACCCTTCGGGCGGTGTTTCCAGGGAAAGCAGCGCCACCTCCACGAGCTGGTCGATCCCGTCCACGTAGAGGCCGAACTGGTCGGAGCCCAGGTCCAGGATGACGATCTTCGGCGCCGTCGGCGCGGTGAGGCGCTGCAATCTCAAGCGCGAAGCCACGTCGATGATGCTCACCACCTTTCCCCGAAGGGAGACGATCCCGAGGAGATAGTCGGGGCAGTTGGGTATGGGGGTAATGGGCGGCGGCTCGATGATGAGGGAAATCTCGTGGATCGGAATGGCGTATTTTTCGGTCTCGATGGTAAAGATCAGGAGCCGCTCTTTCTTGGAGGGAGCGTGTGTGGCGGCGTTGGACGCCGGAGCATCGGAAGTGTCCACGGTTTCCCTGGCGCCCGAGGAGGCCGTGGAGGGGCCGGAGGGTGGGGGGGAAATATCGAGGGCGGCTGTTTCAGGGGAGGAGGGAGGAGAGGGCGCCGGCGCTTCGTGGCGCTCCTCGGGTTCCTGCGAGGCCCGACCGCCCTTGTCGAGGCGCGCCTTCTTGCGGATTTTGGCCAGGTCCAAGGGTTTCCTCCGTAACAAGACGATTATACGTGAGCGCGAAGCCGAGGGCAACGGCGGCTCGGTGCCCAAATTCCGCGATGGAATTGCACTCGTAGGAGCGCCGCCCCCGGCGCGACGGACCGTACGCGGGCACCGCATCCTGGTCGCAGGGTCACCCGGTTCGCGGCGAGGCGCCGCTCCTACGCAGGCGTTGAGCCGCTATCGCGGAATTGGGGGAGGGGGAAGTGAGAAGTAAGAAGTTGGAAGTAAGAAGTGAAAAGTAAAAAGTGAAAAGTGAGGAGTGAGGAGTGAGGAGCAAAAGCCCCCTCCCGATGACGACCGTAGGAGCGCTCTCCAGAGCGCGATGGGTGGAGGGGCCGCACGCACCGGTCTCTGGTGGCCGCCACCTGGGAAAGGAGAAGTGAGATGACGGTGAGCAGTCTTGGCAGGAGGGCGATAGGGAGAGAGCGAGGGCTGGCCGGCCCGCGGCGAAGGGCAATCGGGAAGGCTACGGCGGCGAGCCGAAGTCCCGCTTGAAAGCCTCCCGCGCCAGCGATGCGTGGCGTCGCACGGTGGGTTCCCGAATGCCGAGCATGCCTGCGATGGCGGCGTCTTCCACGCCCAGCACGTCCCTCAGAAGAAAGACCATCCGCTGCTGGGGCGGGAGTCTCTCGGCCCATCGGTACAGGGTGGCGACCTCCACCTGCAGCTCCTGCACCGGCAGGTGCGCCAATTCCTCCGGCAGCTCCTCCAGGCTGAGGGGCTGTCGCCGGCGGCGCTTGAGAAAGCTGTAGGTCGTCCTGACCGCTATGGTGCGGAGGAAGGGGAAGGGATCCTCGCCAGCCCTCAGCCTCGCGAGGGCGCGGTAGAAGCGGTAGAAGGTGTCCTGGAGGATCTCCTCCGCGTCCTCGGCGCGCGGAACCATCTGGAAGACGAGTCGAAAGAGGGTGGGGTAATAGAGAGTCAGGAGGCTCCGGAAGGCCTCCTCATCCCCCCCCTTGGCGGCGGCAAGCCAGGCGTGGACCGCCTCCGGGTCGCGCACTAGCGCCCGGAAGGGACTTGATGGGCCCGGCCATGACTCCGCACCCGATTTCCCTCCTCCCTTCGGACGGGTTCAACCGGCGGGACGCCAGTTGTTGGAGCGGCGGTCGTAGGACACGGTCACCTCTCCGCCGTCCGAATTGACCACGCGAATGGGCACGAAGGTTCCGCCCGGGAACATGGCCCTGAGGCCTCTCCCCTTGAGCACGAGTTTGCCCGTCCCCTTCCAGGAGACCTGCGCCCATGAGGTTCCATTGATGCTCACCTGAGCGCCCGCCTGGAGGTTAGCACCCTTGAGGACCAGCCGGAAAGGCGGAAAAGCCTTGCCCACCGAAGTGATGACGGGCGGGTCCACGACGGTGATGGAGCCCTCCTGGGAGCAGGTCAGGCCACCCGCCGAAGCGGTCAGCAGCCAGGTGTAGGTGCCGGGGGAGCCGTAGGCGTGCGTGGTGGAGGCTCCAGAGGCTTGGGTCCCATCGCCGAAGATCCAGGTGAAGGCGGGGCTGCCCTGGCATCCGGCCCCCAGCGATGCCGTCGCGGAGAAGCTCACGATTCCGCCGGTCTGACCTCGGGACGGGACGGTTGTCGAACAGGTGAGCGAACACACCGTCACCGTACCGCTCTGGGAACAGGTCTGCCCTCCGGCGGTCACGGTCAGCGTCCACGGGTAGGTTCCCCCCTGCGCATAGGCGTGGGTGACGATCGAACCCTGCGCACCGCCCGTTCCGTCCCCGAAGTCCCAATGGAAGGTGGGGCTAGCCGTGCAGTCGGAGGCCGAGGCCGCCACGAAGGTGACGGGCACTCCCGCCGCGCCGGAGGAGGGAACCGTCGCGGAGCAAGTGAGGCTGCAGGCCTCCACCTGGATGGTCCCGGACTGGCTGCACGTGGCTCCCGAATCGGAGGCCGTCATGGTCCAGGTGTAGGTCCCGGCCGAGGCGTAGGCGTGGGTCGGATTCTGGCTGGAGGAATGGGGCGAGCCGTCGCCGAAGCCCCAGTCGTAGGTGACCGTCGAGGAGGAGCAGTTGGAAGGCGTTGCGGTGGCCGAGAAGGCCACCGGCTGGCCGATCGGGGCACTTGTGGGCACGGAGGCGGTGCAGGCCAGCGTGCAGGATGGAGCTCCGGGCGTGGCCGACGCGATGTTGCTCGGCGCCCCCTCGAAGCCCCCCGAGTCCAGGGTGGTGATGTAGTAGCTATAGGTGGTGCCATTGGTGAGGCCCGTGTCCGTATAGGCGGTGCTGCTGGCCCCGAGGTTGGCCCCCGAGACGAGTGCCCAGGTGGCGCCGCCGTCCTGGCTCCTGTAAAGGTTGTAGCTCGCGACCGTGGTGGCCGGGGCCGACCAGGCGAGCGCCACCGACGCGTCGCCGGGCGTGGCCGAGAGCTGGGTCGGCGGCGCCGGCGCGGGCAGTCTCAGGCGGAGGGTGGGATCGCCCAGGAGGATGTTGCCCATGACGCTGCGGGCGTCGCTGGAAGGCAGGGAGAAACGGCCCGCGTCGACCAGGTCGCCCAGCGTCCGCACCTTGGGTGTCAGAAAGGCTAGGTTGAAAATGGAGGAGTTGAAGGTCTCCTCCTCGTCCGGATAGGCGATGGTCGAGAAACCCGTGGAGCCGACGTCGCCCCCGTCGGGCCGGTCCAGCAAGGCCTCCATGAGGCATGGGTCGCCCGGTTCGTCGAAGGCCGAGCTGTAGCAGCCGGCGTTCAGGACGAACGGCAACGGGGCGAAAGGCGAGGAGGGCGGCAGGGTGATGGGCGCGAGAAGGCTGACGTCCGAATCGCTCGCCGAGCCGGTGCGGCAATTGGCAACGTTCAGTGGGATGGAGCCGAAAATGTCACAATTCTTTCCGTAGAAACTTACGCCGCTGTGACCGTCGTAGTGGACGATGGCGGAGCCGACCCAGTCGGTCCGAATGTCCGAGGCGCAGGCGTCGGCGTCGGTACCGTTGTAGGGCGGGTCGTGGAAGTAGACGTGCTGGCTCTGCCACGGAGCCTGCATGTAGGTGGCCTGGAGCTGGTTGTTGAAGGTCTCGAAGACCTGCTCCCAACTCTGCGTCCAAGTGTCCGCCACGAAGAGGCCGGTCTTGTACCAGGAGCCCTGAAGGGCCTGGTCTTGGTAGGCCATGATCTTGGTGAGCATGCCCGCGAGCTGGGGGTAGCTCCTGGCGGGCAGCCGTCCCACGGCCATGTCCGGGTACCCGTCGCCGTTCACGTCCGCGTACCAGGCGTCGGAAGGGTATCGCCCCATGTAGGTGCTGTCGCCCAGGTCCTCGAACATCATGGTGGGGACCCAGTTCTGGATGGTCGGGTCCTGCCTGTAGTTGTCATAGTCGTAGGTCGCGTCACCGATGAGCAGGACGTACTTGGGAACGGGGTTCCAGTTCGAGGCGACGGTTTGGAGGAAGGTGCGGATGGCGGTAGGATCGAAGATCCCATAAGAGAAGTTGTCGTAGACGTCTTGGATATCCACCACCCGCACCGCCATTTGGGCTTCCCGCCGCGCGAGATAATCCTGCCAGATCTGGTCCTGGCCGGCGGGGTGGAAGAAGGGATGGGTGATGATCAACAGGTCGGCGCCCGGCTGGGGCGAAGCCAGGTCCACTCCGCTCGACAGGGCGGCCGAATCGGGCAGAAGGGGTGCCGATGAGATCGCCACCGTCCTGCCAGACACGTTGGGGTTCTGCGGCATCTCGAAGGTCACCGTGCCGTTCGAGAAGGCCGCACCGGTCAGCATGACGGGCAGGTATAGCCCTGTGGCCGGGTCGCTCGCCGAAAGGTCCAGGATGTAAGGCGGGGCGCTGTAGCCGGAAGAGGAGTATTGGGCGTTCTGGTTCGGTACCGTGAAGAGCAGCGTCCCGTTGTCCGCATCGAAGGTGCGCTCGTACGTCACGTCGAAATAGTCCAGGAAGTCATAGTCCGTCCCTCCAGCGGACGAAACGGTGAAAGCCACCGTGTTCGTACCCGGGGAAGGACCCGAACCGAAGTTCCAGCTTTGCTCCGACAGGGCGGCCCCGGTCCATGGGGCGCCGCCAGAGGTGGGACCCGCGCCATTGAGCTGGGCCTGCACCGAGCGCGTGGCGCCGGTGAGTCCCGCGAACACGGCGGTGAGCGTGGCCCCGGTACCGGCGGCGGCCGACAGATTCGTCGAATAGGACTGAGCGCTGGACGATCCCCCGGCGGGGACAACGTACACGGGTGCCCAGAACCAGTTGTCCCCGTTGGGCCGGAAATGGTTGATGGGATCGTAAAAATTGTTGACTTCGTTGTGAACCGTGGCCGAGAAGGTGGTGACGGTCTGGTATCCGCTGGACGGCGCCGCGCTCGAGGATTGCATCAGGACCCCGGGAGTGGCGTCCGCGTAAAGCCAGTAGACGTTGGACCTGGTGAAATCGCCTCCCTGCCAATAAGGTCGGTTGGTGACGTGCAGGTGCTGGCCGTAGAAGACGATAGCGTTCTGCGACCCAAAGGTGGGCGAGGAGGGTCCGTCCACGAAGAAGGGGAGCTGCACCCCTCGGCTCATGAGATGGATGGAGGAGAGACTTGTCCCGACGAGATTGAGCCCGTGGCTGGCCAAATAGTTCGCGTCCAAGCGGTAGATGCCGTCCTGGCTCACGGAGATCCGACAGCGGCCGGGCGAAGTCTCCGGCGCGGCGGCCTCTGGGCCCGGCTCCCACGGCCCGCGGGTTCGGGCGAAGAGGCTGGTCTGGCCTGGGTTCACGAAAAGCGGTGCCTCGGGCGAAAGGACGCCGCCTGCTTCCGGTCTTTCACTCTCAACGTTCCCTATTTCGAGGGTGGCCGTCAGGCTGACGAGCAGACGGCCTTGACCGTTCTCGTCCGCCTGGATGGGATGGACGATGACCTCCTGGTAGGAGATACCATGCCAAGACCCGCGAACCCCGAGCTCTGCCGCTGGGCCTTTGAAGGGCTTCACCCCGGCGAAAGTATCCGCCCTCCATTGAGAGTGCTCGATCGCCAGGACGCACGGGCCCGCCCCCGGCGGCAAGGCCACCTTGAGCGAGACGCTGGGGGAGATCTCGCGTTCGGGGAGTGGTGCAACAGAGTGCCATGCCTGGATCTGGCTCGTAGTGGGCGACCAGTGCAGGGGGACGGACCGGGGGTGTTCTCCGGCTCCCGCCAGCACGGGACCCAAGAAGAGGAATACGCCGCAAGAAAATAAGAACCGGAAGCGCCTCATGGACCTCATTATAAGAGCAGCAACTCCCCATGGCAACGAGAAAAACTCACGTCCCGAGGGAGAAGTGCCCCTGTCTGGCGAACGAGTTCGGCTAGCGCCGTCTCAACTTCACCCTATCGGACCAGGACACGCTGCCGTCCTGCATGAGGGCGCCGACCTTCACGAAAAAGGCCTTCGTGGTGACGCGCTCAGGCAGGGGGAAGGCCACGGCATAGGCGTGGTCGTCTCCCAGCGGGGGCGTCGTGAGCACGGGCAGGAAGGCCCCCGGCCGCTTCTTGGCCGCGGGTGCCACGGCCACCTGGTACGCCATGACGCCGCCCTCCACATTGCTCCGCCACATGGCGGTCACTTCCCCGTGCCGAAGGGTCGCGCCGAAGGCCGCGAAGACGCCCGCCGCGGTAGGATTGGCGAGCTCAACAGCGGCCCCCAGGAAGTCCGTTTCGCTCTTGAATCCCGAGGCCCCGGGGGTGAACCCGTCCAAGAGGACCTCGAACGCTACGTAAGTCGGGTTGGGGGCGGCGGTGGGAAGGAAAACCGTCGCCGTTCCGGGGTCGGTGGCACTCCCGGTAAAGGTCACATAGCCCGTCCGCGAGTTGGGCCCGCCGCTGGCGAGTGCCCACTTCGCGTTGGTGACGGCGTAGTCGCTCGCCGTGCTCGGCGACCCCGAGGCGTTCCAGTAGTAGACGGCAATCCCGGTGATCAGGTTGCTAGCCGGGGCCGTATCGTAGTAACCCTTCAGATTGGTGATCGCCGTCCAATTGACCGTGTAATCCGCTCCCTGGGCATTCGACACACGCGAGGCGCTCGTGATCTTGGGGATGGCGACCGGAGCGCAGATGTTCGAGTTCGTCCCGGTTCCGTTCGTGATGGAATCGTAATTGAAATTGAACCCGTCGCCGCCCGTGCTCATGACGAGGTACTGCGCGTTGCCGCCGTTCGCGACGCTGTACAAGAAGGCCGTCCGGTCCTGGCCCGCGTTGGGGTTGGGGTGCGGAGCCGCGAAGGCGGTGCCCGCGCTCCCCCAGGCCGAAAAGGGATAGACCTTCCCCGAGGCCTGGCCGTTTCCGCTGATCACCGAGGCGGTGGCCAGCGTGCCGCTGTTGGCGGCGCTAGCGCCCACGATCCAGAACTTCGTGAGGATATCCGTCCCAGGCGTCGCGTAGGTGGCCGTTTGGTAGCCGGAAGCCCCCTTTTGGGCGTTCCAGACCGATGGCGAGAAGGTCACGGCCGCTGTGGCGGCGTCCTCGATCAGGTTGCTTCCGGACGTGGGATAGAATTGCCGGCTGTCGGTCCAGATGGGCCAGGCGGTTCCTTTGGAGGCCGTGATCTGGGCGTAATCCCCATATTGGTTCCCGTTGTAGTTGGTATTATCCGTGGAATTCTCGTCGCTGTAAACGGTGGTGTTATTGACGAACTGGCTGCTGGCCTGGGTGACGAGGAGATTCGGGGAGAAGGACGCCCCGCCGTTCGGGGAGTAGGCAAAGAAGATCTGGGTCTGCCGGTTGTTGGCGGTGTAGTTCCGGGTGTCATACCAGGAGGCCACCACGTTGCCGCTGCTCTCGTCCACGGCCACCCACGGGAAGAACTGCGTGGCCGTCGTTCCCGTGTCGTCGTTCACCTTGAGCTGGCTGCTCCAGGTGCCGCCGCCGTCGGTGGACTTGATGAGGTAGGTGTTGAGGTCGGTGCCGGAACCCACTCCGGAGGGAAAGTCGCAGTAGGCGATGTAGAGCGTGCCGAAGTAGGGGGAAGAGGGGTTCGTATCCACCGCCACGGCGGGAAAGGCATTGACCTTCCTCTGGTCCTGGGCGGGCGGGGCGTTGTTGGTGCCGAAGGAAGCCAGGTTGTGTTGAGCGATCTGAGCTGGCGCGGTCCAGCTCACCCCGCCGTTCGTGGACTTGCTGAACATCAGTTTGTCCCCGGTCCCCACCCCGCCCGTCGTGCTGTACCGGTTCCACACGGCGTAAACGGTGCCGTCGGCCCCGATGGCGAGGTCGCCCCCGATGTCCCCGCCCGAGGAGTCCACGACAACCGTAGTCCACGAGGTTCCTCCATCCGAATAGGCCACGCGCTCGACGTTGTTCTCATCCCAGATCACGTAGATCCGGTTGGTGTGGGAGTATAGCTGGCCCGAGGTGGTATCAATGGCCATCAGCTCCTTGTCGTCGAAAACAGTGGTCGACTTGATGTAGTTGACGATGATACCCAGGGAGCTCCAGGTGGCGCCCGCGTTGGTGCTCTCGGCAATGACGATGGCGGCGCCACTATTCGTATTATTTTGCGAAATGAGCATGTAGACGGCGTAGGCGTTGCCGGAGGAATCCCAGGACACGGCTGGATCGCTACCAAACCACGCGTTGGCAGCCGCAACCCCACCCGTGAGGCTCGAAGGCCAGGGGGCGCAGTTATAGGTCCAGGTGCTGCCGCCGTCGCTCGATCCGTAGAGGGCCTGTGTCCCATAGGTCTGGGCGGACCCTCCAGTCGGAGACAAGCATGTGGCCGTCGAGTCTTGGTAAAAGGTGTTGGCGCCGGCCACGAGCTGCTGGGAATTATTGGGGTTCACGGCGATGGCCACTTCGCCCTGGTAGTCTTGAACGCCCGCGGCCGGGCAGAGGTTGCCGCCCGCCGTCGCCGTCTCGGGGACGATTTCCTGGGGCTGCCCCTCCTGGTTCTCCTGGGATGGGGCTAGGCCGTGAACCTGCATCCACAGCTCGTGGGCCTGAACCACCGTGGGAACTACCGGCAGGCTGACCTTGTTCGCCATCCGCCACTCCTCGAACGTTTCGAGGGGATCCTGCTTCCCGTAAGGGTCCAGACGGAGGGGACTGAGGTATGAGCCGCCCTTGGGAGGGGAGGGCGCGGGAGCCTGGCCGGCGGCACCGAAGACCGCCGTGGCAACCACCAGAAAGGCACCCGTTATCACCGCGGAAATCCGCCGTCTCTCCTGGCCGCCCGCACGCATGAACATGGCCACCCTCCTTCCATTCCTGGTAGGAGCGCCGCCCCGGCGCGACACACCGTTCACGGGACTGGCCCCATGGCCGCGGGTTCATCCGGATCGCGGTGAGGCGCCGCTCCTAGAAAAGGGTACGCTGCCTCAGCTTACGTAGGGGCCGGAGCTGCACGCACCACTCCCGGCCTTCAGGCAAGAGCCCGCCTTGGCCTCGATCTTCTCCCGGTACACGACCGCCGGTTTCTTGTAGGGTTTCTTGCGCCCCTGCATGGGCCTCTCTCCAGAAATGGTGTGCTGGTATACCCTTACCATCCAAGAAGTTAATGATAGTACGCGCTCGACATTCTGTCAAGCCGTTCGAGGCTCAAGGCGAATCCGGCGTTCTCACTTGCTGGTCTTTGGGCTGTGGCTTTCGTCCTCGGCTACCTCGTGGCGGATTCTCGCGAGCCGCAGGACCTGCTCATCGGGCCGCAGGGGGTCCCCCGTTCTGAGCCGTGAAAGACCCGGGCAGGAGAAGCAGTAGGCGTGTTCTTTGACCGTCGCCGCGATCACGCCCGGCACCTTCCGGCTGATCGCGCGAACCTCCTGGAGCAGTGCCGACTCTTCCCACATCGAGCGGATACTCCGTTCACGGACGTTGCCGATGGCCTGCTTCCACTGGACGCAGGGCTGCACGTCTCCGTGTGGGGTCACGTGGAGCGTCCCCGTCCCGACGCTGCAGTTGTACTGGCCCGGCTCGCGCTCGAAGGGCGAGTTGCCGATGTTCAGGCCCGACGCGTCGTAGAGCCGCCGGATGGCCTCGTCCGAGGCCCGCAGAGCGAGGGGATAAGCCTGGCCGTCGTCGGAGGGGGTGAGAATGGGATCGAAGTAGACGGGAAAGTCGAAACGGTCCCCAATCGCCCTGATCGCCTCCAGCTCATCTTCCACGAGGCGCGTCACCACCACCTTCAGGTAGACCCGCAGACCGCGATCCCTCATCCAGCCAAGCGCGCGAACCTGGCGGTCGAAGGAACCCTTCACCTGGGTGAGAGCCTCGGCGGTGGCCGCCGTCGCACCGTGGAGAGACATCTCCAGGCAGTAAGGCGCCAACTCCGCCAGCCGATCCACGTCGGTTTCCCTCAGGCCGGCTCCATTGGTGAAGATCCGGAGGGCGAAGGAGCGGGCTTTGGCCTCCCCGGCTATATCCCAGAACCTCGGGTGGAGAAGCGGCTCGCCGCCCGTCAACGTGAGGTAGAGGACGCCCATCTCGCGGAGCTGGTCCAGCACGCTCGTGATTTCGCCGAAGGCCAGGGGCTGCCTCGCGGGCTTGGGCGGGGGCGTTGTTCTCGGCTGGTTCTTCCGCTGGACGGGGTTGTAGCAAAAGCGGCAAGCGAGGTTACAGGCGTAGGTGAGCTCCATGGATGCGTAGAGGGGATGGGCCTTGGCGATGGCCCGCCCGAACAGGGAGGAGAGAGGCGTGTCCATTCTACTCATCCTCGAGGAGAATGGCCCCGGAACCCTTGAGTCCGTCGAGGAAGGACATCACGTCCTTCAGGGCCTCCTTCTCTGAAATATCGTATTCCAACGCGATATCGCGCGCCATGACCTCGGGGGCCTCGCCGATGTGCTCCCAGACGTAGGTACCCACCTCGTTGAGGACCTGGATCTCGCCTTCGCGGTTGAAGACGAGGACCGCCTGGCCTTCGATGGTGCGCCAGGAGACGTCCGGGTTTCTCCCGTACCCTTTCCACTGCGTCATCTCAAAGTTCCCTCAGAAGGGCCCAGAATCCCGAGTCCTTCGCGAAGTCCAGTCTCCAAACGCCCACCTCGCGGCAGCAGTCCGACACGAGAGGCATGAGCATATCACTGCGTGAGGCTGCATTTGAAACGAAGGGGCAACTGGACAGAAGCGTAGCGGTGCCCTCGGCCGTCCCCACGCCCGTCGCGGCGTGACTCGGCCCCTGCACGAGGCGGCACAGCATGGCCAGGGGGAAAAGGCCGGGCGCTTTGGCCTCCTGCTCGAGGGTCCCGCGAAACGGGGTGGTGGCGGCCATCCAGCGGCCTTCCCGGCGAAGGAGAAGGACGAGGTCGTCCGAGAGCAGGGTGCAATCGGGACTCAGAGCCGCCACCGTGGACTTCCCCGCCCCGGAGGGGCCGAAGAATAGGTAGGCCCTCCCGGCGCGCACAAGACCGGCTGCGTGGAGGATGAACCCCGCATGAGCGAGGGCCAGATCCGCGGTGACCCACCGCAGGTAGTTTTCCATGGCGCGAAGCGTAACCTCGTGGTCTTCTGGGCAGGCTACTCTCAGGGCCCCCGTCTCGGTGCCGGCAGCCCGGAAGGCGCAGAAGTCCGTGGACAGGTAGAGGCGGCCTCCCTCCAGCGGAAACTCCATGATGCGAAGGAAACCGTCCGGTGAGGGATCGAGGTAGGCAGGGGCTCCCGGATACAGGGTGACGGTATGAAGGGGCCGTGCCTTCGACAGGAAAGGGTTGTAGCGCGCATGGGCGCTTTCGAGCAACTCCGCATTGAGCCCTTCGAAGCGCACGCAAAGGTCCGCGATGGAGAGGGAAAAGCCGGCCGGCCCAAGGGGCGAAGGCAACTTCCTGAAGTGCTCCATGCCGGGGATACGATCCGCCATCGCCTCTTTCCGTCCCCATCCAGTCGCTGAATAACCTGCCATTTCGCTTTTTCTTCCAAATGGGGGCTGTTCCTCATCTTCGACCGCATTATGCCGGAGGGGCCGAGGTCAGTCCAGCGACATTATAAGCAAAAGGCTAGCCACTTGGCTTCTTCCCGAATGCCCCGATTCAACGCGGCATGCTGGTCATCGGTTCCCGCGGTGGAACCGATGGGTGACAAAAGGTGACTGAAGGGTAATCGTTCCAGGGAACCCGAAAGGGCGGGCTTCTTCCAGACCGGATCAACAGAAAAGGGGTCGGAGTTGCCTCCGGCCCCTTGGTATCGTTCGAGAGTTTCTTCTAGTCGAACTTGGCGCCGGGGAAGAAGAACTTGATCTCGTTGGCGGCGTTCTCGGGCGAGTCGGAGCCGTGGACGGCGTTCTCCTGGATGTTGGTGCCGAACTGGCCGCGCAGGGTCTGCTGGGGCGCCTTGGTGGAATCGGTGGGGCCCATCACCTTGCGTAGGTGCGCCACGGCGTCTTCGCGTTCCAGGCAGGCCACGATCACCGGGCCGGAGGTCATGAACCGGACCAGCTCCGGGTAGAAGGAGCGCTCACGGTGGACGGCGTAGAAACCCTCGGCCTGGCTCTCTGCGAGGTGGAGCATCCTCAGACCCTTCAGCTCGAAGCCCTCGTCGAGCAGGCGCTGGAGGATGTGGCCCTCCACCCTGTTTCTCATGGCGTCCGGTTTGATGATGGTCAGCGTCCGTTGCCTCATGCGTCGGGCCCTCACTCAGTGGGCGGTGGTCTTTCCGCCGTATTCCCTCGCCGCCTCCTGACCCACGGAGAGTGCCTTCAGGTTGAGCTCCTCGGTGCCCTTGGGCACCCGGGCCAGGACGGCCTTCTTGAGCGATTCGAAGCTCACCACGTCGGTCAGCTCGCGCAGGACGCCCAAGGCGACGATGTTGGCCACGAACTCCTTGCCCACCGTCTCGCGCGCCAGCCTGCTGATGGGGACCTTGACGGAGCGGAGCTTCTCGGGAATGGGCGTGGGGACGAGGTCCAGGTCGGCGACCACGAGGGCCGTCTCGGGAACGTCCTTGAGGTACTTCTCGGCCGCGGCCTCGGTCATGAGAAGGAGGAGGTCGATGTGGGTGGCCTTCGGGTAGTCGATCTCGGCATCGGAGATGATGACCTCGCTCTTGCTGGCTCCCCCGCGGGACTCGGGACCGTAGGACTGGCTCTGCGTGGCGTTCTTGCCGTCGAAGATGGCCGCCGCCTCCGCCAGGATCACCCCCCCGAGCACGAGGCCCTGGCCCCCCGATCCCGCCAGGCGGATTTCGTATCGTTTGCTCATGCTATTTCTCCACCGGTCTGACGCGTTCGATGAGCTTGTCGTACTCCGCACAGAACTCCGGCCTCGTGGCCTGATGGAGAACGCCGACGGGATACTTGCCGGCCTTCTCCTCCTCGGTCATCTTGTCCGAGAGGCGCACGTTGTAGGTCAGGGCCTTGTAGTGCTCCATCATGTCGGAGGCGTCTCCCCACTTGTTGGGACGGCCGAAGTAGGTGGTGCACTGGGACCAGGCGTCCACCACCGAGAAGCCCTTGTTCTGCATGGCCTGGACGATGAGGCGGTCCATGGCCACCGCGTCCAGGTCCAGGGCGCGGGCCACGAAGGTGGCGCCGGCGGCCTGCGCCATGGAGCAGACGTTGAAGGGCTGCTCGATGGCCCCGTACGGAGCCGTCGTCCCCTTGAACCCGGTGAAGGTCGTAGGCGAGGCCTGACCGCCGGTCATGCCGTAGATGTTGTTGTTGAAGACGATGAGCGTGATCTCGATGTTGCGGCGGCAGGCGTGGATGAAGTGGTTGCCGCCGATGGCCATGGCGTCGCCGTCCCCGGAGACCACGATGACGTGGAGCTTGGGGTTGGCCACCTTGATGCCCGTGGCGAAGGCCAGGGCCCGGCCGTGGGTGGTGTGGAGGGTGTTGAAGTCCAGGTAGCCCGGCGTACGGCTGGAGCAGCCGATGCCCGAGACGACGACCACGTCGTCCTGGTTCCACTTGAGCTTGTCCAGTGCCCTCAGGATGGACTTCATGATGGTGCCGTGGCCGCAGCCCGGGCACCAGATGTGGGGCATCTTTTCCTTGCGCAGGTACTGGAAATAGTCCATGGACATGGCTCAGTCTCCCAGGATGGCCGAAAGGATGAGGGAGGGGGCGATGGGCTCGCCGTTGACCCTGTTGACGCCCGTGATGGTCGGGCCCTTGCCCAGAATCCTCTCCACTTCGAGCTTGTACTGGCCGAGGTTCATCTCCGGGACCACGACCCGCCTGGCGTGGGCCGCCGCCGCCTCGATCTGCTTCTCGGGGATGGGGTAGAGCGTGATGGGCCTGAAGAGCCCGGCCTTCACGCCCTTGGCCCTGGCCTCCTCCACGGCGCGCTTGGCCGAGCGGGCGGTGGAGCCGTAGGCCACCACGAGCACCTCGGCGTCCTCGGTGCGGTGGTGCTCGAACAGGAGGAGCTTCTCCTGGTGCTTTTCGATCTTGTCCAGGAGGCGGCGGTGGAGCGACTCCTGAATTTCGGCCGCGGCGGAGGGGAAGCCGGTCCGGTCGTGGTCGAGCCCCGTGACGTGGTAGCGGGCGCCCTCGCCGAAGTTCATCATCGGCGGGACCAGGTCCTCTCCGGCCTCGTAGGGGTAGTAGGTCTCGCCGGCCTGGAGCACGGGCTTCCGCCGGTTGACCAGGGCGATCTCGGCGGCCTGCGGGATGATGATCTTCTCCCGCATGTGGGCCGTGATCTCGTCCATGGCCAGCACCACGGGGGTGCGCATCATCTCGGCGAAGTTGAAGCAGGCCACCGTCGTGTCGAAGACCTCGCGGATGGTGGAGGGGCTCAGGGCGATGGCCGGGTGGTCGCCGTGCGTGCCCCAGCGGCACTGTTGGACGTCCGACTGCGAGGGCCCCGTGGGGTTGCCGGTGGAGGGGCCGCCGCGCATGACGTTGATGACGACGCAGGGGATTTCGGCCATCATGGCGAAGCCGAGGTTCTCCTGCATGAGGGAGAAGCCGGGGCCCGAGGTGGCGGTCATGGTTTTCTGGCCCGCCAGGCTCGCGCCGATGATGGCGCCCATGGAGGCGATCTCGTCCTCCATCTGGATGAACTTGCCGCCCAGCCTGGGCAGGCGCCCCGACATCTTCTCGGCGATCTCGGAGGAGGGGGAGATGGGGTAGCCGGCGAAGAACCGGCAGCCCGCGGCGATGGCCCCCTCCATGCAGGCTTCGTTTCCGGAAAGGAACTTCACGGTGCCCGATGGCTTGGTCGCTTCATCGCTCATGGGATCCTCATTCAATCCACAAAGATGGCGAAATCCGGGCACCGGATCTCGCACAGCATGCATTTGGTGCACGCGTCCACGTTGATCACCTCCACGTGCCGAAAGCCCATGGAGAGGACCTTCTCGGGGCAGTAGTTCACGCAGATGTTGCACAGGTTCCCCTTGCAGTGGCCGGGGATCACCGTCACGAGCACGTCCTTTTTGACCTTCTGGCCGTGGCCCGAGACGGCGAACTTGTCCTTATGAACCTCCTTGAGCCGCGGGGACCCCACGTCCGAGCCCTCGTGGAACACGCCGCTCAATGGTTGGGATGAGGTGGGCATCGTCATTCTCCCCTATGTCTGGTCCGTTTCCCGGGGGCGCGAGGCCCCGCAGCCGGTAAGCCCCACAGCATAGGGCCTCTCGCAGGCCGCGTCCACGCGCGGCCTTGCGCGGCGCGCGGGCTTGGGTGATATGGCCCTGGGAGGTGGGCGGCGGGTGCGCTCTCGGCATCCGCCGGCCGCTTCAGGCCTCTCTCAACGGAAGGCTAGGCCTTGAGGGCCTTGGTCATGGCCGCGCCGATCTCGGTGGGGGATTTCACGACGATCACACCGGCATCGGTCAGCGCGGCCATCTTCTCCGCCGCCGTCCCCTTTCCGCCCGCGATGATGGCCCCCGCGTGGCCCATCCTCCGGCCGGGAGGGGCCGTCTGGCCAGCGATGAAGGCCACCACGGGCTTCTTCACGTGGGCCTTGATGTAGGACGCGGCCTCCTCTTCCGAGGTGCCGCCGATCTCGCCGATGAGCACCACCCCCTCGGTGGCCGGATCGGCGTTGAACATCTCCAGCGCCTCGGTGTGGGAGGTCCCCGGCACCGGGTCGCCGCCGATGCCGATGCAGGTCGTCTCGCCCAGGCCGCAATCGGTGAGCTGCCAGACGGCTTCGTAGGTGAGGGTGCCCGAGCGGGAGATGACGCCGATCCTGCCTGGCTTGTGGATGTAGCCGGGCATGATCCCCATTTTGCACTCGCCCGGCGTGATGACGCCGGGGCAGTTGGGCCCGATGAGCCGCGCCCCGGTCGTGCGCAGGCCCGCCTTCACCCGCGCCTCGTCCCTGGCCGGGATGCCCTCGGTGATGCACACCACCAGCTTCACGCCGGCGAAGGCCGCCTCCAGGATGGCGTCCGCGGCGAAGGGCGGCGGAACGAAGATCAGCGCGGCGTCGGCCGCCTGGGCCTGGACCGCGTCGGCCACCGTGTTGTAGATGGGAACCTTCTCCTCCCAGCGGGTGCCGCCCTTGCCGGGAGTGACGCCCGCCACGACCCGCGTCCCGTACTCCAGACACTGCTTGGCGTGGAAGGAGCCCTCCTTGCCCGTGATGCCCTGAACCACAACGCGCGTGTTCTTGTTGACGAGAATGCTCATGGCTTCTTCATCCTATAGAGATAACCACCAAGACACCAAGGCACCAAGCTCGATATGGAAGAAGCCCCTGGGTTGTCGTTTCGCTTGGTTCCCATTTTCTGGCTCCGATGCCCTTGGTGTCTTTGTGCCTTGGTGGTTCATTTCTCAGCCCTTCACGGAGGCGACGGCCATCTGCGCCGCCTGCTTCAGGTTGTCGGCCACGGAGAAAGCGAGGCCCGAGGCCTTGAGCATCTCCTTGCCCTTGTCCACGTTGGTGCCCTGCAGGCGGACCACGACGGGCAGCTTCACTCCGATCTCCTTGGCGGCCGCGATGACCCCCTCGGCGATCACGTCGCAGCGGACGATGCCGCCGAAGATGTTGATCAGCACGGCCTTGACGTGCTTGTCCGAGAGCAGGATGCGGAAGGCGTTCTTCACGCGCTCCGTGGTGGCGCCGCCGCCCACGTCCAGGAAGTTGGCCGGCTCGCCGCCCTCCAGCTTGATGACGTCCATGGTGGCCATGGCGAGGCCGGCGCCGTTGACCATGCAGGCGATGTCCCCGTCCAGCCGGATGTAGTTCAAGTCGAACTTGCTGGCCTCGATCTCGAGGGGATCCTCCTCCGAGAGGTCGCGCATCTCGTGGATGTCCGGGTGGCGGTAGAGGGCGTTGTCGTCGAAGTTCATCTTCGCGTCCAGCGCCACCACGTGGCCATCCTTGGTCAGCACGAGGGGGTTGATCTCCGTGAGGGTGGAGTCGGTCTCCTCGTGGGCCTTGTAAAGCGCGGAGACGAGCTTCACGCACTCCTTGAAAGCCTCGCCCGAGAAGCCGAGCCCGAAGGCGACCTGCCGGGCCTGGTAAGGCTGCAGGCCCAGGAGCGGGTCCACCCAGGTCTTCAGGATCTTGTCGGGGCTCTCGGCGGCGACCTTCTCGATCTCCACTCCGCCCTCGGTGGAGGACATGATCACGTTCATCTGGCGGGCGCGGTCCAGGACGATGCCGAGGTAGTACTCCTTCTGGATGTCGCTCGCTTCCGTGATGTAGACCTTCTGGACCTCCTTGCCGGCGGGGCCCG
>JAJYLT010000006.1 GCA_021787565.1 Acidobacteriota bacterium
CCCGCGGTGATCATGCGGTTGACGGCGTTTCCCCCGGCGCCGCCCACCCCGATCACCTTGACGCGCACCCGCCTCGCGCCATCCGCCGATTCTTCATCCTCACTCATGATGAAGCGCAGACCGTTGTTCTGATCCATCGCAAACCCCCTTTCCGAGTGGGTCGACCTCCGTTTCGCCGCCGCCTGTTTCAGACTATGTCCTTGATCTGGGACAAGAGCTTTCTGAACATCCCGCCCTTTTTCCGGGGACCGCCGCCGCGCGCCTCCAGCTTCGCCCCGTAGAGGGCCAGCCCCACCGAGGTCGCGAACATGGGTGCGGCCACGATGTTGGTCAGGCCCACCACCTCCATGGGTTCGCCCACCCGGACCTGGTGGTCGAAGATGCCCTCCGCAACCTCGGGGAGGCCCGCCAGGCCGGCCCCTCCGCCGGTGAGCACGAGTCCGGCGTTGATCGTCTTGTCGAGTCCGGCGCCCCGGATCTCCTCGAAGAGGAGCTGGAACAGCTCCTCGGCCCTCGGCTGGAGGATCTCGGCCAGCCTCGAGCGGGGCACCATGCTGGACTTCTTCCCCGCCACCGCCGGCACCTCCACCATGTCGTCCTCCTGGATGAGGCTGGTGAGGGCGCAGCCGTACTTCTTCTTGAGAATCTCCGCGTCCATGATCCCCGTCTTCAATCCCACCGCCAGGTCGTTGGTGAAGTGCTCGCCGCCGATGGGGATGACGTGCGTGTGCCAGATGGCCCCCTTCTCGAAGACCGCGATGCCCGTGGTGCCGTGGCCGATGTTCACCAGGGCCACGCCGATCTCCCTCTCGTCGGCCGTCAGCACGTCCTGGGAGTCGGCCATGAGCCCCAGGACGAGCTCGGCCACCTCGATGCCGCACCGGTTCACCACCGTCGTGAGGTTCTGCAGGCTGGTGATGGAGCCCGTGATGATGTGGACGTTGGCTTCCAGCCGGCTGCCGGGCATGCCCAGGGGCTGGCTGATGCCGTCCTGGTCGTCGACCAGGTACTCCTGCGGAAAGGTGTGAAAGATCTGCTGGTCCGCCGGGAAGCTGATGGTGCGCGAGCCCTCGAGCACCCGCTGGACGTCCTCCCTATTGATGACGCGGTCCCGGTTGGTGACCGCGACCACGCCCCGGCTGTTGAACCCGCGGACGTGGCAGCCCCCCACGCCGACGTAGGCCCGCTCGACGGAGTAGCCGGCCATCAGCTCGGCCTCTTCCACCGATGCCTTCACGCAGGCCACCACCTCGTCGAGGCTGGCCACGATGCCGCGGCGCATGCCTCGGGCGTCGGCCTTCCCGATGCCCGTCACCTCCAGTGCGCCGTCCTCCCGGGCCTTCCCGATGACCGTGGCCACCTTGGAGGTACCGATGTCAATACCCACCACGTGACCCGTTTCCTTAGCCATGCTGCGTTCCTCCCTTGTCGTCGCCGGCGGTGGCCGGAGGCGAGGCTTCCGGGGTTTCGGGCGGGCCCAGGACCACCTTGTCCGCCCAGCGGACGTCCAGGGTCCGACGGTCGGGCTCGTAGGCCGCGACCCAATTCTTGGAGGCCAAGAACCTCCGCCATTGGTCCGGGAAATCGCTGCCGGAAACGATGAGCTTCCAGTGGTCCGAGGTGGTGAGGAGGTACCCTCCCCCGGCGCCCGCGGAGGCGATGGCCGTCACCTGGCCCGCGAGGCCCAGCCTGAGCATCTGCGCGATGAGGGCCTGGACCTCTAGATCTCCGGGGTCCAGGTTGGAGAGCGTGAAGACGCCGGCCACGCCGCGGACGGCCGGCCAGGACGCCCCCTCGCCGTTGATTTCGAGGACGCCCTGCTTCGCGTTCACCGCGCAGAGGACGTCGCTCTCCTGGGCCTCCACGATGAGGGTGTCGGGAAGGTGCTTCCGGCACAGGAAGCCCTTCAGCCACGGAAAGGCGCTCAGCCGTTCGGAGACCTCGGAGGGCTTGAGCTCGAGCAGATTCTGGCCGCGCAGGTCCCTCAGGGCGTCCAGGAGAGGGGCCGCCTGGTGGTGCCGCAGGCCGACCACCTCGATGTGCTGGACCGAGAAGGCCCGGTCCGAATGGAGCAGGCTCCAGCAGGTATCGAGGAGCGCGGAGGTGAGGACGATGGCGGCGGTGACCAGCACCAGCCGGACCATCCGCCTGAGCCAGCGCTTCCGGGCCTTGCTCCGAAGGGGCGGCGGTGCCCAGTCCCTGGCCATGGCCCGGGAGGGGTGAGCGGGAAGGCCGCGGTTCATGGCCGTCCCCCCATGCCCGCCACGATCTCTTCGCCGATGGTAGTGATGGTCCCGGCGCCCAGGGTGAGCACCAGGTCCCCAGGCCCGAGCAGCGGGAGGACGAACTCGGGCAGGTCCCCGACCGCCGGACAGAAGTGGACCTGGGTCCGGCCCAGTTCCTTCATGCGGGCCACCAGGGCCGCTCCCGTCACCCCGGCGATGGGGGGCTCGCTGGCGGCGTAGACCTCCGTCACCACCACCAGATCGGCCTCCGACAGGACCGACGCGAAGTCCGCGATGAGGGCCGCCAGCCTCGAGTAACGGTGAGGCTGGAAGAGGACCACGAGGCGGCCCTCTCCGGCGGTCCGCCGGGCCGCCTCGAAGGTGGCCCGGATCTCCGTTGGATGGTGGCCGTAATCGTCGAAAACCTTCACTCCCCCGGCCTCTCCGCGGAACTGGAAGCGGCGATCCGCGCCCGGGAAGGTGGCGAGCTGCTCCCTCTGGGTCTCCAGCGGCACCTCCAGCTCGTCGCAGACCGCCAGGGCGGCGAGGGCGTCGAGGACTACGTGCCGGCCGGTCTGAGGCAGCGAGAAGAGGCCCCGATCGCCCCCCCGGACGCGCAGCCTGAAGCGCTCCCCGGACCCTTCGGAGGGCATCCTCTCGGCGAGGAAGTCGGCCGGGGGTTGCATCCCGTAGGTCACGGCTCGCCGCTTGAGGCGCGGCAGGAGTCCCCTGGCGTTGGGGTCGTCGCCGCAGAGGATGCAGGCCCCGTAGAAGGGCACCCTGTTGGCGAACTGGAGGAAGGCCTCTACGACGTCGGAGAGCTCGGGGTAGCAGTCCACGTGTTCCCAATCGATGTTGGTGACCACCGCGAGGGATGGGGAGAGGAGCAGGAAGGAGCGGTCCGATTCGTCCGCCTCGGCCACGAGAAGGTCGCTGCGGCCGAGGCGGGCGGAGGCGTCCAGGGTGGAGAGGCGGCCGCCGATCACCACCGTCGGGTCCAGGCCGGCGCCGTGCAGAAGGTGAGAGACCATGGCCGTCACCGTGGTCTTGCCGTGCGAGCCGGCGACGGCCACGGAGGTCTTCATGCGCATGAGCTCGGCCAGCATCTCGGCCCTCGGGATGACCGGGATGCCTAACCGGCGAGCCTCCTCGATCTCAGGATTCAGGGGGGAGACGGCGGAGGAGTAGACCAGAACCTGGCCATCGCCGAGGTTTTCGTCTCGGTGGCCGATGGCGATGCGGGCTCCGCGTGCGGCAAGCCGGCGGGTGGCGAGGGACTCTTTCAGGTCCGAGCCGCTCACGGTGAATCCCATATTGAGGAGCACTTCGGCGATGCCGCTCATGCCGATTCCACCTACTCCCACGAAGTGGACCCGCTGGATCCCGAGGAACTTCACGGCTCTCTCCCACGGCGGAGCAGGAGCTCCGCGATGTCACCCGCCGCGTTCGGCCTCGCCAGGGTGACCAGCGCCTGCACCATCCTCCTGCGGACGTCCGGGTCGGCCAGGGTGATCAGAGAGGTCATGAGGGAGGCGGAATCCAGGTCCTGCTGGAGGACGCACAAAGCTCCGCCCATCCTTTCGAGCCCCTGGGCGTTCATCGCCTGGTGGTCTCCGGCCGCCTGCGGGAAGGGGATCAGCAAAGCGGGGCGGCCCACCATGGCCAGTTCGGCGAGGGTGGTGGCGCCGGCCCTGCACGCCACGGCGTGGCACCAGGCGTACTCCTTCTCCATCTCGAAGAGGAAAGGCTCCACCCGGGCGGGAAAGCCGGAGCGCTCGTACGCGCTGCGCACCTCCTCCAGGTCCTCGGCGCCGGTCTGGTGGACGATTTCGATGCCGCCGGGGAAGGCCTTGAGCTCCGGCAGGAGCTGGACCATGGCGGCGTTGATGGCACGCGCTCCGCGGCTCCCTCCGAAGACGAGCAGGCGGAAGGGCCTCGCGGGCGGCCTCTCGGCTCCCACTTCGGCCAACTGCGCCCGAACCGGATTGCCCAGGAAAAGGCCCTTGCCCCGGAAGGACGCGAGCGTCTGCGGGAAGGCGGTCACGACGCGCCCCGCCAGGTGGCCCAGGAGGCGGTTGGCCATGCCGGGACTCACGTTCTGTTCGAGCAGCACCAGCGGAACGCCCGTCAGGCCCGCCGCCAGCGACGTGGGGAGGGAGGCGTAGCCTCCGACGCCGAGCACCACCTCGGGGCGGAAGTGCAGGAGGGTCCAGACGCTGGACAGAAGGGCGAAGGGGAGGGCCAGCAGAGCGCGAAGCCGCCTCCAGATGTTCACGCCGGCGAAGCCGTAGACCGCCAGTCCCTTGAAGGAGAACCCATACCTCGGCGCGAGCGAGGCCTCGATCCCCCGACGGCCTCCCACGAAGAGGACCTTCGAGGTCGGGGCCTGCTTGAGGACCGCCTGGGCCGCCGCCAGGCCCGGGAAGAAGTGTCCCCCGGTCCCGCCTCCCGCCACGATCATCCTGAACTCTCCCTCATCCTGCATCGAATGCCGCCCGCCCTTCCCGCTCCGGACCGCACCGGCCCGGCGCCCGAGGAGCTACTCGTACTGGCTCACGTTCAGAAGAATCCCGACGCCCGCCATGGTCACCACCAGGTTCGAGCCCCCGTAGCTGAGAAGCGGCAACGGGAGGCCCTTGGTGGGCAGGAGGGTCAGGGTCACCATCATGTGGATGATCGCCTGGAGCACCACCCAGGCCACGATGCCCATGGCCAGGAAGGCTCCAAAGGTATCGGGGGCCGAGCGCATGGCCTGCAGGCCCCTGTAGCCGAAGAAGAGGAAACCGAGGAGCACCGCCACGCTGCCGAGAAAGCCGAGCTCCTCGCCGATCATGGAGTAGATGAAATCGGTGTGGGGTTCGGGCAGAAAGAGCAGCTTCTGGCTGCTGCCTCCCACCCACTTTCCGATCAGGCCTCCGCTGCCCGCGGCGATGAGGGACTGTTGGGCCTGGAATCCCGTGTGCTGGGGATCGGAGCCCGGGTTCATGAAGGTCATGAGCCTTTGCATGCGGTAGGGGCTCGAGAAGGCGAGGACCAGGAAGGCCAGGAGCCCCACGGCGCCCAGCGCCCCGAGCCATTTCCAGGGGAGCCCGGCGATGAGCAGCACGGAGCCCAGGATGACGCCGAGCACCACCACGGTGCCCAGGTCGGGCTGGACGAGGATGAGGGCGGCGGCAAAGCCGAAGTAGAGGCCCAGGGGCAGCAGCACCTGGCCCCATTCCTTACCCTCCCGGAGGCGCTTCTCCAGCATGTAGGCGACGAACAGGACCATGACGAGCTTGGCGGTCTCCGAGGGCTGGACGGTGATGGGGCCGACCCTGATCCAGCGATGGGAGCCGTTGATGGCCGGGCTCACGAGGGCGAGAAGGAGCAGCAGGATCTCCAGCCCGAGGATGGAGAGAATGACCTTGCGCTCCTTCCAGAAGGTGTAGGGCACCCGCAGCATGAGCAGCATGGCCATAAGGGCGATGGCCGCCCAGATGCACTCCCGGTAGAAGAAGTAGTTGGGGTTCCCCTTCCGCGTCAGGGCTAGCACGGCCGAGCTCGAATAGATCATCACGAGGCCCGTGGCCAGGAGCCCGAGGGTGATGACCAGCAGCGGTCGGTCGAAGCGCAGGAGGCGGCTCATGGCGTCATGGCCTCCCGGACCCAGGCCATGAACTGTTCCCCCCGGTCCTCGAAGTTGCGGAACTCGTCGAAGGAGGCGCAGGCCGGAGAGAGCACGACGCTGTCGCCCGGCGAGGCCATGGCGAGGGCCGCCGGCGTGGCCTCGCGAAGGGTGGCGTAGCTCTCCACGGGCAATGCCCCCCGGAATGCCTGAACCACCCTGCCGCGTGCGGCGCCGAAGGCTATCACGGCCTTGCAACACCTCTGCGCCTCGGGAACCAGGCTCGCCCAGTCGGTCCCCTTGTCCTTCCCGCCGAGCAGGAGGATCACGCCCGAGCGGAAGGCCGTGAGGGCCTTGAGCACGGCGTCCATGTTGGTGGCCTTGGAGTCATTGAAGACCGTGGCCCCGCGCACCTCCCCGACGCGTTCGAGCCGGTGGGGCAGCCCCCTGAACCGGCTGAGGGGAGCGGAGAGCGCCCCCTCCGGCACGCCGGAGCAGCGCGCCGCGAGGCAGGCCGCCAGGGCGTTTTCCAGGTTGTGCACACCGGGAAGCGGCAGATCCTTCAGGGGGAAGAGGACCTCCTCGCCGCCCCCTCGGCGCCAGAGGGCCTCGCCGCCGCGGACGAAGGCGCCTTCCTCCAGCTCACCGGAGGTGGCGAAGGGAGCATGGCCCGACGGGGCGGCGGCGCCGAAGGCGGCCACCGCCTGGTCCAGGACCGAGTAGACGGCGAAATCGGAGGGGCCCTGGTTCTGGAAGATCCGGCCCTTGGCGGCCTGGTAGTCCTCGAATCGGGCGTACCGGTCCTGGTGGTCCGGCGTGATGTTGAGGAGGATGGCAACGTCCGCCTTGAAGCGCTCCAGGCTTTCGAGCTGGAAGGAGGAGACCTCGAGCACGAACCAGGTCTCATCGGTGGCCCCCTCCACCATCTCGCAGAAGGCCCGCCCGAGGTTGCCGCCCGTTCGCACGTCAGAGAAATGCGCGCCCAGCAGCTCGCCCAGGAGCGTGGTGGTGGTGCTCTTCCCGTTGGAGCCCGTGACGGCGGCGATGCGGCCCTTGGCGTGGCGGAAGCCCCACTCGATTTCACCGATGACGGGGATGCTCCTCTCCAGCGCGGAACGCACCAGCGCTGACCTGCGAGGAACTCCCGGCGAGAGGATCAGGCACTCCATCCCCTCCAGAAGTCCGGGGGACTCGCTGCCTCCGTAGAAGACCAGCCCCATCTCCAGAAGCTTCGAGAGGTCGAGGGCGAGGTCCGCGGTGGTCCGCTGGTCGCAGGCGGAGACTTCATGTCCGTGGCGCAGGGCCAGGTGCGCCGCCCAGTATCCCGAGGTCCCCATGCCCGCCACGAGAATTCGCATCGCCCTCACCGTATCTTCAGCGTGGCCAGTCCCATGAGCGCGAAAAGGATGGCCACGATCCAGAAGCGAACCACTACCTGCGTCTCCGCCCAGCCGCCCAGCTCGAAGTGGTGATGCAGCGGCGCGCAGCGGAATATCCTCCTCTTGCGCGATTTGTAGGAGGCGACCTGGAGGATCACGGAGATGGCCTCCAGGACGAACAGCCCTCCGACCACCACGAGGAGGAGCTCTTCCTTGATGATGAGGGCCAGGGTACCGATGGCCGCCCCGATGGCCAGGGAGCCCACGTCGCCCATGAAGACCTGGGCGGGATGGGCGTTGAACCAGAGAAAGCCCAGGCTCGCTCCCACCAGCGAGGCGGCGAAGACCGTCAGCTCGCCCGTGTCCCTCACGTAGGGGATGCCGAGGTACCCGGCGATGATCGTGTTGCCCGCCGCGTAGGTGAGGATGGCGTAGGTGGAGGCGGCGATCAGCGTGGAGCCGATGGCCAGCCCGTCCAGGCCGTCGGTGAGGTTTACGGCGTTGGATGCCCCCACGATCACGACCACCGCGAAGGGGATGAACCACAGGCCCAGCTGCGGATGAAGCTCCTTGAAGAAGGGCACCGTCAGGGCGGTGTCGTACAGGCCCGTGGCCTGATACCGGTAAAGAAACACGGCCACCGCCGCGGCCGCCGCGATTTGCAGCATGAACTTCTGCTTGGCGGAGAGGCCGAGGTTCTGGCGCCGCTTCATCTTGAGGAAGTCGTCGGCGAAGCCGATACCGCCAAAGGCCAGAGTGGAGAAGAGGAGGGGCCAGAAGAGGGGCGTGTCCAGCCGGATGCAGAGGAGGCTCGAGCACGTGAGCGCGGCGAGGATCAGGAGCCCGCCCATGGTGGGGGTGCCGGCCTTCACCTGGTGGCCCTTGGGCCCCTCCTCGCGGATGTACTGCCGCAGGTTCAGCCGCTGGAGGGAGCGGATGAGCATGGGGCCGAGGAGCAGAGAGATCCCGAGGGCGATGAGAATGGCGAGGGCTCCGCGGAAGGTGATGTAGCGGAAGAGACGCATGGCGCCGAAGTGGTCGCGCAGCGAATAGAGAAGCGCGTACAGCATCAGGCCTCCCCCCTTCGGCCGGAGAGCCAGGCCACCAGCCCGTCCAGACCCATGCCCCTCGATCCCTTGACCAGGACTCCGTCTCCCGGCCGGATCTGCCCGTCCAGCCACTCGGCCCCATCCTGCCAGCTTTGAACGTGGAGGCAGGGGCGCCCGCTCGCCGAAAAGACCTCGGCCATGGCCTTGGCCTCCTCCCCTCCGACGGCCAGCAGGCCGGCCAACCCCAGATCGGCGGCCCGCGCGCCGACGAGCCGGTGGTGTTCGATGGATCGCGCTCCCAGTTCGAGCATGGTCCCCAACGCCCCGATGACCCGGCGCCCCCAGCCCGCCGAGGTCTGGAGGGCCAGCACCACCGCCGCCGGGTTGGCGTTGTAGGAGTCGTCGAAGAGGAGAACCTGGTCGCGCAGCAGGCGGGCCTGGCCCCGGTGGGGCGACGCCTTCAGCGAGGCGGCCGCGGCCGCGCATTCCTCGAGAGCAAGCCCGTAGTGGCGCCCTGCCCTGCAGGCGCCCGCGAAGTTGATGAGGTTGTGCAGGCCGGGCACGGGAAGGAATCCCTCCGCGCTGCCTTGGGAGTCGTGGAGGCGGAAGGGCGTCCCCTCCGGGCCCGCGTTTCCGACCGCTTCAATCCAGAGTTCGGCGCCGGGCTGCTCGCCGTAAGTGAGGCGGCCCATGCCCTCCGGAATGGCCATCCGCGCCAGCAGCGGGTCGGAGGCGTTGACGATGGCAAAACCGTGGGGATCGGTCCGGCGCAGGACCTTGGCCTTCTCGTCGCGGATCGCCTCGAGGGAGGGGAAGAACTCCGTGTGCACCGGTTGGATGTTCGTGAAGAGCACGCCCGTGGGGGAGCCCAACGGAGCCAGCGCATCCATCTCCGACGGGTGGCTGATGCCCATCTCGAGCACCCAGAACCGGGCCTGCATATCCGCCGCCATGAGCGTTTCGGGGAGGCCCAGCAGGTTGTTCCGATTGCCCGCCGTGGCCGTCACGACTCCGAGCCGGTCCAGCACCGCGGCCGCGAAATCCTTCGTCGTGGTCTTGCCGCAGGAGCCGACGATGCCGAGCACCTCGCCCCGGAATTCGGAGCGGATCTCGATCGCGACTGCCTCCACGGCCCTCTCCACCGAGGGCACGACGATCAGACCTGCGCCCTCCGGCAGCTCCATCTCCTGCTCGGCGAGGACGGCGGCCGCGCCCGACCGGATCGCGGCGGCGGCGAAGTCGTGGCCGTCCACGCGCCGGCCCTTCAGGGCGGCGAAGAGAGAACCCGGGGAGGCGCGCCGGGAGTCCAGGCACAGGCCGCGAATGGGGCCCTGTGCGGATCGAACCACCCGCCCTCCGGTGATGCCGGCGATCTCCTCGATGGTGAAGCTCCTCACCGCCATCCCATCTCCTGCAAGAGCTCGAACAGGACCGTAGGGTCGTGAAAGGGGAGCCTCCGCTCCCCGATGATCTGCTCCCGCTCGTGGCCCTTTCCCGCGACCACCACGACGTCACCGGGACCCGCTTCCGCGAGCGCTTCGCGCATGGCCTCGCGGCGATCCAGCACGGTACGGACTGACTTACCCGGCCGGAGCTCGGGCCGAATGCCGGTCTCCACGTCCCTGGCGATGGCGGCCGGCTCCTCCGTCCTGGGATTGTCGGTGGTGAGGAAGAGGACGTCGCTGAGTCTCGCGGCCACCGCTCCCATGAGGGGCCTCTTGCTCCGGTCGCGGTCTCCGCCGCACCCGAAGACCGTGATGATGCGCCTGGGTTGAAGCTCCCGCAGAGTCTGGAGGAGGTTCTTCAGGGCGTCGTCCGTGTGGGCGTAGTCCACGAGCAGGTGGAAGGGCTGGCCCGCATCCACCCGTTCGGTCCGGCCCGGCACTCCCCGAAGAGAGGCGACGCCTTCGGAGACCTGCTCCGGCGTAGCGCCGGCGCTCAGGGCGGAAGCGGCGGCCACCAGGAGGTTTTGAAGGTTGTAGCCGCCGGTCAGCGAGGATCGGACCTCGACGGGTCCGAAGGGCGTCGCCAGGGAAGCGCGAATCCCGTTCAGGTCCATCTCGAAAGATTCCGGAAAGACCTGAGCCTGCCGGTCCAGGCCGACGGACAGAGGGTGCTTGCGCGTGAGCTCTTCCGCGAGTCTCTGGCCGTAGGAGTCGCTCACGTTCACGACCGCCGTTCCGTCCTTCGCGAGCAGATCGAAGAGCGCTCGCTTGGCCTGGTAGTAGGCCTCCATGGTGTGGTGGAAGTCGAGGTGGTCCCGGGTGAGGTTGGTGAAGGCGGCCACCCGGAAGGGGACGTCCTTCACGCGCGCCAGAACCAGGGAGTGGGAGGAGACCTCCATGGCGCCGTAGGGAATACCCCGCTCCTGGAGGATCCGGATCCAGCGGTGGATCTCATGGGCCTCCGGGGTCGTGCGCGCGGCGGGCCTGAGCCCCTCGCCGTCGTCGTATTCGATGGTTCCGAGCATCCCGGCCCCTCCGGCCTCCCGGAAGATGCTCCTGAGCAGGTAGGCCGTGGTGGTCTTGCCGTTGGTGCCCGTGACCCCCACCAGCCGGACCGTGCGGTCGGCCGTGCCGTAGAGTGCCGCCGCGGCCGCAGAAAAGGCCTCGCGGTCCCGGGGGCATACCACCCAGGTCAGGTCGGGGGGGGCCGGTTCCAGCGGGTCTCCATGGGCCAGGACCACCCGCGCGCCTCGCTCGTAGGCCTCGCGGGCGAATATGCGCCCGTCCCGATGGAAGCCCTTCAGGGCCACGAAGAGGGAGCCGGGGGCCACTTCGCGAGAGTCGCAGGTGAGGTGGTTCACCAGGGCGTCCACCGGACCGGCCACGCTGGAATGGGGGACGGTAGACAGGAGGTCGGCGAGGCGCATGGAAGGCGGCTTCATGGGACACCTCCCATCTGGGCCACCTCCACGCTGGGGCGGGGCGCCGGGTAGCTGAGGCGCCTGAGGGTGTAGGCCATGATCTGCGAGAAGGCCGGAGCTGAGATGGACCCTCCGTATATCTTCCCGACGGGTTCATCCACCATGACCAGCACGACCGCCCGGGGGTTTTCTGCGGGCGCGAATCCGACGAAGTAGGCGATGAAGAGCTTTCGGCCATCAGGGCTGCGGATGCCGAGTTTCTGGGCGGTCCCCGTCTTCCCCGCCACCGTCACCCCGGGGATGGCGGCGGCTTTGCCCGTGCCCTGGGTCACCACGTCGGTGAGCATGCCGGTGAGGACCCGGGCCGTTTCGGGCTTCAGGATGCGCTGAAAGGGGGCCTGAGGCGCATCGGCCAGGATACGCGGAACGACCTTGTACCCGCCCGAAGCCACGTCGGCGTAGGCCAGGGCGAGCTGGAGCGGCGTGACGCGGAGCTCCTGCCCGAAGGAAAGGGAGGGGAGCGACAGGAGCGACCACTGGCTGGGAGGGCGAAGGCGCCCCGGCACCT
Source organism: Acidobacteriota bacterium (assembly GCA_021787565.1). Classification (GTDB taxonomy): domain Bacteria; phylum Acidobacteriota; class UBA4820; order UBA4820; family DSQY01; genus DTPS01. The sequence continues at coordinate 11,695 of JAJYLT010000006.1, forward strand.
CCCCGTCCAGCCCCAGGGGCGTCACGGAGCCGAAGCCGAAGAGGCGCATGTAGTGATACATGGTCTCCGCCCCGACGGCCATCCCGATCCTGGCAGCGCCGACGTTGGAGGAGTGGGCCAGAACCTCCTCCAGCGAGTAGACCGGCTTGAGGGGATGTTCGTCGTCATGGATGGTCTTTGGCCCCACGGTGAGCGTTCCGTTGCCGACGACCACCGTGCCATCGGGGCGGAAGCGGCCGGAATCGAGGGCGGCCGACAGGGTGACGATCTTGAAGGTGCTCCCTGGTTCGTAGGAGTCGGTCACGGCCCGATTCCGCCAGTCTGCTGGCGGGTACCGCCCCGGAGCGTTCGGGTCAAAGGTGGGCGCCACAGCCATGGCCAAAATGTCCCCCGTGTGCGGGTCCAACACGATGACCACGCCGTCCTTGGCCTGGAGCTGGCTCACGGTCTGCTGGAGGACCTCCTGGGCTTCGTACTGGATCGGCGTGTCGATGGTGATTCGGACCGTTCGGGGAGGAGGATTCACGTCGGACACTGCGTTCACGGGGATCAGCGTGTTGGCTACGGCGTCGCGCATGAACTGGAAGCGGCGCGTCCCTCCCTGCAGCACCTTGTTCCATTCGTGCTCCAGGCCCGAGAGGCCTCCATCGGTCCCCATGCAGCCGATGAGGTTGCTGGCGAGCTTCTGGTTGGGGTAGTACCGCCCCCACTCGTTCATGAGCGCGCAGCCTTTGTGGCTGGTGCAGAGGGCGCGGGCCTCGTCCATCTGGTCGAAGGGCAACTTGCGCGCGATCCAGGTGAAGGTGCGCCGCTGGTCCAGCTCCTTCAGGATCTCTTGGGGGTCGTGCCCGCTCAATGCCGCGGCGGACCTGGCCAGGCCGGCGGGGTCGGCGATCTTCTGGGGGTCGAAGGAGTAGAGGGACGGGCAGCGCACGCTGGCCGCCAGCAGGGTGCCGTTCCTGTCCACGATGGTAGCGCGCGGAAGGTCGATCTCGATCACTTCGCGGGCCTGGTTTCGGGCGACCAGCGCGTAGTAGCCTCCCCTGACCAGTTGGAGGTACGCAAGACGAGCCGTGATGATGGTGGCCAGAAGTCCGACCATGATGGAGAACCACTGGATTCTGGCCAAGAGACTGTCCCGGCTCATCGTGTGTGGCCCCTTCGTGCGTTTCGGTTCGTGGGGAGAGTGTTGGCTCTGCCGGCGTTGGGAGTGGCCGGTGCCCGGCCAGCCGTCCCCGGCTGGGGAGGGGCGGGTGGGGGCTGATCCACTGAACATTCCTGAGGTGACTCGCTGACCATTCCGAGCTTCTCCCGAGCCACGGAGTTGATGACGTCGGGGGAGAGCAGGGTCGCCCTCTGGAGGGTCAGGATCTCGTGCTCGTGCAGCAGCTTTTTGCGGGTCTCCACAAGCCTGGATAGCTCGTACTCCTTGGCCACTATGCGGGCCGAAAGGCCCACGTATACGATGAAGGGAGTGGCCGCCAGAAAGATCAACACCGCGATTCGGAGGAACTCCGCCAGGGAGCGCCGGTCGGGTTGCCGGATCGGCTGGTTGTGGATGATGTTCGCCGTCATAGGCGCTCTCCCGCGCGGAGACGGGCGCTTCGGGAGGCCGGGTTCCTGGCCACTTCCGCATCCGAAGGCCGAAGAGCGCGGCGGTGGACCAGCTTCAGGATGGGCTTCCGGCCGCAGGCGCACACGGGGAGCCGGGGGGGGCAGATGCACCCCTTGGCCAGGCTCCGGAAGGTCTCCTTGACGATTCGGTCCTCCAGCGAATGGTAGGCCAGGATCACGATGCGGCCGCCGGGGCAGAGCAGATCGGCGCAACGCTCGATGGTGGTGCCGAGACCCTCCAGTTCCCTGTTGACCTGGATCCTGAGGGCCTGGAAGGTGCGCGTGGCGGGATGGATCTTGCCCCTCAAGTGGGGCGGGACGGCTGAGCTGACCACTTCCGCGAGCCTGGCGGCGTCGGTGATGGGGGCCTCCGACCGTGCGGCCAAGATGGCTCTCGCGATCCTTCGGGCGTGGGGCTCCTCTCCGTAGGTCCTCAGCACGCGCATGAGTTCGCCCTCGTCCGCCCCCGCCAGAAACTCCTCGGCGGACGGACCGGAGGAGGGGTCCATCCGCATGTCGAGCGCTTCCCTGTCCTGAAAGCTGAAGCCCCTATGAGACCGGAGCTGCAGCCCGCTCATGCCCAGGTCCGCCAAAACGCCGCGCGGAGCCTCCGGAAGCTCGCGGCGCCACGCGTCCAGGTCCTTGAAATCGGCGTGGAAGAACCGCATCCGCGACCCGAAGGGCGCCAGCGCTTCCCGCGCCAGGGCCAGCGCCTGGGGGTCGCGGTCCACGCCCAGCACGTTTGCGGAAGGGTTGGCCTCCAGGACCGCCCGGCTGTGGCCGCCCAGTCCCAGGGTGCAGTCAACGTACCACCCTCCCTCCTCAACCCGGAGGGACTCCACCACCTCCCGGACCATCACCGGGACGTGGAGGGGTTCCGTTCCCATGCCTCGCCTCGCGGAGGATGCCGGAGACGAAACGGATCGTCTCGTCCCCGAGCGGTTCCTTCTCCTGGATCTGCATCAGAAGGTCTTCGTTCCAAATCTCGAGGAAGCTGGTCGGATGACCCAAGACCACCACGTCCCCGTTCATGCGCGTGTGCTTTCTAAGCCTGGAGTGGATGAGAACGCGGCCCTGGGGATCGATTTCCTGCTCATCGCCGTACAGATCCACGGTGCGAAGAAACTGCTGGACGCGGGGGTCATCGCCCCAGTGATTTCGGCGGAGAGCGTCCTCGATGAGGATCCACTCGGCCAGGGGGTAGAGCCGCATGGACGGAGGACCGTAGGAGGTCAGGAAGACCTTGGGACCGAATCCCTTGAGCAGGATATCGCGAAACTTGCTGGGGACCTTGAATCGTCCCTTCTCGTCGATCCTGGCGTCCGCGCTGCCCCGGAACATGGCCACCCCTTGTAGAATGGACCGGCTGGCTGCTTCGGACAGCCAGTCCACTTTAGTCCACTTTGGTCCACATCGCTATCATAGGAGCCGGTTAGCCCCTTGTCAAGGGGCTGTGGAAACCCAAATTCCGCGATGGAATTGCACTCGTAGGAGCGCCGCCCCCGGCGCGACGGACCGTACGCGGGCACCGCATCCGGATCGCTGGGTCACCCGGTTCGCGGCGAGGCGCCGCTCCTACTTTTTCAATTCGCCATTCCCCGTCCCCCCTTGCCTCCCACCGCGCGGGGGGCTACCTTACTGCACCGGAGGAGCCATGCGGGATCTGCAACGCAAACCGGACTGGTTCAAGATCCATCGCCTGGCGGTCGGTCCCAGGGCCAGCGAAGTCCTACGGACCGTCGCGAGTCACGGCCTTCACACGGTCTGTACGTCGGCCGCCTGCCCCAACAAGGGCGCCTGCTTCTCCGAGGGGACGGCCACCTTCATGATCCTCGGAGACGTGTGCACCCGCGCATGCCGCTTCTGCAACATCGACACCGGAAGGCCCCGGGAGGATTTTCTCGGGGAGGCCGAGCGGGTGGCCGATGCCGCCGCCACGATGGGGCTTCGGTTCGTGGTGGTGACTTCGGTCTGCCGGGACGACCTGGCGGACGAGGGGGCCGGAGCCTTCGCGCGGACCCTCTTCGCCCTCAAGGATCGCATCTCGGGGGTCCGCGTAGAGGTCCTCATTCCGGACTTCTCCGGCCGGATCGACTGCCTCCGCACGGTGCTCGAAGCGGGGCCCGACGTCCTTAACCACAACCTGGAAACGGTCGAGTGGCTGACGCCGAGAATCCGATCGAAGGCGAGATACCGCCGTTCCCTCGAAGTCCTGCGCTCGGCTGGAGAGCTGGCACCGAGGATCCCGCGCAAGAGCGGCCTCATGGTGGGGCTCGGCGAAACCCGCGACGAGCTCCGCGCCTCCTTTTCCGACCTCGCCTCCGTGGGCGTGGAGCGCCTGACCATCGGCCAGTACCTGCAACCCACCCGGCGGCACCATCCGGTCGTGCGCTACTATCCGCCCGACGAGTTTGAAGACATGAGGATGGAGGCCAGGGCCGCCGGGATCAGGGCGGTGCTCTCCGGCCCCCTGGTGCGGAGTTCCTACCACGCCGGCACCTTCGTAGAACAGCGCTGACGGTCGAGTGCTCCGCGGGCAATCCCTGCTACAATGAGCCTTCGATCTGGGAGGAAGAGGATGGGGCTACTTCCTGTGGAGCAAGCCTTGGCGATGCTCTGGGAACACACTCCCGGGCCGGATCGCGAAGGGCTGAGCTGGCACCACGCCCTGGGCAGGGTCCTGTTGGAACCGGCCCTCTCCCTGTTGGACGATCCGGCTTTCGATCGCTCCTCCATGGACGGTTACTCGCTCAAGGCCGCGGGCACCCATGAGGGCTCGAGACTCCCCGTGACGGCAACGATCTTGGCGGGCCAGTGCCCCTCGCGGCCACTGGAATTGGGCGGCGCGGTCAAGGTGATGACCGGCGCGCCCATACCGTCGGGGGCGGATGCGGTAGCGCCGGTGGAGGATTGCCGTGAATCGGGTGGCTTCGTGGAGCTCATTCGGCCGGTTCGGCCGGGGGAGAACATCCGCTATCGGGGCGAGAATCTGCGCGCCGGAGAAACGGTGTTTTATCCCGGCAGGAGGCTGGACGCATTGGACGTGGCGACGGGGATCGCGCTCGGCATCGAACGGGCCGCGGTTGCCCGACGCCCCTCCGCCACCATCCTGGCCACGGGTTCGGAGCTGGTGGAGCCAGGTACTTCTCCCGGCCCGGGATTGATTCCGAACAGCAACGGCCCCATGCTGGCGTCGCTCTGGCGGGGATGGGGCGGCAGGCTCGCCGGCGAGACCTGTGTTCCCGACGGGGAGGAAGAGCTGGAGGCCGCCATCCGGAGGGGCCTCGAATCCGATTATCTGGTGCTCTCGGGAGGAGTTTCGGTGGGTGAGCGGGACCTGGTCCCGGAACTCCTGGGAAGGGCGGGGGTCCGGAGGATCTTTCACAAGGTGGCCATGAAGCCCGGGAAACCGATCTACTTCGGGCGCCGCGAGGATACCGTGGTGTTGGGCTTGCCGGGCAACCCCGTGAGCAGCTTCGTGGGTGCCCTGCTCTTTCTGCAATCCTCGCTTCACAAGCGCATGGGCCTTCCTCCGCTGGCCTGGCGGACGAGACACCTGGCGGAGCGCCACGAATCGGGAGGCGGTAGAACCCGGTTCGAGCCCGCTGTTCCGGTGGATGGGGGAGGGGTCAATCTTCTTCGCCATATGGGATCCGCCGACCTTCCGGCCTGGCGAGGCGCGGAGGCCCTGGTGGAGCTCCCCGCCGGCCGCGCGGTCTTCGAAGCGGGAAGCCCCCTCCGCGTCCTCCTCTTCCGGCACCTCGGACGGGAGACGGGAGCATGATGGTTTCGCCGCCACAGGCCGTGTCCAGCCAGCCGCTGGAGACATGGGAAATCTGGCGGTTCAGCGCCTGGGGGCCGTGGTTGTCGGTGCGACTCCTCCACACGGCGATCTTCCTCCTGGGCGCCTACCTCCTCGACCGGGCTTGGCGCCTGCTGCTCAAGCGCGTGAAAGCCTCCGTGCGGGAAGACGATCCCGTTGCCCGGGGAGAGCTTGAACGCCGGGTCGAGACCGTCACCGCGATCCTCAAGCGCGCCGGCTGGTTGGTGCTCTACTTCACGGCCGGCCTCATGATCCTGAACGACTTCGGCGTGGAAATCGGTCCCATGCTGGCAGGACTCGGCATCGTGGGCGTGGCCGTGGGGTTCGGAGCCCAGTACCTCGTCCGGGACTTGATCTCGGGCTTCTTCATCGTGATGGAGGACCAGTTTCGGGTGGGCGACGTGGTGAAGATCGGCGAATTTTCCGGCGTGGTCGAGCACATCTTTCTGCGGACCACCCAGATCAGGGCGGCCAACGGAGATTTGCACATCGTTCCGAACGGCCAGATCGCTTCGGTGACCAACATGACTCGCCAGTGGTCGCGGGCCGTGCTGGATGTGGGGGTCGGCTACGACTCGAACATCGACGAGGTCTTCGAGGCGCTGCGGGAGATCGGTCGCCTGGTGCAGGAGGAGCCGGACCTTGCACCCCACATCAAGGAGCCCTTCGACATCGTGGGAGTCACGTCGCTGGGCGAGTCGGCCATCACCGTCCGCATGTGGGCGAAGGTCGGCCCCCTCCAGCAATGGGCCATCGAAAGCGCCCTGAGGAAGCGGGCCAAGGAGGTCTTCGACGCCCGCGGCATCGAGATCCCCTTCCCCCAGCGCACCCTCAGCCTGGACAAGGCCACGACGGAGCTTCTGCGGACTCGACTGAAGGAGGGTGGATGAGCTTCGACCCCGTGCACTCCAGCCTGTTCCTAGCCGTGCTCGCGGTGGCAGCCATCCACGCCTCTCTGCCCACCCACTGGCTTTCATTCGTGCTCGTGGCCCGCGCCCAGGGATGGACCCGCCGCCACTTGCTCAAGCTCGTGCTCGTCTCGGGGCTGGGGCACGTTACGACGACGGCCCTGGTGGGGCTCCTGGCGGCCGCCCTGGGCAAGGACCTTCAGAGACACGTCTCCCCTATGGACACGCCCTTCCCGGCCGTGATCCTCCTGGCCTTCGGGCTCTACTACGTCGTCATGGGGTGGAGGCGGGAGGGCCATCGACACTGCACCCACGACCGCTTAGGACCAGCGCAGGAATAGGTTAACGGAATTCGCGCCCAGATTCGTGTGAGATTGGCGCGATTGGAGGGAGCAAAACCGCAGGCGTAGAAGACTACGTTGAGGATTTTGCGATCGAGAATCGCGTCAAGATCGCGCGAAGATGGGATGCGAAAACGTTAAGTTATTTCTGCGCGGGTCCTTAAAGGCGGGAGCGCCAAAACGACGAGGCCCGGCCATGACGCCGGGCCTCGCACCTTGGTGGCGGGGGAAGGATTTGAACCTTCGACCTCTGGGTTATGAGCCCAGCGAGCTACCGGACTGCTCCACCCCGCGACAAGAGGACCACTATAGGGGAAGGGCCGGTGGCTGTCAAGCCGGTCGCTGCACCTGGCACCCGGGGGGAGACCGGATCATGAGGGCGACGGGCCTCCGGGGACTGGGGCAGAAGACTTGGGAGGGTCTGCGGAGGCGCGAGGGGGGTTGCGGCGGACGAAATCGGGATACATTATTAATTTCTGGCCGGGCGTTGGCAGACCGGGTGGTCCTACGCACCGAAGCCGCTCAGAAAGGGGTCCTCGCATGAAGAGAGTACCGCTTCTCCTTCTCCTGGTGGCGGCCCTCCTGCTGCTGACCGTCGGCTCGCTCGCCAACGGAGAGCACGCCAAGGTCGGCCCCGAGAGATGCAAGATGTGCCACGCGATTCAGTACAACTCCTGGGTCAAGTCGAAGCACGCGACCGTGGCCAAGCTGAATTGCGAAGGCTGCCACGGAAACGGGGGCGATTATTGGCACCCGAACATCATGAAAGACCTACCCAAGGCCAAGGCGGCCGGGCTCATCCTGCCGACGAAGGAGTTTTGCTCCAAGTGCCACGGCAAGAACGGAGTACCGGCCATGACCGACGCGCTCTTCGCCCAGGTCCACGCGCACAAGGCCAAGTAGACCCTATCCGTTGGCTGCAAGAGTGAAGAGGCCTGGCCGGTGCAAGCCGGCCAGGCCTCTCTTTTTCTTGATTGTCGGGACGGGGGTTCAGCCCTGCAAGGGTTTCCCGCAACCGCTGCAGAACTTGGCTCCCGCCAAGTTCTCGGCGCCGCAGGCGGGGCATTTCTCGGTGGAAGGGGCCAACGGCTTGCCGCAGCCGTTGCAAAAGCGCGCCCCCTGCGGGTTCATGGCGTGGCAGCTTGGACAGGCGGCGCCCACCGGTGCGATGGGTTTGCCGCAGCTATCGCAGAACTTGGCCCCGGCCGCGTTGGGCTTCCCGCAGGCGCCGCAGATGATGGCCGTGTTCGCCGCGGCGCCAGCCGACGATCCCGCCCCAGCCCCAGCGGCCGCGGCGCCGGCTTGCTGCATGGCCTGGCCGATCATACCGGGAATCATCATGCCCATGCCCGCGCCGACTCCCAGCCCCATGCCCGCGGAGGCCCCGCCGCCCGCCGGGTTGGCGGCGGCCTCCTCCATGGCCTTGGCCGCCTTGAACTGCATGTAGGCGCCCATGTTCCCGACGGCCGCCATGCCGCTGCGCTCGTCGATGACCTTTTGCACCTCCTCGGGGGGGGTGATGGCGCCGATGAAGAAGTCCACCAGCTCCAGGCCGTACTTCTTGAAATCCTCGTGGACCCTGGCCTTCAGCGCCTCGGAGAGCTCGTCGTAGTATTTGGGCAGGTCGAGGACGGTCTTGAGGGTTTCGCCCAAGACGTCGTTCAGGCGGGCCACGATCATGTCCTTGGTGTAGGACTCCACGCCGTCGCTGTTCTGTACGCCCTGGCTCCCCACGAAGGTGTTGAGGAACAGCTCGGGATCGATGACCTTCGTGGCGAACTTGCCGAAGGCCCGCAAGCGCACCATCTGGAACTCGGTGTCCCTGAACAGCACCGGTTCCTTGGTTCCCCATTTCATGTCCGTGAAGACCTTGCGGGCCACGTAGTAGACGTCGGCGCGGAAGGGCGAGGTGCCTCCGAAGGGAATATTGATGAGCTTCGACAGGAGCGGGATGTTGGCCGTGGTCAGGGTGTGGCGCCCCGCCAGGAAGACGTCCAGCGCGCGCCCATCGCGGAAGAACACCCCCCATTGGCTCTCCTGCACGACGAGCTGGGCGCCCATCTTGATCTCACCGCCCATCTCGAAACGGTGGACCATCTCGCGCCCGGTATCATCCATCCACTCGATCACCTCAATGGTCTGCGCCATGGAACGCTCCTACGTCAAAAAAACCAAAACTAGCATCCGGGGAAGTGGGCTCGGTACGCCGGACATGTCCCGCTTCCCGCGGGCGCCGCACCCTTCACGCCGGCTTGTCCCAAAGGGCCTTGCGTTCGACCAGAAGATCGTCCAGCCCTTGCAGGGCGGCCGTCATGGCTCCCACCGCGTTCGCCGGGTCGCCCGCCGCCTTTTCGAGCGCGTCGACGGCGTCCACGATCTTCATGTCGTGGGCGTACAAAGCGTCGAGCTGGCTCTCCTGGATCTTCATCTGATCGAAGAGTCCGGAGTAGCCGTAGGTCGCGAAGCGGAGGGAGTCGGCCATGCCGTGGAGCCTGCGGTCTAGAAGTCCGATGGCGTTGAGCCCCTGAAGGTCGCCGCGGTTGGTGGTCTCCAGCTTGATCGCCTGCAGCCGCTCCCCGACCCGATCCAGGCGGGCGGCAAGGTACTCCCGCAGGCGTTTGTCGCTGGTCCTCCGGTCGTCCCTGGCGCGGTAACCCGAAAGCCCTGGGATGGCATCGCCCAGCCGCTCCAGAAAGTTCTTCTCGCCTCTCTCCATCGGCGCCTCCCTGCTGGCCCGTCGGCTGGTCTCCGGCGAGGGCCATCGCACTAAACCTTCCGGTCGCCTAATGTCGGTCCCCGGCCTTCTTCAAGAGGTGTATGGCCCGGTTGGCGGTCCTGAGCATTTTGATGAGGTCCTTCTCCGAGGTGTACTTGGTCACCTGCAGATTGATGACGATCTGGTATCCCGTGTGGCGGATCCGGACCGGCTCGTCCCCGGGCGCCTGCTGGCGGAGGACGTTATCGAGATGCTCCTCGCTGATGTAAGTCTCATCGGTCTCCGCCCCGGCGGCCTCGCGCGTGGTGTCCGGCCTTTGGGGAGCCTGACTCTCCAGCGTGAGCTTGAGGCCGGCCTCTTCGGCGAGGGTCTGGAAGATGGGGAAGGCCGAATTGTTCACTCGTTCGCTCAGTTGGTACACATCCCGGAAACTCTCCTTGAGGACCTCGGCGTCGGAGACGGGGAGCGGCACCTTCTGGAAGAACTCACCGTAGGCCTTCCGGAGCAGGGCCTCCTGGGCAGGCCTGTCCGGGTTGTCCGGACTGTAGGCTCGGTGCAGTCCCGTCAGCCGGTCCTGTTCGTCCAGGATGCCCAGAAAGCGGAGGGCCGCCATGGCCGGGTAGGTCCAGTGGGAAGAGAGCCCGCGCTTGTGAAGCTCCTCCCGAGTCAGGACATCGCCCGGTCGGCGCGCCTGGATATGATCGAGAACCGCCCTAAGGCCCTTGCGGGGAACGTAGGGGGGGGTGGTGACTCCCTTCTTCGTCATGGCCGCCTTTCAAACACAAGAACAAAGCGAGGGTACCAGTGCAGCGGTCGTCTCGTCAAGAGCCGGCGCCGCAGCACTTCTTGAATTTCTTGCCGGATCCGCACGGACAGGGATCGTTGCGTCCCACCTTCTTGTCCTTCCGGACCACGGGCTTCCCCGGCTTTTTCTCCTCCTTCTCGGGGGCCGAGTAGGAGTAGCTCTGCTCCCGCCGGGCGACCTTCTTCTCCTCCTGCTGGACGGCGGGCTCCAGGAGGAACAGGTAGCGCACGATCTCGTCCTCCACCCGGTCCATCATGGCGGAGAAGATCTCGAAGCCCTCCCGTTTGTACTCCACGAGGGGGTCGCGCTGGCCGTAAGCCCGAAGGCCAATGCCCTCCTTGAGGTGGTCCATGGAGAGCAGGTGGTCCTTCCACTGGTTGTCGATGACCTGGAGCATGACGATGCGCTCGTATTCGCGCATGAGCTCGGGGGCCAGTCGCTGCTCCTTGGCCTCGTACTTGGCGGAGGCGGCCTTCCAGATGGCGTCGCGCAGCTCCTGCTGGGGCGTCTCCTCGAGGTTGAGCGAGAGATCGTCCAGATTCAGCCCGAAGTAGTGCTGGACCTGGGTCTGGAGCCCCGGGACGTCGGGCTCCCCCTCGGTCGGGAAATACTGCTCCAGGAGCCAGTCCAGGATGGACTCGGCGGTCTCGAAGAGGTAATCGCGCAGACCTTCCTTGGCGAGGATCTTCTTGCGAAGCGAGTAGACCGCCTCGCGCTGCTTGTTCATCACGTCGTCGTATTCGAGCAAGTGTTTGCGGATCTCGAAGTTCCGGGCCTCGACGGAGGTCTGCGCGCGCTCGATGGATTTGGAGACCCACCGGTGTTCGATGGGCACCCCCTCCTCCATCCCCAGCCGCCCCATCATGTTTTTGAGCCGGTCGCCGCCGAAAAGGCGCATGAGGTCGTCTTCCAACGACACGTAGAAGCGCGAGGTGCCGGGGTCGCCCTGGCGGCCCGACCGGCCGCGGAGCTGGTTGTCGATGCGCCTCGATTCGTGGCGCTCCGTTCCCAGGATGTGCAGCCCGTTGCGCGACACCACCTCCTGGTGCTCCCTCTCGAACACCTCCCGGAAGGCGGTGAGCTGTTTGGCGTACTCTTCGGGCTGCGCTTCGGGGTCCGCCTTGGCCCTCGCCTGGCCCTCGGGGTTTCCGCCGAGAAGGATGTCGGTGCCGCGCCCGGCCATGTTGGTGGCGATGGTGACGGAGCCCTTCCGCCCGGCCTGGGCGACGATCTCCGCCTCCTTCTCGTGAAACTTGGCGTTCAGGACGACGTGCGGGATCCCCTTTCGCTTGAGCAGAGCGCTCATGCGCTCGCTCTTCTCGATGGAGACCGTCCCCACGAGCACGGGCTGTCCCTTCTCGTGGCACTCGGCGATCTCCTCGGCGGCCGCCTCGAACTTCTCCCGCTCCGTCTTGTAGACGAGATCGGCGCGGTCCTCGCGCACCATCGGCCTGTTGGTGGGGATGACCACCACGTCGAGCTTGTAGATCTTGTCGAACTCGGCGGCCTCGGTGTCGGCCGTCCCCGTCATGCCCGCCAGCTTCTCGTACAGGCGGAAGTAGTTCTGGAAGGTGATGGTGGCCAGCGTCTGGTTCTCCTGCTGGATCTTGACGCTCTCCTTGGCCTCGATGGCCTGGTGCAGGCCGTCGCTCCACCGGCGCCCCGGCATGACGCGCCCGGTGAACTCGTCCACGATGAGGACCTCGCCCTCCTTGACCATGTACTCCACGTCGAGGTGGTAGAGCTTGTGGGCGACCAGGGCCTGGTTCACGCAGTGCAGGATCTCCATGTTCACGGGATCGTAGAGGTTGGCCACGTTCAGCATCTTCTCGCAGCGGGCCACGCCCTCCTCGGTCAGCACCGCGGTCCGCTGCTTCTCGTCCACGGTGTAGTCCTTTTCCTTCTGGAGGCTGGGGATGATGCTGTTGGCGGCGTAGTACTTGTCCACGCGTTCGTCGGACGGGCCGGAGATGATGAGCGGCGTGCGCGCCTCGTCGATGAGGATGGAGTCCACCTCGTCCACGAGGGCGAAGTGGTGGCCCCGCTGGACCATGTCCTCCAGCCGGTACTTCATGTTGTCGCGCAGGTAGTCGAAACCGAACTCGTTGTTCTGGCCGTAGGTGATGTCGCAGCCGTAGGCCGCCTGCCGCTCGGCGTTGTCCATCTCCTGCTGGATGCAGCCCACCGATAGGCCCAGGAACCGGTAGACCTGCCCCATCCAGTCCGCGTCGCGCCGCGCCAGGTAGTCGTTCACGGTCACCACGTGAACGCCCCGCCCCGTGAGGGCGTTGAGGTAGACCGGCAGGACCGCCACGAGCGTCTTTCCTTCGCCGGTCTTCATCTCGGCGATCTTGCCCTGGTGGAGGACGATGCCGCCGATGATTTGCACGTCGAAGGGGCGCAGCCCCAGGGTTCTCGCCGAAGCCTCGCGAACCACGGCGAAGGCCTCGGGCAGCAGTTCGTCGAGGGACTCCCGCTGGGAGCGCCCCTCGCCCAACATGCGATCGATGCGGGTCTTGAACTCGGCCGTCTTGCCCCGGAGCTCCTCGTCGGAGAGAGCACGGAGTTTCGGTTCCCATTCGTTCACTTGAAAAACGAAGGGCTGGATCGCGCGGATATCGCGTTCGTGCTTGGTTCCGAAGATTTTCGCTAGAACCGCGTCAATGACCATGAATGGGTTCTCCGAGAGAAGCGACTGCTGAAGCAGGGGAAGTTGGCATTACCGGGCCTGCGTTCGGCTGCAGGATTTGCTAGTAAAGCAGGAAGCGCTTGGGATTGATGGGCCGGTCGTTCCTGCGGATCTCGTAATGGAGATGGGGGCCGGTGCTGTGGCCCGTGGAGCCCACCAGCCCGATCTTCTGCCAGCGCTTTACCGTTTGGCCGGGCTTCACGAGGATCTTGGAGAGGTGGCCGTACCGGGTCACCAGCCCGTTGCCGTGGCTGATCTCGATGCAGTTGCCGTAGCCGTTCATCCAGCCGGCCGCGATCACGAGTCCCTCGGCGGGGGCTTCGACGGGGCTCCCGTAAGGGGCCGCGATGTCGATCCCTTCGTGGATCTCGGGCTCGCCGTCCAGGGGGTCTTGGCGCGCGCCGAAGCCCGAGGAGATGAAGCCCTTGACCGGCCAGATGGAGGGAGTGTGAGCCAACTGATCCAGATGGGGCCTGAGGACCCGGCCCACGTCCTGGGTCTCGTGGTAGACGAAGTCGGCCTGGCTCTTCAGGTCGCGAATGCCGCTCTCGATGGCGCGAATCCGTGGATCCGAGGGAGCCCCCTTTGGAGGCGCCTGAACCACGGGAGCGTCGGACTCAGGACCGCCCAGGCCCGGCATGGGCTTCACCTTGAGATTTTGTTCCTTGGCCAGCTCCTCTATGCTCGCCAGCTGCTGCTCGCTCTGGCTGAGGCGATTGCGGGCTTCGTCCAGGCGCTTCCCGAGCTCCGCGAACTGCTTCTTGAGCTGGTTCTCTTGGTGCTTGAGTTCGATGTTGCGGGCTACGAGGTGGCCGTGTGAGGCCGCGAGGATGAAGAAGGCGAAGGTCCCGAGGGTGAGGCCGCCCACGATGGTTCCGGCGAGGGCCAGCCCCCGCCGGATCTGCAGCCACTCGACGACGCGGTTGTGGTACTGCTTGCCGTCTTCCCGCAAAACTACCACATGAAAGCGCCGCTTCCTCTTCATCATTCCATGACCCTTTTGCCAGGTCCCCCCGCGGATCGGGAAGCTCAATACACGAGGTAACCGTATCATCATCTTTTCGGGCCTGTCAAGTTCGCAAAGAGCCATTGACGGCAAGGGATTGGGAGGCTACAGTTGGGGTGGAGGGGACCGGGCAGCCGCTGCGCCGAACGGCGCAGAGGAAAGTCCGGACTCCACAGGGCCGCAAGCCTGCTAACGGCAGGGAGGGGTAACCCTACGGAAAGTGCCACAGAAAACAAACCGCCCGACCGGCTTCGGCCCAGAGGGTAAGGGTGAAACGGCGGGGTAAGAGCCCACCGCTCTTCCGGTAACGGAAGAGGCACGGTAAACCCCTTGCGGAGCAAGGCCAAATAGGGAGGTGCTCGAGGCTGGCCCGGCCGAGACCTCCGGGTAGGCTGCTGGAGGCCGCCGGCGACGACGGTCCCAGAGGAATGGCTGCCACCCCCGGGCGACCGGGGGGACAGAATCCGGCTTACAGGTCCCCTCCAGGAAGATGGAAACAGGGAGACAGGGAAACAGGGAGACGGGGAAAGGCTCGACACGACGGCCTGAAGTGCCGAAGCGGACCTGCATGGTTCCTCCCTCTCTGTTCCCCTGGCTCCCCGCTTCTGATCGCCCCTGGACCGGTCCCACTGTTTTGATCCCCTGCCCATGCTATTCTCGTTCCATGACTGAAGCGGGTGAAGGGCGCTCATTGCTGGTCCGTGTGGTGGCCCCGGCGGGGCCGGTGAACGAGGCGGATCTGGATGCCGGCATCGGAGTGTTGCGCGGCATGGGGTTCCGCGTCGAGGAATCGCCGCACGCCCGCCTTCGCGCCGGCTACCTGGCCGGTTCCGACGAAGTTCGCGCCGGGGACCTCCAGGCGGCGCTGGACGACCCCACCGTGGATGTGGTCTGGTTCGCCCGGGGCGGCTACGGGACCAGCCGGATTCTCGATGGATTGAGGCCCGACGACCTGTGGCGACATCCCAAGACCATCGCGGGTTTCTCCGATGCCACCGTTCTGCACGCGTGGGCCCAGCGCGTGGCCGGCGCTCGTCTGCTCTATGCGCCCGGGGTGCAGGAGCTCGGCCGACCGGGCGGGTGCGAGATGAGCTCCCTCAAATCGGCGCTGGCCGGGAGTCCCGTGGACCTTTCCGCGAAGGGTCCTCCCGCGCCGGCGGGACCCTTCCCGGTGGTGGGCGGCTGCCTGAGCCTGCTCTCCGTGCTCGTGGGAACCCCCTGGGAGCCGGCTCTTGCGGAGCGCTGGCTCTTCCTGGAGGACGTGGGCGAGAGCATGTACCGCCTGGACCGCATGATGACGCATCTGGCCCAGGCCGGCTGGTTCGAGCGTGCCGCGGGGATCCTCCTGGGAGGGTTTACGGGCATGGCCGAGGGAGAGCACCCCGGGCTGGTTACAGAGAGGGCGCGCGAGTTACTCGGCCCCTCCAAGCCGCTGCTCGACGCGCTTCCGGTGGGCCACCTCAAGGGGAAGTTCACCCTGCCCCTCGAACGCCCCGCATGGTGGAATGGAATCACTCTTCGGGTTCATTAGGACGCGCAATCTCAGCTTTGATCCGGTCGTCAGTGGGTGCAGGTGCCGAAGGTGAAGGAGTAGATGCGGGCGCCGGCCGGGGGCTCCAGCTCCAGAAGGCGGCGGCCGAAGACGTTCCCCCCCCACGAGACGACAAAGGCGGGTGCGACCCAGCGGGGAGAGGAATTTGTTCCAGCCGCAGCCGGGGCGTCAGAGGCCGGGCAGGAGGTCGGAGAGCCACTGGGAGGCGCGAGAGACGGCTCCCTTGTGCTGCTCCGCCGCCTGGAGTGCCTTCTTGCCGCAGGCCTGGGCCAGGGCCGGGTCGGAGAGCAGCGCCGAGACCCTCCATGCCAGCTCCCTGGGGTCCTCCGTTCGGAAGGCGCCGCCCGAGGCCAGCAGCCGTTCCGCCTCCTCCCGGAAGTTCTCGGTGTGTGGCCCGAAAAGCACCGGGCGGCCCACGAAGGCTGGCTCCAGCACGTTCTGACCACCCAGGGGGACCAGGCTGCCGCCCACGAAGGCGAGGGTCCCCACGGCGTAGGCCGGCCACAATTCTCCGACCGTATCCAGGACCAGGACGTCCCATCCCGGAGCGGGCCCCATCGTTCGACGCGCCGCGCCCAGTCCGAAGGAGGCGGCGGCTTCGAGGCACTCGGGCACCCGGTCCAGGTGCCGGGGGGCGAGGATGAGCCGGGCCTGAGGGCAGGTCTCCCGCGCGGCGGCGTGGGCCTCCATCACGAGCCGCTCCTCGCCCTCGCGCACCGATCCGGCCACCCAGCAGGGCCCCGGCCCGGCGAGGGCGGCCAGCTCGGTCCGGACCTGCTCGAAGGTGGGGGGAAGGGTCAGGTCGTACTTGAGATTTCCGTAGACCCTGACGCGGTCGGGATGGGCGCCCAGCGTCCGGAAGCGCGCCGCGTGCTCCTCGCTCTGGGCCGCCACGTGGACGTCCTTCAGCGCGCCGCTGTAGAGGGCCCGGAAGCGCACGGTTCGGCGCAGCGCGCGATCCGAAAGGCGGCCGTTCACGATGAAGACGGGGATGCCGGAGCGTATGGCCTCCCGGAACAGTTCGGGCCAGATCTCCGTCTCCACGAGCACGAGAGCGCGGGGCCTGAGGCGGCGAAGGGCCCTGCGCACGCAGGAATGGAGATCGAGGGGAAAAGCCTGCGGGTCCATCTCCGGATGGCCCTCGCGACGCGCCAGCGCGAGCCCGGCCGCGGTCGTGGCCGTGAGGGCCGAGGGCAGGCCTCGCTCCTTCAGCGCCTGGGCAAAGCGAAGCGCGATTCGGACCTCTCCGACCGAAACGGCCTGAATCCACACGGGGCCGTCCTCTCGATGTCGAAGATAGCCGAGCCGCTCCGCGAGGCGGAGATCTCCCCGCTGGCGCAGGGCGAGGTAGGCGAGCCACAGGGGTGCCACGAGCACGGAGAGGAGTCTATAAAGCCAGCGCAATCGCTTTCCCCTTCGGGTCGAAGGATGCGGCCATCTCCTCGCCCAGCGTGTTCAGTGCCCAGACCACGAGGAAGATGGCCGCCCCGGGGATGAGCGCGAGGTGGGGCGCCTCCAGCAGGATGAAGAGCACGAGCATCCTCCTAGGCATAACGCACCCTCGGATCGATCCGGGCGTACAGGAGATCCGTCCCGAGGTTGACGGTCAGCACCGTCACGGCAAACAGGAGCACCGCTCCCTGGACCACCGGGTAATCCTGGCCGGTGATGGCCGTCAGGACCAGCGTTCCGAGGCCGGGCCACCGGAAAATTTTCTCCGTCGCCTCTCAGCATGCCTCCGGCTCGCGAGGCGGCGCCAGGAGGCTCGCCGGATTGACGTAGTAGGCCCGCTCAATTCGCCCGTCCAGGTAGTGGAGGATGATCTTCTTGAGCTCCAAGGCTCCCTCCTGCGGGCACTATACGGTGAGTCGCCGGGAGGTACAACCGGGATGATGGATGATGGATGATCATGGCTGTCCAAAAGAATTTCAGCTTACGGTTGAGCAGTTGTCTTCGCTTTTCGCTGCAAGCGAAAAGCGGCGTCCCGGCGCCGATGGGCCTCATGCAAGGAAGGTGAGGCGGCCGCACCGGAAGCGTACTCCCTGTACGCTGAGGATGCGGACGCCGAAAGCTGACGAAGCAGGAGGTCCGTCGCCGCCGGCGCACCCGTGGAGAGAAGCCTTTCGGGAATCGCGCTATCCTAGGCGCATGACCGAGGAGCGTCCAGCGGGGGCGCCGTGCTTCCGCCACCCAACCAGGACGGCCCGCCGCAGATGCTACGAGTGCAGAAGACCCATCTGCCCGAGCTGCCAGATCCGGACCGCCGGCCACATCTTCTGCTCGCGCCGGTGTACCCGGCTGACCGGGAGGAAGGAGCGGCTGAACCGTCTGAAGGCGTGGAACCGGACGGCTCTGGGTGGAGTCTGGTTCCGGGTCGTCCTATTCGGCTGCCTGCTGGCA
Source organism: Acidobacteriota bacterium (assembly GCA_021787565.1). Lineage (GTDB taxonomy): Bacteria > Acidobacteriota > UBA4820 > UBA4820 > DSQY01 > DTPS01. The sequence continues at coordinate 29,549 of JAJYLT010000006.1, forward strand.
GGGGGCGGTCTGGCGGTGTGGCTCTCCATGAACGCGGACCGCTTCATGACGGCGCCGGAAGTGGTACTTCCCCAGTTCGGGACGGTGCACGAGCGTGAACTCGACCAAGAGAAGGTGGACTGGGAGTCGCCCGGGTCCATCGTCATCGACGAACCGGCGAACGGCGCCCAGGTGACGACCAATACCATCAAGGTCCAGGGGCACGCGCCGCCCGAGGCCATGGTGGGCCTCTACGCGAACGGCCAGCGGGTGAGCGTGGAGCTCTGCAAGCAGGGACAATGGAGCTTCCAGGCCGTGCCGCTCACCCAGGCCCGAAACATCCTCCAGGCGCGGTATTTCGACAACCGGGGCAACTCCTCCTACGGCCCCGCCGTGCGGGTCGATCTGCGGGCGGCACCCGCCAGGCTGGAGGCGCCCACGGAAGCTGTCAACGAAGCGCTGGGCGGCAGCTATAACCTGATTCGGGCGCCCGTGGGCCAGCACGAGGTGCTCCTGACCTTCGACGGTGGCTCGAACGACAGCGCCACCAAGGCCATCCTGGATGACCTCCAGAAGGAGCACGTCCGCGCCACCTTTTTCCTCACCGGCATGTACATGCGGCACTATCCCGATCTGGTCCGGCGGATCGCGGACGCGGGGTACGTGGTGGGCAACCACACCTTCAGCCATCCCCACCTGACGACCTACTCCTTCGATCACCGGCAGGCCACGCTTCCGGGAGTGACGGAGGACTTCGTGCGCGACCAGCTCCTGAAGGCCGCGGGGCTCTATAAGCTCATCACGGGGAAGGCCATGGCGCCCTACTGGCGGGCCCCCTTCGGCGAATTCAACTCGGAGATCTTGGGCTGGGCCCACGACGCGGGATTCAGCGCGGTGTACTGGACCCCCCACCTGGATACCTTGGATTGGGTCGCCTTACCGGCCGACCCGCTCTTTCACACCCCGCAACAGATCCTCGCCGGGCTTCTCAAGAGGGCCGCGACGGGGCCGGACGGCGTGGACGGAGGAATTATCTTGATGCACCTGGGCAGCGAACGGCCCCAGGATCAGAGAGCCGACGTGATCCTGCCCACCCTGATCGAATCCCTCAAGAGACAGAATTACCGCTTCGTCACGGTGGACCAGGTGTCCTGGGGCGGTTCCGAGGGCTCGAAACCCAGCGCGCAGTAAACACCCGGCATTTCAGCGGTTGCCGCTGCGGCGCTTCTTGGGCTTCTTGACGGGCGGGCCGGGCGTGACCTGCACTTCGGCCTCGCCCTCCTCTTCTCCGTCCTCAAGAAGCCGGCCCATCCGCCCCAGCACGATGGGATAGGCGCCATCCACCTTCTTGCCGATGTGGATGATCTTGCGCCGCTGGGCCTCCGCGAGGAAGGCCTTGAACTGGCTGAAGCCGAAGCTCTTCTCGTCGAAGGTGGGGCTGAGCTGGAGCATCTTCTGCTTGAGGTTGGAGGAGTCCACCGAACGATCCTCGTCCTCCAGCAGGGCGATGGCGCGCTTGAGGATGGCGAAGGCCCTGGGAAGGTCCTTCGGGTCGGTCTCCTTGGTCTCTCCGGGCATGGCCTCGGCCGCCTGGATCGGGTCCACGATGTTCTCGTAGGCGAGGTACTCGTTGCAGTTCTTCATGACCACGGAGGAGGTGGTGTGGCGCATCCCGATAATGACCACCTTCTTGTTGTAGGCCTGAAGCCGGGAGATGAGGGGCAGGAAGTCGCTGTCCCCGCTGACCACCGCGAAGACGTCGATGTGCTGGTTCGTGAGGCATGCTTCCAGCGCGTCCACGGCGAGCTGGATGTCGGCGCCGTTCTTGTCGCCGCCGGCGAAGATGGTGGGCCGTTCCACAAGGTCCACGCCGTTTTCGGCCAGGGTCTTGCGGAACTGGGGGAACTTGGCCCAGTCGCCGTAGGCCTTCTTCAGGATGATGATGCCCCGTTCCCTGAGCGCGTTCAGGACGCGCGTGATATCCAACTGCCCGTTGTCGAAATCGATGAACAGGGCGATGCGGGGCGTTTGATCCGTGGGTGTAATTTGCACGTTCACTCTCCTTCTCCATTAAGCATACATCCCGATGAGCTGAAGATTCAAGGGTTAGGAGGAGCACCCACGTGGGCGATGACCGCGCCGCTTTTCGGCGCAGCCAGAGGCGCATCACCCTCCGCTGTTCCTGACCGGACCCCCGGATCGGAGCTGCCCAGGGAAGAGTGAGCCGTATGCCACGGATCGACTTGCGGCGCCAGTGAAGCGGGGGTACCCTCGGCCTTGCAGCCGAGCACGCGGGAGCCGCCTTGAAGCAACCCGTCTACCGAAACCCACGCTACCAGGAGGCCCTTGAGGAGCAGATGAGGCTCGGGAGGGAGCGGCGTGAATCCCCCCTGCCCTCGTCCCTCCGCTGGATCGGCGGGGCGGATGTCTCCTTTCACCTGTACGGCACCATCTTTTGGGGGGGAATGGTGGTTTGCGACGCTCAAGAAGGGTTTCAGGTCGTGGAGCGGGCCGTCGTGAGGATGGAGGTGGACTTCCCCTACATCCCTGGGTTGCTGGGTTTCCGGGAAGTCCCGGTCCTGGCGCGTGCTTTCGAAGCCCTCACTCTCAAACCGGAGGCGATCCTGGTGGATGCGCACGGAACGGCGCACCCCAGGATGTTCGGCTCGGCGGCCCACCTGGGCGTCGTGCTCGGGGTGCCCACGGTGGGCAGCGCCAAGAGCCTGCTCTGCGGGAGCCACGACGAACCGCCGCCGCAAAGGGGCGGGTGGTCGCCGATCCTGCTAGACGGCACCGCCATCGGCGCGGCCCTGAGGACCCGCCAGCGGGTGCGCCCGGTCTACGTCTCGCCCGGCCATCTCTCGGATCTGCCCACCGCCGTCGCGCTCGTGCTCGCCTGCTCCCCCCGCTACCGACTCCCCGAGCCCATCCGAAAGGCCCACGAGGCGGTGAACGAGGCCCGTAGGTCCGGCCAGCCCATTCCCTGACTCCCTCCCGCCGGAATCGAATCGGAGCCGCCCCACCGGCCGATGTCCGCGGGGGGCCGACGATGGTCAGGCTCCCTTCAACCTGCGGATGGCCTCGGCGATTCGCGCCTCACAGGAGCCGAAACTCAGCCGGAGGAAGGTGCCTCGCCGGTGCGGCGCGCGCCCGTCCTCCCACGGCATGCCCCTCAGCAGGAAACTGCCTCCCGGCGCATGATACACGGCTTTTGCACAGCCCGAAGGTGGGTGAGGCGCCGCGCCCCGAGGGGACTGGTGGCGCCGTCCCTCCGAGTCCGGCGGCCGCAACTAGTTGATAAATAAAAGGACAATCCCGACCTGGGTGGGCGGGCACCGAGCAGCGGAGGGACCTGAAGAAACCGGGCTGAACCTCACTTTCCACAGGGAAATTCACAGGCCTCTTCGGGCGGTTGGGAAGGAGCGACTTCCTGAGAAGTCCTTCTGGGTTAGTTCTTTGCCGAACGAGCCAGCGCCGCCGCATCCTCGCTATTCACAGGAAACTTGAAGTGCTGCATCAGCTCTTTGTGGATTTGCGATAGCAGTCACGGGCAGATTGAAAGAGGGATCGAATCGCACCGTGAGTCAGCGGGTGGCCAGCCAGTGCACGACCTGGGGCCCGCGCAGAAATAACTTAACGTTTTCGCATCCCATCTTCGCGCGATCTTGACGCGATTCTCGATCGCAAAATCCTCAACGTAGTCTTCAACTACGCCTGCGGTTTTGCTCCCTCCAATCGCGCCAATCTCACACGAATCTGGGCGCGAATTCCGTTAACCTATTCCTGCGCTGATCCTGGGGTTCGAGGCCCCTGGGCGATGGCTCGCCGAGGTCGAGGCCGGGAGGAAAACCGACGTGGCCCCCGCCGTCTTCCCATCGCACCGATAGGGCAGGCGATGCCAGGCCCACCCAGGGCTCCTCCTCACGCGCCATGGTAGCGCGTGCGGGTCAGTTGCACTACCGGCCCTCCTCCGGGGCCTCCAGCTCGCCCAGGGCCCTCTTGAGATTGGCCCCGGCGACGCGGTACTGGAAGTCGGCGTCCACCCGCTGGGACTGGGCCTGCGCCAGGTTGGTCTCGGCGTCCAGGAGATCGGTGATGGTGCCGGCTCCCACCTTGTACCGCTCGTCGGCCATCCGCAGGCTCTCCTTTGCATCCGCGGTGAGCGCCCTTACGGCGAGGACCGCGTTGTAGGCCTCCCGGAGCCTGGCCTGGGCGTTCCAGACCTCCTGACGGACGGTCAGGGCCGCCTGGTCGCGCCGGTCTTCGGCGCGGCCCAGCTCGGTCCGGGCCTGGGCCAGGGCGTGGCCTCGGGCAAAGCCGGTGAAGACGGGAAGCCGGAGCACGATCCCGGCGGACCAGTTCTTGTCCTGCGGAAAATAGGTGCTGTCGAGGCGCCCGTAAGAGGCGGCGAGCTCGACGGTAGGCCCATAGGCACTCCGGGCGGCCCTCACGCTGGCCCGCCCCGCCTCCACCCGCCGCTCGGCGGCCTTGACCTCGGGGCGCCTGGCCTGGGCCTCGGCGAGGGCCTGGCCGGCGTCGAGGTGGGTGGGAGGTTTGACTTCAGCCCCGGCGTCCCGGATCGCCAGGGGCGTATCGGGGGAGAGGCCCATGGAGACCGCGAGGGCTCCGCGGGCCACCTCCACGTCGCTGGCGGCGTGCACCTCCGCGAGACGGGCGTTGGCCACTTCCACCCGGGCCCTGAGGACGTCCGCCAGAGGGACAGCGCCCACCGCCTTCCTGTCCTCCGCCAGCCGGAGGTGGTCCTCGCTCCGCTTCAGGCTCTGCCTCTCCACGGAGAGGTTGGCCTCCGCTGCCAGCAGGCCGTAGTAGGACGAGGTAACGTTGAGCACGAGGTCCTGGGTGTCCTGCCCGCTGACCTCCGAAGTGGCCTCGCGCGCGGCCTTGGCGCCGGCCACCTCCGCCTTTCTCAGCCCGCTGTCGAACAGGGTGTAGCTGCCCTGGAGGCCCACGCTGTACTGGTTCGTGGGGCCGATGACCGGGGAGATGGCACCGAACGGGAGGTTCTGGATGGAGTTGGGCAGGAAGGCGTGGCTCTCCCACCGGCTGTAGCCGGCCTGGAGGGCGAGCTGGGGGTAGTAAGCGGAGCGCGTCCTGCCCTCCGACTCCAGGGCGGCCGTCACGCCGGCCCGAGAGGCCTTGAGGGACGGATTGTTGGACAGGGCCGTCCGAATGCACTCCTCCAGAGAGAGGGCGGGCGAAGGGTTCGGCGCGGCGCCGGCGGAGGGAGTCGAGGCCAAGACGGCGGTGGCCAGGGCCACCATGGCGGCGGTCAGCATGGGGATGGCGAGGGGCTTGGGCATGGAACTCTCTCCTTAATCCAGGGTCTTGTGGAACCGGGTCGACGCCAGAAGAAGCAGGACCGTTCCGAGGACCGCCAGGGCGGCCATCTGGGGCCAGAGCACGGAAAGCCCGACCCCCTTGAGGAACACGCCCCGGATGATCACCAGGAAATAGCGGAGGGGATTCAGGTAGGTGAACCACTGCACGACCACCGGCATGTTGGCGATGGGGTAGATGAAGCCCGAGAGCAGGATGGCCGGCTGCATGAAGAAGAAGGCCGTCATCATGGCCTGCTGCTGCGTGCGGCTCACCGTCGAGATGAACAGGCCCACTCCGAGGGTGCTCATGAGGTAGAGGCCGGTGGAGAAGAAGAGCAGGAGGGGATCGCCCTCGATGGGCACGTCGAACCAGAAGACCGCCACGAGGCTGATGAGGATGACGTCCAGAAAGCCGATGAGGGCGAAGGGGATGGTCTTGCCGAGGATGAATTCGAGCCGGCCGATGGGCGTGACCATGATCTGCTCGATGGTCCCGATCTCCTTCTCGCGCACGATGGCCATGCTGGAGAGGAGGATGGAGATGACCATCACGAGCAGCGCGATGACGCCCGGTACGAAGTAGTCTCGGCTTTCGAGATTGGGATTGAACCAGGCGCGCTCGGACAGGACCACCGGCGGAGGGGGCGGCCGCCGGCCGGTGGCCCGGAGGACCTCCTTGGTGAGGGCCCTCTCGTTATAGTCGGCGGTGATCTGGGCGGCATATTTGAGAACGAGGCTCGCGGTGTTCGAATCGGTGCCGTCGAGGAGGAGCTGGAGGGAGGCCCGCCGCCCCGCGGCGATGTCGCCTCCGAATCCCCGGTCCACGCGGAGGACGGCCTTGGCGGTTCCGCGGTCCAGGACGTCCCGCACCTGGGCCTCATCGTGAAGGCGGGCCACCACGTCGAAGTACCCGGAGCCGACGAAGCGATCGAGAAGGTCGCGGCTCTGCGGCGTGTTGTCCAGGTCGTAGACGGCCGTGCGTATGTCGCGCACGTCCGTGGTGACGGCGTAGCCGAAGATGAGGACCTGGACGATGGGCACCACGATGATCACCGCGCGCATCCGCGGGTCCCTGAGGACCTGGATGAACTCCTTCTTGAGCATGTGCCTCAATCGCTCGAGCATGGCCGCCTCACTCCAGCTTCTTCTTGAATTTGATCAGCGAGAGGCCCAGCATCAGGGCCGCGAAGCCGAGCAGGAACACGCCCTCGCTCCAGAGCATGGAGGGCCCCACGCCCTTGAGGTACAGACTTCTGAGCAGGAAGATGCAGTAGCGGGCCGGCACGAGGTAGGTCACGAGCTGGAGCGCCTTGGGCATGTTGGAGATGTCGAACATGAAGCCCGAGAGGAGGAAGGCCGGCAGGAAGGTGCTCATGAAGGCCATCTGGTTCGCGAGGAGCTGGTTCTTGGCCACGATGCTGATGAGCATGCCCATGGAGAGCGAGCCGAGCAGGTAGATGGCCGCCATGGCGAAGACCAGGAGCACGCTGCCCCGCAACGGAACGCTGAAGAGGAACCGCCCCGCCATCACCGACAGGACCATGTCGAGCATCCCCACCCCGAAGTAGGGGACCAGCTTGCCGATCACCAATTCCGATCCCCTGAGGGGCGTGGAGATGAGCTGCTCCATGGTCCCGGTCTCCCACTCGCGGGACACCGTGAGGGAGGTCAGGAGGGCCGCGATGAGCATCATGATCACAGCGATGAGGCCGGGCACGATGAAGTTCTTGGACTCCATCTCGGTGTTGAACCAGACCCGCGCACGCACATCCAGGGGCGGCTGGAAGGCCCGCCCGAGGGTGCGCCTGGCCAGGCGGAGGCGGATCTGCTGCGAGTAGCCCTGGGCCACCGTTTCCGCGTAGCCCATGGCGATGGCGGCCGTGTTGGCATCGCTGCCGTCGGTGATGAGCTGGACTTCCACGGACCGCCCCGAATCCAGCCAGCGGGCGTAGTCGGCCGGTATGACGAGGGCCATCAGGGTGCGCCCATTGAGGATGGCGTTCTCGATGGCGCCGTATCCCTCCACGTGGGCCTTGACGTCGAAATAGCGCGAGCCCGAGAAGCGGCTGACGAGTTGCCGGCTCTGCGGCGTGTTGCTCTGGTCCCACACCACGAGCGGCACGTGGTCCACGTCCAAGGTGAGGGCGTAGCCGAAGAGCATGAGGAGGAAGAGCGGAAGGGCGATGGAGATGCCCAACGCCCGGGGATCCCTGAGGACGTGCAGCGTCTCCTTCCGGGCCACGGCCAGGGTGCGGCGGAGGTTCATCGCGCGAACTCCTTCTGGCTCCCCTCTTCACGGTCCCGCTGTTCGATGAGGGAGACGAAGACGTCCTCCAGGCTCGGGACGATGCGCTCGATTCGCGTGACCGAATATCCCGCCGATTCAAGGGCTGCCCTGAGCGGCTGGGAGACGGCCGAGGCGTCGCTGACGATGACGTGGAGGTCCTTCCCGAAGATGGCCGCCTCCTTGACTCCGGCCTCCCGCTCCACCAGCTCCAGGGCGTCCTGCGGCGCTCCGCAGCTCACCTGGAGGACCTGTTCCCGCATGAAGTGGCCCTTGAGCGCACCCGGCGTGCCCAGCGCGATGAGCTGGCCGCGGTAGATCAGCCCCAGCCGGTCGCAGTACTCGGCCTCCTCCATGTAGTGGGTGGTCACGAAGATGGTCACCCCTCTCCCCGCCAGCTCGTAGATGAGGTCCCAGAAGCTCCGGCGGCTGACGGGGTCCACGCCGGAGGTGGGCTCGTCCAGGAAGAGCACCGGCGGTTCATGGAGCAGGGCGCAGCCGAGGGAGAGCCGCTGCTTCCAGCCGCCGGGAAGGAGACCCGTCCGCATCCGGCGGTGCGGCTCGAGGCCCGCCATCTGGAGCACCCAGGCCTTGCGAGCGGCCTTCTTCTCGCGGGGGATGCGGTAGATGCCACCGTAGAAGTCGATGTTCTCCTCCACCGTCAGATCTTCGTAGAGGGAGAACTTTTGGCTCATGTAGCCGATGTTCTGCTTGATCGCCTCCGGCTGGCTCTTGATGTCGAAGCCCGCCACCGTCCCCGTGCCCGAGGTCGGTTCGAGCAGGCCGCAGAGCATGCGGATGGTGGTGGACTTCCCGGCGCCGTTGGGGCCCAGGAAGCCGAAGATCTCCCCTCTCGCCACCTCCAGGCTGACGCGGTCCACCGCCACGAAATCGCCGAACCTGCGGCTCAGTTCCTTGATCGTCACGGCGAGCGCGAGCTTCCCGGGCAGGTCGCCGTTCATGCCCCGCCTCCGCCGACGATGGCTATGAAGACGTCCTCCAGGGACGGCTCGGCCACCCGGATTTCAAAGAGGGAGGCGCCGGCCGCGCGCAGGGCCGCCTCCGCGGCGGAGCGGCCCCTCTCCGCGTCCTGGACCAGCAGGTGCACCTTGTCTCCGAAGACCGCCACCGAGCCGATACCGGCCGCGCGAAGCGCCTCGGAGGACTGCCTGCACTCCCCGCAGCGGATCTCGATCAGGCTTCCCTTGAGGAGACCCTTGACGCCGTCGGGCGTGTCGTACGCCAGAAGGCTCCCCTTGTGCATGAGGCCGATTCGGTTGCAGCGCTCGGCCTCGTCCAGGTAGGCCGTGGAGACAAAGATCGTGACGCGCTCCTTGAGCAGCTGGTAGAGGATGCGCCAGAAGTCCCGGCGGGAGACCGGGTCCACGCCGTTGGTGGGCTCGTCCAGGAAGAGGACCCTCGGGGTGTGCACCAGGGCGCAGGCCAGCCCGAGCTTCTGTTTCATGCCGCCGGAGAGGTCGCCGGCCCTCCGGCGCTTGAAGGGCGTCAGGTTGCTGAAGGCGAGCAGCCGCTCCACTTGCGCCCCGCGCCCCTTCTTTGGGACGCCGTAGAGCTCCGCGTAGAAGTCGATGTTCTCCATCACCGTGAGGTCGGGGTAGAGGCCGAAGCGCTGGCTCATGTAACCGATGCGCTCCTTGACGGCCTCGGGCTCCTTGCGGACGTCGAGACCGGTGACGAACGCTTCGCCCTCGGTCGGATCCAGAATGCCCGTCAGCATCCGCATGGTGGTCGTCTTTCCCGCCCCGTCCGGCCCCACGAGCCCGAAGATCTCGCCCTCGGCGACGGAAAGGGTGAGGCCGTTCACCGCGACGAGCCCTCCGAAGGCGCGGGTCAGGCCAACGGTCCGGATGGCGGACGCGGTTTCGCTCTGGCTCATGGGCGGCTCCGGCCCTCCGCGCGGGGCTTCACGACGAGCGCCCCGCCTCAATCTCCCCATCCGCCGGCATGCCGGGCTTGAGCTCCTGGTCGGGATTGGAGATGTCGATCTTGATCCGGTAGACGAGCTTGACGCGCTCCCGCTGGGTCTGGACCATCTTCGGCGTGAATTCGGCCTCCGGCGAGATGAAGACGATGCGCCCCTTGTAGACCTTGCCCGGGTAGCTGTCGGTGGTGACCTTCACCTCCTGCCCGAGCTTGACGCGCCCCAGATCGGCCTCGTCGATGTAGGCCCGGAGGTAGACGTCCGTGATGTCGCCCACCGTCACCACGGGGGCCCCCGCGGCGAGGACCTCGCCCGGCTCGGCGTTCTTGGAGAGGACCACCCCCGAGAGCGGGGAGACGGCCGTCGCGTAACCGAGCTGGGTCTTCGCCAGATCCAGGGCCTGCTTCGCGGCATCGAGCCTGGCCTGCGCCTGGTCGATCTGCTCTCTCCGGTAGCCGCTCTTCATGAGGGCGTACTGTTCGGCCGCGGCGCGCCGCTGCGCCTGGGCCGTAAGGAGGGCGGCGTGGGAGGCGTCGACCTCGCGCGCCGAGATGACCTCCCGCTTGAACAGGTCCTGCTGGCGGGCGTCGTCGGCCTTGAGTCGGTTCTCCTCGGCCTCGGCGGCGTCGAGGCGCGCCTTGGCCTGGGCCACGTCCTCCTTGCGGTAGCCGGCCTCCATCTCCTTGAGGGCGGCCGCCGCGGCATCCGCGTCGGCCTGCCGGAGGGCCACCTGCTGGTTGAGGTCGGTGGCGTCGAGGCGCGCTACCACCTGGCCCGCCTTCACCGCGTCGCCCTCGTCCACGAGGCGCTCGGTCATTCTCCCGGGGATCCGGAAGGAGATCTGCGTCTCGTCGGTCTCGATGTTTCCGGAAACCTGAATGGCGCCGCCGCCGCCGCGCCCGCACGAGGCGAGCAAGAGAGCGGTGACCAGGGCAGTGGCACACGGGACGGGCAGGATTCTCCACCTCATTGCGGTTTCTCCTTCTTCCTGATTCGGGTACGGTGGGCGGCGGGCGCCCCTCTCGTCGGGCCGCGAGGCGGGGGCTGGAACTTCCCCCGCGGGGGCCTCTCCGGCCTCGGGCGCAGGCCGTTGAGGAGCAGGTCCGCGACCACCACGGCGGGTGAGGCCGGAAGCGGAGGCATCCCCTTGACGCCGGCCTCCGCCGCCCTCTCTCGAAGCTGGCGGGCCATGTGGTGCATCACGGTACCCACCACGAGGAGCAGGTGGAGCGTGATGGGGCTGACCTCCCTGAGCCGGCCCTCCCGAACCCCCTCGGAGAGGATGGTCCCCTCCATCTTGAACAGCGAGGCCAGCCTTTCGAAGACCCGCCGGGAGAGATTTCGGCCGCCGGCCGAGAATTCTCGGGCCAGGATCTGGGGGTAGTGGGGATTCTCGCGGACGAGTGCGTCGAAGGTTCCGGCCAGGGCGGCGAGCTTCTCCTCCGCGTCGCCGCTCTCGGGCACGCGGCGCCCCAGCTCGGCGAAGAGCAGGTCCATCCAGCTCAGGACCACGGCCTCGTACAGGTCGGACTTGTTGCCGACGTGGTAGTAGAGCATGGCCTTGTTCACGCCGGCGCGGCGGGCGATCGCATCCACCCGTGCGCCCGAGAAGCCGGATTCGTCGAATTCGCACGCGGCGGCTTCGAGGATGCGCGTCCTGGCGTCTTTCTTGGAGGAGCTCTCGGCACCGACCATGATCGCCTGCTCCAGAAATAGCTCGCTAGTTCAACTAGACAGTTGAACCAACCATTTGGGCAATATAGTCCAACCCGCCATGAGGGTCAAGGGAGGGAACGGACCCCGGTTCAGCGGGGCGGCCGCGCCGCGAGCGGGCTTCCCGTGCTCCCCGGACACGGAAGCCGAGGCCTGCCCGCCGCCGAGCCGCTCGCGCTATACTGCCGTTCCTCGCTCAAGAGGGGGCGTACGGGGAGGCGACCGTGGAGGCGACCGTGGGCAGAAGGGCATACCTGATGGGGCAGAAGGCCGCCGGACGAAGCCTGGCCGCGGTGTGGCCGGCGCGCTACCCGGCGGAACTGCTCTGGGCCCACGGTATCTGCGCCGGCGAGGTGTGGGATCCGCCCGGGGATGCGGAGATGACCTTAGCCCACCTCCAGAGTTTCGTCTGCCCCGTGGTCAGGAAGGGGTTGGGCCTCTATCTCTCCGGGACCCTCGCCCCCGTGGACCTCTTGGTATTTCCCCACACCTGCGACAGCCTCCAGAACCTCTCCTCGCTCGTGAAGGACCTGCTCCACGAGGAAAAGCCCTGCCTCGCCTGGTATCCGCCACGGGCCTCGGGCCCGCAGGCTTTGGCGTACGCCGAGAGCCAGGTGCGGAGCCTCTCCCAGGCGCTCGACCGAGTGGTGGGGCCCATGCCGGATGGGGCGCTGGAGGAGGCCGTGGCGTGGGGGGAGCGCCGTGACGGCCTTTTGCGGGACCTTTACCGCTTGCGAGCGGAGGGCAAGCTTCGCGCGACCGCGACCGAGTTCTATGAGGCGGTCCGCTCCTGCGAGTATCTCTGGCCGGAGGAGGCGCTGGCCCGGCTGGAGGTCTTTCTGCGCGGGCGCCGCGCCGAGAAGCCCCTGTTGGAGGGGGTGCCCATCCTCCTCTCCGGGGTGCTGCCCGCCCCGGTTTCGCTTCTTCAGTGGCTGGACGGGGAAGGGATACGGATCGCCGAGGACGACCTGATCGCGTGCGGGCGCAGGGTCCTTCGCGAGCCCTTGGAGTCTCCAGCCGATCCGTGGGCGGCCCTGGCCCGGCGCCAGCTCGCCTGGCCCCCCTGCTCCACCGCCGGCTCGCCCCTCCGGGAGCGCATCGCCTTTCTGCTCCGCCTCGTGGAGCGCTCGGGCGCCCGGGGCGTTATCTTTCTGGCCATGAAGTTCTGCGAGCCCGAGGGCTTCGAGCGGCCGGCCCTCGTCGAAGCCTTGCGCGCGGAGGGGGTGCCCCTCCTCCAGGCCGAGAGCGAGCTGGAGCCTGAACCGCCCGCCTCGCTCGTGACGCGGATCCAGGCCTTCATGGAGTCGATTCCATGAAACCCTGGTCGGATCTGCGCTTCGCCTTCATGAGAGGGGCCGGGCTGGACTGGGTGACGCGGCTCTCATCGGGGCCCCGCCGTCCGCGGACGCCCCGGGAGCCCTTCTTCGGGCCGCCGCTTCAGAGCCGGCACGAGCTGCGCCGGATCATGACCCGGCACTACGGCCTGGCCCGGTACGTCAAGGGGGTGCGGCCCGTGGCGTGGGTCACGAGCGGGGCGCCGGTGGAGCTGCTCAGGGCCTTCGGCTGCTACACCCTGTATCCGGAGAACCACTCGGCCCTCTGCGGCGCGCGCCGCATGGGCCCCGAGCTCTGCGAGGTGGCCGAGGAGGCCGGATATTCCCTGGACCTCTGCTCCTACGCCAAGGTGGACCTCGGCCACGCCCTCTCGGGCAGAACCCCGGTGGGGAAGCTGCCGGCGCCCGACCTTCTCTTCTGCACCAACAACATCTGCCAGACCGTCCTCTACTGGTTCAAGACCCTGGCCCACCGCTACCGCATCCCGCTTCTCCTCGTGGACACGCCCTACGTCCACGGCGAGCCGGACGAGGCCGCCCTGCGGTACGTGGGCGACCAGCTCCAGGCCCTGGTGCCCGAGCTGGAGCGCATCACCGGCGGCGATTTCAAAGAGGAGCGCTTCCGGGAGGTCCTCCTCTCCTCCCGCAGGAGCGCCGCGCTGTGGGGTGAGGTGCTTTCCACGCTCCAGGCGAGGCCAACCCCCATGACCCTCTTCGACGCCTTCGTCCACCTCGCGCCGGTGGTGGCTCTGCGCGGCCTCCCCGTCTGCGAGCGCTACTACGAGGGGCTCCTCAAGGAGCTGAAGGAGCGGGTGGAGAGGGGGGTGGCGGCGGTGCCGGGAGAGCGCCACCGGCTCCTGTGGGACAACATCGCCGTGTGGTTCGCTCTCCAGCCGCTCTCCCGCCTCTTCGCCGAAAACGGCTGCGCCCTGGTGGCGGGCACCTACACCCACTCCTGGGCCGAGCCCGCCGTGCGCATCGACGAGAAGGATCCATGGGGCTCGCTGGCCCGGGCTTACGGCCTCATCTTTCTCAACCGGGACCTGGAGAGCAGGCTGACTCTCATGGAGCAGATCGCGAAGGATTTCTCCGTGGACGGGCTCGTGCTCCACTCGGCCCGTTCGTGCAAACCGTACTCTCTCGGGCAATACGGCATTCAGCGCGCCCTGGAGGAGCGGCTGGGCATCAGGAGCGTGGTGCTGGAGGCGGACATGACGGACTTCAGGAGCTGGGCCGAGGCGGCGACGCGCACCCGGCTGATGGCCTTTATCGAGTCCCTGGAGGTGGCGTGATGGCCTCCCTCTACGGCGGGCTGGACGTGGGATCCATGACGGCCAAGGCGGTTGTGCTTGACGCGGAGGGCCGGCTGCTGGGCTGGGGCATGGCCGACACCACCCCCCAGCTCGCCGTCTGCGGGCGCGAGGCGCTGGATGGGGCCGTCTCCGCGGCGGGGGCACGGAGAGAAGAGCTGGCGTTCGTGGTGGGCACGGGCTACGGACGCGAGGCCCTTCCCTTCGTCCAGAAGCGGGTGACGGAGATCACCTGCCACGCCCGGGGGGCCTGCGCCCTCTTCCCGGGCGCCGCCCTCGTGGTGGACGTGGGGGGACAGGACAGCAAGGCCATCAGGCTGGACGCCTCGGGCCGGGTGCTCGCCTTCGCCATGAACGACAAGTGCGCCGCGGGCACGGGCCGGTTCCTCAACGCCATGGCCGCAACGCTCCGTACGGGCATCGAAGGGCTCGGCCCGGCGGGCAGCAACAGCACGCGCGAGCTGGCCATGTCCTCCACCTGCACCGTCTTCGCCGAGAGCGAGGTCATCTCGCTCATTGCCCGGGGCGAGGCGGTGCCCGACATCGCCCACGCCGTGCACCGCGCCATGGCCAAGCGGCTCTCGGGGCTGGTCCGCCAGGCGGGCGTGGGGGAACCGGCCGTCTTCACGGGAGGAGGGGCACTCAACGTGGATCTGGTCCGGTGCCTGGAGGAGTGCCTCGGCGTCTCCTTCCGGATCCCCGAACGCCCCCAGCTCACGGGTGCTCTCGGGGCGGCCCACCTGGCCCGGGAGGCTGCGGGAAAGTAAGAAGTGAAAAGTGAAAAGTGAGAAGTGAAAAGAAAGCCGTGGAAAGCGGAGAAGCGATCATCGGGTGCCTTTTCCCTTCTTGCTTCTGACTTCTAACTTTTTACTTTTTACTTTTTTATCTTCCGCCGGGCTGCCGTATACTGAACACGGCCGCGGCACCGCCTCGATGGGTGCGTCTCGGCCTGGGGCTCGGAAAGCGGGAACACAAGCAGTCTGTGAAAGGGAGGTAGCGCATGAAGTGCACCGTAACGTCTCTGATGGCCGCGGCGGTGGCGTCCCTCTTCTTGGCGGGGGCGTCCGTCCAAGCTATGGACCGATCCAAGATACCCGACCAGGACAAATGGGACCTTTCGGACGTCTATCCGACGGACGCCGCGTGGGAGTCGGCCAAGAAGGATCTCGAGAAGCGGCTCCCCGAGGTGGACCAGTACAAGGGCAAGCTGGGTAGTTCCCCGAAGGAACTGCTGGGCTGCATGAACCTCCTCTTCGACCTGAAGAAGGAGTTCAGCCGCCTGGCCACCTACGCCTCCCAGAAATCGGACCTCGACGTCCGGGACGCCCACGCCATGGAGATGAGGCAGTCCCTGGATCCCCTGGGCGCGGAGTTCGGAGCCAAGACGGCCTGGGTGGATCCGGAGATCCTGGAGATCCCGAGCGCCAAGATCGAGGCCTTCCTGAATGAGGAGCCCGGTCTCGCGATCTACAAGCCCGTCATCGAGGACATCATCCGCCTCAAGCCGCACACGCTCTCACCGGCCGAAGAGAAGATCATGGCCGACGCCTCGCTGGTATCGGGAACGCCCGATTCCATCTTCAGCGTCTTCTCGGACGCCGACAACCCGAGGGCCACGGTGACCCTCAGCGACGGCGAGACGGTCAAGCTGGACGCCTCGGCCTACACCAAGTACCGGGCCGTGCCCAACCGGTGGGACCGCGAGTCCGTCTTCCAGGCCTTCTTCGGCAACCTGGACCAGTTCAAGGGCACCTACGGCGCCCTCCTGAACGGCGAGGTGGACAAGGACCTCTTCTTCGCCAAGGCCCGCAACTACAAAGACTGCCTCAGCTCGGCCCTCGACGGGCCCAACATCCCGACGGTGGTCTACACCAACCTCCTCAAGAACGTCCACAAGAACCTGCCCACCCTCTGGCGCTACCTCAAGCTGCGCCAGCGGATCATGGGGCTGGACCAGCTCCGCTACTCGGACCTCTACGCGCCCATCATCAAGGAGGTGGACGAGAAGTACACGGTGGATCAGGCCAAGGACCTGGTCCTGAAGGCCGTGGCGCCGCTCGGCCAGGACTACGTGGACGTTCTGAAGAACGGGTACGCCCATCGCTGGGTTGACTTCTACCCCTCGCCGGGCAAGCACAGCGGCGCCTACAGCAACGGCGCGGCCTACGACGTCCACCCCTTCATGCTCCTGAATTTCAACGGCAGCTACGAGGACGTCTCGACGCTGGCCCACGAGTCGGGCCACACCATGCACAGCTACTACTCCAACAAGACCCAGCCCTTCCCCACGAGCGACTACACCATCTTCGTGGCCGAGGTGGCGAGCACGTGCAACGAGAACCTCCTCATGGACTACATGCTCAAGCACACCGACAGCGACGCGATGAAGCTCTTCCTGCTGGGCAGCTACGTGGACAACATCCGGCAGACGCTCTTCCGGCAGGCGCAGTTCGCCGAGTTCGAGCTGAAGATCCACCAGATGGTGGAGAGCGGCCAGCCGCTCACGGGCGAGAACCTCAACAAGGCCTACGCCGGCATCATCAACGACTACTACGGGGTCGACAAGGGGATCACCGAAATCAACCCGGTCTGCTACTCCGAGTGGGCCTTCATCCCGCACTTCTACTACAATTTCTACGTCTACAGCTACGCCACTTCCATCACGGCCTCCACGGCCATCTCGCAGATGATCATGGAGGGCAAGCCGGACGCCGTGAAGGACTACCGGAAGTTCCTCACCCTCGGAAGCTCCATGCCCCCGGTGGAGGAGCTCAAGGTGGCCGGCGTCGACATGACCACCGATGCCCCCTTCGACATCACCATGAAGGCCATGAACAGGGCGATGGACCAGATGGAGGCCATTCTCAACAAGATGGACGCCCAGAAGAAGGCCGCCCCGAGCGGCCGCCGGAGCGAGAGTCGAGAATGATGCCGGAAGGCTCCTTCTTTGGATAGGGACCAGGGAAACACCGAATAGCGCAGGCGGGACGGCCCCGTTCACCACGCCTGCCCGGAAGTCCACGGGGCGCTCAGTGGCCCTTGGCCGGCTTGTCCATGCTGAAGGGCCCGGGGCCGTTGGCGGCGACCATCAAGAGGCCGCCCATGATGGCCAGGTTCTTGAGGAAGTGGATCTGCATGTCCTGCCGCATGGCTCCCGTGAGCGCCCAAAAGTCATGGAAGATCAACGTGGTAGGAATGAGGAAGAGGAAGAGCAGGAGCGCTCCCCACCTGGCCTTGAATCCCAGCAGGAGAGAGAGTCCTCCCAGCGCCTCCGTGAGAAGGGCCAGCACGAGCAGCACCGGGACCGCCGGCATGCCCTTGGAGGCCATGAACTGCTCCATGCCCGAGAAGTGGGTGACCTTGCCGAAGGCCGAGAACAAGAAGATGACACAGAGCAAGGTCCTTCCGATCAGGGGGGCGTAGCGTTCCAGTGACCGATCCATGGTTTACTCCTTTGGGGGCTCGGTGCCCCCCTTGTGCTGCTTCACGCCCAGGCTGGTTGGCATGATCACCTCGTCGTAAGATCACATTAAATCGTTTCGACTTGAAATATAATCCCGGCCATCGCTGTCCCAAACCATTTCGCCATCGCGCTGGTGACCGTCTGGGCCATCGTCACGATCTTCGCCCTCACCATCCTGAACCTCAGGCGCTACGTCGCGGGGCTGGATAGGGCCAGGCTGCGCGGGGAGGTGCGGGAAATGCCCGATCCGATGATTCCTGCCGGGCCCCAACTCCCCCAACCGGGCCCCGGAGGGCTATAATAAGGCCGATGAGCCGAGGTTCGACGACGTTCCCCGCCCTGATCTGGCTGCTGGTCCTGCTGGCGGTGGTGCTGTGCCTGCCGCTGCTCTTCCTGGGGGCGATCTTCGTCCTCTCGGCCTTCCACCCCGACGCGGTGGCGCAGGGCAAGAGCCTTCCCAGGGCGGCGATCGGCGGGATCCTCCTGCTGGGAGGCTTGCTGCTGGCGGCCCTGGCCGTGGTCCTCGCCCGCAACGCCACGCGGGGCGCCGGCCGGCCGGGGGATCTCTCGGGGGGCGTGGCCTCGGGTCAGGAGCCGCCGGGAGAGATCAATCTCAAGGCGCTCAACTGCCCTCATTGCGGAGGCCAGGTGGATGCCTCTACGGCGCGCCTGAATCCCGAGGGGACGCTCACCCTCACCTGTCCCTACTGCAAAGGCTCCTTCCTGATCCAGGAGGAGCCAAAGTGGTGATCGCGGCGAAGCCGCGATCACCATCCTGAGGGCTTCTTCGAAGGCAGTCCCCGGAAGGATCGGGTGGTTCCGGGTGAAGAGGGTGGGCGACGACGCGGAGTAGATCGAAGCCGCGATCACCATCCTGAGGGCTTCTTCGAAGGCAGCCCCCGGAGGGATCGGGTGGTTCCGGGTGAAGAGGGTGGGTGACGACGCGGAGTAGATCGAAGCCGCGATCACCATCCTGAGGGCTTCTTCGAAGGCAGCCCCCGGAGGGATCGGGTGGTTCCGGGTGAAGAGGGTGGGCGACGACGCGGAGTAGATCGAAGCCGCTGCCCGTAGAAGGGCTTCCGTTGGAGGGAGAGCGATGGGGATGAATCGGCGGAGCGGCGCCCCGCCGCTGAGGGTACCGGGAAGGTGCGGCGAAGGCCGCCCGCTTCGGAGGGAAAAAAGATCATGAAGAGACTGTTCGTGGTCCTGGTGGCCGTGGCGGTGGGCCTCGCTGTCCTGGCCGATTACCGGTTCGAGGTACCGCAGAACCGCAGCGTCGTCGAGGTGAACCGCGACGCATCGATCACCATTCGGTACGCCATCACCTTCCGGAACCAGGGGCAGCCCATCGACGTCATCGACGTGGGCCTGCCCAACGGCCAGTACGATCTGAAGGGGGTGACGGCGGACCTGGACGGGGCGACCCTGACGGATATCCGGCCATCCACCTACCTCCAGTACGGGGTAGAGGTCCATCTGGGCGACAAGGCCATTCCCGCAGGCTCCGAGGGAACGCTGCACCTCTCGGCCGTGGCCAGGGACAGGGTGTTCCCCGACAGCAAGGATTCCTCCTACGCCAGCCTGGAATTCAGTCCCACCTGGTACGGCTCCCAGTACACCTCGGGGACCACTCTCCTGGCGTGCAGCTTCGTTTTCCCCGAAGGCGTGGGGCCCGACGACCCTCGTTACCACGGTACGCCTTTCACTTCGGCCCGGGTAGAGCAAGGCCGGGTCATCTATACGTGGGACCTGCCGAACGCCTCGCCCTCCCGCCAGTACACCTTCGGGGCATCGTTTCCGGCCAAGGTCATGGAGCGGGTGGCCGCCATTCCGAGGGGGCCGGGGCCGACCGCCAGGATGGCGGCCGCGCTGGGGCAGCTCATCGTCGGCGCCATGCCCTGCTTCTGCATCGGGGGCTTCTTCGGCCTGTTCGTCCTGGTGATCGTCCGGTCGCGGCGCAGGCGGCTCCAATACCTGCCTCCCTCCATCGGAATGGAGGGGGTCGAAGTGAGGAGGGGGCTCACGGTCCCCGAGGTAGCCGTCCTCATGGAGGAGCCGGTGGACCGGGTCATGGCCCTCCTGCTGTTCGGCATGATCCGCAAGAACCTCGTGAAGGTCGTGGGACGAGCGCCGCTGAAGCTGGAGCTGATACCCGGGGAGTCCCCGGCCGCGGACTACGAGCAGGCCTTCGCCAAGGCCATTCAGGACGACGGCCGGATCAGCGAGAAGGAGGCCACGGCCGTCCTCACGGACCTCATCAAGCGCGTCCAGGACAAGATGAAGGGTTTTAGCCGGAAGAAGAGCGTCCTCTACTACCAAGAGATCATGCGGAAGGCGTGGGAGCAGGTAGGGAGCCAGGACTACGCCCAGGCCTTCGAGTGGATGTTGCTGGACCGTGAGTTCGGCCAGCGGGCCGCACAGCGTTTCGGGAGCAACCCCATGCCGCTCCCCGTCTGGTGGGTGCCCATGTACACCGGCCATACGGCCGGTACCGCGGGGGGAGGGGTGCCCGCTCCGAGCCCCGTGGCGGCGGCCAACACCGTCGTGACGGGGCTGGAGGGGTTCGCCCACGACCTAGTGAACAGCGTCCCCGGCCTCGCCACCAAGGTCACCCAGCAGACGAATCCCGTGCCGCAGCCTTCGGGCCACACTTCGGGAGGAGGCTGTGCCTGTGCATGCGCTTGCGCCGGCTGCGCCTGCGCCTGCGCGGGAGGCGGAAGATGAACGGCCCGAAGGGAAGCAGGCCCGACGCGGTGCGCAGCAGCGAGGCCGAAGGGAGGATGCCATGGGGCTGAGAGACCTCTTCAGGAGAACCGAGCGGGTGAAGGCGGGACTCTACCCGGGGACCCTCGTCGTGGAGGGGACCACCCACCGGATTCACCTCCGGGTCGAGCCCTCGGGAGCCGGAATCCTCACCCTCGACGCCAGCCGGATCCTCCACCTGAACCCCACCGCGGCGGAGATGGTGAAGCACCTGGTGGACGGGTTGAGCGAAGCCGAGACGGTGGATCTCATGGCCCGGCGCTATCGCGTGAAGCGCGCGGTGCTGGAATCGGACATCTCGCGAATCCTCCAGGCGGTGCGTACGCTCTCCGCCACCGACCAGGTCTGCCCCCTGTCGGACCTGGGAATCGAGCTCATCGAGCCCTTCTCCACCGCCATGAGCGCCCCGCTGCGCATGGACCTGGCCCTCACCTACCGCTGCCAGAACCGGTGCAGCCACTGCTATAACCAGGAAACCAGGCAGGTTTCCGAGCTGGACACGGCAGGTTGGAGGCGGGTGCTGGACGCCTGCGAGTCGGCGGGCATACCGCACGTGGTCTTCACGGGAGGCGAGCCCACGCTCCGGGACGACCTGCCCGCGCTGGTGGCTTACGCCGGAGAGCTGGGGCTGGTCACGGGCCTCAACACCAACGGGCGGCGCCTGCGGCACGCCGCCTACACGGGGGCGCTCCGGGAGGCCGGCCTGGATCACGTCCAGATCACGCTGGAGTCGGCCGATCCTAGCCTCCACAACGCCCTGACCCGATCCGACTCCTTCGAAGAGACCCTGGCCGGACTCCGCGAGTCCAAGGCTTCGGGCCTCTTCACCCTGACCAACACCACGCTCACGCGGGTCAACCTGCCCGGCATCGAGAATCTCGTGGACCTGGTGGCCGCCGAAGGTCTCGGCACCTTCGCCGTCAACGGGATGATCTACTCGGGCAAGGGCAAGAGCTCGGGCATCGACCTCACCTCGCAGGAGGTCGCCCCCGTTCTGGAAACGCTGGCACGGAGGGCCCGCGAAAAGGGGCTCCGCTTCGTCTGGTACACCCCGACGCGGTACTGCGAGCTGAACCCCGTGGAGATGGCGCTCGGCGTCAAGCAGTGCACGGCGGCACGGCTGAGCATGGCGGTGGAGCCGGACGGAACGGTCATCCCCTGCCAATCCTATTACGAAGGCGTAGGCAACCTTCTGACCGATTCCTGGGAGTCCGTCTGGAACCACCCCCTCTGCCTCAAGCTCCGCCAGCCCCAGAAGCCCCTGCCCGAGTGCGAGGCCTGTGAGCACCTCAGCCTCTGCGGCGGCGGGTGTCCGCTGGAGGCTGAGCACCAGAAGCTGGTCTGCCGGGAGGTGGCCAGCGGGGGGTGACGGAGAGAGCGGAGCCGCCGCAGGGCGAGGGGGAGCGGGGGAACGGGGAGGTTCCCCCGCGCAGGGGGCATCCCGCGCGAGAGCAGGGAGGAGCAGCGAGCCCGGCGAAGGCCGGGGGAGCGCGGAGGAGGGCCGGCCGAGGCCCTCCTCGGGGAGCGCATGCGCGACGCGGCGGCGGGTGTCCGCTGGAGGCTGAGCACCAGAAGCTGGTCTGCCGGGAGGTGGCCAGCGGGGGGTGACGGAGAGAGCGGAGCCGCCGCAGGTCGAGGGGGAGCGGGGGAACGGGGAGGTTCCCCCGCGCGGAGGGCAGCCCGCGCAAGAGCAGGGACGAGCAGCGAGCGCGGGAAAAGAACCGCTCTCTGGTCAGGCCACCTACAACGGTGGGCC
Source organism: Acidobacteriota bacterium (assembly GCA_021787565.1). Lineage (GTDB taxonomy): Bacteria > Acidobacteriota > UBA4820 > UBA4820 > DSQY01 > DTPS01. Next base: position 51,432 of record JAJYLT010000006.1, read on the forward strand.
GCTGGTTGTAAGAGCGCTCTCCAGAGCACGACCCTCCGCAGGCTCGTCCTCCCCGCGAGGTTTCCCATCCCTCATCCATCATCTATCATCCATCATCCCCAAATGGGGCGGCCCGCCCTTGCGGGCGGGCCAGTGGAAGGGGAGGGAGGGATTGGGTTCGGAGGGGCCGAACCTCTCGGCACCGAGGAGCAAGTCCGGGGCACCGAAGGTTTTCCAATATGCATCCCGCATGCCAGTTCCTCCAGGAAGGCTAACCACCGTAATGTCAGCATCTAGATAGGACCCCGGGGGCGGACCCTGCCAAAGCGGCCGAGGCGTTCAGCCGCAGTCGTGCCGAAGTGACGCACGCGCCTTTGAGTCGCCGGAAGGTGGGAAGGTTGAACGCGGAGGGTGGAGGGTAGAGAGTGTGCGGAAGGAAGCCCAAACGCGTCCGCCAGTTGTCAGGTACGTGGCGCGAGAGGGGGCGGGGCGAGCTTGTGATACCCTCAGGGCATGAAGCCTGGTTGGGTCCAACGGAGGGACTATGGCGCAGGAGAAGGGACGAGGCGAGCAGGCGGGGGCGTTGGACCACGAGGTGTGGGCCCCCTGTCCCAACTGCGGCGGCCAGAACCGCTGGGGACTCCTCCAGCGGCTCAACGTATGCACTTATTGCGACTCGCGCCTCCTGTGGCCCGAACCGGAGGGGGAGCGGCGCTTCCTTCTGGCCGAGGACGGCATTCGCTCCAAGGACGATCTGCTCGACGTGCTCCAGACATACGACGCCGTCCGGGAGCAGGCGCGCCTGGCGGGCATCGCCCAGCAGGCGCGGCGCGACGACAGGCCCCTGCTCCCCATGGACACGCAGGATGTCAACCTTCCGGCCCTGGCCGAGATCAAGGCCAAGCGCCGGAGCCTGTTTGCCCTCCAGGGCTACACGAGGCTGTACGCGCCCTACCTGATGGTCTCGGTGACCCTGGGGTTTCACGCCCTGGGACGCATTCCTCCGGCGGATCGAAAGGTCTTCCGCACCCTCTTTTTCGTCGCGGACGACCTGCTGCCAGCCTACGGAAGTGGATGGAACTTCAGGGACGCGGGGCTGTGGGTCTCCCACCTCCGCTTCCGTCCCCTCTCCGGAGACGACCTCGCCAAGCACCGCTTCATGCGCCCCGAGGCGGCCAACGCCGATCCCGCCGGTGTCGCGAAGCGCTGGCTGAGGCAGGGAAGGCTTCTCGAACCCGACATGGCCCCCATCTTTTTCGATTCGGAGGTCTTCGCCTCCCATGCCTGGTGGGTCTACCGTCCCTACTACTACGTTCAGGCGACGACGCCGGAGGGATTGGGGTGGTTTCTGCTGGACGGCCAGTTTCGAACGCTGGCCGGCTATCCGGCCGCCGAGGAGGTGGAAAGGGCCACCCGCCACGACTGGCCTGTCATGGGACCGGACGACGTCCGGCCGCCCAATATCCACGTCGTGCCCTTCCGGTGTCCCGAGTGCGGATGGGACGTGAGCCCGGAGGGAGGCACGGAACACCAACTCTGCCGGAACTGCGGCCGGATGCTGCGGGCGGCGCCCGAAGGGCTCCAGGTGGTTCCCTACCGTATCATCGGTCAGGGCTGGTTCGGCGGGGCGCACGGTCAGGAGGGCTGGGCCTGGCTTCCCTTTTGGCGGATCGGGGGTAGCTTCACGCTGGAGGGGAAGAGCTACTCCTCACTCTCGGAGCTTCTCGATGCGGTGCTCGGAGCCGGGGTGGCCCCGGCCGGCCTCACCGAAGCCCTTTGCGCGCCCGCCTTTGACGTCTTGGCCTACCAGCAATTCGGGAGTTGGTCCCTCGCCGCGGCGTCTGGGTTGGCCGGCCCGGCGGTGCAGGCTGAGGAGGCTCTTCTCACCCAGGAGGTTGCCCTCGGCGAAAAGGACCGCCTCCTTCCGCCCTCCCTGGCGCCGGCCGATTGGGCCCCCCTTGCACCGAAGCTGCTGGCCGAGCTCTTGCCAGAACAGGCCCAGGTGCGGTTCAATCCGATGATCCTGCGGCGGCTGATGGCCGCCCAGTTCACCACGGGGTCGGCCGATCTGATCTATGCTCCCTTCCCGCTGGGCGAGGCGGGAGGGCCGGTGGTGGTGGGCCCCGGAGGCGCGGTGGGATCGCCGCCGCTCTTCAGCGGGACCTTCCCTCCGGGCCTCTATCGCTCGGTGAAGCGATGGATGGCCAAGGCGCCGGCGGCTGATAATAGATGAAGGATTAGGGATGAAGGATGAGGTGAGGGATAAGGCGGGGCTTGGCGCTTGTTCAATCCGAGCATGGCTGGGTAGAGTAACCATGGCCGTCCAAGACAATGTCAGTTCGCATTTTTGTGGTCTATTTTCCAGAGCGAAGCGGAGGGAGAGGATCCTATGAACCCGTATCTCGTCGCGGTCATCCAGGGCATCGTGGAGGGGCTCACCGAATTCATCCCCGTCTCCTCCACGGGCCACCTCATCCTCACAGGGAACCTCATCGGCTTTACGGGAGAGGCCTCGAAGGATTTCGAGATCATCATCCAGCTCGGCGCCATCCTGGCGGTGGCGTGGCTCTACCGGAAACACCTCTGGCAGATCCTTTGGCGCTGGCACTTCACGAGGGACCAGGGCGGCCTCAACGTCTGGCACATGGCCCTCGGCATGATCCCCGCTTCGGTGGTGGGGCTGCTCAGCTTTCACGCCATCAAGACCTACCTCTTTTCGCCGGCGACCGTCCTCATCGGCCTGGTCGGCGGCGGCATCTGGATGATCCTCGTGGAGCGCTTTCCGCGCTCCGTGACCGCTCCCACCGCCGATTCCGTGACCTACCTCCAGGCGCTCGGCATCGGCTGCTTCCAGTGCCTCGCCCTCTGGCCGGGCTTCTCGCGTTCGGGTGCCACCATCGCGGGGGCGCTCCTTCTGGGTCTCGGGCTACGGGCCGCGGCCGACTTTTCCTTCATGCTCGCCGTGCCCGTCATGGTGGCCGCCACGGGTCTCGACCTCGTCAAGAGCGCCTCGCACCTGCCCGCCTCGGACGTGGGGATGTTCGCGGTGGGCTTTGTCGTCTCCTTCGTCGTGGGGTGGCTGGCCGTGGTCGGGTTCCTGCGCCTCCTGGCGCGGGTGAAGCTCACCCCCTTCGCCTACTACCGCTTCGCCGTGGCCGCCGCCTTCGGACTCTACTTCTTCCGATAGACGCCGAGCCAGGCAACGGCCCGGGGAGGGAAGTTGAATACGCTCAGGCCGTCGCCGTATCAGCTCGCTCGGACCCGCCCCATTCGGCTGGCCGTGTACCGGAAGGCCCGTCTCTCCTTGCGGCGCCGAGTCCTCGATGTGGGAGCCGGCGGCGGAGAGGTCGCGGCGGAGATGGCCTCCCGCACGGGCCGGAAGGTATGGGCGCTGGACCTGGAACCAGCCGTTCACGAGGCGGCCGGAATCATCCCGGTCGCGGGCACGGCGGCGGCCCTGCCCTTCGCCGACGGTTCCTTCGACGCCGTGGCCTTCCACTTCGTCCTCCTCTGGTTGAATGATCCAGTCGCCTGTCTTGAGGAGGTTCACCGAGTGCTCGTGCCGGGCGGCGTGGCGATGGCCCTGTCCGAGCCTGATCTCACGCGCCGGGAGGATGCACCGGACACGGGCCTGGGGGCGGCGCTGCGGGCCGCCGTCCGGAACGCAGGGGGGCATCCCGACGCCGGAACCCGGCTGGCCGGATGGCTCAGAAATTCCGGATTCAGGAGCGATGTGAAGGAAACCCCGCCCGAGTGGGTGTGCCTCGAAGATCCGAGAGAGGCCCAATGGGAAATCGATTATCTCGTCTCCACGGGAACGCTCGCGGGGGCGGACGCGGCTAGTCTTCGGAAGGCCATCGATGCATGTTGGCCTCCACGCGTCAGACTCCCCGTCGCCTTCGGCTGCGGTTGGCGGCTCTAGCGGGCTTCCGGCAGACCTCGGTTCGCGACGCCTCCTCAGGCCCTCTCGCGTGCAGTCGCTGAGGAATGGGGCTCAGACGGCTTCGCGTCGGGGCGTCAGGCTGGTCTGCCGGAAGACCCCAATTCCGCGATAGCGGCTCAACGCCTGCGTAGGAGCGGCGCCTCGCCGCGAACCGGGTGACCCTGCGACCAGGATGCGGTGCCCGCGTACGGTCCGTCGCGCCGGGGGCGGCGCTCCTACGAGTGCAATTCCATCGCGGAATGTGGGGAAGATGTCTCCCTTGCCTGGGAGGGTAACCAGCGTTATATTGCCATCTATCGATATGAGGAGGAATCATGTACAGGGAGTTGGAAACCATCCTGAAGGCGGCGGGGGACCGGAACAGGCTTCGGATCCTGCACATGCTGGCCGATGGCCCGCTCTGCGTCTGCCAGATCGTGGCGGTCCTGGACCTGGCCCAGCCCACTATCAGCAAGCACCTGGCGGTACTGAAGACCGCCGGCCTCATCGAAGACGAGAAGAGGGGCAAGTGGGTCTTCTACGACCTCGCTGGGAGGATCAAGAAGAATTCCGCGCGAAGGCGCCTGCTCAGGCTCGTCGAGAAGGCCCTGGCCGGGGATTCCGAGGCCGGAAAGGACCTCAAGCAGGCCGGGCGGGAGAAGGCGAGGGCTCTGGCGGCAGGATGCTCCGATGAATCCAGTCCACGTAGCAAGGTGGGCGTCGTCTCGGCTGGAGGCCGGCCATGAAAGAGCGCGTTTCCCAGCGGCTCTCCTTCCTGGACCGCTATCTGACGCTGTGGATCTTCGCGGCGATGGGTGCGGGAGTCGCCGCGGGATACCTCGTACCCGGCGTGGAGGAGTTCATCGATCGGTTCCAAGTGGGCGCGACCAGTCTTCCCATCGCCATCGGCCTGATTCTGATGATGTATCCGCCCCTCGCCAAGGTGAGGTACGAGGAGTTGGGGGACGTGTTTCGGAACTCGAAGGTGCTGGCGCTCTCGCTGGTGCAGAACTGGGTGGTGGGACCAATGCTGATGTTTGCCCTGGCCGTCGTATTCCTGCGCGGCTATCCGGAGTACATGGTGGGGCTCATCATGATCGGCCTGGCGCGCTGCATCGCCATGGTCATCGTGTGGAACGAGTTGGCCCAGGGCGACACGGAGTACTGCGCGGGGCTCGTGGCCTTCAACAGCGTCTTCCAGGTCCTGTTCTATAGCCTGTATGCGTGGATCTTCATCACGGTCCTCCCGCCGCTGGTGGGCCTCAAGGGTCTGGCCGTGCACGTGAGCATGGGGCAGATCGCCGAGAGCGTCTTCGTCTACCTCGGCATTCCCTTCCTGGCGGGGATGATCACCCGTTTCGTCCTCGTGAAGGCCAAGGGCAAGACCTGGTACCACGAGCGTTTCATTCCGAAGATCAGCCCCATCACGCTCGTGGCGCTTCTCTTCACGATCGTCGTGATGTTCAGCCTCAAGGGCAAGCTGATCGTGCAGATTCCATTGGACGTGGTACGCATCGCCATCCCGCTCCTGATCTATTTCGTGGTCATGTTCCTCGTGAGCTTCTGGATGGGCAGGAAGGCCGGAGCGACCTATTCGCAGACGGCGACCCTTTCGTTTACGGCCGCGAGCAACAACTTCGAGCTGGCCATCGCCGTGGCCGTCGCGGTCTTCGGCATCAATTCCGGCGAGGCCTTCGCCGCCGTCATCGGGCCGCTGGTCGAGGTGCCCGTGCTGATCGGCTTGGTCAACGTATCGCTCGCACTGAGGCGGCGCTGGTTTCCTTTCGAGGCCACTGCCTGATTATACAGAGCGGCATCAGTGAATGCGCATGTGGGTGAAGGTGGTTCACCATGTCCACGAACGAAAAGAAAGCCCTGCTCTTCTGCTCGTGCAGCGGCGCCTGCCCGAGGATGGAAAAGATCGACTTTTGGGCTCTCTCCGAAAGGATCCGCCTGGAGCTCGGGGACAAGGTCGAGTTCACGGCGTTGCACCCAGGCTTTGCGAGGAGGACGGCGAGCGGCTCATGAAGCAGATCTTCAATCCCAGCCTGAAGTTCATCACCCCCGCCTGCGCGGAGAAGGGCCAGCAGAAGCTGCTCAAGGACGGCTTTGCGATGGCTGGCGCTCCCATGGACGAGGAGCACTGGGTGCCCGTCAGCATGGCCCAGGAAGACATCAACGCGGTCTTCGAGAAGGTGAAGGCCGCCCTGGAGAAGCAGGAGGCATCTTCATGGCTGGCCGGCCCTACCTGGGCATTCCGCGGGAGATGATCCAGCGGAGGCCCTAGATGGATCCCGAGAAGTGCATCGGCTGCGGGGAGTGCTTGAACAACTGCCCCAACGGTGTTTTTGTCCTGCATGAGGACGAAATGAAAGCCGAAGTGGCGGTTCCCGACAATTGCGTGGTCCTCTGCGACAAGTGCGCAGGCTTCTGTGCCACCGACGCCATCACCTTCCCAGACAAAGAAGGTTTTTTCAACCCTGAAAGACCGTTATGGGATTCTTCCCGTGAACCCCAAGAGGACCGAGATCGAAGGGACGCCCTGCTACCCCTCCTACGCCGCCCTGCCAGAGAAACCGGACGCCGCGATCCTTGCCCTGGCCCCGGCCGTGACCGAGGCCGTCGTGCCGGGGCTCATCGAAGCGGGTGCGCCCCTCCTCTGGCTTCCCCCGGAGTGCTTCACAGACCAGGCCGTGGAAATTTGCAAAAGCGCCGAAGTTCCGGTGATCCACGACGTCTGCCCCGTGGCCGCCCTGGCGACCCTGGACCGGGTCTACGGAGAGCGTCCAAGCGGAACGTGAAGAAGGAGGGGGCTTCACCATGCCCGTGTACGAGTACCGCTGCAAACAGTGCGGGGCACGCTTCGAGCGGCGGGCCTCCGTGCACGAGCATGAAGAGACGAAGGAGCCACCCTGCCCCCAGTGCGGCTCCGGCCAGACCGAGCGCGTGTGGTCGCGGGTGGCGGTGCTCGCGGGCGGACGGCAGCCGTCCTCGACGCAAGGCGGAGGATGCGGCCCCGCGTGCGGCCCCGGGTGCGGCAACCTAGCCTGAAGCCGTGGCCGTGCTTGCCGCTGTCCTTGGCCGGCAGGCCCTCTCCCGCGGCGCGCCTCTGTAGCGGGACGGGGCAAGGCCATTCGTCTCAGAATCGCACCACCCCCTTGACACGCTATCTTCTGCGGCATATACTTCAATATATTTTGAACTATTACCCCTTCACGGGAGACCGGTTATGGCGGAAATCTTCAGAAAAGAAAACACAAAGGCCTACCTGGCCGTGCTCGCCGCCTACGTTCTCGCCGTAGCGCTGGAATGGACCTTCGCCCCAGGCCTGTTCGCGGGAGCGCCGCCGGAGGACCGGCGGGGAGGGGTCCTGCTCCTCTTCGCGGGGGCGTCCACCCTGGCCGGCATGGCCATCCTGTTCGTAGCGTCCCTGCTCAACCTGAGAAAGATGAAGACGGGATTCCGGCAGATCGCGGAGGGGAACCCCTCCCCGGTCATCCCTCCCGTGTGGTGCCTCGTCCTGACGGAGGCCCGCCGCAGCGCGCTGCAACTCGCCGCGAGGCTGAATCCGCCAGCCGCAGCGGAGGGGAAGCCATGACAGCTCCCTCCCGCCGAGCATCGAGGGCCCTTCGGGCGCAGGACCTCCCCAGCCTGGCCGCCCCCCTGCGCCTGCTGGCCGCCCCGACGCGGCTGCGCATCCTCGAATGCCTGATGGACGGCCTCCAGTGCAACTGCAACATCAAGGAGAGCCTCGGCCTTCCGATGAATCTCATCTCCCACCACCTCAAGCTCCTGAAGGAGGCCGGGCTCGTGCGAGCCGAGCGGGATCCTTCGGACGCAAGGTGGATCTACTACGAAATCGACCCTGAAGCGCTGGCCTCGATCCGGGAGGCCCTCTTTGCGGCTCTCGATCCGGGGCGCCTCCATCGCCGCGTGGACCGCTGCGGCCCTCCGGGCTGTTGCCCGTCGCCGGCTTCTCCCCGCCCCCAAACAGAACCCCGTTCATCCAATAGGAGAACCTCATGACCGATACGTTTGTATCCTCTTCTGCCGACCCTCTTGCCGCCGGGAACCCCCGGCTCGACATCTACGACCCGCCCATGTGCTGTTCCACGGGCCTCTGCGGCCCCGTGCTCGACCCCGTCCTCGTGGCGGTGAACGACGCGCTCCTGACCCTCTCCAAGCAGGGCGTGGCGATCATGCGCTACAACCCAGTCCAGCAGATCAAGGAGGTCATGGCGCACACCGAGGTGGCCAGGGCGATCCACCGGCAGGGCAAGAAGGCCCTGCCGGTGGTCTTCGCCAACGGCCGCCTGCTGAAAAGCGGCGCCTATCCCACCTACGAGGAGCTCTGCGCCGCTCTCGGCCTCCATCCCCTGCCCAAGGCCCGGCCTCTGACGGTCCTGACCGCGCCGGCCCAGCGCGCCCCTTCCCCCGAAAAGGAGTAATGCCATGGTGACCATGACCCCATCCGCCGCCGAACAATTGAAAACCTTTGTCCAGACGTCCGGGATTGCAGGGGGCACCGTCCGCCTCTTTCTCGCGGGGGGCGGTTGCTGCGGCCCAGGCTTCGCTATCGACGTGCTTCCCATGGCCGAACCTGAGGATGTGCCCGTGGCCCAGGATGGCACGACCCTCTACGTCCAGAAAGAGGCGGCGGATCTGCTGGAAAACGTGGTGATCGATTTCGACAACAACTTCATCCTGCGCGGCCTCCAGTCCTCCGGCTGCTGCGGCTGATCTTCACCTTAGGAGAACCTCATGCGACTTTTCTTTTCAGGAAAAGGCGGGGTGGGCAAGACCACCATGGCGTGTGCCACCGCGATCTATCATGCCCGGCAGGGCAAGAGGACCCTGCTCGTCTCGACGGACCCGGCCTCGAACGTCTCCGACGTCCTCGAACAGCCCATTGGCTACGGGGTCGTGCCCGTTCAAGGCACACCAAACCTCTGGGCCACGGAAATTGACCCAGACCAAGCCGTCAAGGAATACAAGGCGCGGGTGCTCGATCCCTACCGCGCCATCATGCCCGAGGACATCCTCGCCTCCCTCGAGGAACAGCTCTCGGGCCCGTGCACCGTGGAGGTGGCGGCTTTCGACAGGTTCATTGACTTCATGGACGCGGAGGACTACGAGGTCGTGGTTTTCGACACGGCCCCCACAGGCCACACCCTCCGCCTTCTTGCCCTCTGCGTGGACTGGTCCAAGTACATCGAGGTTGCGGCGCAGGGCTCGGGCCAGACCTGCCTGGGGCCGGTGCGGACGATCCAGGGCGCCAAGGCCAAGTACGACGAAGCCACGGCCTTGCTGAAGGACCCTACCAAGACCCAATTCGTCTTCGTCATGCGCGCCGAGGCCCTCTCGATCTACGAAACGCTTCGCGCCGCCAAGGAACTCGGCGGCCAGGGAATCGTGCCCGTACGCCTCATCGCCAACGGCGTTTTGCCCCCTGAAGCGGGAGAGGGGAAGGAGCTGGAGGCGAAGCGTACGGAACAGGAGGCGCGGATCGCCGAAGCCGAAGCGGGCCTGGGTCTTTCGGCTGCCCGCATCGCCCTGCGCCCCGAGGAGGTCAAAGGCGTTCGCGCCCTCCTGGCCGTGGGGGAGGAGCTTTACGACGGCGCGCGCCCCGCGCTCTTCGCCGCCGCCGAGCGGCCCGCCGGGCAGGAGGCCGCCGTGCCTTCGCCCGATCTCCAAGCCCTCCTCAGCCCCAGGCCCGGTCAGACGAAGGTTTTTTTCTTTACGGGTAAGGGCGGGGTGGGCAAGACGACCGTCTCGTGCCTGACGGCCCTTCATCTCGCCGAACGCGGCTACAACACGCTCCTCGTGACCACCGACCCGGCGGCCCACCTTGGCCGAGTCCTAGACCGGCCGGTAGGCGCGGAGCCGGGGCTCGTGGCTCCCAACCTCATGGCGGTGCACATCGACCAGGTGAAGGCGTTCCAGGAGTACAGGGCCCGCGTGCTGGAGGAGGCGGCCAAGACCGCCTCGGAGGAGATGCTGAAGGCCACCGCAGAGGAACTGGACTCACCTTGCACCGAAGAGATGGCCGCCTTCGACAAGTTCGCCCGTTACTTCGAGGACGAGTCCTACGACTTCATCGTCCTGGATACGGCCCCCACGGGCCACACCCTGAGGCTCCTGGACCTGCCGTTCCAGTACGCTCAACAAACGGCCCTGGCCGCCGCCGAGGCCCAGAACGCCTCTGCCGCCCAGCGCGCGGCAGACGCGCGCTTCCAGAAACTCATCGCCCGCTTGAAGGACCCATCCCTGACCGCCTTTGCCTTCGTCTTCTACCCGGAAGCCACGCCCATCCTGGAATCGCACCGCGCCTTCCTGGACCTGAAGGCCGCCGGCATCGAGGCCCAGTTCCTCGTGGCCAACATGGTGCTCTCGCCGGAGCAGGCGTCCAACCCCTTCGCCCAGCGCCGCCGCGCCATGCAGCAGCGCTACCTCATGGAAGCTCACCGACGCTTCGGCCTGCCCGTGCTCACCCTTCCGCTCGTGGACAAGGAACCCAAGGGACTCGTTGCGCTGGGGGAATTGGGCCGTAACTTGCGGACCCCGGCTGGAACAACGACTTCCACCCGCCCCGGCTCCGGCCGCGACACCGAAACGCTCGGGCGGGCCGTGAAGTGGCCGGCTGAAAGGAGAGGAGGAAGGCCGTGGAGAAAAAGCGCGTCTTGATCCTCTGCACGGGCAACTCCTGCCGCTCACAGATGGCGGAGGGATGGGTGCGCCACGACCTCGGCGACAAAGTGGAAGTCTTTTCGGCGGGCACACGGCCCTCCGTGGTCCACCCGTTCGCCATCGCGGTCATGGCCGAGGCGGGCGTGGACATTTCCTCCCAGCGGAGCAAGTCACTCCAGGAGTATTGGGGCCAGCCCTTCGACCTCGTGGTCACCGTCTGCGATTCCGCCCGGGAAGCCTGCCCCGCCTTCCCCGGCGCAGCGAAGCAGATCCACGAATCCTTTCCCGATCCGACGGGATTCAGAGGGACGGAGGCGGAGCTTCGCAAGAAGTTTCGGGAGGTGCGTGACCAGATCCGCCAGCGCCTCGTGCCCCTCCTCCGAAACGAGTTGACCTTGTGATGGAGTCCGCCATGCAGACCCGTTCCGTCATCACCTGCCCGCAGTGCGGTTTTGCGAAGGAAGAGACGATGCCCGTAGACGCCTGCCAGCACTTCTACACGTGCAGCGCGTGCGGCGCTCGCCTCACGCCCAAGGAGGGCGACTGCTGCGTCTTCTGTTCCTACGGTTCGGTCCCCTGCCCGCCCAAGCAGATAGAGGCCGGGTGTTCCTGCTAAGCCATCCTAGGAGAAGGTCATGAGTGATGCCATTCGAAAAGCGGTTCGAGAACACTACGCCACCGTGGCGATCAGCGGCTCTTCCTGCTGCCGTCCCGCCTCCTCGGGCTGCTGCGGCCCCGGCCCCGCGCAGGGCTTGAGCCTGGCCGTGGGGTACTCCCCGGAGGAGATGGCCGCCGTGCCCGAGGGCGCCAACCTGGGCCTGGGATGCGGCAACCCTCTGGCCTTCGCGGAATTGCAAGAGGGAGACGTGGTCGTGGATCTGGGTTCTGGAGCGGGATTTGACTGCTTCCTCGCCGCGCGCCGCGTGGGGCCCACAGGGCGCGTCATCGGCGTGGATATGACGCCCGGCATGATTGAGCGGGCGCGGGCCAATGCCCGCAAGGCGGGGATTGAGAATGTGGAGTTCCGCCTCGGCGAGATCGAGCACCTGCCCGTGGCGGACGCCCGCGCCGACATGATCATCTCCAACTGCGTCATCAATCTTTCCACAGACAAGCTGCAGGTCTTCCGCGAGGCCCTGCGGGTTCTCAAGCCCGGCGGCCGATTGATGGTGTCCGACATCGTGCTCCTGCGGCCATTGCCCGGCAGCGTTCGCGAGTCCGTAGAAGCCTACGCGGGGTGCATATCGGGGGCCATGCTCAAGGAAGAATATCTCCGGGCCATGCGTGAGGCCGGTTTCAGGGAGGTCGAGGTGGTGGGCGAGAGCGCCTACTCCATCGGCTCCAGCAACCCCGATGCCTCCGAACTGGACGCCATCGGCGCAGGTATCCCCGCCCAAGACGCTGCCGACGCGGCGCAAGCGGTCGTGAGCGTGAAGGTCCGGGCCGTGAAAAGGCGCTGACCATGGCCCAGTCCGCCCTCTCACGGCCGCGCGGCCGTAGCGGCCTTTGCTCGCAAGGGCCGAGGAGCGGCGGTGAAGGGTCTGCGGCCGTTCGGCCGATGCGAGCATCGGCCGCTACGGGAACCTCGTTGCTGCCGCCGGAGTGAGCGAAAGGGAGGGACTAGCCGTGACGCCCGAAGTACCGTTGATGGAACTGATCGCCGAGACCCCCTTCGCCCATCTGGGCCCGGAGGGATCGCGTAGCCTGGCCGCCCTCTTCAGGCCAAGGCGACTGGATAAAGGAGCCGTCGTCTTTCTGGAGGGGGATACGGGCAGTTCTTTCTTCGTCGTGGCCGACGGGCGCCTGAAGGCCTTCCGGCGCCTGCCCGACGGCCGTGAGATCACGGTCTTCGTGATCAAGCCCAGGGAGTTCTTCGGTTTTCTTCCCCTCCTGGATGGCGGCCCCAGGCCGCTATCCGTGGAGGCGCTGGAGCCATCGGCGATCCAGGAGCTCGACCGGGCGGCCTTCCTGGGATTCATCCACGAGAACCCCACCTTCTGCACCCACCTCATGGCCTACCTCGCCGGCCGGCTGAGGGGCTGTCTGGACCAGCTCAGCCTCGTGGGGCAACAGGGAGCACTGGATCGGACGGCGCGGGGACTGCTGGCCCTCGTAGAAAGCACGGCCTCCGGCATCGGCGGCGCCTACGCCCAGCTCCCCTTCACGCAGGAGGAGTTCGCGCGCACGCTCCATCTGGCTCCGGAAAACCTCTCCCGAGCCCTCGCCCGACTTCGGCGGGAAGGTCTCATCGAACGAGAAGGCAGGGGCCGTTTCCGCCTTCTGGACATGGAAGAGCTCAGGCGAATAGCGGGGGAGTAGGGGACAGGGGACATGGGACGGGGACTCATGAGCAGATGGGTACCGCCGTTGCGAATCCGCAATCCCCCATTTTCCATACCCCTCCAAGGCTCCGTGACCGGCCCCGTTCTTATTCCAGGCCCCCTTCCGCGACGGGGGCTGGAACCACCCGTAGGAGCGGCGCCCCCGCCGCGATGCGTGGTGAAGGCGAACAAGGCCGGCCCGCCCGGAATCCTCGTCGCGCCGAGGCGGCGCTCCTACGCCGCGATTCCATCGCGGAATTTGGGTCCAGGCCCCATCTTGGATGGGCAGAGGCCATTGGTGTTACGATGGCCACGTTACCGGATGGACCTCGGGGAGCCGGCAGAACGTCTCGATAGATGCTGATTGGCAGACTTTCAAGGCGAGGCGGCGATGGGGGAAAGGTCGGGACAACCCGCCACGGAACGGCCCCCAGAATCTGCGCCGAGGGGGGCGGCCCTGCTCTTGGGTGGCGTGTCGGTGGCGGTGGTGCTGTTCCTCCTCTTCGCCCACTGGCAACGCCTTCAGACTCTCGCCCTCTGGCAGGGGCGGCTCACGGCCGTGGCGCAGGACCGCGAGGCCACCGTCCAGCGGTGGCTCGACGAGCGGCGAGAGGACGCCGTGACGCTCTCCTCCTATCCCATCGTCCGCCTCCTGGCCACCGCACCCGCGGGACCGGAGCGAGAAGCGGAAGCCGCGCATCTGCGGGAGATCCTCGCGGACATGGTCCGCCACGATCACTACGTGGGAGCGGCGCTCGTGGGACGAGGCGGAGACCCGGTGACGTGGGCGGGGATGCGGCCGTCCCCGCAGGCGCTTTCCTTCGCACGGGAAGCTGGCGAGAGTGACACCGTTCCCCGCCAGCGTTTCTTTCTCGAGTCTGGACGGTCTCTGGTGGCGACGGTACAGGTGGTGCGAGAGCCCTCCGGCCCCGAGGCGCTGCTTCTTCTATCGGACCCCGCGCACTGGCTGTTTCCCTTCCTGGCCAAGCAGCCCTTCCCCACGGGGAGCGGCGAGTGCCTGCTGGTGAAGCCGGAGGGGGCGGGGGTGCGCCTGTTGAGCCCCTCGCGCGAGGGCGCGGCGGGATGGTACGTGGCGGAGCCGGCCGCCTCCCTGGCGGTCTCCAAGGCCGCCGCGGGCACGGAGACCTTCGGCCTGTTCCACGACCTGGATGGCACGGAGGTGCTGGCCGCCACGAGACATCTTCCCGGGCCCGGCTGGGGGCTCGTCGTCAAAGTGGACCGCTGGGAGGCCATGGCCCCCTATCGCCGCGCCCTGGCGGTCGGCTCCTTCCTTCTTCTCGCCGTCTTCCTCATCGGCGGCGCCTTCCTATACGCCTACTTGCGGCACGGGCGCCTCCTGGAGCTGGGGCGGACGCTCGCCGAACGCGAGCGGACCCAGGCACGCGAGGCCCTCCTGGCGCGCGTGCTGGCCACTCAGGTGCAGGCCCAGCAGGCCATGGTGAGGGCCGGGAGCATCGACGTGCTGCGTCAAACCGTCTGCCGCCTGCTCGTGCAGGAGGCGGGGCTGAAGATGGCCTGGATCGGCCTCAAACAGCCTGGCACCTTTCGGCTGGTCCCAGCCGCTGCCTACGGCGTGACGCTGGAGGAGCTCCAGACCATCGAGGTTTGCTGGGACGGGAGCCCCCTCGGCCAGGGCTCCATGGGGACCGCCGCGAGGACGGAGCGCCCCTCGCTACACCAGGACCTCCTGAGCGAGGCGCGCTTCTCACCGTGGAGCGGCTTCGTGGAGCGCCACGGCTTTCGCTCGGTGGCGAGCTTCCCCATCGTGGTGCGCGGCGAGGTGGAGGGGGTGCTGGCCGTCTACTCGGGCGCGCCGGAGGCCTTCTTTCCCGAGCTCGTGGAGCTGCTCTCGGGCCTCGTCTCCGACCTCACCTTCGCCGAGGAGGCACTGGAGGACCGGCTGAAGCGGGCAAAGGCGGAGGCCGAGCTGGAGGAGAGCCGGGCCACCTTCCAGACGCTCGCCGAGTCGGCCCACGCCGCCATCTTCGTCTACCGCGGCGAAGAGTTCGTCTACGTCAACCCCGAGGTCTGCCGCCTCACGGGCTACGAAAGGGAGGATCTGTTGGGCCGGAGCGTGCTCTCCGTAGTCCACCCGGATGATCTGCCCATGGCGCGGGCAAACCTCCAGGCCCGCGCGCGGGGAGGGATCGCATCCCCGCGCTACGAGTTCCGCGTGGTGGCAAAAGGGGGACAGACCCGCTGGATCGACTTCACCGCCGCGGTGTGCGACTTCCGCGGCGAGAGGGCCGTTCTCTGTACCGCCTACGACATCACCGAACGCAGGCGGGCCGAGGAGCGGCTCGGGGAATCGGAGCGGCGCTACCGCCACTTCTTCGAACGAAACGTCGCTGGAATCTACCGCAGCAGGATGGGTGAGGGGCTCACGGAGTGCAACCCGGCCTTCGCCAAGATGTTCGGTTTCGAGTCTCCCGACGAGGCCGTGCTCCTCCCGGCGGAGTCCTTTTACGCAGCTCCGGCCGACCTCCTGGCCTTTCGGGAGAAGATGCTGCGCGAGCGGACCGTGACCAACCTCGAAATGCGCTACCGACGAAGGGATGGCCGCCCTCTCTGGCTCCTGGAAAGCGCCGCCCTGGTGGAGGACGAGGCGGGAGGCCCGCCGCTCATCGAGGGGACCTGCATCGATATCACGGAGCGCAAGGAGCTGGAGGAGGCCCTGGCCCGCGCCAAGAACCTGGAGACGGTGGGGATGATCGCCGGAGGCGTGGCCCACGAGGTGCGCAACCCCCTCTTCGCCATCACGACCATCGTCACGGCGCTGGAGCGCAAGCTCAAAGACCACCAAGAGTTCGGCGAGTACGTCAGCCACATCCTCGACCAGACACGCCGCCTGAACACGCTCATGAACGACTTGCTCACTCTCGGCAGGCCCGTGGAAGAGGCGGTCTTCGTGCCCGTGCGCCTGGAAGAGGTTCTGCGCCAGTGCTTCGAGCTTCTCCGCAAGAGCACGCCCGGCGAGTTCCCGTGCGCGCTGGAACTGCCCCAGGAGCCGCTCGCGGTCGTGGGCTGTGCCGACAAGCTCGTCCAGGTCTTTCTGAACCTGATGGAAAATGCCGTCTCCTTCACGCCGCCCGGGGGGCACGTGTCGGTCCACGCGTGGCGAGAGGGCCGAAGAATCCTCGTCACGGTCGCCGACGAGGGCCCCGGTATTCCACCCGAGCTGTTCCCCAGGCTCTTCCAGCCCTTCCAGACGGGCCGCCCGGGGGGCACCGGGCTGGGGCTCGCCATCGTCCGAAAAATCCTCCAGGCCCATCACGGTACCGTCCACGCCGTCAACAACGATCCGTCGCCCGGTTCCACCTTCACCGTCGTCCTTCCGCTGATTGTGGACGGCAGAGAACAGGGGACGCGAGAGACGGTGGAGAGCGGAGGGTAGAGGGCGGAGGAGGCGGGAAGAACCTCTCCCACCCTAATTTCCAGTACCAAGTCCCCAGTCGAAAATCCGTGGCTCCCCATCCCACGCTTCCCTTCTTGACGGGCGTCAAGGCGCCCGGCGGGGACGACGCGCACCTTGAAGATGAAGGCGCGCCGGGCGCCTTTTTCAAGGAGGGAGAACATATAGTTATGGATATATGGCCACGACAGCTTCGGGGACAGGGTAGCCGGGAGAGCCTGGCGCGTCTCTTCGGCGATCTGTCGCACCCGCTGCGGCTGGCCGTCGTGACCCGGCTGCTGTCCGTGGAGAAGGAGTGCGTCTGCGGCCTGGCGCGCTCTTGCCGCGCGGACCAGCCGACGCTCTCCCGGCACCTGCGCATCCTGAAGGACCACGGGGTGGTGGCGGATCGCCGCGAGGGAGTGAAGGTCTTCTATCAGGTCGTTGACCCGAGAGCGGCGGCCATCCTAAGCTGCATCAAAATAGTAGGACCGGATCAGGGCGGGGAACACCTGAAGCAGGAGGGGCCATGAATAGAGCCTGGGTGTCGGCGGCGGGTGCGTGCCTGCTGGCCGCGGTGATGTGTGTGCCGTTTCGCGCGGCCGAGCCGTTGAGCCTTGCGCAAGCCGAAAGCGCGGCGCTCTCAGCCAATCCCGCATTGCAGGCGGCGAAGCTGGATGCGGTGGCGGCCGGGAAGCGCACGGCGGAGACCTTCGGGCGCCACTTCGGCGAGCTGGACTTGGTCGGCGTCTACAACCACTTCGAGCGGGACCGCATCGTGGTGCCCATGGCCGAGGAGCTCTTCGCGGTTCCCGCTCTGGGGATGAGCCAGCTCCCGTGGGACCGCAACCAGGTCCACTACGGCCTCACCTGGCAGGTTCCCCTCCTGGCGGCCGGAGGGCTCCACGAGGGCGACCGCATCGCGAGGCTCTCCCGAAACGCCTCCGAGCACCTGGCCCTCTTCACGCGAGACCAGATCCGCTACAACGTCCGCGCGGCCTACCGAAACGCGCTCATCGTCCAGCACGCCTTGGAAGCGGCGCGGGCCTACGGGGTGGCGCTGGAGAAGGACGAGGCCGACGCGCAGCTCAAGGTCAAGGTCGGGGCGTGGGCTCCCGTGGACGCGGCCAAGGTCACATACGATCTGCGCGGGGCCGAGGCCCAGGTGGCCGAGTTCGCCGCGCAGTCGGAAACGGCCCAGGCCACCCTCGCGGCCCTCATGGGCCGGGAGCCCCCCGCCGGAGGATACGAGCTGGAGGACATTGAGGGAGAGCCACCGGCGCCCGCCGCATCTCCGGAGGCCAATACCCGGACTGCCCTTTCGGGGCGGGGCGACCTGCTCGCCTCACGGGACGCCACGCGCATCTTCGAACACAAGAAGCACCTGGCGCTGGAGGCCTTCTCGCCCCAGCTCGTCCTGCAGGCCACCTACCTCCGCAACGACGCGCCGTCGCTCAGGGACCCGCTCGACACGAGGGAGTGGACCCTCATGCTGAAGGTGCCGCTGTTCAACGGCCTGAGCCGCGTCTACGCCATCCAGGAGGCGGACGCCAATCTCTTGGCAGCCAAGCAGCGGGAGCGCGCCAAGGAGCTGGAAATCACCACCCAGGTGGCCGACGCCCAGGGCCGACTCGAAGCCGCCAAGGCGCTCTACCAGGCGGGCAAGGCGCAGCGGGGTCTAGGCCGGGAGGTGGCCCGCGTGGAGCACCTAAAACTGGAGCAGGGAACGGGAAAGATGGAGGACTACCTGGCCGCGAGGGGAGAGGAACTGGCGGGGGAAACGGCCTACTGGCGGGGCCTCTACGCCTACCAAAGCGCCGTCGATTACCTGGCCTTCGTGACCGCACGGGGAGGAGATCATGAATAAGAAGCTGCTCGCCATCCTGATCGTCGTGGCGGTCGTAGCCGCCGGGGCGACCGTCATCGTCCACAGGCGATACGTCCTCAGGCATCTGCCCCCGCCGCCCAATCCCCCGATTCCAGTGAACACGGCGGTGGTCAAGGACGGTTCCGTGGGAAGCGCGGTGGATACGGTGGCCCTCGTCGTCTCGGAAACCTCGGCCACGGTGTCGGCCCAAGTGTCCGGGGCGCTCCTGGAGGTCCGCTTCCGCGAGGGCGACGCGGTGAAGAAGGGCGAAATCATGGCCCGCATCGACCCCAGCGTGCTGGAGGACTCCGTCCAGGCGGCCCAGGCCCGCCTCTCCGCAGCGAAGGAAGATCTGGCCAAGCAACAAGCCATCTACGACCGCGACAAGATCCTCTTCGACAACCAGGCCGTCGCCAAGCAGGCCTTCGACGTCAGCGGAGCGCAGCTCGCGGCCGTAAAGGCTGCCGAGGTGGGCGCCGAAAAGGCCCTCCAGAGCGCCAGGACCTTCCGAGGCTACGCCAACGTGCCCGCACCTTACTCGGGCGTGGTGACGGCGCGGCTCGTGGAGCCCGGCGATCTGGCCGCTCCCGGGAAGCCGCTCTACACCCTTCAGGTCCCCGGTTCGGTGAAGCTCATCTCCAAGCTCTCCCAGGAGACCCTGGCGGCGCTCAAGGCGGGTGACGCCGTGACCTTCTCCGGCGCGGGACAGCGCCTGACCGCCCAGACCTCACGAATCTATCCCGCGCTCGACGCGGCGCACCTGGGGACGGTGGAAACCGATCTGCCCCAGGCTCCCTTCGGACTCCAGCCGGGCGCCACCCTCGCCGCGCACTATGCCTCCACCCCCAAGAGCGGTCTCGTGGTGCCCTCCTCGGCCCTCCTCCAGGGGCTCGGCGAAACCCTCGTGATCCGCTTGAAGGAGGGCAAGAGCGATCCCGTGCCCGTCGAGGTGACGGGCGAAAGCGGCTCCGAGGCCACGGTCAACGGAGCCATCCGGCCGGGCGACGTCCTGGTGACGGGCCTGCCCAGCGAACTCATGGCCCTGACCGCCGGAACGCCGCTGGCCCCCCGGGGGAGGTAGCCATGCGCCTGGTGGAAAGCTACGTCAAGAAGCCCCACCTGCTCCTCTCCGTCGTTCTGCTGCTGGCGGTGGTGGGGGTGGTGGGCTTCTTCAGGCTGCCTGTGAACCTCTTTCCCGACAGCGAAAGGCCCCAGATCGCCGTGGTCACCGTCTGGCCCGGCGCCTCGGCCGACGACGTGGATTCGGACGTCAGCCGGGTCATCGAGAAGGAGCTCAAGACCGTCGAACTCGTGCGCCGCGTGACCTCCACCTCCAACGACGAGGTCTCGGTGGTCATGGCCGAGTTCCGCTACAGGAAGGGCCTCGACTCCGCGGCCACGGACGTATCCAACTCTCTCAACAAGATCCGGCCCCTCCTGCCGCCGGACATCCGCCCCTTCCAGGTCTACAAGGTCTCCTCGGCCACGCCGGCGGTGCTGACCCTCGCGCTGACGCCCAGAGAGGGCTCGCACCTGGACCTCTCCATGATCCGCCAGCTCGCGGACAACCCCATCAAGGAGGCGCTCCTGCGCCTTCCAGACGTGGCCAACGTGGAGGTGTTCGGGGCTTACCAGCCGGTCGTGCGCGTGACCCTCGACCCCAACAAGCTCCAGGCCTACCACCTGAGCCCCGGCCAGGTCGTGCAGGCGCTGAACGCCTGGAACCGCAATACTCCCGAGGGCCTGCTCGTCACGGACCAGAGCCACATCCTTCTCAAGAACCAAGGGGAGTTCAAGCGGCCCGAGGAGGTGAGCGGCGTGGTGGTGAGCGCCGGCGCCGGGCCGCCCGTCTACCTGCGCGACGTGGCCACGGTGGAGAGAAGCATCCAGGAGCGCCTGTCAGCCTTCCACGGCAACGGCAAGAGCGCCATCGGCATCAACATCCAGCGGGCCCTGTCGGGTTACGCCCTGCCCACCATCGCCTCGGTGACGGCCCAACTGCCCTCCCTGGAACGGCAGTACCCGGGCATCCGGTTCGAGATCGCCGACACCCAGGGCGAGCTGATCCACACGAGCGTCTCCAACATGGTGGACGCCCTGCGCGACGCCATCCTCATGACCATCATCGCCATCTTTCTCTTCCTCGCCGACGTGCGCGGCATGATCCTGGCGGGCATCTCCATCCCCTTCACCTACCTCATCACCTTCGCCTTCATGTGGCTCTTCGGCTTCGAGTTCGACCTGGTGACGCTGACGGGGGTCATCCTCGGCGTGGGCATGCTCCTGGACGACGCCATCGTCGTCCTGGAGAACATCGAGCGGCACTACCACAAATTAGGCAAGGATATTCGGGAGGCGACCATCGGCGGCACGCAGGAGGTCATGCTCGCCATCCTCTCGGGCACTTACGCCACCGTTGTGGTGCTCCTCCCCATCATCTTCATCGGCGGCTTTGTCCAGACGGTCTTGAGGCCATTGAGCCTCACGCTCTCCATCGCACTTGTCGCCTCGTACATCGTGTCCGTGACCATCCTGCCCATCCTGGCCCCCTTCATCCTCAGGCTCGGCGGTCGCGTGGAGCGATGGAACTGGGAGCTAAAGCTCGACCAGATCGTGACGGGCAAGATCCTCCACGGCATCCAGGAGTTCTTCGTTTCGGCCGTGGATTTCGCCCTGGGGCACAAGGTCTTCTTCATCCTTCCGGCCATGATGCTGCTCGTGCTGACGGGCCGGGTGCTCATGCCCCTCATCGGGCGGGACCTCATGCCGCCTATGGACACGGGCATCTTCCGCGTCACCTTCGAGGCCTACCCCAACACCTCCCTGGAGGAGACGGAGGCGCTGCTCGGCCAGGTGGAGGCGGTGATCAAGAACCAGCCCGGCGTGACCATGGTCTCCTCCACCCTCGGTTCGGAGCCGGGCATCCTCTCCTTCGGCTCGGGCCGCAACCCCCAGCAGGCCTTCATTACCGTGCACCTCGTGAACCGATTCCAGCGCAAGCAGACCATGTGGCAGATCGAGAAAGCGGTGGAGGACCAGCTTCTCAAGATCCCCGGGATCCGCTTCCCGGCAGCGTTCGACTACGGCGCCACCCCTCTCTCGACCATCCGTTCCACCGTGGACCTCATGATCTCGGGTCCCGATCCCAAAGTGCTGGCCCAACTCCAGGAGGAGGTGGCGAAGCGGGTGAGGACGGTCGGAGGCCTCACCGCCGTGGTCCCGACGTGGACCCTGGACCGCCTGGAATACCGGTTCTTCCCGGACGCCGACCGCATGGCCATCTACGGCACCGACGCCGCCATGGTCGCGGCCCAAGTCAGCGCCCAGGTGAAGGGCCTTCCGGCCACGCTCTTCCGAGTGCCCGGCCAGGACTCCTTCGCCGTCTGGGTGCAGGCCCGGGCCCAGCGGCGCGAGAACCCGCAGGACCTGACGACCCTGCCCATCCTCACCCCGCGAGGCCCCATCCCGCTCTCCTCCCTGGGCCGCGTGGAGCGGGACTTCGTCCCCACGCTCCACACCCGGCAGAACCTCCAGGAGACGGTGGACGTGCTCGGCTACCGCAGCACCGCCGCCGTGACCCACATCAACGACAACGTGGCCGCCGCGCTCAAGGGCCTGAAGCTGCCGCCTGGGTATGCCATTCAGGACGAAGGCGAGCGCAAGACCATGGACGAAGCCTTTTCGGCCCTCATGAAGGCGCTGCTCCTGGGCCTGGTCCTGCTCTACTTCTCCCTCGTACCGGCCTTTAAGTCCTTCGTGCACCCGCTCACCATCATGGTGGCCATCCCTCTCGGCATCATCGGCGCCGCGTGGGCCATGCTGCTGACGGGCAAGCACTCGTGCATGCCCTCCTTCATGGGAATGATCCTGCTGGCGGGCATCGTGGTGAAGAACTCCATCCTGCTCATCGACTTCATCCTGGAGGCGCGGGCGCGCGGCGAGAGCCGCCACGACGCCCTGGTGGGTTCGGTGAGAGTCAGGACCCGCCCCATCCTCATGACCGCCGTCGGCACCGCCGTGGGCATGCTACCCATCGCCCTGCAGTGGGCCATCGGCCTGGAGCGGCTCAGCCCTCTCGCGGTGGTGGCCATCGGCGGCCTCATGGTCTCCACCTTCCTGACACTGATCTACGTTCCCGTCTTCTACGAACTGTTCGACACGCTGCAAACCAAAGTGGCTGCGCTGTTTGGGAGAGGTGAGGGGGCGGAGACATGAGGAACCAGTGAATTCAGGAGGGGGAGCGGGAGCGCAAGCAGTTGGGTTCAATCCGCTCCCGGCTCCCCAGAGCACCACGGCACGCGGCCAAGAAGGAGAAGAACGATGGAGATGAAAACGCCGCCCACGGCCGACCAGGTCCTGGGCATGATGAAGGCGAAGATGGGCGCCACGCTCCCCGAGTGGCCGGAGGCACTGGCGAAGCTCGCACCGGACCTCATCGTGGCTACGGGTATCACGTCAGCCCAGAGCGTGGGGCGGGAGGAAAGCACGATTCCGGCCAAGTACCGCAGCCTCATCGCCGTGGCCGCCGCCCTCGGCCGAGGGCAGAAGGGCTGCGCCCGCTCCCAGGCCCATATGGCCGTTCAGGCCGGCGCCACCGCCGGGGAGGTCATGGATGCCGTGCGCATCGCGCGCCACCTCGCCGCGGCCGGGATCCTCGATGCGGCTTCGGACCTGCTCAAAGACCTCGCGGGGTGAAGAGAGCGTGAGGAGTGATCGGGGGCGGGCTGGGTTGATCCGCTCCCCGCTCCCCGCACTGAAGACAGGAGGGAGGAGCGTACCATGACCGAACATAAACGTCGCTATTCTCCGCCGCCATGGGCTTTCCAATTCCACGGCCACGTCTGCCCCTTCATGCCCCTGGGCTACCGCATGGGCGTGTTGGCGCTTGAGAAGCTGGGGGTCTCGCACGAGAAGGACCACACTCTTCACGTCGTCTGCGAGCTCGGCGAAGGCCATCCCCAGACGTGCCTGATGGACGGCATTCAGATCGCCACGGGCGCCACCTTCGGGAAGACGCTCATGGAGAAGACCTATTGGGGTAAGCTCGCGGCCACCTTCTGGTATCCCCACAAGACCCCCGTCCGCTACAGCCTGAAACCCGAGTTCCTCAAGGAGATGGGGCAGTTCGAGTTCTTCACCTACCGGAAGAAGGGCATCGAGCCGTCGGGCATCCCGGAGGCCGTAACGCAAGAGGTCATCGAGTGGGGCGTGAGCCTGCCTGACGACAAGATCTACACCGCCGCCGAGCGGCCCGACTTCCACTACCAGCCGCCCAAGGGCTCCTTCGCCAGCGCCATCTGCACGGGTTGCGGCGAGCTCGTCTTCGAGCGCTACGTCCGGATGAAGGACGGCAAGCCCTACTGCATCCCGTGTTCGGGGTACAAGGGGTAGAGATGGAAAGCTCGAGAGGAGAGGATGGGGTGAGTAGGTGAGTGGGTGAGTAGGTGAGTGGGTGAGTAGGTGAGTGGGTGAAGAAGGCCATCGTCGCGCTTCTCACTTTTCACTTTCTTCGCTCCTCACTCCTCACTTCCCGCTCCTCACTTTTCTTGAGGGAGCCCCCCATGACTGGCCACCACCACGATCATGGCCTGCGCGAGAATGGCTCCATGGACCGAAGGCTCTGGGCGAGCGCGGGCCTCAACGGCGCCATCACCCTGGCTGAATTTCTAGGCGGCCTCTTCTCGGGCAGCTTGGCGCTCCTTTCGGACTCGGCCCACAACCTGAGCGACGTGGCGGCGGTGGTGCTGGCCCTCTGGGCCCGGCGCTACAGCCGCCGACCGCCCACCACGCGCCACACCTATGGCTTCAAGCGGGCGGAGGTCCTCGCGGCTCTCTTCAACGCCGTCGTTCTCATCGCCATCACCGTGCTCATCGCGCGGGAGGCCTTCGTGCGCCTCATGCACCCGGAGCCGGTCCAGCAGGGGCTCATGCTGGCCGTGGCGTTGGTGGCCCTCGTCGCCAACGTGGGCTCGGTCTTCCTCCTGAAGCACCACGACAAGGACGACGTCAACGTGCGCAGCGCCTTCCTCCACATGGCCCAGGACGCCCTGGCCTCCCTCGCTGTGGTCATCGCGGCGCTCCTTGCGCACACGCGCATCGGGCCCTATGTGGACCCGGCGGCGGCGCTCCTGGTGGGGCTCGCCGTGCTGCGTAGCGCCCTTTCGCTCGTTTGGGAGGCCGTCTCCACGCTGATGGAGGGGGTGCCTCAAGACGTGGATCTGGAAGCGATCGTGGCGCGTGTGACCCGCGATTTCCCGGCGGCGAGGCTCCACCACGTTCACGTCTGGCAGAACGGCCCCGGCCAGCGGCTCCTGACGGCCCATGTGATCCTCGAGACCAGTATGGACGGCGCGGCCATCCAGGCGCTCTTTGGGGAGATCAAGAATCTGCTCCACGAGGAGTGGGCCGTCACCCACGCTACGCTGGAGCCCGAAGTGGCCGGTTGCGGCGAGAGCGGCCTCCTCGGCCAATGGGAGGATCGTGCATGAGGGGGCAAATCGGCCTCGGGTTCCTGCTCGCGCTGGCCTTTGGCGCCACGGCGGCGTTCGCCGATGGTGCCGGAATGCCCTCGCCCTATCTGCCCGCGCTCGGCTCCTACATCCAGTTCCGTTACACGGACCCGAGCGAGGGGCTGGACACCTGGGCGATCCGCCGCTTCAAGGCCATGCTCGACGGCGGGCCGGCGGACGGCCTCCACTACCACGTGCAGTTCATCTACAAAACCAACCTCCAGAGCTCGACCGACGACCAGATCTACCTACAGGACGCCTACGTCGTCGTTCCCGCGAGCAATCGCCTCGCCTTCAAAATAGGCCAGTTCGTCCCCCCCTTCGGCCTCGAACGCTTCGAGCCCGATTCTGCTCTCGACCTCATCGACCGGACCGACCTGACCAACCGCATGGTGGTCAACGGCAACTTGGGCAAGAGCTTCGCCCGCGACAGGGGGGTGGAGGGCGACTTCGGCCGCGGCGGCCTTTGCCTTTCGCTCGGTCTTTTCCAGGGCGAGGGGGCCAACATGGACCCCAGGGGCAACGGCCCCTTGGGCGTGGTCCGCGCAAGCTACGGAGGGAAGGAGAAGGATTCCGGCACGCCGTGGTTCTGTCGCGCGGGGCTGGCCGCTTCGGACCGGCGCGACGCGGACATGAATCTATCGTCCGAGATGACGGGGCTCAGCAGGAAGCTCACGGGCCGCTTCGCCGGCCGCGATAGCCGCCTCAACGCATTCGCCGAAGGCGGCTGGGGCAAATTGCGCGGCCAGGCGGAGTACTTCCGGGCGTGGCTCTCGCCGGATCGAGGGGGCGAAATCGCCGCCCACGGCGCCTACTGCCAGGTGGCCTACCTGCCCGTGGAGCAGCTCATCCTCGCCCTGCGCTATGAGTGGTTCACGCCCGATGTCCATGAAGAAAAGGCCCCCTCCCTGCGGCAGTGGGACTCTTCCGTCACTTACGATTTCCGCCGCGTGCCCTTGCGCCTGGTGGCCGACTACCTCTCCCCGCGCGGGGGGGGTGAGGCCTACACCCACACGTGGAGGTTCCAGGTTCAGTACGTGCTATTGAAGGGCTGGCGGATCGGCCGCTGGGGGGCCTAAGCGATGAATACCGCGCCGGAATCTCCTCATGGGAATGAGGGCGTCCAAGCGAACTCGACCGCTTCGCTCCCCTCGCTGATCCTCCGCTTCCTCGTGATCGGTGCCATTGGTTTCGGCGGAGGGATGGCGGTGATCGCGCTGATGGAGAGGGACCTGGTCCAGAAACGCCGACTCCTCTCCACGGAGGAGTTCCTTCATGGCGTGGGGTTCGGCCAGCTCCTTGGCCCCTTCGCGGTGAACACGGCTTTCTTCGTGGGAGCCAGGCTATTTGGGCCGATGGGAGGACTTTTCTGCGCGGGGGCCTTCATGGCGCCTTCGGTACTCCTGGTGATCCTCTTCTCCTGGCTCTACTTCGCCTACCACAGCATCCCCTCGCTCCAGGCGGCGGTGCAGGGCGTGGGGCCAGTGGTCATCGCCCTCATCCTGGCCGCGGCGTCGTCCCTCGGCCAGAAGGCGGTGCGCCGCTGGCCGGCGGTGCTTCTGGCCCTCCTCGCACTGGGACTCTCCCTGCTCAAGATCAACGCCGTCTATATTCTCGCCGCGGCAGGCACGGCGGGTCTTCTGGTAGGCAAGCTACGCCTGGGCGGTAGGGACTCCCCGAAGGGCGGCGGCAAGGAAGGAGGACCTGTTCTCAGGGAGGAAGGGAGGAGCGGAGGAAAGCTGGGGATTCCAGAGAATCCGTCCTCCCATCCTTCGATCCTCCCCGCTCAAACCTTAGCCGCGGGCGCGGCTCAGGCCGCCGCGGGCGTATCGCTCTCCACCCTCGCCTGGACTTTTTTGAAGGTGGGCTTCGTCTTCTTCGGCGGCGGCTTCGTCCTCGTCCCCATCCTCCACCAGAATCTCGTCACCCAGCTCCACTGGCTGAATAACCGGGAGTTTCTGGACGGGGTGGCCATCAGCAACCTGACGCCGGGCCCCATCGCCGTACTCGCCACCTTCGCGGGCTACCGCCTCCACGGCGTAAGCGGGGCGCTTCTGGCCACGGCGGCTCTCTTCGCCCCGGCCATGGTGCTCATGACCATCCTCACGCTCGGTTACGCCCGCTTCAAGGGCAATGCGCGTTTTGAGGACTTTCTCGCGGGGGTCTCGCCCGCCGTGGCGGGGCTCATCGTGGGCGCTGCCGTGCTCCTGAGCCCATCGGCCCTCCGCGGCCTCCCCGGCTGGGGCCTCATGGCCCTGACCCTGGTGCTGCTCCTGAAGTTCAAGGTGCACCCCGTCTTCCCGCTGGCCGCGGGGGCGCTTCTGGGTGCCGCGGGGTGGGTCACCTAAGGCGCCAGCCGGCCAGCGCTTGGGCCAGAAGCGGCGCCGGATAGAAAGGAGGCGTATCGTGCAAACGGCGAAGAAACTTTTGGTTGTCGTTTTTCTCATCGCGAGCAGTCCGGTCCTGGCAGGAGAGACCTTCGTGTTGGTGGGCCCAGCCGTGGGCAACGTGCAGAACAAGAATCGCCATTTGTACGGGTCCCTGGAACTTCGCCATCTCTTTCACTCGTGGGGGGAGCTCTCCTGGGGGGCCGGTGGCGTGCTGGACGTCAGCTCTCTAGAAAATTACGAGGGGCTCAATTTGACCCTCCAGTACGCCTTCTCCGACCGGTGGAGCGCCTCTCTGACCTCCGGGCCTGGCCGCTATTCGGATCATCACTTCGACCTGGGGAGCCACCTGGAGTTCCGGTCGGGCCTGGAGCTGTTCTATCATCTCGGCAAAGGCTATCGGCTGGGGATTGGAATTTTCCACTACTCGAACGGCGGGGTGGCGCGACACAATCCCGGCACGGAATCGGTCCGGCTCGCCTTGGTGATACCCTTGTAGGGTGCTGAGGCAGGATTTGAACAAGGATCGGCCATGAGAAGCGGGGCTTTCACCTGCCATCGAGCTTCGGATGATCCTCGTGAGGACCCACGAGGAGGCCGCGCGCTACCGGCTGCACGGCAGCCCCACCGTGTTGGTGGAGGGTCTGGACGCGGATCCGGCCATGAGGGGCCGCACGGACTATGGATTCACCTGAAGGCTCTACGGGGCATCGGGCATGCCCTCCGAGGGGCTCATCGCGAGGGCGCTGCGGGACGCGACTGCCGCCCTAAAAGAGTAGGGGCCTCCTCATCCCTTCTCGCCTCGCCCGCCAAGACCCTCATGGCTGCGCGGGAAGGTGAGCCTTGGCCGAAGCGGGGAGGAGCGCGGCGGCGAGGCGAATCTGGCGGCACGGGTGCCGCTCCAGAATCCTCTCGGCGAAACGGGGCCACCACCAGCACCGGTCGCGCAGAAAACCGTCACGCCACGTGAGGATGCGCAGGACCGCATCCTCGTCGCCCCGCTCCTGGGTGTCGCCGAGGCGGCCGAGCAGCGCCGAAAGGAAGCGGAGCTGGTGACCCGCGTGGTCCGCCTGGACCGCCCCGAAGGGCGCGCGGTCGTAGCCCGCATGCTGGTAGACGCGCTCGCAGGCGGCTGGGGCGGAAAACTCCACGGTGGCCTTCTGGGCGTGGTAGGCCTGTTCGAAAGGCGGGACGAACCGCTCGCCGGGAATGCGCAGAAGGTCCTCGAACTCGGCGTGGTGGGTCGAGAGGCCGGCTGGCTCTCCGCCTGGGTCCTCGCGCAGAAGCCCGGCCCGCTGGAGCCCCGCTGACCAGGCTGGATCTCTCAGGACATCGTCCAGGCGGCCACTGGGGCCCTGGAGGAAGTATTGGGCGAGAAAGAGGCAGAGATCGGCGAGGGGGCGGGCCTCACCCGCCCCCTCACGCGACGCAGCAGAGGCGTCCTTGGCGGTCATCCGCGCACCGTGTCCGCGATCCACTGAACGCTGGGGCCGGTCAGTGTTGGATCTGCGAAGCCGGGGGGCACGTCACCCGGAGCCTGAAAGTCGGTTGTGACCTGAAGGGCGCCGCCCAGGCAGGAGGTCACGCAGGCCGGAATCTCGCCCGCGTCCAGCCGCTGAACGCAGAAGGTGCACTTCTCCATGATGCCCGTGGCGTCGTTGAACTGCGGCGCGCCGTAGGGACAGGCGGCGGCGCAGTACTTGCAGCCGGTGCACTTGCTCTGGTCCAGGAGCACCACGCCGTCGCCGCTCCGCTTGGCAATGGCGCCCACGGGGCAGGAGGCCATGCACGCGGGGTGTTCGCAGTGGTGGCAGGACATGGTGTAGAAGGACCGCTTGGCGTTGGGATAGCTTCCGCTCTCGATTTCGAGCACGTGCCGCCAGTTGACCTGCTGGGCCTTGTAAGGCGACTTGATGGGCAGCGGCGACAACTGGGGAAAGGTGTTGTTTTCCATCTTGCAGGCCACCTCGCACGTATGGCAGCCGGTGCACTTGGTCAAATCAATGATCCAGCCGAGTTGGGGCATGGCTTCTCTCCTTCCAGACGCTCAGGCGCGCTCGATCTTCACCGGGTGGTTCATGAACATGGCCGAACCCCCGACCAGGTCGCTCAGCGTGGCATCCCCAAGGTGAGGATCAAGCGTGGTGATGGGATTGGCGATGACGCCCAGGGCTCGCGCTGGATCAAAGTCCACGGGTTTGCCGTCGATGATGTTGTTTCCATTGGAACCCACTTCCCAATGGCCGTAGGAATGAGGGATGCCCACGACACCGGGCCGCATGCCCTCCGTGAGCCTGACCAAACCCGTGATGAATAGGCCGCCCGCGCCGGTCATGCGCACTTGGTCCCCCGTCTGAAGGCCGAGGGATGCCCCGTCGCTGGCGTTCATTTCGATGAAGTTAGTGGGCTGGAGCCCTTGCAGCGCCGGGTTGCAAATGGTGCGGGCCTGGGCCATGTAGACGTTACGGTAGGCGATGAGCTTGAAGGGGAAATCCCCGGGGGCGACGTAGGGCCTGCCGAGGGAGTCCTGAACGGGTTCGTACTTCGGCATGGGATCGAAGGGCCGGCCCGTCATGGAATTGGGGGTGGTGGCCAAGCGCTCGAAGTAGAGGTGAACGATTTTGCCATACGGGTGCTTCATGAAGTTGCCATTGTAGGCAACGGAGGGGTCACCCGGGTTGCCCGAGACGGGCTCGAAGACGCCGCCCCTGGCCACGATATCCTCCACGGGCACTCCCGACTGCACCGACCAGTTGTTGAGCATGTTCAGGTACCAGTCCCACGCCGAGTAGAAGTCGCTCCGCCAGTCGTAGCCGCTGGCCGCTCCGGTCAGGTCGAAGGCTCCCGGACCAATGCCGGGGATGCCGACGCGGCCGAAGAGGGCGACCCAAATGTCGTCGATAAGCTGGGGCCCCTGGGCGTCCGCCGAACTGGACCAGAAATCCAGCGCCACGTTGCCCTGCGAAAGCGGAGAGACGTAGAAGAGGCGGGTTTTTCCCTGAATCTCCCGGGCGATGTAGGAACCCGCCAGGGGCTGGCGGAAGCCAGAGCAGGTGTTCTCGATGGCCGGGGCCACGTGGGGCGTCGTCCACCGCTCCAGCCAGGTAGTGTCGGGCAGAATGTAGTCGGCCCACTTGGAGGTTTCGCCAATGAGAATGTCGAAGGCGACGTGGAGCTTGAGCTTGCTCTCGTCGGCCAGCACCTGCTCCCCGACGTTCCGCGCGGCGGGTGCCGAGTAGAGCACGTCGTTCCAGTAACTGAGGAGCACCTCCACCTGGTAGGGATAGCCGGCCTTGATGGAGGGAAGGAGCTCGTAGTAGGTCCAGTCGTAATCGAAGGGGTACCAGGGCCGCTTGGCCGGATAGCCGTCCCGGGCGAACAGGTTGGGCGCGTCCTTGTCGTAGCGGACCGCGTGGCGGGAGATGGGGACCCCCTTGGCGGGGGTCGCGCCGGGAACCTTGGCGAGCGTGACCTGTCCCGGTTTGCCGCCCATTTCGGAGTAGGCCCCGCCGCCCACGCTGTACCCGCCCTTCCAGTCGAAGTTCCCATTGAGGATGTTGAGCGTCATGATGGCAAGGGCGTTGTAGGTGCCGTTGGTGTGCTTGACGGCGCCGCGGTAGAAGTCGGCCACGCCGCGCTTGCCCGCCGCGGCAAAATCCCGCGCCACGCTCGCGATGGTGGCAGCGTCAATGCCGCAGATGGAGGCGTATTCGTCAAGGGACTTCTCTCTCGCGCGCTCCACCAGGAGGGAGAAGGCCGTCCGCGCTTGAACCCCGTTCACCGTCACGACGCCCGGATCCAGTTCGCCTTTGAAGCCGGGTGCGGAGCCGGCGGCGTAGGCCTTCCCGCCGTTCCAGACGAGGTTCTTGCTGCTGGAGTCGCGGAGGAAAGCGCCGGTGTCGAGGCGGACGAGGAAGGTGGCGTCCGAGTAGCTGCTCTCTCCGTTGACACCGGCCTTCGTATTGGTCAGGAAGTTGATGTCGTAAGCGTTGTTGTCGAGCATCCACCGTGCCATCCCGAGGGCGAGGGCGGCGTCCGTTCCTGGGATGATGGGGAGCCAAACTTGGGAGCGCGCCGCCGTGTTGGAGAGCACCGGATCCACCGTGATCATGCGGCCCCCCCTCGCCAGGAATTGGGCGATCCGCCGGGAGAGGGTCTGCATGGGGAAGCTGGCCTCGAGGGGCCTCATGCCGAACCAAAGGAGGAGATCGGCGCTCAGAATGTCGGGCTTGAAGTGGTTGGTGGCGTTGTCCGTGACGAGCCGGGTGGCGGAGTGGTGCGAGACCTCGCAGATGGCCGTGTGGTCGTGGCGGGAGTTGGCCGTGCCGAACCCGTTCTTGAAGACGCGGTCCGTCAGGTCCGACTGGCCGTTCTGCCATCGGCCCGCCGAGAAGGCCACCTTGTTCGGAATGTTCCCGAATTCCGGGAAGGCCGAATCGATCGGAGTCGTGGGCTTGTAGTAGGGGAGAAGGGCCGCGGCGATCTCGTCGAGGGCCTGCTTCCAGGAGATCTCCTGCCACTGGCCGCCTCCCCTGGGCCCCACGCGCTTGAGCGGGCCGCGCAGGCGGTAGGGGTCGTAGATGGTCTGCATGGCGGCCTGGGACTTCACGCAATTGTGGCCGCGGATGAGGTTGGCCTCTTCGGGCGGCGTGGTGTAGGGAATGCGCTCGGTGGGGAGCATGCAGTTGGGGTGGTAGGGGTTGCCGTCGATCTTGACGATCCGCCCGCCCACGATCTTGGCCTGAATCCCGCAGTTGGAGTTGCACATGAGGCACACGGAACGCACGAAGGAGGCGCTCGGATCGTTGTCAGGGACGTCGGGGTGGCCGTAGACGGCGGTTTCCACCGTGGCTCCCCAGAGCTTGGGGCGCTGGGTGGCCAGGGCGGCGCCGGCCATGGCCGTGACCTTCAGGAAGGTTCGGCGGCTCGTGGAGGGGTTCAAGGCGCTCGCCTCCGGCGGGGGTGTGCTTTTGCTGTCTGCCATCGTTTCCTCCCTAGCGCCGGTAAAACTTCGGGCCGGGCCCGGACGCGCCGTGGCACATGGCACAGAGTTGGGGGTCGACTTGTTTGCGAAGCGCTCCCGCCGATCCCTCCCGCAGCTCCACGTACCGGTGGCACTGAACGCAGACGGCGTTATTCGGACCGCGAGCGGGGTTGTAGCCGGGGGTGTAAGGCATCATCGCCTTGTGGAACGAGGGGGTGCGCGGGTCCTTCGTCTGCTCTTTCAGGACGCTTCTGTGGCACTTCAGGCAGTGCCGGTCGTAGGCGGGAGAGGATGGGTCGTGCAGAGCTTCCAAGTTGAGGCCCGCCACACTAGCGCTGGCCGTCTCCTGGCGTTCCGAGGGGTCGCCCGAATCGCCGCCCCCGGCGGCCCAGGCCAGGGTCGCCGCCGCGAGAATCAGGGCCGCCACGGGCCATACTTCCTTTCGCATGAGGTTGCCTCCCTTTCTAGAACGCGGCGCGAACGCCGGCGGTAATGACGTGGACGGTGTACCGGGACGAGGTAGCCAAAGGATCCGACAGGTTCCAGTACCCCCACCTCAGGTAGGTGCTCCAGTTCTTTGAGAGGCGCTGTTCAATGCGCAGTGAGCCCCGCACGAGTTCCGTCTGCTTCTGGCCTGTGTTCTTGACCCACTGAATCTGGCCGGTGAGGGTTCCGCCCTGCCAGAGGGCCGCATCTCCACCCATGGCGGTGACGGTTCCGCTCACGCGCTCGGAAAGCGGCGCATAGCTTGAGAACCCATCCACGGGCAGTTCAAATTTGGCTTCGAGCCATCCTGCCTCGGCCCAGAAACTTCCTCGGGAGAGCGACCAGGCCATGCTGCCCCAAACCTGGTTCCAGCGCTGGTCGGAGCTTGTGGGGAGAATGGCCAGCGAAGGATCGAAGATGGGGTCGAAAAAGGGCGTATCGTTGTCCAGCGTCGCGTGGCCCGTCTGAGCGCTTAGGCTGGCGCTGAGGTTGGAGCGGCGGTACTTCAACGCGAGCTGGCCGGAGTAATCTTTCCGCCGCCAGTCGCCGGGCAGATAGCCATTGCGCAGGTCCGCCACGTCCACGACGGCTTTGTCTTCGTGATAGCGCGTCCAGCCTTCGAAGAAGAGCCGCTTGGCCACAGGGGTGGAGAAGTCCAGCCGCGCGTCCCACCGGTCCGTGGTGCGGGTGGCCTGCTGCGTGAAGTCGGCTTGGCTCTCCTTGAGGTCCTTCTCCTTGTAGGTGGAGCCGGAGAGGCGCAGGCGAAGATGGGAGCGCCCCGGGTGCCAGGCCAGCAGGGCCGAGCCCCCCACCCGCACGTCATCACGGGTATTCGACGCGGGGGCCCAGGGGAGGCCCAGGAGCGCCAAGGTCTCCTCGCCGCTCCCGTAGGTGTGCTGGGTGTCCGCGGCGAGGGTCAGGGAGAGGGTTCGGCTCGGTCGCCAGTCGAGGCCCGCCGCGCCGCTCATGGACTGAAAGCGGGTGTGGCCGTTCAGGATGGTGTAGCCGAGTTGTTGCGGGCTGCCCCGCGGGGTGAGGCGCTGGTCTCCCCCCCGCGGGGCGCCCGTGGTATCCACATAGGCCAGACCGCCTCGAAGGGCCCAAGCCGGGGCGAATGCCCAGCGGGCATCCAAACGAAGCCACGCCGTATCGGAGGTCTGGCGGTCGCTCCACTGGTTGAGGTCCAGGAGGCTGCGATGGCCATAGGCCGGAAGGGTGTTCTCGCGCGCGTCGTCGCGGTGAAGGTAGCCCGCCGCCGCGTTCATCTGAACGGGGCCGAAGGTGGAGGCAAGTTCCAGACTGGCCCATTGGGAGGTGCTGTCGGAATGCTCGATGCCGGGGGTATAAAAGGCGGGGTTGCCGCCACCGGCGAAGGAGTATCCGCCGATGGAGGGGACCCCGTCTCCCTCCCTCCGGGCGGAGCCGGCGCGGAGCGTCAAACGGTTGGCCCGATTGAACCGCCACGTGAGATAAGCCTCGGCACGGATCAGGTCCTGGCTGGGGAATTCCTGGTCGAAGGGGGCCAGGAGGTGAGTCGTTCCCGGAAAGAGCGTGGAGACGGGCCGGCCCGAGGGGAGGACGTCGTTCGCGAAGGAGTCGGCTGACCATTGGTTGACGCGGGTCACCCTCACGCCGCCGCGCCACCGGTCCCCATAGGCGTCCAGGTCCAGCCATCCACTGCCGCCCGGCATGAAACGGGCGTCTAGGGTGAAATTGTACTTCGGCTGGCTCTGGGAGTACCGAAGGAGCTCTAGGTCTAGTCCCTTGCGCTCCCCCAGGCTGTCTTCGCGGAAGTGGGATTCGTCTCCGCTGGCGCTCGTCGTCAGGGCCCCCACCGCCACTTCGCCGGGGGAGGAAGGCGGACTCTTCTCCTGGGCGCCGGTAAGCGGCGGCATTCCGAAGAGCGCCATAGCGGCCAGCCACACCCAAAGGGTCGTGCGTCTCATGGTCACCTCCGTCCCCTGGGGTTGAAGTCCGGGGTCGTATTCGAGCCGTGCACCTCGGAGTGACAGTCCCAGCAGCGGGCGCCACCGGCCAG
Organism: Acidobacteriota bacterium; assembly: GCA_021787565.1. Classification (GTDB taxonomy): domain Bacteria; phylum Acidobacteriota; class UBA4820; order UBA4820; family DSQY01; genus DTPS01. Next base: position 86,024 of record JAJYLT010000006.1, read on the forward strand.
GTCAAATTCGTGGTCTACCTGGCCCATGCCGGGGAAGGTGGATTGAAGGTGACACGAGAGGCAAACGCCGTTGCCCACGCTCACGAGCATTTCCCGGTTCCAGGAGCCATGGGGTCTGTGGCACGTGGTGCAGCCCTGATCCATGGCGGGGTGCTGAAAGAGATAAGGCCCCGCCTGCTCCTCGTGGCACTTCAGGCACGCGGCCTTTCGGACTCCGCCGGCCGGCTCGGCGGTTCGCCTCCCGTGGACGTCGTGGCAATCCACACAGTCCACGAGGCCCTCCTGCACCGGATGGTGGAACTCCTGTAGGAACTCGGCTTTCACCTCGCCGTGACAGGTCGTGCAGAGGACCCAGCTACGGTGCCGCTGGGCCGCCGGAAGGGCCTTCTCCTTCGGCTTGAAGTGGAGAGCCTGGGCGGTGTGGCAGTCCCAGCAACTCACCCGGCCGGAGTGGGGAGACTCCCTCCAGTTGGGGAAGTCGCTCCCGTGGCACGTCAAGCAGGCTTCGGCCTGGCGCTCCGGGCCCCACGCCGCAAGCTGCGACGGCCCACGAATGTCTTTGGGATCGCCGCTTTCCATGTGCTTTGCCGGGTTGCCGTGACAAGCCACGCAAAAGGCGGAGCCGTCGTTGGCCACCCCTCTGTGCGGGGTGGCGAGAAGGGTTTTGACCTGGTCCTCGTGGCAGCCGGCGCACGGGTTGGCGGCCCAAACAGCCCACCCCCCCAAGAGCACCGTGGCGGCGAGGACGCACAAACCCAGGCGCCAATGCCCGGCGTGGGCCTGGCCGTGGCCATGCAACCGCTCCTTCATGCTTCCTCCTGTGGCGAAGTCCTTGTGGAAATGGTATGACCTACGCCCTTCACGCCCCGCGCTCCTCTCCTCCCCCGGCGGAGCCCCGAAAGGGCTCCGAGCTTGCCCGTTGTTAGCAAGATGCGAGCCAAGAGGAAACCCAGCTCCTATACGGAGCGGCACGAGTGAATGCGCATGGGGTGGTGGGGCTTGGGGGTGTGCCGCTCTGCATAGTGGCTTTATTCGGGCTACCCTGCCCAAGAACCGGCCGAAGGCTGGCCGGGAGACAGCCAGCCGATGCAGGATGTCAAGGATATTCGGATGGGTGCCAAGCGTTGGGCAAGGTGCCGAAATTCAGGCGCCCCGCGCCTGGAATCAGGTGGAGGAAGGGTCTTTCTCGCCGCTGTTCTGGCCCGCGAGTTTGGCCCAGCGGTACTGGAAGGTGCTGCGCGCGACGCCGAGAAGGGCCGCCGCCTGGGACTGGTTCCCTCCCGCCCGCTCCATGGCGTGCAGGAGGAGGCGGCGCTCGGTCTCGCGGAGGACCTCTTCGAGCTGCATGGAACCGGAGAAGGAGGGGAGATCCGAAGGCCCTTGGTTCCGCGCCGCGCCCCAGATCTCTTCGGGCAGGTGCGCCGGCAGAAGCGTGTCTCCGTCGCACAGGGCCAAGGCCCCCTGAATCACGTGCTCCAATTCGCGCACGTTGCCCAGCCAGTCGTGGTTTTGCAGTAGGGCCGCGGCGGTGGGATGGAGCCCCGGGACGCTCGGCCGCCCCTCTGACAACTTCTTCAGGAAGAAACTGGCCATGGGGAGGATGTCCTCGCGACGCTCCCGGAGGGGCGGCAGCGTGATGTGAACCACGTGGAGGCGGTGGTAGAGGTCGCGCCGGAAAGCCTGTTCTTCTACCATCAGCCCGAGGTTGCGTTTGCTGGCGGCGAGGAGGCGAAAGTCCACCGGGTGGGCCACGTTGGAGCCCAGCCGTTCGACCTTGCGCTCCTGAAGGACCCGAAGGAGCTTGCCTTGCATCTCCGGCGGGATGTCGTCCACGTCGTCCAGGAAAAGGGTACCCCGGTCCGCGGCCTCCACGCGTCCAGGGCGGGCGCGGTCGGCACCGGTGAAGGCGCCCCGCTCGTGGCCGAAAAGCTCGTCTTCCACCAAGCTGGCGGAGAGTCCCGCGAAGGAGATGGGGATGAAGGGACCGGAGGAGCGCAAGCTCTCTTCGTGGATTGCCCTGGCCACAACCTCTTTGCCCGTGCCGGTCTCTCCCTCTATGAGCACGTCCACGGCCTGGCCCGCGACGCGGTGGAGCAGTCTCCACAAGTCCTGCATGGCCCTGGACACACCCAGAAAGATCGACTGCTGGCGAAGCCGCATGACCTGCCGTTCCAGGTCGTCGGCACGCTGGCGCAGGCGGATGAGCTCGGCCACGTGCGCGACGCGCTCCAAAAACTCGTCCATTTCGAAGGGCTTCACCACGTAGTCCGCGGCACCGGCCTTCAGGGCGGCCACGGCGTCCTTCACCGAGGCGTAGGTGGTCATGATGACCACCTCCGTGGCGGGGTAGGCCGCCCGCGTCCGCTGTAGGAGCTCCAACCCGTCCATGCCGGGCATGCGGACGTCAGCGAGCACGATGGCCGGCCCTTCCCTCTCCACGAGCCGCCAGGCGTCCATGCCGCTCGCGGCCTCGGTCACCTCGTACCCGGCTTCGGAGAGGCTGTCGCGCAGGTTCATGCGCAGCAACTTTTCATCTTCGGCGATCAGGAGCTTCATGATGGAACCTTCTTGAGAAGGAGAACGGCGCGCGTGCCCTGCCCCGGGGTGCTTTCCAGCGAGAGTACGCCGCCGTGGTCTTTCACCATTTGGCGGCTCAAGGGCAGGCCCAACCCCGTCCCCTTGCCTGGCGGCTTGGTCGAGAAGAGGGGGTCGAAGGCCCTGGAGAGAACCTCCGGCGGCATGCCCGGACCGTCATCGGCTACCTCCAGGCGGACCCAATCATCGGCTTCGCAGCCTCCCACCGTGACGGTTCCCCCCCGTTCCTCCACCGCGTCCACGGCGTTGAACACCAAGTTGAGCAGTACTTGTAACAGGCAGGAGGGGTCGAAGTAAACGGGGGGCAGCGAGGAGGGCAGGTCCGTGACCAGCCGCGCAGTGGGGCTGAGGCGGGGCCCGGCGAGCAGTTGGAGCTTGTGGGCGACCTCGTCCAACCGCACGGGGCCCGGCTCGGCGCGTTGCTGGCGGATGAAGCGCATCGTGCTGGCGAGCACGTCCCGAATGTGTTGCGCCGCGTCGAGCATGGGCCCCGCATAGGCCTCCACCTTCTTGGCGTCGGCCGGGTTCTTGGCCAGTCGCTGAAGGGAGGCGATGAGCCCCCCCAGAGGGTTGTTGATCTCGTGGGCCAGGCCCGATGCCAGGAGACCCATGGCGGTGAGGCGGTCCCCTTCCTGGAACTTCGAGAGCAGGGCGAGGTGATCGCGGTGCAAGGCCTGCGCCCTCCCCATCATGGCCTTCAGGTGCCTGGCCACCTCCCCTATTTCGTCCCGGCGAACCGTGGGGAGTGCGGGAGTGGGCCGGTCGAAGGAGAAGGCCTCCGCCCCGGCCACGAGCTCATGGGCGCCCCGCCGAACGTCACGCGCCACCAGAAAGGCGCCCACGGATCCGAAGACGAGGAAGGCCAGGATCATGGCGAGTATCAGGGCCTGCCCCAAACGGACCCGCACGCGGATGGAACGCTCGGAGATCCCCAGCCGCACCCAGCCTGCCGTACCGTTGGCGATGGGGGCGGAAAAATCCAGGAAGCGGCCGTCCTCGGAGCGAAAGCGCTGAACCTCTTCACCCGGATGCGGCGGGTTCCGAAGGAAGCCGGGCACGGCCGGGCCGAAGGTCCCCCCGAGCGGGGTGCCCCCCGGCCCATAAAGGACGAGGTAGAGAACGTCCGGATTGTCCCTCTTGAAATCGTTGGCCAAGGAGGCCATGGCCAGGGGGTCTCCCTGGAGGACCGAAGGGAGGCCGGCGCTCGCCGCCAGAAGGCTCAGCGATCGCCCCCTCTCCTCAAATTCACGCTCCAGGCTGCTGTAGGCCAGGCGTCCAAAGACGTAGTAGTTGGCGGAGCCGAAGAGGCCCACTCCGACGAGCAGCAGCAGCAGAATTCTGGTGCTCAAGGAAAAGCCCCTAGGGAGCATGCGCTGCTTCCATCATGAGACCCACCTCGGCCAGGTGCTTCAGGTAGGTGGCATCGGGTTCGGCGAAACCCGTCCAGCCCATGAGAGCGAGCGCTCTCCGGCCCTTTTCCGAGGCCGGGAGGCCGAGAAAGGACCTCCTGAGCTCTTCGGCTCGAGCCGGGGACAGGGAGGCGGGCACCACGATGGGAGGGGCGGGGAAATCGGGAGACCGGTCCAGAATTCGGAGGGCCTCTGCCTCCTGCGGGTGGTGCCCGGTCCACTCACGGAAGACGGCGCTGTCCACCGAGGCCGACTGGATGAGCCCGCCAGCCACCATGGCGAGGGATCGGTCGTGGCTATGGGTGAAGTGGACCCGGCCGAAAAAAAGGTGAGGGTTTCGCCCGGAGCTCCTGACGCGGGCGAGCGGATAAAGACATCCCGTGAGGGAGAGCGGGTCGGTGAAAGCGATGGAGGCGCCCTCAAGGTCATTGAAGCGGTGGAAGGTGGAACTCCTGGCCACCACTATGAGCGCATGGTAATAGCTGGTGCCGGGCGGAATCTGGGGGACGAGGAGGACCCGGGTGCTCCGGGCGAAGGCAGGGTCGCTGAAGGCGCCCGTGCAGACGATGGCGGCATCGAGTTGGCCGAAGAGGACCATGTCGTTGATTTCCTGGTAGCTGGCGCCGAAAAAAGGCTTGACCCTGAGGCCCAATGGCTGGGAAAGTGCCTGGGCGAGCAGGGCCATGCCCTGAGCGCTGGCCTGCGCCGAAATGATAGGCGCCATACCGATGAAGACCGGCGGGGGCGTACCGGGTTGGGCGGCAACCGGAGAGGCCGGGGCTTTGAGGGACACGGGCTTATAATCCCGGTCATGGCAGGCCAGCAGGGTCGGCAGAAACAGCAAGAAAAAAAACCGCCAAGACTCTATGTTCCTCCCATTCATCCCCATGACGGCTACTCTATCCCACTTTGGCCGCCGGATCACGTCGTTTCCAATGATCTTCTTAAGATTCCGCCGGGAGCTGGAGACGGGAAACAGGGGGTGCAAAAGGGCGCGGCCATGATCCAGCGGGGTTTGTTTCGCGGCCTCTCGCCATGGCTGCGCTGAAGGAAGGCCGTGGAATCGCGCGTCCCTGTGGTTCGCCTGCGACATCTCGCGCACTGGAGGAGCAAGGAAAGCGCTCTGGCTTGACAACAATTCGATTATCCGGATAATAGGTGCATTGGGAGACGGCATGGCAGATCCGCTCAAGGTTCAAGCAAGGCTGTTCAGAGACCTGGGCCATCCGCTGCGCCTGCGGATTCTCTGCCTCCTGGCTCGGGAGGGACGGCAGTGCGTCTGCCGGATGCTGCCCGAGCTGGAGGTGCCCCAACCGACGCTCTCCAGACACCTCGCGGTCCTTCGCGATCACGGCCTCATCGAGGACGAGCGCGAGGGGACGATGGTCTTCTACCGGATCGCGGACGAAACGGTTCTGGCGGCCATGCGAGCCGTCGGCCTTCCGTGCGCCGCGGCGAAGAGGCCGTTCCGAAAGAGACGGCCAAGCAAGGGAGGAGTCGATGAATAAGAGAATAGTGGCGGGTGCGGTCATCGCGGCTTTGGTGTTGGCCTCGGTGTGGTCCATCGCCGATGCTCGCGGCAAGAAAGAGGAAAAGCCTGCCCAGAAAACCGTTGCCTCCCAGGAGGCGGGCAAGCCCCAGCCCCTGCCCCGCATGGTGGACCTGGGCAAGACGTGGTGCATCCCCTGCAAGCAGATGGTGGCGGTTCTCCAGGAGGCCGAGCTTCGCTACAAGGGCAAGGCGGTCATCGAGTTCATCGACCTGGACAAGAAGCCTGAGGCGGCCCGGGAGTACAAGATCATGATGATCCCCACCCAGATCTTCTTCACCGCCGACGGGAAGGAGTTCGAGCGCCACGTGGGCTACCTCCCCTTTGAAGAGGTGGAGAAGATCTTTACCAAGATGGGCGTTCAGCGGAGCCATTGATGGAAGGGCTCTTGAGCCAGTTCGGAAGCCTCATCGAGACGGCGCCCCTTCTCGCCTTCGGGGCGACCTTCCTGGGCGGACTCCTGACCGCGAGCAACCCGTGCGTGCTCGTCAGCATCCCGCTCGTTCTGGCTTATGTCGGGGGCAGCGAGCAGGCTACGTCGCTCAGGCGATCCATGCTCTACGCCCTCTCGATGGTGGCGGGCCTGGCCCTGACCTTCACCGCCCTGGGGCTGGCCGCGGCCCTGATGGGAAGGCTCTTCGGCGTTCAGGGCCGCTTCTGGCCCTACCTCATCGGGGGGATCTGCCTCGTGATGGGGCTGCACATGCTGGGATGGCTCCCGCTGCGCCTGGGTTTTGCGCTGCCCCTCCGGCCTCGCAGCCGGGGCGCCCTGGGCGCCTTCCTCCTGGGCATTCTCTTCGGTGTCATCTCCACACCCTGCGCGGTGCCCATCCTGGCCGTGCTCCTGGCCTTCATCGCGGCCAAGGGTAGCGTCCTCTACGGAGGAGGTCTGTTGCTGGCCTACGCCCTGGGCCACAGCATGCTGGTGCTCCTGGCCGGCGTTTCCATGGGCGCCGTGAAGGAACTCGTCGCCAGCCGCCGCTGGGCCGGGGTCAATCTCTGGCTGCGCCGCGGAGCCGGGGCGCTGATCCTGGCTCTCGGCCTGTACGTCATCGGGGCGCCCCTGATGGGGGGAGCCTGATTGTTTCGAAGAAAGGAGTGCATCCATGAACCTCGATATTCGCGTGGCGGGCCCCGGCTGCCGGAACTGCCAGGAACTCGAATCCCGCGTGATCAAGGCGCTCGAAGATCTCCGGGTGGAGGCCACGGTCGTGAAGGTGACCGACTTCAAGGACATCGCGTCCCTGGGAATCCTCGCCACGCCAGGCCTCATCATCAACGGCAAGGCCGTCCTCCAGGGCAAGCTGCCCAGCGTGGGGATCGTGAAAGGGTTGATCTTGGAGGCCATGCGGTCGTGAGCCGGCGAGCCATTCAGGCCTTCCTGGGACTGGCGGCCGTTCTCCTGGGCGCCTCGGTGACGAATGGATTCTTCAGCGCCTCCCCCCGGCGAAATCGCGCCCTGGGTCGTTACCTTCTCGCCGGCATCCCGGCGCTGGCCGTCTGGATAGCCCTCTACTGGGTCCTGGAGCCTTTTTCCAGATGGGCAGCCTTCGATCTGGCGGGCCTGCCCGAGGGCTCGCGCTTTGGGATGGCGGTGCAGTTCTTCCTTTTCGAGGCACCGAAGGTCCTCATGCTCCTGCTGCTCGTGGTCTTCGGCGTGGGCATCCTCCGCAGCTTCTTCACGCCGGAGCGCACGCGGCGCATCCTGGCGGGCAGGCGGGAGTCGGCGGGGAACGTGCTCGCGGCCCTCCTGGGCGTGCCCACGCCCTTCTGCTCCTGCTCCGCGGTGCCGCTCTTCATCGGCTTCGTGACGGTGGGCGTGCCCCTGGGCGTGACGCTCTCCTTCCTCGTGGCCTCGCCCATGGTGAACGAGGTGGCGCTCGTCCTCCTCTTCGGCCTCTTCGGCTGGAAGGTGGCGGCTATCTACGCCGGGACTGGGCTCTTCATCGCCATCTTCGCGGGCTTTGTCATCGGCAGACTGAAACTCGAGGGCTGGGTGGAGGAGTGGGTCTATGCCACGTCGGCCGGTTCGGGGCTGGGCGGCGAGGAGCAGATCACCTGGGCCGAGCGCGTCAGCGCTGGCCTGCAGGCGGTGAGGGATATCGTGGGCCGAGTCTGGCCCTACGTCCTCGCGGGCATCGCCGTGGGGGCGGGCATCCACGGCTACGTTCCGACCAACGCCATGGCGCACCTGATGGGTAGGAGCGCCTGGTGGGCCGTGCCCGCGGCCGTGCTCATCGGAGTCCCCATGTACTCCAACGCCGCCGGAATCATCCCCATCGTGCAGGCCCTCATGGAGAAGGGCGCGGCGCTGGGCACGGTGTTGGCCTTCATGATGGCCGTCATCGGCCTGAGCCTGCCCGAGGCCGTCATCCTTCGCAAGGTCCTCAAGCCCAAGCTCATCGCCGTCTACTTCGGCGTCGTCGCCCTCGGAATCCTCGCGGTGGGATACTTGTTCAACGTGATCTTTTAGGATCGCCTCGGGAATCTGGACGCGCATGAAATGGAGTTCCCATTTCGCTGAGTGCGCACACGATGGGAGGGGGACGATCATGCCTCCGCGGACCGTAGGATGGATGGGGAAGGGCCGGATGGGTGGCGCGCAGGAACTTCGGATGGAGACCACGCGCAGGACCTGCGCCTTGAACATTCTTCCGTCTTGTGGATAACTTGGGATTGGCCATGGTTGTCTTAGACCTTATGGGTAGCGCCCTCATGGGCGCAATGAAGTCGAGGGAGGAAGCAGATGCGTGCCGCCAGAGCCTGTCTGATCGCCGCGTTTCTGGCCCTGTCATTGCCGGCCCTAGCCCAACAGAGCACCTGCCTCTTGCTCGGCCCCGCGGTGGGAAACCTCCGGCATCGCACCAAGTACGGGTACGCCTCCGTGGAGGCCCGCCACCTGTTTCATTCGTGGGGCAAGCTGTCCATCGGCTTCGGCGGGACCCTGGAAGTGAGTCGTGACGAGGATTATATGGGGCCAAACCTGACCCTGGACTACCACTTTGCCCCCCGCTGGGGGGCCGCCTTGACCTCCGGGCCGGGCTGGTATTCGAACCACTCCTTCAACCTGGGAAGCCATCTGGAGTTTCGCTCCGGGCTGGAGTTTGTCTACTTCTTCCGCGGGGATTGGCGGATAGCCGCAGGGATATTTCACTATTCCAATGCCGGCGTGGCGTTGCACAATCCGGGTACGGAGTCGGTGAGGATCGCCATCGTGATTCCGCTCTGAGCTTAAGGGTGCGGGCGGTGGGCCCCGAGGTGTCGGCCCCGGAAGGCACGCGCCGCCCCCTTTGAACATACAGACCGCGGCGCGGCCCTCGCCGCGACGATGGCCTTCGGCCGCGACGAAAAGCTCCTGCCGTTACCCCTGCGGGGTCCGTCGGATCGGCTCTGTCGCTTCGATGCCACGTTTCGTTGTAGGAGGGGCACTCAGGCCGAACTGGCGATCAGCCACTGGGCGATGGTGTAGGTGCTCAGGATCACGAGCTGGGCGCTTCGGAAGCGCCCGCGGAAGCGGTCGAGGGCCAGGGCCGAGTCGGAGGCCACGAAGAGCAGCGCGCCCACGGCGGCCCCGAGCGCTTCGCCGCCGCCCACCTGCTGCCAACGGGCCAGGGCCCGCCACGCCATGCAGAGGATGACCGCGACGTACAGCAGGACGGGAAGCCTCATGCTTCCCAGATGCGGCCAAAGGAGCCACAGCAGAATGACGGCGACGACCAGGAGCGGCACGGTGGTCCAGGGCGACAGCCCCAGCGCGACGCCCGATGAGAAGGCCGCGATGTAGCAGAGGTGGGCCGCCAGGAAGCTGACCAGGCCGGCGACGAAACGGTCCCGTGGAAGCATGAGAAAGACGTCACCCGCCAGGGACAACAGGAGCCCGGCGAGGATGGCGCCCCGGTAGAAGGCGCCTGGCGTGTGGGGCGATGCCAGGGCCACCAGAAGGATCAGTGCCGTGGTCATGGGCTTGAAGAGGTACACCTGCCAGCGGGGCCCTCGATACTCGGCGCGGATGTGCCCGAACGCCGAACCGAGGACGGCAAGCAACAGCCAGAGCCGGACGTCACCGATCATGCCCCCTCCCCGAACAGAGGCCCGCGAGCACCCAGACCCTGGCTCGCACCCTCCAGTCCCGTATCGCCTACCCTCACCCGCCCGTCGAAGCGCCTCGCAAGGCGACCCATGATATCATCAAGACACTCTATGGACGGAGCATTCGAGGTTTCCCAAATTCCGCGATGGAATCGCACTCGTAGGAGCGCCGCCCCCGGCGCGACGGACCGTACGCGGGCACCGCATCCTGGTCGCAGGGTCACCCGGTTCGCGGCGAGGCGCCGCTCCTACGCAGGCGTTGAGCCGCTATCTCGGAATCGGGGGGTTTGAGGACAAAGGGGGCAACGATGAAGAGAGCGTGGCTGTTGGCGGTTTTGGTGCTGGCTGGATCCAGCGTGCTCCGTGCGCAGGAGCCGCTCGATCGCTGGAGTTGGGAACTTCAGGGGGGCTACAACACGTCGAGCGGCTGGCTGGACAGCGGATGGATGGCCCAGACCGGGCTCGGCTACGCCCGGACGGACCACTTTTCGGTGGCGTTTCACGGGGCCTACTACCAGGGAAACCTGAAGGGGATTCCCGGCTCCAACGCTCTGTACGTCTTCACCCTGGCCGATGCTTCCATGCCCGCCTAAACGCCAAAGGGGGCTGCCTTATGGCGGGCAGGGCGGGGGTCTATCTCCTCACTCCGCGTCGGCCTGAAGGTCCGATGCCAGTTCGCGGCGGAGGCCCGCCCGGACCTCCACCTCGGCGGAGCAGAAGGGGTGCGTCGTCCCGATGTGCAGGGCCTCTCCGGCAAGGAACCGGCGGAGGAACGATGGCGTCAGCGTCCAGGTGAGGTAGTGGACCGTGCTGGTGTAATCCTCCCGGCTGCGGCCCTCTTCGCCCACGGCCCCAATTCGCTCATCACCGATACGCGCGTAGAAGGAGTGTTCGATGCCGGGCAGTTTGGGGAGGGTGGCCTTGAGCCGGGCCTCGTCGGGGATCTCGATGTAGAGCGTGGTCTTCCATTGGTTGGGGCCCGGGACGAGGGGACCGTAGGCGTCGATCTCCCCCTGGATGGCCGTGTCCTCCACCATGCGCTCGGCGCGAGCCATCTCCTGGATCTGGTACCAGACCGTCCGGCGGTTCTCGAAGAGCAGGGTGAGGATCTCGTTCACCGGCAGCCGCCGGTTCACCTTCATGGCCATCACCTCTGCCCGGATCTCCTTGCGGCGCCTTTCGTATTGGGTCAGGTCCAGGATGTCCGACAACTGGAGCGTCTTCATGCGTTCTCCTCAAGAGAGCCGACGGGGGAGGAGAAAAGGGGGCCGGTGGGCCAGCGGTGCTCCCCCTCTACCCGTGGGCCAGATCAGTCGTTGGTGACAACATCGATGCCGTAAGCCCTGGCCAGCAGGACCACGGGGTGAACGGCCTGCTTGCCCGTGGCGTGGCCGATCTGGAGCGCGGAAAGAGGGCACTCGGTAGCCACGTGGCCCTCCGCCTCCTTCACCCTATGGAAGAGCTTTCGGCCCACCTTCATGGAGGCGGGATAGGTCGCGGTGCGGATGCCATACGTGCCGTCGTGGCCCGAGCAGGCGTCCAGCACCTTCACGGTGGTGCCGGGAATGTCGCGAAGCAGGTCGCGCCCCTTGAAGCCGACGCCCATCTGCTTCAGGTGACACGGCAGGTGGTAGGCCACCTCTCCCAGCGGCGAGGGTTCCGAGGTTGGCCACAGGCCCCTGGCCTTCAGGGCGGCCAGGTAGTCGAAGAGGTCGCGGGTGGCCGCGGCCACCGCCTTGGCCTCCTCACCTGCGACGAGGAGCGGGTATTCGGTGGCCAGCGCCATGGCGCAGGAAGAGACGGGAGCCAGGATAGCCAGCCCCTGCTTGGCGTACGGGTAGAGCAGGGCCACGTTCTTCCGAGCCTTGGCGGCCGAGGTCTCGATGTCGCCGATGTCGAAGGAGGGGATGCCGCAGCACTCCTGGCCGGAAGGCAGCAAGACCTCCACTCCGCAGGCCGCGAGGAACGCGACGAGGGCCTCACCCAGGCCCGGGTAATTCCCATCCACCAGGCAGGTCGTGAACAGCACTACCCTTTCGCGTGGCTCCGGGGGCCTGGCCATCTTCCGGAAGCGGGAGGTGAAGGAGCGGGAGGCAACGGGCGGAAGCGGGGCCTCCGGGTGTATCCCGAGAAGGGCCGACATCAACTTGCGCGCGGGCTTCGAGCGGTTGACCGCATTGGCGAGGGGCGCAACGGGCCGGGACTTGCGCGTCATGCCGGCGGGGTCGGCGAGGAGTCGGCCGGAAAAGCCGGAGCCGCCCTTCTTGAACCGGACGGCCTTGTGGCGAAGCGCCAGGTGCGGGAAGTCCAGCCGGAACTCGTGGGGCGGGGTGTAGGGGCACTTGGTGTAGCAGAGCTTGCAGTAGTAGCAGGCATCCATGACCGCGTGGAGGTCGACCTCGGGAAGCTCCGCGGCGGAGATGTCCTTGGAGTCGATGCGGTCGAAGAGGACGTCGAAGGAGGGACAGAGACCGGCGCAGAGCCTGCATCCGTGGCAGACCTCGAAGACGCGCCGCTCCTCCGCGGCGAGCGATGCCTCATCGTAGAACTCCGGCGAGGCCGGCTCGAAAACGTACTCCTTGATGCCGCCGAGGCCTTGTTCGCTCATCTTGAACCCACCTTTCTCGTGTCCTTTCGCCCGGATTCCCGATGCGCCGCGGCGACGCCACGACCCTCACGGCAAAATTCACCGAGGGTCCCCTTCGAAAAGCTCCCGCCAGCGGTTGCCCGGCCGCGCGCCCGATGCCGAGTGGAGCCCGCCCGGCGAGATTCCTCGTTGGCAGCCCTTCGAAGGGGCTCTCGGGATCAGGGAAGGGCGGCGTTCCGCCCTTCCCTTACTTGATCTCGTCCAGAGCCTTCTGGAATCGTCCGGCGTGGGCCCGCTCCGCCTTGGCGAGGGTCTCGAACCAGTCGGCGATCTCGTCGAATCCCTCCTGGCGGGCCGTTCGGGCGAAGCCAGGGTACATCTCGGTGTACTCGTAGGTCTCGCCAGCCACGGCGGCCACGAGATTCAGTTTGGTCTCGCCGATGGGTTTCCCGGAGGCCGGGTCGCCCACCTCGGCGAGGTAATCCATGTGGCCGAAGGCGTGCCCAGTCTCGCCTTCGCCGGTGGAGCGGAAGATGGCGGCCGCGTCGGGATGGCCCTCCACGTCCGCCTGACGGGCGAAGTACAAGTAGCGGCGGTTGGCCTGGGACTCACCTCCGAACGCGTGGAGCAGGTTCTCGTGGGTTTTGGTTCCATGAAGCTTGGGCATGTTACACCTCCTTTGAAAAGGGGTTGGGGGCCGCGGCGCAGGAGGCGCAGCAGCCCTTGATGGTGACTTCGCTCGCCTGCGGCTGAAAACCTGGGGGCATGGGCAGATCCCACCGGGTATTGGGGCCGAGAGGCATATCCCATACGCGCTGGCAGTGAATACACGTCACATGGTAGTGGGCTTTCAGGTTCGCGTCAAACCGGTCCGGACCCCCATCCAGCCGCAGGCGGCGCACGTGGCCTGAGGCCACGAGGATGTCGAGGTTGCGGTAGAGGTTCGACAGGCTCACGGGGCCGTACTTGGCGGCCATGCCCCTGGCCACCTCGGCGGCGGTGGGGTGTTCTTCCGTCGACATGAGGAGATCGAGGAGAGCCCGGCGCTGGCTGCTCCGCCCCTTGATTTTAGGAATCATTCCGTAAGCTCCTTCGACAAGGTAGGGCCGGCTCGGGGAGCCGTCAAGTTCGGCCTCAGGCCGATTCGCCCTCGAGGGTGGCGCGGAGCATCCAGGCCATCTTCTCGTGGCTCTCCATGAGCCCCGTCAGGAAGTCCGCCGTGCCCGCATCGCCGTGGTCGTTGGCGCAGAGGTCCAGGTCCTTCCGGAGCTGACGGATCAGCGTCTCGTGGTCGTGCAGGAGCAGTCCGACCATGTCGGCGGCCGGCGGCGCGGAGCCGGGTTTCTCCGGGAGCCGGGAGTGCTCGACGAACTCCCGCAGGGAGCCGAGGCTCCTGCCTCCCAGTTGCCGGACCCGCTCGGCGAGGTCGTCCACCGCGCCGTCCAAGGTTCCGATCTGTTCGCCGAAGAGCAGGTGGTAATCGTGGAAATGCGGCCCGGTGACGTTCCAGTGGAAGTTGCGGGTCTTGGTGGCCAGCACGTATTCGTCCGAAAGCAGTCGGTTCAACAGGAGTCCGACCGCCTCTCTGCTTTTGTCGTTCAGTCCGATCTGTGTGGTCATGGGTGCCTCCTGTAAAGACCTGTTGAACGCGATTTGTTAGGAATTATTCCGAATTGTTAAGGCCGCCCTCCTCGGGCATTCGCCGCGCTGGATGATCGCCCGCGGCACCCGCCTTCGCGCTCCTGTACAATGGAGCGGCTGAAAGGGCGAAGGCGGCCATGGCGAAACGGCGGCACACGCAGGAATGGGGCGTTCGGCTCGGGCTGGTCATCGCGCTTCTTCTGGCGGGCGCCTGCGCCCACCGGCCGGTGGCGGAGAAGCAACCCTCGCCTCGGGGCGCCGTCTTGGTGCAGGCCCACTGGCGCGATCTGGGGAGCTGGCGGGACGACCGGGACTTCGACGGGCTCGCCGGCGCCGTCGAAGGGAGCCTGGCCTATTACGGGCGGCTCGCACCCGACAGTCCCCTGCATTTCGGCGAGGGCAGCGTGGCCGTCAGGGACTACGCGGCGGAGCTGAGACGGCTGCTGGCGATCCTTCAGGACGGTGCGCTCTCCGCCTCCGCGAAGCTGGACCGCATCCGGGCCCGGTTCGATCTGCTGCGGAGCGTGGGCAGCGACGGCAAGGGAGGAGTGCTGTTCACCGGATACTACGAGCCCGAGCTGGAGGGAAGCCTCGCGCCGGACGCCCGGTTCCGCTACCCCCTCTACCGCCGCCCGACCGACCTTCTGACCATCGATCTCAGCCGGTTCCCGCTGGCCTTGAGCGACCGGACGATCGTGGGACGGGTGGAGAAAGACCGCGTCGTGCCGTATTTCTCGAGGGGCGACATCGACGGGAAGGGCGTGCTGGATGGAAAGGGGCTGGAGCTGCTCTGGTTGGACGACCCGGTGGCGATCTTCTTCCTTCAGATCGAAGGGTCCGGCATCGTCAAGCTCCCAAACGGAGACCAGGTCCACGTCCAGTACGACGGCAAGAACGGGCGCCCTTACGTGAGCCTCGGAAAGCTCATGATCGAGAGAGGACTGCTTCCGAAGGGCCAAGCCTCCATGCAGGCCATCCGGCGCTACCTGACCGACCATCCCGCGCAGCTCAGGGATCTTCTGGACCTGAACCCCAGCTACACCTTCTTCCGCATCGCGAAGGACGGGCCCTTCGGCAACATCGGCGTGGCGCTGACGCCGGGACGCTCCATCGCGACGGACTCCCGTCTCTTCCCCAAGGGTGCCCTATGCCTGATCCGCACCGAAAAGCCCGAGCTGGCGAGTGACGGCCACGCGAAGGCATGGAAGCCCTTCACCCGCTTCGTGTGCAACCAGGACACGGGCGGGGCGATCACCGGGCCGGGGAGAGTCGATCTCTTCTGGGGCGCGGGAGAGAAGGCCGAGGCCTCGGCGGGGCTGCTCCAGCAGCCCGGATCGCTCTACTTTCTCGTGCCCAAGGGTTAAGAGAATGAACCGCAGAAGGCACGGAGACGCGCAGGAAGATCGTCTGGCCGGAGGCCGGAGAGGCCTCCTCTTGGTGGAGGGTGGAGGGTGGAGGGCACTGGGCGAAGGGTCTGCCCACCCGGCTCCATGAAGTGGGAAGTGAGGAGTGAGGAGCAAAGTAAGTAAGAAGTGAAAAGTGAAAAGTGAGAAGTGAGAAGTGAAGAGCGCAACGCCGGCCTTCTTCCCCTCCTCACCTAGTCACCTAGTCACCTAATCACCTAGTCACCTAATCACCTAGTCCCCTAGTCCCCTAGTCCCCTAATCACCTAGTCCCCTAGTCCCCTAGTCCCCTACTCACGCCGCGTTGGCCGTATCCCGGACGATGAGCCCGTCCCGTATCTCGACTACTCGGCCCGCCCGATTGGCAAGAGCCATGTCGTGGGTGACCACCACGAGCGTCCCGCCCTGCTCCCAGAGGTTCTTGAACAGGGTCATGATGTCTCCGCCCGAGGCCGAGTCCAGGTTGCCCGTGGGCTCGTCGGCCAGAAGGATGTCGGGGTTCATGGCCAGGGCCCGCGCGATGGCCACGCGCTGCATCTGGCCGCCCGAGAGTTCGGTGGGCTTGTGGTCCATGCGGTTGCCAAGCCCGACGCGCTCCAGAAGCTCGCAGGCCCGTTCGCGGCGCTCCCTCTTGGAGACGCCACCGAAGAGCATGGGCATCTCCACGTTCTCGAAGGCGCTAATCTGCGGGAGCAGGTTGAAGTTCTGGAAGATGAACCCGACCCGCCGGTTGCGGACGTCGGCCAGCTGGTCGCGGTCCAGGCCCGCGACGGCCTCGCCGGCCAAGTCGAACTGCCCGCCCGTGGGAGTATCGAGGCAGCCGATGAGGTTCATGAGGGTGGACTTGCCCGAGCCGGAGGGGCCGACGATGGCCACGAACTCGCCCTTCTGGACCGAGAGGTCGATGCCGCGCAGGGCCTCCACCTTGACCTTGCCCGTGTCGTACACCTTGGTGATGCCGTCCATGTGGATGATGGCGCCGTTGCCGTTGGCGCCGTTCCTGCCGTTTCTCCTGATCAGCGGCCAGTTCATCGGGTCCTCCTGCGTGCTATTACGAAGGCCGGGCGCGCCGGGTTTCGGGAAAGTGGGAAGTGAGGAGTGAGGAGCAAAAAGAGTGAAAAGGGAGAAGCGCAACGCTGGCCTTCTTCACCTACTCACCTATTCACCTCCGCTTCCCGCCATCATTCGTACCTCAGGGTCTCGGCCGGATCGATGCTGGCGGCCCGCCGCGCGGGGAAATAGCCGGCCAGCAATCCGATCAGGCCCAAGATGGCCGCGGTGGAGATGCCGATGGGCCAGGAGAGGGTGGGTTTTCCGAGGAAGGCCAGCGCCTGGTTGCCGCCCGTGGGGATCAGGCTCAGCAGGATGACGATGGTGACGGCGATGACGAGGCCGCAGGCCCCGCCCAGGAGGGTGTAGATCAGGCCCTGCAGGACGAAGGGGCCGGTGATCCACGAGCGGCGGGCGCCCATGGCCATCTGGATGCCGATCTCCCGGGTCTTCTCCTTCACCACGGCGTACATGATGTTGGCGACGCCTATGCCGCCGATGAGCAGGGTCAGCGCTCCGATGATGCCCAGAAAGAGCTCGATGCCCAGCATCATCTTGCCCATGATCTCCGAGCCCTTGACCGTGTCCCAGATCCCGAAGACCTTGGGGTCCTCCGGGTTGAAGCCGTATTTGGCCGAGAGGACCTCCTTGAAGCGCTTCAGGGCCTCCGGCATCTCCTCGGGACGGTGCACCTGGATGACGAGATTGTTCAGCTGCTGCGTGCCGTACTGGGCGATGTAGGTGGTGATCGGAATGACGGCGTGGTCATCCTCCGGGCCGGCGTAGTTGCCCATCTGGAGCTTGGGCTTCATGACCCCGATGACGAGGTAGGGGGAGCTGTTGAGCTGGAGCGTCTTGCCCACCGGGTCCTCCTTCCCGAAGATGTCCGTGGCCAGTTTGTTGCCCAGGAAGACTACGCGGCGCTTCTCGGCCTCGTCGATGGGGTTGAAAAAGCGGCCGCCCGGCTGCGGGATGTGGTTACGCATCTCCCCGTAGATCCAGTTCGTGCCGATGACGTGGCTGGTGACGGTCTTCCTGCCGTAGGTCAGGGTGGTGCCCCAGCTGTGGATCTCGCCCAGGACGCCCTTGAGGTCGGGCATCCTCTGCCGGAGGTACTCCACGTCGTCGGCGATGGGCCGCACGGGCCTTCCGGCCGGAAGCCCCTTCCACGGCCGTGAGGTCTCGCCGGGCCAGATGACCGCGATGTTCAGGCCCATGGCCCGCCGGCTTTTCATGAGCTGGTCCTTCAGGCCCTGCCCGAAGGCGAGCAGGAGCAGGATGGCGACCGTGCCCCACGCGATGGCGGCCACCGTGAGGATGGCCCGTTTCTTCTGCAGCATCGAGGAGCGCAGAAACAGTTGAAAGATCAGCTTCAGGCGCATGAGGCGGCTCCCAAGGGTGAATCACCACAGAGGCGCAGAGGCACAGAGAAAGACATCTGTGGGTACGACAAAAGGGGCGCGCCAAAGAAGGAAACAGGCCTCACTCGACTCCCGTTTCGAAGGCGCTCTCGCGCCTGAATCTTCTGGGACTTTCTCTGTGCTTCCGTGTCTATGTGGTTCATTCTCTTGCTCACAGCTTCATGGCGATGACGGGATCGAGGTTGGCCGCGTCGCGCGCCGGAAAGTAGCCCGCCAGCAAGCCAACGAACCCAAGGACTCCGGCCGTGAGGGCCGCCACGGATGGGGAGACGAGCGGCACGCCCACGTATTCGGTGAGCCCGAACTTCGGGAAGACGGCGCAGATCCCGGCCGAGAGGAGCAGCCCCAACGCCCCGCCGATCCCGGTGAGGGTCATGGTTTCGAGGAGGAACTGCCGGAGGACGTACCCCCGCTTGGCTCCCAGGGCCATCTTGATGCCGATCTCCCGGGTGCGCTCCTCCACGACCACGTTCATGATGTTGGAAACGCCGATGCCGCCCACCACGAGCGTCAGGGAGCCGACGATTCCCAGAAAGAGCTGGAAGCCCAGCATGAAGGCATCCATGAAGGCGAACATGTCGGTGGTGTCCCACACCATGAGCGCCTGGTCGTCCTTGGGATCGAAGTGAAGGCGCTTGGCCAAAATGCCCCGGATGTCCAGGGTGAGAGCCTTGTTGCCTTCCGGGGTCCCGGCTTTGTAAATGAAGTCGTCCATGGTCTTCTCGCCGGTGATGGCCCGGAAGGTGGTGGAGGGGATGAACATCTTGTCCTTGTCCCGCCCGCTGTAGCTGGAGTCCTGCTCCTTGGGCTTGAGGACGCCGACGACCAGGAAGGGTGAGTCGGCGAGCATGAAGGTCTTGCCCACGGGATTGGGCTCGCCGAGGAAGTCCTTCGCGAACGCGTCTCCGATGAAGGCCACCCTCCGCCGGTCGCTCATGTCGAGCGGGTCGAAGAATCGGCCTCCCTCCTGGGGAATCAGGTTGCGCATGGTGCCGAAGACGGGGGAGACGCCCGAGACGTCCACCATCATGGTCTTGTTGCCGTTGTGGACCTTGAAGCTCTTGGCGTACTCGCTGGAGATGCCCGCCAGTCCCAGGGCCTGCTGTTTGATGGCGCCGATGTCGTCCTCCGTCATGAGGAGGCGGCGTCCTTTCCCGATGCCCTCCCAGGGGAGCGAGGTGCGCGCCGGCCAGGCGATGACGATGCGGTCGCCGAGCCCCGCGGCGCTCTGGATCATGGACTTGTGAAGCCCTTGGCCGAAGGCCAGCAGCAGGCTCACGGCCACGGTGCCCCACACGATGCCGAAGGTGGTGAGGAAGGTGCGGAGCTTCTGGCTGCGGAGGTTCCGATAGAGCTGGCGGAAGACCTCGAGCGGGCCGGATATGGACATGGCTCCCTCCCTGGAATCGGGCGGCGATGGGCGTCGCGAGGGGCCCTCCGCCGCGCGGCCGGGTCAGACCTAGCTGATTTCCTTCGGCGGGCGCTGGACCACCTTATCGCCGACCTTCAGCCCCGAGACGACCTCGATGTTCAGGCCGTCGGAGAGGCCGAGCGTCACCGGCACCTTCTTGGGCGGCTCATCGGACTTGGCCACGGGCACCTCGACGTAGGCCTTCTTGCCGCCGTCCTCGAAGGCGACCAGCCTCTCGGGGATGATGGGGATGTCCTTCTTCTCCCGGATGATCACGTCCGCGTTGGCCGAGTAGCCCGCGCGCAGCGTCACCTTGGCGTCGGGGTCCAGCTCGATCTCCACGTCGAAGAGGGTGGAGCCCTCCTTCTTCTCGGCCTGGGGCGCGATGCGGGAGACGTGGCCGGTCACGACGTCCGAAGGGAGGGCTCCCACCTTGATCCTGACGGGCAGGCCCACCTTCATCTTGCCCACATCGATCTCGTCCACCGTGCCCTTGAAGATAAGGTCACTCATGTCGGCGATGCTCGCCAGCTCGGTGCCCGCCTGGTAGGAGGTGAGGGGAACCACGGGATCGCCCGGGTCCACGGTGCGGGTCAGCACGGTGCCAGCCGCCGGGGCCCGGATGATGGCCTCCATGGCCGCCCCGCCCCCCGTGACGCGGCCCTTCATGGTCAGCTCGCGGTTGTCGTGAGCCCGCGCGAGGGCCACCTGGGCTTTCTCGTAGGCCTCGCGCATGGCGTCCAGGTCCTCCCTGGCCACTACACCCTGCGAGGCGAGCTCTTGGTAACGCAGGAAGTCCGCCTTGGCCCGGTCGAAGCCGGCCTGGGCATTCTGGAGGTCTCGGTCCACCTGAATGAGGTCCTGGGGCGTGGGATCGGGTGCGATCTCGAAGAGGGGGTCGCCCGCCTTCACCGTGTCACCCACCTGCACCACGCACCGCTTCACGATGCCGCTGATCTTGGATTTGACTTGAAATTTCTGTCTCGGCTCGATCTGTCCGACGGCCAGCGCCTTCTCCGTGATGGAGCCCCGTTCGACCGGAACGAGCTTGAAGTCGTCCTTCTTGGAGCCGGCGTGCCTGACCCACGCGTACACCCCTGCCGCCACCACCCCCACGGCGACCAGGATGAGCAGAATCTTCACCAACCTCGCCATCGTCCTCTCCTTAGCTCTCTTGGGCGGATGCCCTGAGGTGCACCACGCTCGGTTATACGGAGGGAGGTGCGAAAGGTTTGGCTGGGCCGGGGCAAGGACCGCGCGGACTCGATGGGGGAACTGCGGAGGCGGCGAGCGAGGAGCCGCAGACGCGCCGGGGCGCCGCTTCTTGCCTTCAGCAATAGGCGAAGCGGTCCTCGACCCCGCACGAACCCCGGGAAGAGCAAGGAAAGGAGGAGGTGGCCCCCCGGCAAGATCCCCCATGGTGAAGTGATGGCCGGGCGACGACTCTGCGAGGCCGCCGCGGTGCAGATCGCCCGCCCGGCCTCCCGGAAATGGGCGGCGTTACGCCCATTCGGAGGATGCCGCCTTAGGACCCGCGCAGAAACAACTTAACGTTTTCGCATCCCATCTTCGCGCGATCTTGACGCGATTCTCGATCGCAAAATCCTCAACGTAGTCTTCAACTACGCCTGCGGTTTTGCTCCCTCCAATCGCGCCAATCTCACACGAATCTGGGCGCGAATTCCGTTAACCTATTCCTGCGCGGGTCCTTAGGCCGGAAACTTGCCCGTCTTGTTGCGCCGGTAGCGGAGGCCGAGCGCGGCGAGCGCCACGGCCAGAAAGCCGAAGTCCCGGAGGATGGAAAGGAGGATCTCCCCGCGGGCGCCGGAGTGGCCGAAGCATCCGCAGTTGATGTCCAGGCCGCGGATCCAGGCCTGGCCCATGGCGCCCAGAAACATCAACAGCATGAGGTTGGCCAGGACGATCCCCCCCTCCGCCGAGAAACCGGACAGGAGGGCCAATCCCATGACGGCCTCGATCCAGGGAAGGATCACGGCCAGCGGATTGACCAGCCCATCGGGGAGCATCGCATAGTGGGAGATGTCGGCCGCAAAGCCTGACGGATCCAAGATCTTGGGAACGGCGGCGGCCAAGAAAATACCCGCCACGGTCCAGCGGGCTATCCGCTCCGCCCAGATCACCCAGCCGCTGGGTTTCACTGTTTGTAGGTCCCCCGTTCGATGGGCAGGTTGGCCCTCATCCAGCCCGGCAGTCCGTCATGGAAGACGGCCACCCGGTTGTCCGAGTAGCCCTTGGCGATGAGCTCCTTCGCCAACTCCTCGGAGGTGCCGCACGAGCCGCCCGAACAATAGACGATGATGAGCTTGGCCTTCTGGAGCTCGGGAGCCACCTTGGCGTAGTAGGGAGCGAAGTTGTCCGCCGGCACGTTGAGCGCGTGGGGAATGTGGCCCAGCTCGAACTCCTCCGATGAGCGGGCGTCCACGATGACCGTGCCCGGCTGCTGCAGATAGTAGCGCACCTCCTGCAGGGACATCATCCGCGCCCCCTCCTGGGCCAGGCGCGCGGCCGTCCCCCCGCGCAGGGGAAGTCCGTTAGGTGAAAGAGCGTTGTAGGTCAGGCCCACCAGGGAACCGACGGCGACCAGGGCGGCCATCTGAAGGAAACTGCGGCGCATGGTTCCTCCTCGTCGAAGAACTCAATCTTATAACCAAGGGACTAAGGGAGCAAGCGGCGCCCGTCGCCCCAATCCCGCGATAGCGGCTCAACGCCTGCGTAGGAGCGGCGCCTCGCCGCGAACCGGCTGACCCTGCGACCAGGATGCGGTGCCCGCGTACGGTCCGTCGCGCCGGGGGCGGCGCTCCTGCGAGTGCAATTCCATCGCGGAATTTGGGCGTCGGAACGTGAGGCGAAGAAGAATCTCGAATGAGAGGAAAGGCCGAAACCTTCCGACATCCTGGCCCCAGGTTCGAAATCCAAAGTCCAGACGACTCTCCGTGGCGGGTCTTCGCGGCATCTCGGTCTCAGATGGAGAAACATGGGACGTGCGTGGTTTCATCCCTGATACCGAGATCTTCGAGAAGGAGGCCGAGAGGCCTTCGGCGGGGCCGTGCGAGCGCCGCGCCGCATCCCCGCAAAAGGCCGTCCAGCATCGAGATCGGAATCCTGCAAGGGGACGAACATCAGCTGGCATTGCGTTTGCTGAGGTATTCGCCGGGAGGCGTAGGTAGGTATGCTCAAGAGTTGTGTCGAGTGGCGCGAGTGGGGTCCGTCGGCTTTGGAGGAGGCCAGCCGGTCGCACAAGCCGCTCTTCCTGCTCGTCTCCGACTCCAGTTCGGAGCATGCATTCAGCGTCTCCGGGGCCCTCGCGGAAGACAAGGCGCTCTCCTCGCTCCTGGCCCGCTCCTTCATTCCCGTGCTGGCCGACGGGGATCGCCATCCAGAATTGGGGCGGCTCTACTTCCCGACACCAGCGCCCGCCGCGGCCGTCCTGCTTCCCGATGGGACCCTCCTGGCCAACTGCCCCCTGGGGACGCCCGATGCTCTCGTGGACCTCCTTCGGTCGGCCGCCGTGGCAGCCTCCCATTACAGCCCCCCGGTAGCGCCGGTCTTCGGAGGATACCCGGTGCCCTTCATCGAGCAGCATCCTCGCAGCCTCGAGCGCGGGCTGGAATTGCTGGAGAGCATCTACCAGAGGGTCCTGGACCGTCTGATCGTGGGCGGGGGCGAATTCGGCAAAGGGGCCGGAGCGCCGTGCATCGATCCGGTCCGCTTCCTCCTGCGGTACGGAACCTTCATGGGCAGCCGCGAGGCCCTCGAAAGGGCCGTTCAGGTGCTCCAGTCGTTGGCGTACTCGCCCCTTTACGACTCCGTGGAGGGCGGGTTCTTTCACGCCAGGGAGGGCTCGCGGCTGGATACGCGGAAGTTCCTTCAGGACAACGCCCACTGGCTCATCCTCTCGCTCCGCGTGGCCGCGATGCCGGAGGGCGGATTTGCACTCCCGCTGGCGAGGGGCATCCTCCATTACCTTCAGCAGAAGATGCTCCAGAAGGGGGGCCTGTTCGCGGCCGCGCAACGGGACGACGATTCCTACTACGCGCTGAGCGGAGAAGAGCGGCGGCGCGTGCAGCCCCCGCGGATGAACGCCACGGCCTTCGCGCTGCCCAACGCCCTGGCCGTGAGAGCCCTGTGCAACGGTTGGCAATTCCTGGGAGAAAGGGCCTACCTGAACCTCGCCCTGCGCGCCCATCGCCGGCTCGAGAGCGACCTGATCGGAGCCGATGGAGCCCTGGCCCATTGCAGGACGGGGGAGAGACTCGGTGCGGCGTACCTCGGTGCCCAGGTGGAGCTCGGCTACGCGCGGCTGGCCCTTTACCAATCGACGCTGGATCCCCGCTATCTGGCGGGGGTGGAAAAGGTCGCCAGGCTCCTCGTGTCGGACTACTCCAATCCGGCGGGGGTGGGATTTCTGGACGTGCGTACCCAGGACAGGGACCGGCTGGCCGTTTTCCGGCCTATCCTTGACCCGGCCACGAACGCGCGGTCGGCCGGATTCCTGATCCTCGCCTCGGCCCAACTGGAAGACGAGAAGCTGGCCCTCCCCGCCCGGAGGGCGCTGGGCGCCCTCGTGCATGCCAAGCTCGAAGATCTGGGCGCCCTGTGCCAACTGGGCAACGCGCTCCTGGTGACGCTCATGCCCCTGGCCGTGTACGTCGCGGTGACCGACGGTTCCCGCCAGCAGCGCTATCACGTTCTGGAGAAGCTCCGGAGGTTCGGCATGTCCTTCGCTCTGGTCATGCATCGTGGCCCCTCGCGTTTCGAGAAGATGCAGGCCCTGCCGAGGCTCATCGCCTGCTGCGGGAACCAGCAGCGCGAGATCCCCGTCTGATGAAGCGAGGATCGACGGCGGCGGAATTGCGTCCAGAGCGGGTAATGTGATATTAGAATGAGGTCCGGGGGAGTTCTTCCGTGTGCGCCCGTAGCTCAGCCGGATAGAGCGTCGGCCTTCGAAGCCGCAGGTCCCCCGTTCGAGTCGGGGCGGGCGCGCCACGCATCCGAGTCGGAGCGGTTCGCTGGTAGAAGTGCTCGCCCGGTGGAAATCTCCACGTCAGATCGCATCCCACACCAGGCTGCCTCTGCCCGGAAGGACCATGAAGGCTCCGGAGGACAATGCGGGAAGTGAGATGGGCGAAAGTGGCGGAACTGGCAGACGCGCAGGACTTAGGATCCTGTGGGGCAACCCGTGGGGGTTCGAGTCCCCCCTTTCGCACCAGTTGAGCTAGAGTAGCTGGCCTGCGGGTTGGGCCGGCAGGAGCGTGGAGAAGAGAAAAGGGGGACTCGAAGGGCGGGAGACGGCGTAGCCCCGCCGCGAGAACGCGAGCGAAGAGCGAGCGTTCGTAGCGATGTGGGGCAAGCCGAGGGTCCCGCCCCGAGAACCGTAGGCGGCCTTGAAACGGAGCTGCGAGACTCGCGAGCGGCGAGGCTTCTAGGCCGCGTAGGTTCGAGTCCCCCCTTTCGCACCAGTTGATCCGGGATGACGGCCCGAGGGAGGCATGGAGGATTCGAACGGGCGTCTGGGCGGGGTGAGGCCGAGAAGGCCCGCCGAAAATGGACTGGAGCCGCGGGAAGAGCCGGCGTCAGAGAGAGGCCGCCGAGGCCTCCACGAAGATAGAGGGTGCAGGATGGACGTCACATTCAAGCGGGAAGATGGGTGCCAGCGGCTGTACGAGGCGGTTGCCCCCTGGGAAGAGATCGCCCCACGGTTTTCCGAAGTGGCGCGCACCCTCAGGAGCCAGGTGAGGCTGCCGGGTTTCCGGGCGGGCAAAGCCCCCGAGTCCATGGTGCGATCGCGGTTCCGCCGGGAGATCCGAGAAGAGGTCCTGGATCACCTGCTGGCGGAGACGGCCAAGAGCATGGTCGAACAGTACGGCCTCAAGCCGGTGGTGGAGCCCTACGCCCAGGACGTGCATCTCGAGGAGGGGGAGGCGTTCCGGTGCACCCTGGTGGCCGAAGAGGCTCCGCAGGTCCCCGCGGTGGAGGCCGCTGGAATCACCATCGAGGTGCCCAAGGTCGAGGTCTCCGAGGAGCAGGTCGGACGCGCTCTCGAATCCCTCAGGCAGAGGGCGGCGGTCATGAAGCCTCAGGAGGGTCCCGCGGCGGAGGGCGACTTCGCGGTGACGACCCTGCAGCGCAAGGGACAGAGCAAGGGGCAGGAACGTTTTTTCTGCGCCCTCGCCAAGAGTGAGCACCCCGCCGAGAGAGTCCTCGTCGGGGCCAAGCCCGGAGACCTGCTGGACCTGTCGGTTCCTCAGGAGGAGCACGGCCACGAGGAGGGTCACGCCCACGAGCACGACCACGGTCCGGGGCATCTGGCGCCCGGGGAGTACACGCTCAGCGTGGTCAAGGTGGTGCGGCGGGAGGTTCCCGAGCTGGGCGATGACTTGGCCAAGGACCTCGGGGCCGAGAGCCTCGATGCCCTCAGGGGGCAGGTCCGAAAGGACATGGAAGCCCGCTTCGCCTCGGAGGTGCGCGGCCTCGAGGAGGAACGCCTGGTCGGGGAGCTGCTCGAGCGCCACCCGTTCCCGGCCCCGCCCACGCTGGTGGACCGTCAATTGAGAAACGACCTCGAGGAGCTGGCCGAGGAGATGACCAGGCAGGGAGTAGACCTGGAGAAGGCCGAGATGGACTGGGAGGAGGTCGCCAAGTCACGCCGGCCCATCGCGGAGCGGAAGGTGAAGGCGTACTATCTCTTCGAGTCCGTCGCGTCGGCCAAGGGCCTGACGGTCTCGGATGAGGAGGTGGACGCCTACTTCGAGCGCAAGGCCGAGGGCACCCGGGTCACGGCCGCCCAGCTCAAGAGCCACGCGGCGAAGGAGAAGCAGATCGACATGGTGCAGCGCCTTCTGCTTCACCAGAAGGCCCTGGACTTGCTTCTTTCTCAGGCTTCGGTTACATTCACGGAGGGGAAATCCGCCACACAGGAGGGATTGAATGCCCCTGATTCCGATAGTCGTGGAGCAGACCAACCGCGGTGAGCGGTCCTACGACATCTACTCCCGGCTGCTCAAGGACAATATCATCTTCGTGGGCGAGGAGATCGATGATCATCTGGCGAATCTGGTCATCGCCCAACTCCTCTTTCTCGAGGCCGAGGACCCGCAACGCGACATCTGGCTATACGTCAACAGCCCGGGAGGTTCCGTGACCGCCGGTCTGGCCATCTACGACACGATGCAGTTCGTGAAGCCGGACATCAACACGATCTGCATCGGCCAGGCCGCTTCCATGGCGGCCGTCCTGCTGGCCGCCGGGACCAAGGGCAAGCGCTTCGCGCTCCCCAACTCCCGGATCATCATCCACCAGCCGTTGGGCGGCGTGAGCGGGCAGGCCAGCGACATCGACATCCAGGCGAAGGAGATCCTGAGGATGCGGGAGAGCATATTCCAGATCCTCGCCAGCCACACGGAGCGACCGATCGAGACCATCCGCGCCGACTGCGACCGGGATTTCATCATGACGCCGGCGCACGCGCTGGAGTACGGGATCGTGGACAAGATCCTCACGCACCATGGGATACCGGAGAAATAAAACGGCCTGGTCGAGCATTGCTCTGGATACCCCGGTGGCGGAGGGAAGATAGATGAGCCGAGGTTACGCGGACAACGAACTCAGGTGCAGCTTTTGCAATAAGCCCCAGCGCGAGGTCAAGAAACTGATCGCGGGGCCCAACGTGTACATCTGCAATGAGTGCGTGGACACCTGCAACGAGATCCTGGCCGAAGACGTCGAAAAGGACGAGAAGGGCCGGAACCCTCTCCCCAAGCCCAAGGAGGTCAAGACCTTCCTGGACGAGTACGTGATTGGCCAGGAGTTCGCCAAGAAGCGGATAGCGGTGGCGGTGTACAACCACTACCGTAGGACGCAGCTGAACGTCCGCCGCGGGGATGTGGAGGTCCAGAAATCCAACATCCTCCTCGTGGGCCCCACCGGGACGGGAAAGACGCTCCTTGCCCAGACCCTGGCCCGGCTCCTGCAGGTTCCCTTCGCCATTGCCGACGCCACCACCCTGACGGAAGCGGGCTACGTGGGCGAGGACGTCGAGAACATCCTCCTCAAGCTGCTTCAAAATGCCGACGGCGACAAGGTGCGGGCCGAGAGGGGCATCGTCTACGTGGACGAGATCGACAAGATCGCCAGGAAGGGCGAGAACCCCTCGATCACCCGCGACGTCTCGGGCGAGGGGGTCCAGCAGGCCCTCCTGAAGATCCTGGAGGGGACCGTCGCCAACGTGCCCCCTCAGGGCGGCAGGAAGCACCCCCACCAGGAGTTCATCCAGATCGACACGACCAACATCCTCTTCGTCTGCGGGGGCGCCTTCGTTGGCCTGGACAAGATCATCGAGCGGCGCCTGCACAAGTCCTCCATCGGGTACGGAGGCGTTCCGGAGCAGGGTGATCCCAAGAGCCTGAGCGACCTCCTGCACCTCGTGCAGCCGCAGGACCTCATCAAGTACGGGATGATCCCGGAGTTCGTCGGCCGGGTGCCCGTCGTGGCCGCCCTGAACGAGCTGGATCTCGATGCCCTGAAGACGATTCTGACCCAGCCCCGCAACGCCCTGGTCAAGCAGTTCCAGAAGATTTTCGAAATGGAGGGCGTGAAGCTCACCTTCACGGCGGAGGCCGTGGAGGAGATTTCCAGGGAGGCCATCGCCCGGGGCGTGGGAGCCCGGGGATTGCGGATCATCATGGAAGACCTCATGCTCGAACTCATGTACGACATCCCTTCGCAGAACAACGTCAAGGAAGTGGTCATCACGCGCGACGTCGTCCTGGCCAGCGCCAAGCCCATCATGCTGATGGAGCACGCCGGCTGAATCGCGCCCGGCAAAAAGGTCCCCTCATGAAAGAACTTTCCGCCTCTCCACCAGGAGCCCCCCACCTGGAGGTCGTCCCCCTCATCACCCTGAGGGACATGGTGGTCTTCCCGCATTCCATCCGGCCCTTCATCGTCGGCCGGCCGAATTCCATCGCCGCCGTGGAGGCGGCCCTGGCCTCCGACCGCCGCGTCTTCCTCTCGCTTCAGCAGGACCCACAGGCGGAGGAGCCTTCTTCCGCAGGGCTCCACCGGATGGGAGTGCTGGCGCAGGTGGTCCAGTCCCTCTCCCTTCCCAGCGGCCACCTCAAGGTACTTGTGGAGGGTCTCAGCCGGGGCTTTGCGAAGGATTTTCTGCTCGACGAGGAGATCCCCCACGCCTCCGTGGAGACCGTTCCGGACCCCTCGCCGGTGGAGGTGGAGACGGAGGCGCTGGCCTTCGAGGTGAGCCGGAGCTTCGATGAGTTCGTCCGCAAGCAGCAGGGCTTTTACGGATCAGTCAGCGCTTCGTCACTCAATCCCGAGGACCCCGGACGCTTCTGCGACCAGGTCGCCTCCTACCTCTCCATTCAGACGGCCCTGAAGCAGAAGATTCTGGAGACGGTGCCGATGCTGGACCGGCTCAAGCTGGTGAAGAGGCTCCTGGGCTCCGAGATCGAGCAGGCCCACCTCGATCAGCGCCTCAACAAAGAGGTGGAAAAGCAGATCGAGAAGACCCAGAAGGAATACTACCTCAACGAGAAGATGAAGCTGATCAAGAAGGAGCTCGGCCGCGAGGACTCCACGAACGAGATCGAGGATCTCCGGGAGCGGATCGAGAAAGCCGGCATGACGGAGCTGGCCAAGGAGAAGGCCATCTCCGAGCTCAAGCGGCTGGAGATCATGCCGCCGGTCTCGGCCGAGGCCACCGTCTCCCGCTCCTACATCGACTGGCTCCTGGCCCTCCCGTGGTCCAAGGCCAGCAAGGACAATACCGACATCCACCGGGCCCGGAAGATCCTCGACGAGGACCACCACGGGCTGGAGAAGGTGAAGGAACGGATCCTGGAGTTCCTCTCGGTGCGACAGCTCGCCAAGGAGCACAAGGGCAGCATCCTGTGCTTCGTAGGGCCGCCCGGCGTGGGGAAGACCTCCGTGGCCCGGTCCATCGCGCGGAGCATGGGGCGGGAGTTCGTGAGGCTCTCGCTCGGCGGCGTGCACGACGAGGCCGAGATCAAGGGCCACCGCCGCACGTACATCGGGGCCTTTCCCGGCCAGATCATCCAGCTCATGAAGAGGGCCGGGACGCAGAACCCCGTGTTCCTCCTGGACGAGGTGGACAAGCTGGGCGCCGACTACCGAGGCGATCCCTCCTCGGCCCTGCTCGAGGTCCTGGATCCCGAACAGAACAACGCCTTCGTGGACCACTACGTGGACGTTCCCTTCGACTTGTCGAAGGTTTTCTTCATCACCACGGCCAACGTGACCCACACCATCCCGCCCGCCCTTCTGGACCGGATGGAGGTGGTCTCTTTCTCCGGATACACCCTTCCCGAAAAGCTCTCCATCGCCAAGGGCTACCTGATTCCCAAGCAGCGGAAGAGCCACGGGCTGAGGGGCAGGGACCTGGAGTTCACGGACGATGGTTTGTCCTTCATCATCGACGGCTACACCCGCGAAGCCGGGGTCCGCAACCTGGAGCGGGAGGTCGCCTCCGTGTGCCGCAAGGTGGCGCACAAGGTGGTCAAGGAGCACCGGAGGGCCCACGAGGTCGTCAATTCCGCCAAGGCGGAGGAGTACTTGGGCGTCGCGAGGTTCAAGACGCGAAAGGTTCTCCCCGGGGACGAGGTGGGGATCTCCGTGGGGCTGGCCTGGACGCAGAACGGGGGGGACATTCTCCTCGTGGAGTCCAGCCTCATGCAGGGCAAGGGCGAGCTGATCCTCACCGGCCAGCTGGGCGAGGTCATGCAGGAATCCGCGCGGGCGGCCCTCTCCTTCATCCGCGGACAGTCCGAGCAGCTCGGGCTCGCCAGAGACTTCTACTCGAACCACGACGTTCACATCCACGTGCCGGAGGGCGCCATCCCCAAGGACGGACCCTCGGCCGGAATCGCCCTCGGTGTGGCCATGATTTCCACCTTCACGGGCATGCCCGTGAGGCACGATGTGGCCATGACCGGAGAGATCACTTTGAGGGGCAAGGTCTTGCCCGTGGGGGGGCTCAAGGAGAAGATCCTGGCCGCCAAACAGCATGACATCACGGAGGTGATCCTGCCCAGGGACAACGAGAAGGACGTTTCCGAGGTCCCCGAGAGCCTGCGGCAGGGGATGGCGTTCCACTTCGTGGAGTCACTGGAGGAGGTCATCGGGCACGCGTTCCGCAAGGACCCGTACCGATCCCATCCGTCACTTCTGCTGGAAAAGCCGGACG
>JAJYLT010000007.1 GCA_021787565.1 Acidobacteriota bacterium
GGGAACGGGAGGAGGGCCGGAAAACGCAACCGAGTTGAAATCGAAAACGGTTATGATGTAGGTTATCCCTATCACAAGGAACCACTTACAACGAGTTGGCCAACAAACAACCGGACAGTAGTGAAGTAAGAAGTTAGAAGTAAGAAGTGAGAAGAGCGTTCCCGCGCGTCTCTCAAGTTCCGCGATGCGGAATTCCCGCCGGTGTGGGAGCCGTCGCCTGACGGCGACTTCCCCTCATTTCATTCGCGATCTGGCGATCGCTCCCACGACCTGCCGGCCTTCCACCGCCCTCTCCTCGCCCATCGCCGAATGGGGGCGTCTCGCGTCCACGCCGTGATGAGGTGATGAGGCGATGCCGTGATGAGGTGATGAGGTGATGAGGTGATGAGGTGATGAGGTGAAGAAGCCCCCCTCCTTCGCCTCTCCCGTCTCACGTCTCGAGTCTTGCTCCTCACTTCTTACTTCTCACTTCTCACTTCCCACTTCCCACTCCGCCCAATGCTACAATGGCCGCCAGGAGGACGGATGTCCCAGCAAGTCCGGTTCGGCGGCACCTGGACGAAGACCATCGGCTGGCTCATCGGTCTGAACGTGGGGATGTTCCTGCTCCAGAACTTCTTCCCCCCGCTCACCCTCTGGCTGGGCCTCGTGCCGGGCAGGGTCTTCCCCGCCTACCTGTACACCCTGATCACCTACGCCTTCCTGCACGGCGGGGTGGGACACATCTTCTTCAACATGCTCACCCTCTACTTCTTCGGGGGTGACCTGGATCTCTTCCTCGGGCGAAGGCGTTTCCTGATCCTCTACCTGGGCTCGGCGCTGGCCGGAGGCGTGGCCTCGGCGCTCTTCCCGAGCCCTCCGGTGATCGTGATCGGCGCGAGCGCCGGCATCTTCGGGCTCATCACCGCCTACGCCCTCTATTTCCCGAACACCGAGGTCCTGATCTGGTTCGTCCTCCCCATCAAGGTCTGGGTTCTGGCCCTGGTCTGGGGGGGCATCGCCCTCTTCTATTCGGTCTTCGGCTCCGGCGGCGGGATCGCCCACCTGGCCCACCTGGGCGGGGCCGTGTTCGCCCTCCTCTACGTCCAGCGCGTCTGGCGGTTCCGGAGCTTCGCCAGCGATCTCAAGCATCGCTGGCGCCGGCGCCGGTTCAAGCGAATCAAATGAACCCCGATCTGGCCGAGGCGGTAGCCCGGCTCCTCGACGAACGCCTGCGGGGGCTGCGGATCCAGCACGTCCGCAGGCCGGACGCCTGGACCCTGGGGCTTCAGCTCCAGGATGGGGCCACGCTGGGGCTGTGCTGGGAGCCGTCGCGTCCCGCCGTCGGCCTCTGCTCCTGGGCCTGGCCCAAGGGCACGCCGCCCGACGTGCTCAAGACCCACCTCGCCTCCGCCCGGATCCTCGGCGTCACGAGCCTGCCGGGCGAGTCCCTGCTGAAGGTGGATCTCTCGGGCACGGGGGCCGCTTCGCTCGTGTGGGAGCCCCTGGGCCGCTCCGGAAACTGCCTGCTCCTCGGGGAGGAGCGGCGCATCCTGTGGGCGGCGAGGGTCTTGGGAGGCGAGTTCCGCACCGGGCAGCCCGGGAGCCTCTGGCTTCCGCCTCCGGGCCGGAGGGAGCGGGCCGAGGAGGCACCCCCCGTCGGGGATCCCGGCGGGTACCTTAAGGGGCGGGGTCCCGAGGAACTCCGGGCGGGACTCCTGGATCGGGGGCGCCGCGCCGCGCTGGCGGCCCTCTTCAGGCGGGAAAAGGCCCTGCGCCGAAGACGGGAGGCGGTGCTCGGGGACCGGAACGAGGGCGAGGCTTGGGCGACCCTTTCGGGGCCGGCCCAGGCGCTGCTGGCCTCGGGAGGACTGAACCGGCGGGGCGAGAGCTCCAGGCGGGTGACGGACTACGGCTGCGACCCGCCGCAGGAGGTGATGGTCGAAATGGATCCGGCCAGGACCGTCCTCGAGAATGCCCAACTCCTCTTCAAGCGGGCCCAGAAGGGCCAGGCCAGGCTCCGGGAGACGGGGCGGATCCTGGAACTCGTCGAAGATAACCTGCGGGCGCTTAGCGCGGAGCGAACCGAACTGGAGAGGTGCGAGGACCTGGCCAGGCTGTTTCAGGGTTCCGAACGCGTCTCGCCCAGGCCGGCGCCGCAGCGCCGAAGAGAGCTCCCTCCGGGCGTGGCGGCGGTTCCGCTGCCGCAGGAGTGCACGGGGTACGCGGGAAAGAACGCCCAGGCGAACGACCACGTCAGCTTCCGGATGGGCAGGGGCTCGGACTTCTGGTTTCACGCCGAGGACTACCACGGGTGCCACGTGGTGGTGAAAAACCCCCGCCGGCTGGAGAAGCTGGCCCACGACGTGGAGCAGGCCGCGGCGAGATACGCCGCCGAACACAGCGGAGCCAAGCCCGGAAGCACGGTGGCCGTGCTGGTCTCGCAGTGCAAGCATCTCCGGAGGGTCCCGGGTTCGCCGGGCCTTGTCATGGTGGGCTCGGCGAGGCGCGTCTTCGTTGACCTGCCTTGGGGCGGGTGATACTCTAAATACATTCAGCGCCTGGAGGTGGCAATGGCAAGACACTGGATGATCGTGGCGGTGGCCGTGATGGCTCTGTTGGCCGGCGCCCATTCCACCATGGCGGGAGGGGTGGTCATCGTGTCGCGGACGGGTGTTCAGGCCTTCAAGGGGGCCGAGGCCGGCTTCATGCAGGCGGCCTACTCCGTCCAGCTGCCCGGCTTCAACCCGAAGGTGGTGGAACTGGACGGGACCGCGGCCGACGACGCGGCCCTGGCGGCTCTCAAGGCGGAGAACCCCGACGTGGTGTTCGCGGTGGGATCGTACGCCGCGAAGAAGGTCCGCCAGGTCCTGCCCACAGTCTGGATCGTGTACGGCATGGTGTACTACCCAGAGGTGGAGGGGCTGACCGGCGACCCCAGGATGGTGGGCATCGACTCCCTCGGTCCGCCCAAGGGCCTGGCCTCCCTCGTGAAGCCGATGAGCCGCAACAAGAGCCTGGTGGTGCTCCACTCCCAATCCATCATGGCTTCGGTCTCATCGCTGGTCTCGGCCCTCAATTCCGCCGGCTTCGATGCCCAGTCCAAGGCGGTGGCCTCCCCCGGCGACCTCCAGGGCGCCTTCCAGGCCGTCAAGGACCAGTTCAAGATCCTCCTGCTCCTGCCCGACCCCCTCACGGCCAATCCGGATGCCATGCGCTACCTGATTTCGCAGTGCGTGGACGCGAAGATCCTCCCCGTGGCCCTGACCGAGTCCATGGTGGCCTCGGGCGCCCTCTGCGCCGTCACCTTCCAGCCGGAATCGGTGGGAAGCCATGCCGCCAAGGTGGTCCAGCAGATCCTGGCGGGGAAGCCTCCCCAGGACCGCCTGGTGGAGCCCACCAGCTTCACCACCGTGATCAACAAGGGGACCGCGAGCGCGCTGAAGATCAACATCTCCAAGGTCAACGCGGAGATCACCTATGAATAAAGGCTTGGCGGGGCTCGTGGCGGCCCCGCTCCGGGGGAGCATCAAGAACCAGCTCATGGCCATGCTGGGAATTCTCCTTCTCGTGGGGTCCAGCGTGTTGGCCGTGGTGTTCTACCTCCAGGCGCGATCGGTGGCGCTCAGCCAGATGGAGAACTCCTACCGGAGCCTGGGGGACACGGTGGCCTCCCTCTCCGCGTACGACATCCAGTTCAACAGGAGCAACCTCAAGAATACGGCGGCCGCCATGCTGAAGGCGGACCCCAATCTCCTCTGGGTGGAGTACGCCGACGCGAAGGGAAAGGTGCTTGAATCGGGGGGAACCCTCAAATTGCCCCCCACGCAGAATCTCACCGCCCTGGTTCAGCGGGCCAGTGAATCGCTGGTGGCTTCCTCGGCGGGACAGGCCCTGCTGGTGAGGGCCCCCATCGTCCAGGCGCAGGCCGCGCCCACCGGCTCGACGGGCGAGCTGGGCTTCGAGCCCTCCGCCCAGGCCGCTCCCGCCCGGGCCGCGTCCCTCGGAGAGCTTCGGTTGGTGGTGGGGCTGTCCCCCCTGGCCCAGCTCCGCCGCGGCTATCTCGGTTTCGGCCTCCTGGTGGTACTGCTGACGCTCCTGGTGGGGGCCGCGGTCTCCGTGGCCATGGTGCGCTACCTCATGGCTCCGCTGGGGGTGCTGACGGGCTACGCCTCGGAGGTGGCGGGAGGCAAGCTGACCGGCTTCAGGGGGAGGATGACCCGGCAGGACGAATTGGGCAGGCTCGTGGCCTCCTTCGAGGGGATGGCCGGCAACCTGAGCCAGATGATCCGGAAGATCCGGGATGCCTTCCGGCGGGTGGAGGAGGGGACGCAGAGCGTGAGTCGGCACCTGAACGCCACCCTGGCCAACACGCAGAACCA
Source organism: Acidobacteriota bacterium (assembly GCA_021787565.1). Taxonomy (GTDB): domain Bacteria; phylum Acidobacteriota; class UBA4820; order UBA4820; family DSQY01; genus DTPS01. The sequence continues at coordinate 4,362 of JAJYLT010000007.1, forward strand.
GGAGACCTCCACGCACCAGGTGCAGGGCCAGGTGGACTCCATCCAGAAGGCCGTCCAGCAGGTTTCCCGATTGATGGAGGACCTCTCCCAGCTCGCCGAGGAGGTGAGCTCGTCGGTGCTGGAAATGATCGCCAGCATCGACGAGATCGCGGCCAACACGGAGGGGCTGAACGGCGCGGTGAACACGGTTGCGAGCACGCTCTCCCAGAACGTGGCGGGCATCCGGCAGATCGACTCCTCGGCCGAAACCCTGAACACCTTCGTGGAGGAGACCTCGGCGGCCATGAACGAGATGGAGAGCAGCATCCGGCAGATCGAGGAGAACGCCATCGCGACCCGGAAGGCGACGGAACTCGTGGCCTCCGAGGCCCTGGCCGGGAACCAGTCGGCCCAGCACTCCAACGAGACCATCCAGAAGCTTCAGGTCTCCTTCGAGGCGACCACGGGCGTCATGAAGCTCCTGGGTCAGCGCAGCGAGGAGGTGGGGAACATCCTCCAGGTCATCGACGAGGTGATGGAGCAGACCCACCTGCTGGCGCTCAACGCGGCCATCATCGCGGCCCAGGCGGGCGAGCACGGCAAGGCCTTCGCCGTGGTGGCCCAGGAGATCAAGGAGCTGGCCGGCAAGACCTCCGTCTCGACGCGGGAGATCGCGGGCCTCATCGACGCCGTCCAGCACGACGTTCGCAGGGCGGTGGAGACGGTGAACTCCCAGCGGTCCCTCGTGGACAACAGCGTCGCGGTGACCGGCGAGACCCGAAAGACCTTCGACCGCATCCAGGGGGCGGTGCGAACCTCCCTCCAGATGGTCCAGGAGATCGCCCGCGCCACCACCGAGCAGGCCAAGGGCGCCATGGGCATCGTCCGTTCCACGGAGAAGCTCCGGGACCTGGCCCAGCACCTGAGGCGGGGGACCAAGGAGCAGTCGCTGGGCAGCCAGCAGATCATCGAGGCCATGGATCGCATCCGCTCGCTTTCCGAGGAGATGAAGCGGGCCACCTCGGAGCAGAGCGAGGGCTCCGCGCTGATCCGCCAGGCCATGGACCGGCTCACCGCGGCGGTGGCCGAGGTGCTGGCCCAGAACCAGGCCCAGGGTCAGGCCAGCAAGGAGGTCGAGCGGGTCATGGCGGATTTCGCCTCCGCGGGCCGTTCCAACCTCGCCAGCATCCGGGAGGCGACGGGCCAGGTGGACTCCCTCTCGCAGCGCGCGGAGGAGGTGGCCCGGGTGATCAGCCAGTTCCAGATCGAGGAATGACGACATGGCTCAGTTTGCCACGAGCCTCTTTCACTTCAAGAAGGAGCACGCCGAGGAGGCCCCGGAGCGGACCTTCCTCGGCTTCGCCGTGGGGGATCAGAGCTACGCCCTGGATGTGGCGGCGGTCCGGGAGATCCTGAGGATCCCGCGGATCTACTCGCTCCCCAAGGTCCCCGTCTTCGTCAAGGGGCTCGTGGACCTGAGGGGCGAGATCCTTCCGCTCATGGACCTCAAGGAGCGGCTCGGGCTCGGCGGCGTGGACGCCAAGAAGGGCCGGATCGTGGTCATGCTTCCCGGGGCCAAACCCCTGGGATTGCTGGTGGACGCTGTTTTGGAGGTATTCCGGGTCAGGGCGGACGACATCAAGCCCTCCCCGGAGATGCCGGCATCGGAAAATCTGGAATTCCTAGAGGGCATCGTGAAGGTGGGGGAGAACCTCTACATGCTCCTGAAGGCAAGGGATCTCCTCACTCCCCAGGAACTGAAGGCCCTGGTCAGACAGCCCTGGGCGCCCGGGCGATAAATCACCGATGACGATGGACGAACCGATCCTCTCCAGGGTGGAGGCCAGCCTCCTGGACTCCGCCCTGTCCCTATCCGATGCCCGCCGCCGCCTGGAAGCCTGGCATGAGCTGGGGGTCCAGAGGGTAGTGGCCTACCCGGGCCTCCTGGAGGCCCTCGGGATCGCGGCCTTTGTCGGGTTCGACGTGGCCGGAGCGGTCTCCTTCCCCAGCGGAGGCGACACGCTGGCCAACAAGCGGATGGGGCTCCTGGAGTGCGTCCGGCTCGGAGCGAAAGCCGCGTCGGTGGTGCTCAGCCCCCATCTCCTCGTCCAGGGGGATGCGGCCCTCCTGGAGCGCGAGATGCGGGCCCTCGTGGAAACGGCCCCCGAGATCGAGATCCGCTTCGTGGTGGAATTCGGCCGCCTTTCCGACGAGGCCGCCCTGGTGCTGATTCGGGTCCTGAGGGATTGCCGCCCCGCCTTCCTGGTGCCCTCCAGCGGCTCTTTTCCGCCCGCCCTTGGACCGGCTGGGGTAGAATCCGTCCGGAGGCGGCTCAACCGCAAGGTCGGCCTCCTGGTGGGAGAGGACGTGCGAGACCCCGCGCTGGCGGAACGGTACTTCACGGGCGGCGCCGACCGGATCACCTCCAGCGCTCCGGAGGAGCTGCGGGAGGGTGCGCCGTGAGGTGGAGGCCAGCCTACGCCTGGATCCTCAGCCTGCTGTTGGCGGCCGGCCTCCTCTACCTCTTTTTCGCCAAGGCGGATTTCAAGACCGTCCTCCACGAGACCCGAGAGGCGGACCCAGCCTGGGTGGCGGCCGCCGTCCTCCTGGAGGTCCTCTCCATCCTGCTGAGGGCCTTCCGGTGGGGCGTCATGCTGCGATCCGTGAGGGAACGCGTGCCCTACGCCCCCCTGCTGAAGGCGACGGTGGTCTCCTTCACCATGTCCGGCCTCGTGCCCGGCCGCCTGGGCGAGGTGGCCAAACCCTACCTGCTGTCGCGCTGGGAGAAGCTCCCCTTCGGGCCCCTCATGGTGTCGGTGGTCCTGGAGCGCGGGATGGACCTCGTGGCGCTGGTCGTGCTCTGGTTCACCTTCCTCTTCCTGGGGATGTCCGGCGTGTCGCCGGAGAGCGGGACGCTCATGAAGGTCTTCACCGACCTCTCCTACGTGCTGCTGGCCTTCGCCCTGCCCCTCGGGGCCTTCCTGCTCTGGCTGGTGCCCCGGAGGCGGATTCTGGACCGGGGTGCGAGGCGGAGCGAGCGCCTCGGGCGCCATCCCCTCCTCCTCCGGATCCTCAGGAGCCTGCTCCGGTTCGCCGAGGGGCTGGGCACCTTTCAGAAGAAGCGCACCATCGTTTACGTCACCTTCCTTTCCGTGGCCATTTGGTCTCTCATTGCGGGCTCCTCCTGGGCGCTCATCAGGGCCCTCCACCTGCACCTTCCCTGGGGGGCCTCCATCCTGCTCCTGATGTTCATCTGCTTCGGGGCCGCCATTCCGACACCCGGGGGCATCGGCGGGGTGCACAAGGCGATCCAGCTCGCCCTCGTCAGCATCTACGGCGTGACGGAGGACATGGGGGTGACGGCGGGCATCGTGGGCCACGCGGTCATGTTCTTCCCCGGCATCCTCTGGGGGCTGGGCTACCTCGCCCTCGGGAGGGTCCACCTCAAGGAGCTGCGCCAGGTCAGCCGGGAGTCACGAGAGGCCGAGAAGGCGGAGGAGGGGTGAGGGGAAAAGGCGGAAGAAGGGATTCACCACCAAGACACCACGGCACCAAGGTATGGGGGGGTTATTGGCACTCATACCTGTCCAAAGTAGGCCGCCTTGCCGGCTCCGAACCACGGCTGGGCCTTGGCCGCGCCGGTGGCGCGGCGCTGGGGGCCTGGTCCGGACGCGTCCACGCGGGCGTGGCCGCGCTCCGGCCGCAGGCCCTCCGCCGCCCTTCGGGCGCCAGCCCCAGCCTTTCCTGGTGTACACCGTCCCCCCCACCCTCCATGGGTGCGCCGGCGGCGACGGACCTCCTGCTTCGTCAGCTTTCGGCGTCCGCATCCTCAGCGTACAGGGAGTACGCTTGCGGTGCGGCCGCCTCAGCTTCCTTGCATGAGGCCCATCGGCGCCGGAACGCGCCTTCCTCCGCTTCGCTCCGGAAGGCAACCCACACATATGCGAGTTCAAAATGTTTGGGATTAGGAAGGGCCCCCTCTTTGGGCGCTCCACCCTCCACCGATCGATGGCGGCATGGAGAAACGGTACGAGGCCGCGAGGCCCGTGGGAGTGGACTCCGGGGCGAGACGGGCGGAGGCGGAAAGGCCATCGGCCTCTCGCGTTCTTTCTCTCCCCAAATCTCCAGCTCCGCCCACTCCGTGCCTCCCTCACTCCTCACTTCCCACTCCTCGCCCTTGCCAAGGCCCTTGAAGGGGGGGTGTCCATTGGGTACACTCGCCGTGGGGGTGTGACATGCGCTGTCCGTTCTGCGGTTTCCTGGAGGACAAGGTGGTGGACTCGCGCGAGGTCTCCGGTGGAACCAGCATCCGAAGGCGGAGGGAGTGCCTGGAGTGCCACCGGCGCTTCACCTCGTACGAGCGCATCGAGACCGTTCCATACCGCGTGATCAAGAAGGACGGAAGGCGCGAGAAGTTCGATCGGGACAAGCTCCTGAACGGCCTCCTGAAGGCCTGTGAGAAGCGCCCCGTGCCCACTTCCGCCCTCGAGACCATCGTGGAGGAGGTCGAGGGGCTCCTCCAGATCGCCGCGGACCGTGAGGTCTCCACGACCGACATCGGAAACCTCGTCATGGAGAGGCTGCGGGTGCTGGACGAGGTGGCCTACGTCCGGTTCGCGTCCGTCTACCGGCAGTTCGGGGACATCACGGAGTTCCTCGAGGAGGTCCGGCACCTTCTGGAGCCCAACAAAGGCGGGCCGGCCTGATGCGAAGCATGGTCTCCTCGTTTCTCGAGTTGGTCCGCCTCCAGTCGGAGATGAACAAGCTCTTCGAGGCGCTCCAGCACCTTCAGAGCGATCAGGATTTGAGTCAGGTGGGCTTCGCCACCCCCTACGACATCCTGGAGGCGCCGGACGCCATTCTCGTGGAGGTGGACCTTCCCGGGGTCGATCCGACCTCGCTCCAGGTGGAGATGAAGGGCCATGACCTCGTGATCCGGGGAGAGCACGAGCGGACCCCGGCCTCGGGCATCGTGGCCTACCACCTGATGGAGCGGAGCCGCGGCCCCTTCACCCGGCGGCTGCAGGTGGAGGGCTCGGTGGACAGCCACAAGGCCAGCGCCACGTATGCGGCGGGGGTCCTCACCATCCACCTGCCGCGCCTGCCCGAACGCAGGGGCCGGGTCACGCGCGTGCCCGTCCAGGTCAAGGGATGATCCATCATGGCCAAAGATAGCGCCCTGCCCCTGGCCATTCCGGGGCGTCTTCCTGTCTGGGAGCTGGAGGAGCGGGTCGTCTTTCCCTACGCGGTCTCGACCCTCACGCTGCCGCTGCCGGACAGCAAGGCCCTCCTCGAAGAGGCCCACGCCAACGGAGATCTGCTCGTACTGTTTCCGGTCCCCAAGGGACCGAGGAAGCCGGCTTCGGGCATCGGGGTCGTGGCCCTGCTCCTGCGCATGGGGCCCGGCGGGGCAGGAGAGGGCCTCCTGCTGGCCCAGGGTGCGGCCCGCGTGCGGGTCACCCTCGGCAGGCGGCGGGGCGCGGTCCGGTGGGCCGAGATTCAGCCCCTCCCGGACGTCAGCGGGCCCACCTCCACCCTCACCTCCGCGGCCCTCCGGCGCAGCGTGCTGGAGAAGCTGGACCAGCTCTCGGGGACGCCCCGGGGCATCGGGAGCGACGTCCGGGAGTTTCTGGGAACCATTCAGGACCCGGGGCGACTGGCCGATCTGGTGGCCGCGCAGGTGGAGCTCCCGTTCGACCAAGCCCTGGGCCTCCTGGAACAGCCCGACGTCCTGGCGCGCCTGAACCTCCTGCTGAAATACCTCTCCGCCGAGATGGAGATCGTGGCCATCCAGGAGCGGCTGAACCGCCAGACCCGCGACGAGATGGATAAGCGTCAGCGGGAGTACTACCTCCGGCAGCAGCTCGAAGCCATCCAGTCCGAACTCTCGGGCGAGGAGGGAGGCGAGGGCAACGGCGAGACCCTCTACCGCAAGCGGCTGGAGTCCGAGAGCATCTCGCCGGAGGCCCGGGCCATCCTGGAGAGGGAGGTCGCGAAGCTGGGGCGGTTCTCACCCTTCTCGGAGGAGCTCAGCCAGCTTCGGGCCTATCTCGACCTGGTCTTCGATCTTCCCTGGGGGGTGGTGACCCCCGACAATCTCGATCTGGTCAAGGCCCAGAAAGACCTGGACCGGGAGCACTACGGACTCAAGAAGGTCAAAGAACGCATCCTGGAATACCTGGCGGTCTGCAAGCTCAGGGGAGCGCATCCGGGTACGCTCTTCTGCTTCGTGGGTCCCCCCGGGGTGGGGAAGACGTCGCTCGGAAGGGCCATCGCCAGGACCCTCGGCCGCAAGTTCGTGCGCATGTCCCTGGGCGGCGTGCGCGACGAGGCGGAGATCCGGGGCCACCGGCGGACCTACCTGGGGGCCATGCCCGGCCGCATCGTCCAGGGCATCAAGAATGCGGGAAGCATCAACCCCGTGTTCGTGCTGGACGAGGTGGACAAGATGGGCTCGGACTGGCGGGGAGATCCCTCCTCCGCCCTGCTGGAGGCCCTCGATCCCGAACAGAACCGGGAGTACGTGGACCACTACCTCGGCTTCCCCTTCGACCTGTCCAGGGTCATGTTCATCGCCACGGCCAACACGCTCGACGGCATCCACCCGGCCTTGCTGGACCGGCTCGAGATCCTGGAACTCCCCGGCTACACCGAAGAGGAGAAGCTGGCCATCGCGCGAAGGCACCTGCTCCCCAAGCAGAAGACCGTCCACGGCCTCAAGGACGTGGAGCTGGAGCTCACGGACCCGGCCATCCTCTCACTCATCCGCCGCTACACCCGGGAGGCCGGCGTGCGGGGTTTGGAACGGGGCTTGGAGAGCGTGCTGAGGAAGCTGGCGAGAAAGGTGGCGGGTGGCGGGAAGGGCCCCTTCCGGATCGAGCCGGCGGAGCTGCGGAGGCTCCTGGGACTACCGCGCTACCTGGAGGAGGAGCGGCTCCGAAGCGATGCCTCCGGGGTGGCGACAGGCCTGGCCTGGACCGAGACGGGGGGCGAACTCCTCTTCGTGGAGGCCACGGCCACCCCCGGCAGCGGCAGCCTGGCCCTCACGGGACAGCTCGGAGAGGTGATGCGGGAATCGGCCCAGGCGGCCCTCACCTACATCAAGGAGCACCTCGAGGAGTGGGGGATGGATCCCAAGCTGCTCTCCAAGAAAGACATCCACGTCCACGTGCCGGAGGGGGCCATCCCCAAGGACGGCCCCTCGGCGGGGATCACCATCGCCACGGCCGTACTCTCCACCCTCTCGGGTCTCACCGTCTCTCGGAACACCGCCTTCACGGGTGAGATCACCCTGAGGGGCAAGGTGCTCCCCGTGGGCGGCCTGCGCGAGAAGCTCCTGGCGGCCCAGAGGGCGGGGCTCCAGCGCGTCATCCTTCCCTACGGCAACCGCCACGAGAGGAGGGAGTTTCCTCCATCCGTGGCCCGCTCACTGGAGCTGTTCTGGGCCAAGGACATGGGGGAGGTGTTCCGGGCGGCGCTGCCGGGCCTCGCCGATCTCAGGCGAAGGGGCAAGACCAAGGCCCACGGCGACGAAGCACCCTCCAAAGCGCGCAAGAAACGCGGGTGAGGCCCGCCCGCCTGTGGGGCCTCTCGCGGCGAGACATGAAAGGTCGTGATCTCAGGGTGTCCGCCGCCGGGCGTCCGTATCACTCCGTGGTTTCTGCGGAAGAGAACATGAGGTCCTGAAGGAGTTCCCCGGAGGGGCCCCGGGCGGCCAGCGTGTAGCCGTTGCCCGTGGCCTGGTAGATCAGTGGGAAACGGTAGGCGTCCACCAGGTTCCTCGGAGGCAGGTTTTCCTCCTGGACGAGCACGGAGAGATTGGCCGGCAGGTGCCCCGTGCGGAGCTCGTATTCCCTGACGGATTGGCAGACGCGCTGGAGCTTGAGCCGCGTATCCAGGACCATGCGATCGCGCTGCGCGGAGCGGTCGGCCCAGGGCAGGTGATCGAGCGGGTGAAAGGGGAGGAGGAGGACGGAGAGTCCGATCCAGGCCCAGAAAAGCGGCATGGCCAAGTTCTCCAGGGCGGCCGGAGCAAGGAAGAACCGCCGTGGCGCGGGGAAGGCCTCCTCCTGAACGGGCAGGATGGGGCGGATGATCTGGCGGTTCAGGAGCTCGAAGAGCGACTTGCACGTCTCGAACTCGTTCAGGCCGCTGCGGTCGATGATCTCCTGCACGGTGAAGACCCCGTTGACGTGCTGGTAGACGGCCATCTCCTCCTGGCTGAGCCTCAACTGGACCGCCGTGCCCTCGGCCGGTCCCGATTGTTCCTGAGCGACGCTCCCCGGCGGCTGCTCCCCCAAGAGTCCATCGAGTCCACCGGGCGACAGGTCCACCCGGGTGTCGAGGATGGGCGGGGCCGGGAGGGAGATTTTCTCGAAGACCTTATCGAAGGTGGGGATCTTCTTCTCGATGAGGGGCCACTCGTCGAGCATCCGGATGCCTTCCATCAGGATGCTCTCGGCGGACATCGGGGTCACGTACTCCCGGTCGTACTCCACCGAATCGCGAGCTTCGAAGTTGTAGTCCCCGTCCTTCCACCTGAAGAGGCGGAAGATGGTCTGCTGCATCTGGATGGCCAGGGCCGTGCGGAGGCTCTCGGGATCGATGAAGTTCTCCGCCACGAGGATGTAGCCCAGGCGCTGGAGGGTCTGCTTCTGCACCTCGAGGGCCTTGGCCAGCTCCTCCTTCGAGATCCTGGCGGTCTTCACCAGCACGTGGCCCAGCCGGTCCTCGATGCGCTTGTTCAGGGACTCGGCGCCCACGACGGTCCCTTCGAGAAAGGTGACGGTGACCACGTCCTGGTCGCTTCTGAGGGTCAGGTACCCCGTCTTCTTTTGAAGCGAGATCAACTGGAAAATGTCGGCCAGGCTGAAGTCTTTCAGGGTTCCCGCGAGAGCCATGGTCTACCCCCGATAGGGCTACTTTCCGCTGAGCAGGGCTTGAAGCCCGAACAGGAGCCAGATGAGGGCAGCCAGCCCGCCGCCCACGAGCCACATGAGGGTGTGGAAGGGCGCCGTGCTCACCATCCCCGGTATGGGAAGGGGAAATCCGACGAACGGAAGGGCGAAGGCCACCAGCAGCCCGCACCACAGGAACAGCAGGAATATGGCCGAATAGGGACGGTCCTCGAGAAAGAGGTTGGCTCCCGGCGCCGCGAAGGCCAGCACCAGGCGCTGAACCCTCTGGAGTTTCAGGTGCCGCTCCACCTCATAGTTCTTCTTGATCCGCGCCTCGGGCGAGACGCCGTCCTGCCGGATGAAAAGGTGCACGCACTGGGAGCAGAAGGACTCGAATTCGAGGGAGGTCTTGCAGCGGCCGCAGAAGGGCTGTCCGCACTTGGCGCAGGCCCGAGCGAAATAGCCGGCCTTCTTGCTGAGGGCCAGGCCCAGGAAGGCCAGGGCGAAGACGAGCGCCATGAGGGAGAAGGGAGGAAGGAACAGGTACCCGGCCCAAGTATCGGCGCTCTTGACGGGACCCTTCAGGCTGCTCTCCGGCAGGTCAAGCCGCGCGGCGATGTCCGTCGTCTTGGTGAGGGGGAGCCAGACCGGGATGGGGCTCAGATCCTCGGCCTCGGAGTTCCGGATGACGCCAAGGAGTCCCGCCTTGAGCGCCCCCGCCTTGTCCTGGTCGGTCTTGGAGGCCGAGAAGTCGAAGACCTTGTTCTCCGCGAAGGAGCGGTTCAGGTAGGCCACGGCAAGGTTCGGCTGGATGGCCGTCGCCTTGGTGAATGCCTGGATGGCCTCCTGGTAGCGGTTCTCGTAGTAGTAGATGCATCCCACGTTGTTGTAGACGCCGGCGTTGTCCGGCGAGTCCTTCAGGAGGCCCTGGTACAGGTTTTCAGCCTTCATGTAGCTGCCGTGCAGGAGGTAGCGGCTGGCGAGGATGTAGGTGTAGGTCCCGCGGAGGGGATCCTGGGCCCCGAGGTGCTCCACCAGGCCGGCGTCCAGACCCACGCCGATCCGGTGCGCGTAGCAGCGCAGGTTCGAGGCGTTGGGCGGGGCCGCGGTGAGGTAGAGCCGCTGCTGGTAAAACGTGTTGACGGCGCCGCTCAGCACGAAAAGGGCCACGGCGACGAGGATGACGGCCCGTTGGGGCCACCGGGCGTAGACCAGGAAGAGGCCCGCCCAGTAAATGATCCACCAGTAGCCCGAGAGGAAGAGCAGGGAGGGCAGGAAGAGGCCGATCAGCCCCGCCGCTTCGACCCACTGGGACTCTCCTCCTCCCAGCCACTCCCGAATGTCGTGGCGGAGAAGGGCCTGATACTTGATCACGAGCATGAGCGCGAGCACGCCCAAGAGGAGGAAGGCGGTCAGACGGAGCCAGAGCCCCAGGTTCGCCAGGGCCGCCCACCGGGTCTCGATGTTCTGCACGCTCAGGAAGAGGGCGGTCAGGGCTTCGTAGTAAAACTCACCCGAGAGGAGGCCGCCCTTGCTCCTCGCCGCCGCCGCCAGCGCCAGGTGCACGGCCGGATGGCCCGGATCGAAGGAGAGGGCGTAACGGCTGAGGCGCTGAAACTCCTCCATGTTCCCGTGGGCGCTGGCCCGGTAGGCCAGGGCCAGGAAAATTTCCGCCACGTCCGGCGAGGGCCGCAGTCCGCGTTCCACGCAGTAGTCCGTCAGCTCCGAGACCAGCTGATCCTGGTCCTCCGTGGTCTTCGCGTTCTTGAATGCCTCGATGTAGCGGGTGATGGTGGTCTGATTGTTGACGTCCACCAGGGATTCGTACGAACTGGCCATCTGCCGGCGAATCGCGTTCGGATCAAGCTGGATGGTCGGGCCCTGCGCCGAGGCGGGCGGGGCGGCCGTCGGGCGCACCTTCGCGCGGCCCTGTCCCCGGGCAGGGCAGGCCAGCGAGAGCAGGCACAAGGTCACCACCAGCACCGGAGCTGTCAGGGACGCCCGACGGGATCTCATGGCCCGATCTTCTGCCTTACCTGCACGTACACCAGTTTGAGTTCGTATAGGATCTTGTCCAGAACGTCCTTCTCGTAAGGATCGAGATTGCCCCGGGTCTTCCGCGCCAGCATCTCGAGAATGTCGATGTAGGAGGCGGCGGCCTCCAGGTTGACCTCGGAGAGGCCCCCGGAGGGTTCGGGGATCTGGCCCAGGCTCATGTAGCACGAGGTGCTCAGGGAGAGAACGAGCTCCGTGAAGACGGACGGCTGCCCGGGCTCCCGATTCCTGCCCGGCTTCTCCGGCTCAGGCTTGGGCTCGGGAACGGGAGCGGAGGAGGAAGCCGGGGCAGGCGCCGGCTGCCCGATCGCGACCGGCTTCTCTTCCGGGGGGATCTCCTCTTCCTTCCGGCGGTCGCCTTCACGGGTGAAGTGCCGCCTGTCCAAGATCCTGACAGGGTTCTTGTCCTGCTCCTCCAAGAAGGGCCTCCTTTTGAGCCAGCTTATCACCGGGCCATGGGGTCTTCAAGGGGGCGCGACGCCCGGAACTCCCGTTCGCAGAGCTGGGCGTACAGGCCGCCCCGGTCCAACAGCTCCTGGTGGGTCCCCTCCTCCACCACCCGCCCCCCGTCCAGGACCACGATCCTGTGGGCGTTCAGGATGGTGGCGAGGCGGTGCGCGATGACGAGCGTGGTCCGTCCCTTCAGGAGGTTGAAGAGGGCTTGCTGGACGAAGTACTCGCTCTCCGAATCGAGGTTCGAGGTGGCCTCGTCCAGAATGAGAATGGGAGGGTCCTTCAGCAGGGCGCGGGCGATGGCCAGGCGCTGGCGCTGCCCGCCGGACAGGGCGAACCCCCCCTCGCCGATCCGCGTCTGGTAGCCCTGGGGCATCTCCGCGATGAAATCGTGCGCCAGGGCCTGCCGGGCGGCCCGTTCGATGGCCTCCTGCGAGGCCGCCGGGTTCCCGTAGCCGATATTGGCCGCCACGCTGTCGTCGAAGAGGACGGTCTCTTGCGAGACCATGCCGATCTGGGAGCGCAGGCTCCTCAGCGAGACGTCCCGGATGTCGGCGCCGTCGATGCTCACCTGCCCCGCCTTGACGTCGAACAGCCGCGGAAGGAGGTTCACGAGGGTCGTCTTGCCCGCCCCGGAAGAGCCCACGATGGCCAGGATCTGCCCCTTGGGGATGTCCAGGTTCAGCTCGTCCAATATCCGGTGCTCGTCGTCATGGTAGGCGAAGACCACGTCGTGGAAGCGGATGCGATCCGAAAAGGGCGGCAGCTCCCCGGCGCCGGGCCGCTCCAGCACGGCCACCGGTCGGTCCAGGAGCTCCACGGAGCGCTCCGCCGCGGAGACGGCCTGCTGCACGATGTTGTTGGACTGGCTCAATTTCTTTACGGGGACGTACATGGCGTACAGGGTGGCCAGGAAGGCGCTGAAGGCTCCCATGGTCGTGTGGCCGCTCAGGATCCGGAAGTGGCCGTAGTACAGGATGCCCGCCACCGCGCAGCCCCCGATGAGCTCCATGAGCGGCGTGGTCAGCGCCATGACCCGAGTGGCCTTCAGGTTGGCGCGCAGGAGCTCGCGGTTGGATTTGGAAAAACGCTCCATCTCCTGCTGCTCCATCTGGAACATCTGGACGATGCGGATCCCCGAGACGGTCTCCTTCATCCTCGTCGAGAGCACCGCCATCTGCTCCTGGCTCCGGCGGGAGGTGCCCCTGAGCTTCCGGGAGAACCGGGTGAGAGGGAGGGCCACCATGGGGACGGTCACCAGCGAGAGGAGGGTGAGGCGCCAGTCCTGCACGAAGGCGCTGATCAGCAAGGCGATCAGAGAAAAAATGGCGTTCGTGAGTTCGGTGAGCTTCTCGCTCACGGAGGTCTTGATCCACTCGATGTCCGAGATGAGGCGCGAGATGAGCATCCCGGTGGGATGATCGGCGAAGAAGTCGTGGCTCTGGGTCATGATCCGCTTGTACAGGGCATCCCGGAGGTCGGTGATGGTGCTCAGTCCCACGCGGTCCACGGAGTACTTGCCGAGGTAGCTGAAGATCCCCTTGAAGAAGAAGATGAGGACCAGGGTGATGGGGATGTACAGGAACAACCGCTCCTGATCAATGGGAAAGAGGAGATTCAGGCGCAGCCGCTGCATGTAGTGCTGGAATGTACTCAGGCTGGTATTTTTTGAGGGGTTGAGGAGGCCGTCGAAGATGAAGCGGACCATGTAGATCTCGAAGGCGTAAAAGACGCTGGCCACCAGCAAGGCCAGGAGGCCGAAGGCGAATCGGGCCTTGTGGCGCCCCGCGAACTCCTTCCAGATCCTGGCCAGGGAGGCAAACCCCATGGTCCGCTTGGGTGCCACGCCCGCCCCTCTGGTCATCTCCGCTCCCACGAGAAAATCGTCGCCGTTTGGACCATCGGAGGTCCGGCCGCGCCGCCGCCGGGGGAACTCCAGGCACGCCGAGGCCCGGAATCCCCGATCCATGAGCCATTATGCGGGATTGTCCGGGGCCGGACAAGGTGGCGGCGGGATGGTGGAGAGTGGAGAGTGGAGATGCGACGGGGGGGCGCGGACGCGAGGCGTGATGGGCTAGAGCCAGACGCTAGACGCGACAACGCCCAATCCCCTGGCCCTCCCGGCATCCCCCGAAAGCCCGCGAGGTCACGTGAGCGCGCGTTGCCGCCTCTGGAGATCCCAGAGCACGGCGTACTTCAGGAAGACGCTGTAGCTGGCCAGGCAGGCGTAGAGGATGCCGGGCATGCCGTCCAGGAACCCGCCCCTCCAGAGGAACTGCTTGAAGAAGCGATGCATCGGTCGGAGGAGAAGGGTCGGAAGAGCGGCGCGGACACCGTCGAGGTAGGCCTGCTGGCCGCTGAGGGCGACGTACCGGTGCATCTTTTCCATATAGTGGTCCCAATCGCGGAAGGTGTAGTGCATGAGGTGGCCGTCGAGAGAGCCCATGTGAGGGCCTCCGAGGATCTCCTCGTGCACCAGCCGGTTGTCGTACCGCATCTCCCTCCGAAAAAGCCGGGTGACGCGGTCGTTGGCCTGCCCCCCGTGCTTCAGCTCACGGCCGAACATGACATTCCGGCGGTAAACTTGGTAGGCCTCCATGGGGGGGCCTTTCCGGAGAAGAGCCCGCACCGACGCCACGAGCGACTCGGAGGGCCGCTCGTCGGCGTCCATCATGAAGATCCATGGGTACGAGGCGGCCTCGATGGACCAGTTCCGCTGGGCGGCGTAGCCCTCGAAGGGATGCACCAGGGCCCGGACTCTCCCTCCGCAGGCCCGGGCCAGTTCCAGCGTGCCATCGGTGCTGGCCGAGTCCACCACCACGAGGATCTCGTCGGCCCATCGCAGCGCCTCTATGGCCCCCACGATCTGCTCCGCCTCGTTCTTGGCGATGAGGATTGCAGACAGGCGGCCCCGCCTTTCCTCGACCGTGCTTTCCTCGGACGGGATGGGGAGGCTGAGGTCCGCCTTTCCCCGGGGCGAACACTCCGCGTGGTCAAACCCCATGGATTATTCCTCCGCCCCTCCCCGTCTGTACCCACCAACACGCCCCGGGAACGGTCTCCGTCCCCAGCGTCCCCCACTTAAGATACTTTCCGAAAATGACGGGAAAGTGACCCGAAGCGGCCCTTGATTCGGGCTCCATCTTCCCTCCTCTTTCAGCCGCCGGCCTCTCTCCTTTCGCCTCAGGAGTAGTACTTGATCAGCGCTTGGATGTAGGCGTCGGCGATCTTCTGGCGGTACGCGGGGTCGGCGATGAGCTTGGCGTCCTTGGGGTTGTTCAGGTTGCAGACCTCGATGAGGACCGCGCAGGGCACGATCGTGTTCCGCAGCACGGCGGGGACCCACGAGCGGTGCCCCCTGACCACGTGGTCCCTCGTCGGGTCGTAGGGGTGGAGGAGCAGGCCGTCGGCCGAGAAGGATTTTTCGAGGTCCTCCGCGAACTCCTGGGAAAGCCCCTCGCTTCGCACCATTTCCCGGTCGGAGAGGCGATAGACGGGCTGCTTCCGGTACTCTTCGAAATCCCGGTAGAGGCTCCCGCTTGAAAGCCACCGCCTGCTCCGGTAGGCCGCGCCCGGAATGTAGAACATGGAGCCTCGCAGAGAGGGGTAGAGCGAATCGGCATGGATCGAGGTGAACACCACCCGGTGGGGATCCACCCCCTCCTTCTGGAGCCGCAGGAAGTAGTGATTGGCCAGGTACCAGCGAAGGTTGACCTCCACGTGCGTCTCCCTGTCGGTGGTCTGGTGGAACCACGGGTGGGTGAGGATCACGGCACCCGTGTTAGGCGTCAGGCGCTCCTTGTCCTGGGGACGGTAGCCGAGCTGGGGATCCAGCAGGGTCATGAGCACGCGGGCCTTGGTCCGGCGCTCCAGCCCCTCGTGGATGCGGCAGGCGATGTCGTAGACGTAGGAGTCCTCCCACACGTTGTTGGCCATGGCCCCGCGGTCCAGTCCTCCGTGGCCCGGGTCCAGAATCACCACCACGCCGTCCAAGGCGGCGTTCTTGTAGGTGTTCGTGAACCGGGCGGCCTCGGCCTGCTGCTTGGCCCACGCCTGGTACTGGGAGCTGCCCGGCGGCAGGTACTGCGGCAGGAGATCATCGAGGGGGATCTTGACGGGATAGCCCACGGGGATGCCCGTCACGTGCTCGATGCCTGAGCGCTTGGCGATGGCCAAGGCCATGGCGTTCACGTCCTCCGCGTTCACGTTGCCGGTGAATCGCACGACCACCGAGCTGTAGAGCGCCTCGCCGGCCCTGAGACGGTACACCGCGTAAGGCCCCTGCGAATCGCGCCCGTAGGTCAACGGAGAGGCAGCCGGAGGCACGGGGCCGCCGGCTTGGCTGGCCGCCGTCTCGGGCGGCTGGGCCGGTTCTCCCCCTGGCGCCGCCGGAGGGGACTGCACGGCAGGGCCGGAGCCCGGAGAGGTTTGCTCCTCCGGAGTGGGAGGGCTGATGATCTTGAGGGTTTCGGGAAGCGTTGCACCCGCCGCGCCCTTTTCCTCCGCTGACGGGACGGTCGGCTGAGGGGGCGCAGGCGGTTTCTCTCCGGCGGCAGGTTGCTGGTGCGGTGTGGGAGGCAGGCCGGGACCGGGCGGAGGCGGAGGACCTTTTATGGACCGGAGGTTGTCCAGGAGGAGGCCTTCGGGAATCAGCACGTCCGTGCCTAGCCTCGGATGGGCTGGCAGCTTCGGATTCGCGTGCCTGAGTGAGCCCGCATTGCGGACCGAGCCCGTGAACCAAGCCGCCGCCTCCGTCCAGGTCTCCCTGCCTCCCGTGGAAGGTTGTCCCCAGACGTGCTCCCACCCTCCCGAGGTCCGTCTGTCTTTGGGAAAGAGGGCTTTGAGAGCTTCCGCGCGGTAGGCCGGGAGGAGGAGGTCCAAGGGGACCCTCACCTCCGTGAGACGGCGGTGGCGGGGCTTGGGATTGAATCGCTCGATGGCCGCCGCGTTCTCGTGGTCGCCGGTGTAACGGCGCGCAACCCAGGCGAATCCCCCGCGACGCGGCATGGGCACCCGCAGAAAGATGGCGCCTTCCAGGCAGGCCCTCCGCCCGTCCCGCGTTGGAACGGGCTGGGGCCGCGGCACCGCCGCCCGAGACCAGGGGAGGGCCATCATCAGAACGGCCAAGGAGACCAGGAGCCAGGCCATGGAGCGTCTCATGCTGTCATCCTCAACCTTGGTGCCGACCGGCGCAGAAAGGGGGTGGCTATACAAGATTTGGTATCGGCCCGCGAGACGGCCACCGAAAGAAGGGTTGAAAGGGGAAGGAAACGGACGGCTGGGGTGAGGGTACGGGGCTGGTCCGGCAACCTCTGCATCTCGCCTCCTGCCTCACAGTATAGAAAAAGGCCGCCCTCAGGCCAAGGCCATAGAAGTGAGAAGTGAGAAGTGAGAAGTGAGAAGTGAGGAGCAAGAACCCCCTCCCCATGACGGCCGTAGGAGCGCTCTCCAGAGCGCGATGGGTGGAGGGGGCACCACGCAGCGGCTTCTGGTGACCGCCAGTGGGGAAGTGAGAAGAAGGGTGCGGAGGGCCATGAGGGCAGGCGGCCTCCTCGTCGTGGCCCGCAAGATCCCTTGTGCGCCATCACGGGACCGGGGCGGGACCGGAGCGAGCGCGGGAGGGGTTGAGAGCTGGGCCGGCCCAGGTGCACACTCTAAGGGGAGGCTTCATGGCCAGAAAGCCCGGGTTTCTTGCCGATCTCAAGTCCCGGCGCGCGCTGTTCGAGGTGCGAGCGCGCTATCTCGGTGCGGTGAGGAGCTTTTTCCATCGCGGCGGCTTTCTGGAGGTGGACCCTCCTTGTCTGGTTCCGGCGGCCGGCATGGAACCGCACCTCGACCCCTTCCTCGTCCGCGGGTGGGCCTCGGGCCGGGAGGCCTACCTGCCCACCTCCCCAGAATTCTACCTGAAGAAGCTGCTGGCCTCGGGGGTCGATCGCTGTTTCGCCCTGGCGCCGGCCTTCCGGGACGAGCCGGCCTCCCACGGGCACAGCCCCGAATTCCTGATGCTCGAATGGTACCGGCGGGGTTCCTCGCGGCGTCATCTGATGCAGGATTGCGCGGGCTTGCTGTCGAAGCTGGGGAGAGGCTTTCTGCGGGGGGGGGCGCTGGAGCGCGAGGGCCGGAGGTACGAGCTGGACAAGGGCCTGGAGGTGCTCACCCTGTCGGAGGCGTTCCAGCGCTTCGCCGGGTGCGACTGGCTCGAACCGGACTCCATCGAAGCATGGCGCAAGCTGGCCCGGCGCCACGGGGCCGAGGGGACCGAGGCGTGGGACGAGAACGACTGCTTCTCCTTCCTCATGCTCGTGAAGGTGGAACCGGGCTTGGCCCGCATACCGCGCCCGGCGGTCGTGGAGGGGTTTCCCGCATTCCAGGCGGCGCTGGCCAAGCTCAGGACGGGGGATTCTCGCATCGCGGAGCGCTTCGAGCTCTATCTGGCCGGCGTGGAGCTGGCCAACGCCTATTCGGAATTGACCGATCCCATGGAGCAGCGGGAGCGGTACAAGCGATACCAGGAGGAGCGCCTCCGGCAGGGCAAGCCCGCCCACCCCGCCGATTCCCAGTTTTTCCGGGCGGTTGCCCACCTGCCGGAGTGCGTGGGGATCGCTCTCGGAGCGGACCGGCTGCTGGCGCTCCTGCTGGGCGAGAGCGTGCCTCGGGTAAGGCATGGATGTTGAGCGAGGTGGAGGGTGAAGGGGAAGAGGGGGGCTTTTCCCTATACTCGTAATCACCCCTGTCCAAAATAGGCCGCTTTACCGGCTCCGAACCACGGCTGGGTCTCGGCCGCGCCTTTGGCGCGGCGCTGGGGGCCTGGTCCGGGCGCGACCACGCGAGCGTGGCCGCGCTCCGTCCGCAGTCCCTCAGCCGCGCTTCGGGCACCAGCCCCAGCCTTGTCTGGGGTGGACCCTCCCCCCACCCTCCATGGGTGCGCCGGCGGCGACGGACCTCCTGCTTCGTCAGCCTTCGGCGTCCGCATCCTCAGCGTACGGGGAGTACGCTTGCGGTGCTGCCGCCTCGTCTTTCTCGCATGAGGCCCATCGGCGCCGGGACGCGCCTTCCTCCGCTTCGCTCCGGAAGGCAAAACGCACAAATGCGAGCTGAAATTGTCTTGGACAGCCATGACTCGTAATCTTTGGTGTCTTGGTGGTGATGCTGTTCCTTTTCTAGCCCTTCGCTCCGCCCACGGCCGTCTTGACCAGCTCGGCGACCTCCGCTCCCGTTCTGGCCTTGAGCGCTTTCTTCGCCAGCTTCTGGCAGGCGCGCAGGGAGAGGTTCCGGATGTGGTTCTTGACCTCCAGGACGGAGGAGGGGGTCATGGAGAGCTCGGAGACGCCGAGACCCACCAGCAGCGGGGTCATCATGGGATCGGCCGCGGCCTCGCCGCAGACGGTGACGGGCTTGCCCTCCGCCGCCGCCGCGTCGCACACATGGGCGATGCACTTGAGCACGGCCGGGTGCATGGGATCGTAGAGGTGGGCCACGGAGTCGTTGTTCCGGTCGATGGCCAGCAGGTACTGGATGAGGTCGTTGGTGCCGATGCTGAAGAAGTCCACCAGGGGGGCGTAGGCCTCGGCGGTGAGGGCGCAGGAGGGCACCTCCACCATGATGCCCACGGGGATGTGCTCGTCGAAGGGGACGCCGTCGGCCTTGAGCTCCCGCTTGCAGGCCTCCAGGTGGTCCGAGGCCTGCTGGTACTCCTGCAGCGTGGTGATCATGGGGAAGAGGATCGCCAGGTTCTTGCGTTTGGACGCGCTCAGGATGCCCCTGAGCTGGGTCCGGAAGATCTCGGGTTGCCTCAGGCAGAAGCGGATGGCCCTGACCCCGAGCACGGGGTTGCGCTCGGTGCGGTCCAGGACGGCGTGGAAGTACTTCTCGCCCCCGAGATCCAGGGTCCGGATGACCACGCGGTGGGGATAGAAGGCCTGGGCGATTCGGTCGTAATACCCGAGGTGATCCTCCTCCGTGGGCAGGTCGGGCGAGTGATCGAGGAAGAGGAACTCGCTGCGGTAGAGGCCCACGCCGCTGGCGCCCGCGGCCAGGGCGCTGCCGATCTCGTCCGTGAGGTCGAGGTTGGCCGTCACGCGGATCAGCGTGCCGTCGACCGTCCGGGCCTCCTTGCGGGCCTGTCCCAGAATGGCCTTGCGATGGCGCTGGTACGCCTCGGCCCGCCGTTCGTACTCGGCCAGCTCGGCTTCGCTCGGATTGAGGATGACCAGACCCTCAAGGCCGTCCACGATGACCGTCCCGTGGGACTCGGCGGTCTTGGTGAGGCCCTTGACGCCCACCACGGCTGGGATCTCCAGCGAGCGGGCGATGATGGCGGTGTGGGAGGTGCGGGCCCCGTGCTCCGTCGCGAAGGCCACGATGGGGGCGTTGTGGAGGGTGCTCGTCTCCGAGGGGGTGAGGGTGTCCGCCAGGATCACGACGCGCTCCCCGGACGTCCAGGTGGTCTTCTCCGGAAGGGGGCCAGCCAGGTGCTGCTGCACCCTGCGATGCAGCCCCTCCACGTCCATGGCCCTCTCCTGGAAATAGGGATCGTCCGTGGCCATCAGCCCCCGGACCATGTCCTGGATGGAACCCTGCAGGGCGTACTCGGCGTTGACCCCGCTCCGTTCGATGCGGGCCTTGGCCCCCCTCAATAGGGCCGGATCTTTCAGGATGATGACGTGGGCGTCGAAGATGGCGAGGAAGTCTTCGCTCAACCGGCTTCGGGCCCGCTCCTTGAGGTTCTCCACGTCCCCGATCGTGGCCTCCAAGGCCTTTCTCAGGCGCTCCACCTCGCCGGAGGCGGCCTCCGGTGCGATGGAGGTCTTCACCACGGGGATCTCCTGAACCAGGATGATCTGCGAGGTTCCGATGGCGATTCCCGGAGAGACGGGAGTCCCCGTGAGACGGGTCATTCCCCCTCCCCGAAACGGTCCTGGATGAGATGCTCGATTTGGGACAGCGCCTCCGCCTCGTCGGGGCCGTCGACCTCGATGATCAGCGGCGTGTCCTTGGCCGCCGCGAGGGTCAGTACGCCGAGGATGGACTTGGCGTCGGCGCACATCTGGTTGGTGGTCAGGGAGACCTGCGCCTGAAACTGGTTGGCGATCTGGACGAGCTTGGCGGCGGCCCTGGCGTGCAGGCCCAGCCTGTTGCAGACCGTCACCTCTTTTCGAATCATCCCTCCTCCCCTCCTTCGGGGCTCATCACTTCGCTCACCGAGACGATGGCGCCCTGGCCCTTCTCGCGCAGGAGCGCCACGGCCTCGGCCAGTGGCGTGCCCGCCTTGCGGGTGAGGATGGCCTTGATCAGCATGGGAAGGTTCATGCCCGTGAGAATCTCCACTTTGCCAGGCTGGTAGAGGGTCATGGCCAGATTGGTGGGCGTGCCGCCGAAGAGGTCGGTCAGGATCAGAACCCCCTCGCTCTTCTCCTGGACCTTCTTGAGCATCTTCCGGATCTTCTCTTTGGCGGCCGATGACTCCAGCTCCCAGGGGATGCAGACGGGACTCACCCCGCCGTCCGGGTCTCCCAAGATCCTGGAGGCCACGTCCACGAACTCCTGGGCCAGATTCCCGTGGCTCACGACCAGTATGCCTAGCATGATCACCTCGCGCGGTCTCGGTGGTGGAGGTTGACGAGGAGACCGCATTCCTCCCGGAAGATATCATACAAGCGCCGGGCCACCGCAACGGAGCGGTGGCGTCCGCCGGTGCAGCCGATGGCCACCGTCAGGTAGGCCTTGCCCTCCTTCTGGTAGCGCGGCACCAGGTACCGCAGGAAGCTCTCGATCCGCTCCAGGAACTCCTTTCCCTCGGGGGACCCGCAGACGAAGTCGAAGACCGCCGGGTCCTCTCCGTTCAGGGGGCGAAGCTCCGGGATGAAGTGGGGATTGGGAAGGAAGCGAACGTCGAAGACCAGGGTGGCTTCGGGCGGAAGGCCGTAGGCGAAGCCGAAGGAGGTCAGGTTCACGGTCAGCTTGCGGCTGCCGGCCAGGGAGGCCAGGCCCTCCTCGATGACCGTCTTGAGCTGGTGGATGGTGAGGGAGCTGGTGTCCACGATCCAGTCGGATCTCTCCCGGATGAGCTCCAGGCGGGCCCGCTCCAGCTGGATCCCCTCCTCCACCGAGCCCTTCGGGGTGAGGGGATGGGGCCTTCGGGTCTCGGAGAAGCGCCTGAGAAGGACGTCGTCGCTCGCCTCGACGAAGAGGATCCGCACGTCCAGCGGCGATTTTTTTAGGACGTCGTAGAGCGTGGGGAACCTCTCGTCGAGCTTCTCTTCCCGCAGGTCGAGGCCCAGCGCCACCAGGGGGCCGAGCTCGCCGCCGGCCCCTTCGATGAGTTCGAGAAACTTGGAGAAGAGCTCCAGGGGAAGGCGCTCCACGCAGTAGAATCCCGCGTCCTCAAGGGTCCGGATGACCTGGCTCTTGCCGGCGCCCGACATGCCGGTGACGATGATGAGGGTTCTATGGCTCGGGTTCATCGACGTTCGCCTCGAGCATCTGCTGCAGCCGCCGGGTGAAGTCCTTGGCGGAGTGGACACCCTTTCGTTTCAGCAGGAGGTTGCGGACCGCCACCTCCAGCAGGATGGTGATGTTTCGGCCGGGGGCCACGGGCATCAGGAGGTAGGGGACGGGCAGGCCCAGGATGGAGATGGTCAGTTCGTCCAGCCCGAGGCGGTCGTAGTTGCCGCTCTCCCGCCAGTGCTCCAGCTCCACCACCAGCTCGACCTCCACCTGCGAGCGGGTGGCGACCACGCCGAACAGCTCCTTGATGTTGATGATCCCCAGTCCGCGAAGCTCCATGTGGTAGCGGAGCAGCTCGGGGGCCGTGCCGGTGAGGTGGTCGGCCTGCCGCCGGATCTCCACGACGTCGTCGCTCACCAGCCGGTGCCCGCGGACGATGAGGTCCAGGGCGCTCTCCGACTTGCCGATGGAGCCGCGGCCAATGATGAGCAGCCCCACGCCGTATACGTCCACCAGCACGCCGTGGACCGACAGGACGGGGGCCAGGGCCGACATCAGCACGTCGGTGACCTGGTTGATGACGAGCGAGGATTTCTCGGTGGAGGTCAGGAGGGGAGTATCCGTGCCTTCCGCCAGGGTGACCAGCTCTTCGGGCGGGGGGAGTCCCTTGGTGAGCAGGAAGCAGCAGATCCCGCGCTCGAAGATGGGCTGCAGGATCTTGAGCCGATCCTCCCCGCTCCACCGGTTCAGGTAGGAGATCTCGGTCTCGCCCAGGATCTGGATGCGCTCGGGGTGGATGTACTCGTGGACCCCCGCCAGCGCGAGGCCCGGCTTCTGGATCCGGGGGCTTTCGATCTCCCTGTCCAGGCCGCCCCGGCCGGCCGTCACGCTTATGCGCAGAGAGGAGAAGAGGTCCACGAACTGGTGGACCGACATGCGGGGGTGGATCTCCTGCCCGGCGAGGGTCTTCATGCGGAGTCACCTCTTAGAGGGGAGCGTGGCCGCTGAGTGGAGAGTGCCGCCATGGAGACTCCGGGGGACAAGGGACAGGGGATAGGAGAGACCCGCGGCACCGCCCGCCCGTTCCTTTCGGCATCTCCTCATCTCCTCTTCTCGGGGGACGCGAGGCGCGAGAACCCCCCATTCCAAATCCCTCCGGCTTCCGGATTATCTCTTGTGCGGCGGCTCCACGAGGGAGATCCGGCCAGCCTTGTCGCGGAAGAGCACGCACAACCTCCCCGTGACGGGGTCCTGGAAGACCACCACCGGGTCGTCCTGCTCGGCGAGCCGCAGGGCCGCGTCGGGCAGGCTCATGGGTTTGGGATTGAAGAGATCGTCGCGCCGGCGAACCCGCGGGACCTTCCTGGTCTTTGCGGGGCCCTCCTCATCCTCCTCCTCGGCCTCCTTTGGAGCGGCCGGGGCCACGGTCTTGCTCCGGCCTGCCATGCGCTTGTCCTTGTCCTTCTTGGACTGCTGTTCGATGGCGTCGGCCGCGTCGTTGATGGCCATGTACATGTCCTCGGCCAGGCCCTTGGCCTTGTAGATCCGGTCGTGACCGCAATGGACCATCAGGGTCACGCGGTGCAGGTGGCGCTCCACCTCGAAGGAAGCGTGGGCTGATACGATTGATCCGGTGAACCGCTCCAGCTTGGCGATCTTCTTCTCGGCCTTGTTTCGCAGGGCGTCGGTGATGGACAGGTTCTTTCCCGAAAATTCCAGTCGCATCGCTCGCTCCTTATGAAGACTATCGTGACTTTCTCCGTCCCGAAGATGGAATGTTCAGCTCCTCCCGGTACTTGGCCACGGTCCGGCGGGCCAGCAGGATGCCCTCCCTCTTGAGCAGGTCGGCCAGCACCTGATCGCTCAAGGGGTGCCTCGGGTCCTCCACGTCCACAAGGCTTTTCAGCCGCTCCTTCACGCGCATGGCGGAGACGTCGCCGCCGTCCATGGTGCCGATGCCGGTGTTAAAGAAGTACTTCATGGGGAGGATGCCCCGCGGCGTCTGCATGTACTTGTTGGACACCACCCGGCTCACGGTGGACTCATGAACCCCCACCCTCTCGGCCACATCCCGGAGGATCAAGGGGCGCATGTGGGCGCGGCCCTTGTCGAGGAAATCCCGCTGGAACTCCACGATCTGGGTGGCCACCTTGTAGATGGTGCGCTGGCGTTCCTCCAGGCTCTTGAGGAACCACAGGGCCGAACGCATCTTCTCCTTCAGGTAGGTGAGGGTCTCCTGGCTCTCCTCGGCCGATCCCTCCTCCGCCATGGAGCGGTAACGGTTGCTGATGCGGAGGTGGGGCATGCCGTCCTCGTTCAGCAGGACGCGGTAGCCGTCGCCCTCCTTCTCGACGACCACCTCGGGCACGATCGTGGGGTTCACGGGGTTGTTGTAGCGCAGGCCCGGCTTGGGGTCGAGGTGGCGGATGAGGTCCAGCGCCTCCTCCAGGCGATCCTCCGTGACGCCCAGCCGGGAGGCGAGCTGGGCGGGCCTCTCCCGCTCCAGGAGGGGCAGGAATTCCTCGACGATCCGCAGGGCCAGTTCGTCGGGCTCCTCAAGCGCCATGAGCTGGATCCTCAGGCACTCTTTCAGGTCCCGGGCTGCCACGCCGACGGGGTCCATGTGCTGGACCACCCGCAGCACCGACTCCGCGTCTTCAGGAGTCGCGCCCGTGGCGGCGCAGACGTCCTCCAGACTCACCATGAGGTAGCCGTCCTCCCGGAGGTTCCCCGTGATGACCTGGGCCACCTCCCGCTCAGTGGGGGAGAGACGGCTCAGGCTCACCTGCCATTCCAGGTGTTCGGCGAGGCTCTCGGGGGCGCTCAGGTAGCGCTCCGTGTCCGGGGCCTCCTCCGGGCTTTCCCGCTGGGTACCGCGGTACTTCAGGCTGGTCTCGAGGTAGTCCTGGAAGTAGGACTCGACGTCGATCTTCTCCTCGTACTTGTCCATGGGGTTCTCCTCCGCCGTCTCGCGGAGGGCCGCCTCCTCCTCAGATGGGGCGGAGACGGGCTCTTCGATGGTGGTGGCATCCTCCAGGACCGGGTTGATCTGGAGTTCCTGGCTCACCTCCTGGACGAGTTCGAGCCGGGTCAACTGCAGCAGGCGGATGGCTTGCTGGAGCGTCGGCGTGAGGACCATTTTCTGCTGAAGTTTCAGGGAGAGCTTCTGCTGCAGACTCATCGGTGGACTTCCATTCGAATGCGTGCCAGCGCTGGTTGATGATCTCGTGGGGCCCCCGCGCGGGACCCATCCTCCCCGTCGGCTCTCATCGGCGGAACACCACCCCTCCGGACGGCGACCGAAAGCCCATCCACCGCCGGCAGGGCCCTCATCCCTCCTCCGGAGAGGTCAGTCCAAGCTGAATGCTTCACCCAAGTAGACCCTCCGGACCTCCGGGTCCTCGGCCAGTTCTCCGGGAGAACCGTGACGGAAAATGGAACCATGACTAATGATATAGGCCTCATCCGTGATTTTCAACGTTTCCCGGACGTTGTGATCGGACACCACGACGCCGATGCCCCGCTCCTTCAGGTGGAGGATGATGCCCTGGATGTCGGCCACGGCGATGGGGTCGATGCCGGCGAAGGGCTCGTCCAGGAGGAAGAAGCGAGGAGACAGAACCAGTGCCCTCGCGATCTCCACCCTCCGGCGTTCACCCCCCGAAAGGGTGTACGCCCTAGCGGTGGCGAGCCTGCGGATGTTGAGCTCCTCCAGCGCCGCTTCGGCGCGCGATACCCGCTCGCTGGCGGAAAGCCCCGCGAACTCCAGGATGGCCATGAGGTTCTCCTCCACCGTCATCTTGCGGAAGATGGAGGGTTCCTGGGGAAGGTAGGCGATACCTGTCCGGGCTCGAAGGAACATGGGGGTGGAGGTGATGTCCTGCCCGTTTAAAAGAATGGATCCCGACGTGGGGGGCACCAAGCCCACCACCATGTAGAAGGTCGTGGTCTTGCCCGCCCCGTTGGGCCCCAGTAGCCCGACCACCCGGCCGGACCGGAAGCGGAGGTCTACACCGCACACCACCTCCTTGCGGCCGTAAGACTTCCGCAGTCCGCGCGTGGAGAGTTCGTGGGAATCTTCAATAGCGGGGGCGGGCCGGGCATCGGCGACGGCGCCTTCGACGTCCTTGGCGGGTTGCTGCTGCCGCCGGGCGCTCATGGGCGTTTCCCCTTTGCGGGTTGCGGCGGCGGGCCCTTGGGAGGCTGCACGCCCTCCAGGGTTCCCCGGACCATGGCGGAGGCTCCCCTCGACACCTCCAGGCGCTTGGGTCCGAAGAGGACCGCCGGCCCCTCCACCCGCCGAAAGGGCTTCTTCTGCACGACGACGGCGTTTCGGTTCGGCCCGAAGGCCTCTCCGACGCGCGTGGCGGGATCGTAGCTCAATCGTTCACCCTCACCCGAATAGTCGGTTCCATCGAAGTGGCAGTTCCCGCTTCCCTCGTACCGGATCGGCCGGTTCTGGGCGTCCAGAAGAGCCGTGACCTGATTCCCCGTGAGCGTGTAGCCCCGGCCGGTCACCTTGGCCTCCCCTTCCGCCCGGGCGCGGTGCCGGGTCCCATCATACCTCAGGGTTTGGGAGGTGACCGTGTCCAGTCCTCCCGCCGCCTCCTTCCATCGCCCCGTGGCGCCGCCCTCGGCCACGGCGTCCTGGGCGTCCTGCACGGTCACCGAGGGGGCTTCGATGGTCATTCCTCCCCGCACGAGAACGGCCTTCCCCTCTAGCTTGGCGGGGTAGCCGGTGGGGCCCGCCTCGGCTCGCAGGGCGGTGAAGGTGAGGTCCGGTGCCCCCGGCGTCTTTCGCAGGCCGTGCACGTCCCCCTCGCTCAGCGTCGAGCCGTCGGCGCGGCGGGTGATTCGGTCCGCGGTCAAGGTATCGCCGGCCCGGTCCACTCTCGCGTGTCCCGTCAGCGTCCACGCCTCCGCCGTCAGCTCAGCCGCTTCCCCCGAGAAGGTGCCGCGGGGGTCTTTCCCGTTCACGGGCCCCGTGAGCCGGGCGGTCCAGGAGCCTTTGTCGGGAAGGGTGCCCCTGCCGGAGGGGGCCGTCACGAGGGCCCCCTCACGGTCGACCTCGAGGGGATCGGGGGCGCTCCAGTCCCAACCGACCTCGGGATGCGGCGTGAAATCCACCAGGCGCGTGTGAAGCGTACTGGCGGGAGGACCGGGCGTGGAGATCTCCGCCTCCTCCTGGAGGTGGATGGCCGTAATCTGGCCGTCCTTTCCGAGGTCCGCCTGGAGGGTGCGCGCGGTGAAGGAGGCCTTTAGGCCCTGGCCCACGCAGGGCGTGCCCAGAACAACCCCCTTGAGGCGGTTGTCGGACCCCAGCAGGAGCGTGCCCTGGGGCGCCCTCACGACGCCCTGCTTCCCCGTGAGCACCACGGGGCCGCTCAGGTGGCCCGTGTGCGTTTTAAAATCGGCCTGCACGCGCTGGCAGGCCATGGTGGATTCCCCCTGACGAAAGCGGACGCTCCCCTCCAGGTTGGCCATCTGGCTGTCGCGGTTGTAGCGGAGCAGCTCGGCGCTGCCGGATAGGGCCCCGCGCGTGATCCGCACGGGCCCCTCGGAAACCATCTCCCCTTCCGGCGTTACCCGGAAGGCCGAGGAGGCCGCCTCCCACCCCCCCGCGTGGTCCAGCCTGGCGTCGTCCCAGATCCGACAGGTCTTCGCCGCCGGGTCGAAGCTCCCCTTCCGGCCGGTGGCCTTCCCCTGCCCGGGGAAGACGATCACGGGATCCTCCAGCAACTTGCCGCCGTCCTTGGCTTCGGTGACCCGCTTGGCGGTGAGGTCGTAGGCCACGCTACTCCCGTTTTCCTCGACGAAGCGGAATCCGGTGGCGCTGATGCTGCCCTCGACGCCCCGGCCGCCCTCGGGCGGCGGCGCGGGCGCCGGCATCTCCTGCTGGGGTTTGAACTTGAGGACGAGGACCAGGAGGAAGAGGACGAACAGGGCTCCGAGGATGCCCTGGACCAGCTTGCGCCTACCCACGGGCCTCCTCCCTCCGGAGGAAAGAACCGAAGGGGGAACGCCAACCGTGGAAAGGGGCGCGGCGTCTTGCTCGTGAGCGATTCACCCTTGCAATTCTCCTCTCCGGACTGTAGCATAGACGCGGCTCGGCACGTAGTCAACGAAGGGGCGCAGTGGCGGTCATGGGCCGGGCAACGACCTTCGGTGGGCGGGGGTGGCTGGCCCCAGGCCCGCGGGTCGTCACGAAGGGACAGAGGTGGCGTCCGGGCCTCGGTTCGAAGCGGCTGCTCGCACGGATTTCGGCGGAGGACCTGAAGGAGGAAGTCTATGGAAACCGTCACCCAGAACATGGTGGGGTTCCTCGGAGCAGGGGCAGCCTGGGTCGTAAAGTTCTTTCTGGCCATCCTGATCCTCATCCTGGGGTGGTTTATCTCCAAGATCGTTGCCCGGATCGTACGACAGATCCTGATCACCGAAGATTTTGACCAGCGGCTGGGCCGGATGCTGGGCCTGGATGCCCTCGCGGAGGCCGGCGACCGACCCAAGCGGCGGTTGGCCTCGGTAGTGGAGACGGTGGTCTACTACATCCTCCTTCTGATCGTGGTGATCATCGCCCTCGAGGTACTGGGGGATCAGGCCATCCGCTCGGTCCTTCAGGAGAATATCCTCGGCAAGCTGACGCTCGCCATCCCCAAGATCCTCAAGGCCACCCTCGTGTTGGTGGGCGGCTGGATCGTCGCGCTCGTGGCGAAATTCCTGGTCATGAAGGGGATGCGCAAGCTGGAGCTGGGAGAGAGGCTGGATAAGGCGCTCGCCGTGGAGGGGGAGCCGGAAAAGAGCGAGAAACGCGACGTCACTGAGTCCTTCGGCAACTTCGTCTTCTACTTCATCATCATGTTCTCGCTCCTCGCGTTCCTCGAGAGCCTCGATCTGGAGGCCCTCGTGGATCCCCTCAAGGGGATGTTCACGAAGGTCTTCGCCTACGTCCCGAACCTGCTCTCGGGCGGGGTGGTGCTGGTGCTGGGCTACTTCCTGGCCCGGCTGGCCGAACGGATCACCACCAATTTCGCGCTGGCCGCGGGGGTCAACCGGTTCGTGGAGGGGATGCGCTTCGAGACGGTCCTGAAATCCCTCAACATCGCCCGAATCCTCGGCACCATGGTCTTTCTGGTGATCATGGTCCCCGTCCTCGGCGCGACCTTCAACATCCTGGACCTGCCCGTCATCACGGGCGCCTTCGGCACCATGATGAACGGGGTCGCCGCGTCGGTGCCGGGGATCCTGGCGGCCTTTATCCTGATGATCATCGGCCTCATCGCCGGCCGCTACCTGGGGGATTTCGTCGCCCAGATCCTCCAGGACGTGGGATTCGACGTGCTCCTGAGCCGCCTGGGGCTGGAGCGCCTGGAGGGGAGGGCCGATGACTCCGGCCGGCCCACCTACTCTCTCTCCCGCGTCGGTGGCAACATCGTCATGGCCGTGGTCGTTCTGGTTTTCCTGATGGAGGGGTTCCGGCTGATGCACCTCCCCCTCATCGCCGACGCCGTGGACCGCCTCATCCTGTACCTGCCCAACGTCCTGGTGGCCTTCGTCGTGCTCGGGCTGGGCTTCTACCTGGCCAGGGTGGTCGGAGAGATGGCCCAGCGCGGATTCGCCAGCGACAGGAGCTTCGAGGGCGATATCGTGGGCCTCGTCATCCGCTACGCCATCATCGTCTTCGCCTTCTTCATGGCCTTCGACCAGCTCAAGATCGCCCACTCCATCGTCGTCAATGCCTTCACCATTCTGCTGGGCACCGTCGGACTGGGACTGGCCCTGGCCTTCGGCCTCGGAGCCAAGGATCACGCCGGAGAGTACATCGAGAGCCTGAAGAAGCGAAAACCGAGCAAGCGCAAGGAGAACTAGGCGCAGCGCCCTTGACCGGAAGGGCGGGATTGGGTACACTTGGCTCCGCTCTGCTCCCCGGTAGCTCAGCTGGTCAGAGCGGGTGACTGTTAATCACTAGGTCGGGGGTTCAAATCCCTCCCGGGGAGCCAATAAAATCAAGAACTTACGGGGCCGCCTTCGGGCGGCCTTTCCGTTGCGTCCAGAGACGTCACATCCGGAGCGAGAAGAAACGGGGCCGTGGGCTTCGAAGTGGGAAGGTCCGGGTGGTGGGGCGGACTTGGGCGCCCCGTATTGGACAGGCATGGGGCGTCAAGTACTAGGGAGGGATCGGTGATGGCGCTGACGGGTGGGCCGGAAGCGCGGGACAGCGCCAACGTGAAGGACTGGCCCGCACCCCGATGAAATAGGGCCGAGGGCCCTGCGTGCGACGAGAAGTCCTATTTCTGCCTCGTCGTGTCGGGGTTCTCCTTGCTCAATTTCCTCAGGTCCCCTCTCCAGATATGCCCCTTCATGGGGTTGTCGGCCGGGCCGTTGAGGGTCTGCCAACTGTGGGTCGCTTGGTTGTAGGTGATCAGAAACAGTTGGTTGTTGAACTCCACGGTCTTCCCGTCGTAGGGCACCTGGAAGCTGGCGGTCACCTGGTAGGAGTCGCCGGCCTGCGAGCGCTGGATGCTCGTGATGGTGAGGTTGCGGACGGAATAGCCCTTCAAACACTCGCGAAGACAGCGTTCCGCCTGGGTCGTCCCGAAGCTCTTGTCGGAGCAGGCGGCCAGCGCGGTCAGCAGCGCCAGTGCCACCACCACGAGAAGCCTTGTGCATCGTGTGTTCATGGACCCTCCTCCCTGGGAACTGCCCGCCGGACCTTATCCGCGGCGGTTGCCGCGCTTTCGGGCGGCCATCCCGCGTCTGCACCTACCCGCGCAAGCATACGTCACGAAGGCCCGCCGTCCAAGATGGGCTCACCCCCCCGCGGACCAGAGCTTTGCAGAGGGCTCTCTCTCAGCGTTTCGTGAGGCGCGTGGCCGGGCCAGGAGCAGCAGGAGCCCGGACCGCCGGAGACATCCTCCTGCGAATGGACCGGATGAATGATTGGCCAGGATCGCGCGAGGCCTTTCCCAGGGGGGGCCCGCGGAGGCTCACACGGCGATCCTGGCTTCGGCCATCCGTGGGAAGGGGTAGACCTCGTGGATATCCTTGAGGCCAAGGATGGCGTAGGTGAGCCGCTCGATGCCGAACCCTGCGCCGGAACACGTGATGGCGCCGTGGCCCTGGTCGAGGGAGGCGAAGAGCTCGAAGAACGGCGCGAAGTAGGCCATGGGATAGCGCAAGTCGCGCATCCGCCGCTCCAGGTCAACGAGAGAGCGCGTACGCTCGGCCCCCGAGAGGCACTCCACGGGATGGGGGTTCTCGCCGGAAGGCGGCACCACCACGTCGTAATTCAGGAAGCGTCCCCGTTCGGCGTCGAAGCAGTCGTACGCTTCCCGCCTGAGGTTCACCAGAAGGAATGGGCGTCCTCCCGTCTGTGATGAGGCCCACCGCTCCACGGCGTCGTCGTCGCGCAGTCCGCGGGCCGCTTTGGCCTCCTCCGCGTCGAACAGGGGCAGGGGAGAGGCGATCTCGGGAAGCGGCGCTCCCCTCAGGCGAGAGACGACCTCCCCGCAGCGGTCCGAGAGGTGGGCGTACAGCCTCGCCACGAGGTCCGATACCAGGGCCAGGACCTGTTCGTAGGTGCCGCCGCGCTGCTCGAAGTCCACCTGCATGAACTCGGAGGCGTACTTGTATTCGCGGCGGTTGATCCGCATCTCCAGCCGGATGTTCGGCGAGGCCCAGAAGACTTTGCCGGCGGGCGAGAGCATCACCATGAGCATCTTCTGGAGGATGAGGGACTGGGTGACGGAGACTTCCTCCCCGTAATAGTTGAGCCGCGCCGGATAGGTCCAGTGGTTCAGGGGGTCCGTACAGCCGGAGAGCATGGCCACGGGGGGGTGAACGAACCCCATCTCGGCCAGGGCGTTGCAGAGAAACTGTTGGATGGCGGTCCGGACGGTGAGGACATCCAATAGCCTGGGATTGCTCAGGGCGCGCCTCGCCTGCTCCAGAGCGGCGAGGACCGAGGGATCCTGAAGGTTGACGGGTTCGATCCGCTGGATTCCGAGGGTGAGGGGCAGGTCTTCCTCTCGCATGGCCATGGTGTCCTCCTTGTGCGTGGATGCCGCGGCGCACCGAAGACCCGCAGCCTCGTTCGCAATGATACTATGCTAGCACTAATGTAACTGAAATGCAATGATGTTATCGATCATATTGTTTTGCTGATGAATAGATTGAAAGGCACTATATGATATAATATATTGATATTTCACTGTAGGAGTATGGGCCATGGACTATGAAATCGATGACGTGGACCGGGCGATCTTGCGGGCCCTTCAAGCCGACGCGCGGACTCCATTCCTGGAGATCGCCAGAGCCCTGGGAGTCTCGGGGGGAACCATCCACCTGAGGGTGGGCCGCATGAAGGAGGCGGGCCTTCTCAAGGGAACGCAAGTGGTCCTGGACCACGAAAAGCTGGGTTACGGCGTGTCGGCCTTCGTCGGGATCATCCTGTCCAAGGCCGGGGCCAGCGTCGAGACGCAGCAGCGTCTGCGGGCCATCCCCGAGATCGTGGAGGTCCACTACACGACGGGCACCTACGGCCTTCTG
The DNA here is from genome assembly GCA_021787565.1 of Acidobacteriota bacterium. Taxonomy (GTDB): domain Bacteria; phylum Acidobacteriota; class UBA4820; order UBA4820; family DSQY01; genus DTPS01. The sequence goes on from JAJYLT010000007.1 coordinate 36,737, forward strand.
GCGAAGGTGGTGGTCAGAACCATCCCCGACCTCTATGCTTTTCTCTCCGAAAAACTCCAGGCCATCGAGGAGATCCAGTCCACGGAGACCTTCGTCATCCTCCACAGCTCGGTGGGCCGCGATGTGAGCCTCTAACCCCGTGACAACGGGGAGGGCAAGCGAATCGCTGGCCGAGCGCCTTCCCGTTCTGGGGTTGCACGCGGAGGCCGGAGGTTACGAATCCCTAAGGACGGGGAAGGTGGCGCCGCCTTCGGGAAAGACGGCCACCTCGGCGTTCCTCCGCAGCCGCCGTGCAGCCAGGGCGATGACCTCCTGCGGCTCTGCCGTGTGCCGGAAAAAACCGAGGCGGCGGACCGATTGGGCGTCCAGCGTGGGAACGTAGAGGAACAGGTCGTGCTGGCGCATGAGCTGCATCGTGTAGTAGGCGAGGAACTTCTCCTCCACGCTCAGGCCCGGGCGGACCCTCTCCAGCAGACTCATGACGCGCGAGGGGCCTAGAAGGCGCAGGAGCCGCCGCACGAGCCAGAGGGGCTTCGCGTTCTCGGGGACCTTCACGTCGTCGATGCCGCGCTCTGCGCGGAGAAAGCCCATGACGACGCCGTGGGGCTTGAGGGCGGGGAGGGCGTTGCCGACGCACTTCATGCTCTGCTTGAAGTTGATGTCCATGGGATGGGAGGCGGTGATGACGCCGTCCACGCGGTGCCCCATCAGACGGCCCGAGAGGCCGCGGTTGAAGGCCGCGGCGGCGCGGTGACAGGCCACCGGGTCTCCAGCGAAGGCCGCAAGGATGGCCCCGGCGTGATCGAGCACCACGTTGAGGCAGAAGATGGGGACGCCGACCATGGCGCCCACCTCCTCCAGATCCTCCCGGAAGGAATTGGCCCCGGGGTCCATCCCCACGCGGTTGAAGAGGTAGGGCGGCTCCGCGATGATGCCGTGGTGGGCGGCGATGGTCTCGGCGTGGGCCACGCCGGGAAGGATGTTCTTGAGGCCGCCGCCGAAGCCCGCCCAGAGATGGGGCTCGACCATGCCCACGAGCACCACGAGGCCGGCGTCTTCGATGTGCCGGTTCAGCCAGACGGGCGTCCCGCGGCGCGTCTCGCCGAAATAGCGATTGGCCTCCTTCCGGAAGGCGTCGTGGTTCTCCCAGGCAACGCGGGCGAGGTTCGCGGCGCCGACCTTCGCCTCCATTTCCTGCTGGGCCATGGGCGTGTGGATGCCTAGGGCGGGGATGAGAAGGACGTCGCGCGCGGGTTTTCCCGCCCCATCGAGTTCATCGAGGAGGAGGTCCAGGAAGCGGCGGGCCGGCGTGGGGCGGGTGTTGTCGTCCACGATGAGGAGGACCTTGCCGCGTCGGGGGCGGATCTCCGCCAGGCGGGGGCTTCCGATGGGCCGCCGAAGGGCGACCATCACGCGTTGCCTCTCGTCCGGGGCTTCCCCTTCCGGGGGGCCCGGCGAGGGAGCCGGTGCAGGAAAGCTCAGCCTCCAGGAGTCCGGCACCTGAAGCGCCAGGCTCGAATCCCCCCACGGCAGACGAATCTCCACGGCCTTCTCCTCGCCTCTTGCGGGACCGCGTGCGCACCTTCCTTAGTATAATGAACGTCGGTCCACGCTGGAAACCCGTCTGCAGGCTGGTGGGCGGCGTGAACAATGGCCCGAACTACGCGCTGCTGGGACGCCGGATCACCCTCGGCGCGTCCAAGCTTCCCTCCGAAAAGTCGTAGGCGCGGCCGTGCCTAGTGTTGTGTCCCCGTCCTGTGTTTACAAAGGCCTTTTCCCGGGACACAACACTTCCCAAGGGGCTCCGCCCCTAGGGCGCCCGCCTGCGGCGGGCTGTTACCCCGAAAGAGCGGGGAGGCTTCCTCCCCGCACCCCTCCGTGTGCTGTCTGTCACCTGCTTCCATTGTGAATCTATCACTGAGACAGCACACTAGCCGTTGGCCCGCCGGAGGCTGTACCGGCCGGGCGGCGGGTGCAGGGGGGCCAGCACGCTCTCGATGCCGCCCTGGGGGTCCGCCAGTGCTTGGCCGCGGGCATCCGTGATCTGGATCCCCCCATTCCGATGGACGACCACCCACCAGCGTGTGTCGCTGGGGGGAGCGGCCGTCGCCGGGAGGCTCACGACGATGGGGCTCCCGTTGTCCTCCGATTGGAGAGAGCAGAGGACATAGAAGATGCCCTGGGCGGCGTCCTCCTCCTGCTCCAGTTGGGTGGGATTGTGGGGGGCGGCGGAACCCGTGGGGGCCGATTGGGCCAGGGGACCCTCGGCGGCCGGGGGCGCGCTCCGCCTGGACTCCCCGGTGGCGGGGAAGGGGCCGCCTGCGAGGGGAACGGGAGCCGCCAGCCCCGGCCCGGGCGGTTCCGCCGGGCGGGCCGGTGGTGCCGCCTCCCGCGGCCGGCCCTCGTTCATCCCCTGGGCGGAAGGCTGGCCCAAGTCCGCCTTGCCGGCGGCCCGATCCATGGGTGCGGCTGCTTCCCGAGGCGCCTCGGCCTTGGCTTCGGTCTGGGGCGCGGGACGGGCGACGGGCGGCGCGGGGAGACGTGCCATCTTACGGAAGGGCTGGAGTTCATGGAGAACGGCCCATCCGCCGAGCGCCGCGAAGAGGACCACCGCCGCGATGGGGCCCGCCCACGCGGCGCGGAACCAGCGGGAGCGTCCCGCCCGCCGCGGCCCGCTCTCCGGCTCGGCCCGCACGCGGGCCATGATGAGGCCGTGCAGATCGGCGGGAGCCTCCCCGTCGCTCATCGCCCGGAACTCCCCGCGCACCGAGAGGAACTCGTCGAAGGCCCTCCGGCACGCCTGGCAGGAGGCCAGGTGGGCCCCGGCGTCGCCCGACTGGACGGGGCCGTCCTCATCCATCACCCGAAGGAATTCTTCGCACCTCATGGCCAGACGCCCTCGAGGGCCTCCCTCAGGGCCTGCCGGGCCCTGCAAAGCCTGGACTTCACCGTTCCATGGGCACAGCCGAGAGCCTGCCCCAGTTCCTCGTACTCCATGCCCTGGATCTCCCGAAGGATGAGGATCTCGCGGTGCTCGGGCGAGACCTGGCCGAGGGCGCGTTCCAGGGCCTGCCGCAGCTCGCCGCCAAGGGCCTCGGCCTCTGGGTCCGGACGCCGGTCCGGAGGATCGACCGCGTTCATCTCGCCCTCGTCATCCGCCTTGACCAGGGCCATCTCCCTTCGCCGCATCCTCTCCCGCCCGCTGACGATCCTGCTTCGACAAAGGTTGAGAAGGATTCCCACGGCCCAGGTCCGGAAGGCCGCATCGCCCCGAAAATCCTTCAGTGATCGAAAGATTCGGAGAAAGGTCTCCTGCACCGCCTCCATGGCGTCTTCCCGCCTCCCCAGCATGCGCAGGGCGATCTGGTAAAGCTGGCGCTCGTGGCGCAGCACCAGCGCTTCGAAGGCGGACTCGTCCCCCTCGCGAAATCGGAGCACATCTCGCCCGTCAGCATCGCGCACCGTCACGGGCATGGATTGAGCGCGCTCGGTCCTGTCCATGGGCCCAAGATATACCGCTTCGGGCACCATCTCAACGCCCTCCGCCCCATGAGACCCTGGAGGGGCGAAAAGGTTCCGGGAGAGTGGGATCAGCAGCCCGCTTCCTGGGTGGCGCGCTTGCAGCCCGCGGGGTAGGCGCCGGTGAAGCAGGCGTAGCAGAAGTGGCTGGCATTCCGCACGCACGAGCGGAGGCCCTCCAGGCTCAGGTAGCGGAGGGAGTTGGCGCCCAGCTGGTCCGCCACTTCGGGGGCGGCCCGGTGGGCGGCCACCAGGCGCTCCCGGTCCGGGGTGTCGATCCCGTAGTAGCAGGAGTAGCGGATGGGCGGTGAGCCGATGCGGAGGTGGACCTCCCGCGCGCCGTTCTCACGGAGCATCCGTACGAGCTTGCGGATGGTGGTGCCCCGCACGATGGAGTCGTCCACGAGGACCACGCTCTTCCCCCGGAAGAAGCCCGGCAGCGGGTTGAACTTCAGGCGCACGGCGTCATCGCGCATGACCTGGTCCGGGGCGATGAAGGAGCGCCCCACGTAATGGTTCCGGACAAGTCCGAAGACGAGCGGAATCCCCCTGGCATTCGCGTAGGAGAGGCCGATGTAGTTGGCCGAGTCGGGGATCGGCACCACCGCGTCTGCCGCCACGTCGTCTCCGTCCGCCAAGGCCTCGCCGATGCGACGGCGGACATCGAACACGGACTCTCCGAAGACTTGGCTGTCGGGCCTGGCGAAGTAAATGTGCTCGAAGATGCAGTGGTGACGGGCGCCGCCTTCGACGCCGCGGAGACGACTCAGACCGTCGGGTCCCCAGCGGAGGATGCCGCCCGGCTCAACGGTCCCCGTGAACCGAGCGCGAATAATGTCCAGGGCCACCGACTCGCTGGCCACCACCACCCCGCCCTCCTTCTCGCCGGTGCACATGGGGCGAAATCCGTGCGGATCGCGGAAGGCGTAGAGTTCGGTGGGGGTGAGCAACACCGTGGAGTAGGCCCCCGATCCGCGCTCCATCCACCGGCGGATGGCCGCCTCCAGGCCCAACCCGTCGTCGAAGGCCCACACCCCGATGGTCTTGGCGATCACCTCGGCGTCGTTGGTGCCCTCCAGAACGTAGCCGCGGGCCTCGATTTCGCGCCCCAGCTCGGGGAGGTTGGTGATGTCGCCGTTGCTGGCGAGAGCGAAAAGCGGCCGGCCCTCCTTCACGAAGAGGTGGGGCTGCGAGTTCTCGATGCGGGCGGCCCCCTGGGTGGGGTACCGGACGTGGCCCACGGCGGAGCTCCCCTGAAGGGTGTGCAGAACTTCGGGTTTCAGCACGTCCCGGACCAGCCCCATGCCCCGAAATCGATGGAGCGTCTCCCCGTCGGAGGTGGCCAGCCCGCACGAATCCTGCCCCCGGTGCTGCTGGGCGAAGAGGCCCTCGCAGGCTGGAATAGCGGCGTCTTGAAGTCCGTAGAGCCCCATGATCCCGCACATGAGCGATGGAGTATAGCACGCGAGATTCGGATTTCGGAATTCGGAGAGCGGACAATTCGGAGAGCGGAAAATGATTCACCACCAAGACGCCAAGGCACAAAGAACTGGGGTTTTGGGATGGCGAATGGCGAATTGAAAAAAGCGAGCCACAGGAACACCGAGGCAGGCAGAAACCTGGAACCAGAGCCGGGGCTTCGGCTCTTCTTGTGGGAGGCGCCTCCCGGCGGCGACCGGTCGCGATAAGGCAATCGCTCCCAGAACCTCGCGCCGTGCGTCGTGGGAGCCGTCGCCCGACGGCGACGCTCCCTCATCTATCATCTATCATCTATCATCCCTCTATCATCTATCATCCCTCCGGCGCCTAGCCAGCGTCCCTCACCGGTTCAGCACGTGGATGGCCTCGCCGAGGGCGGCTTCCACCGATTCCAGGAGCCCCTCGCTCATGGTGGGGTGGGGATGGATGGTCTGGCTCAGGTCGTCCAGGAAGGCCCCCATTTCGATGGCCAGGGCCGCCTCGCCGATCATCTCGCTGGCGTCCGCTCCCACGATGTGCACGCCCAGGATCCGCTTGGTCTCCGCGTCCGCCACGGTCTTCACGAAGCCCTCCGTGGCGTTGAGGGTCATGGCGCGGCCCGAGGCGTGGAAGGGGAAGGTGCCCGTGACGACCTTGTAGCCCTGGGCCTTGGCCTCCATCTCGGAGAGGCCGGCCCAGGCGATTTCGGGGTCGGTGTAGATGACCGCGGGGATCACCACGTTGTCGAAGGCGGAGGCCTCGCCGGCGATCACCTCGGCGGCCACCTTGGCCTCCCGGTAGGCCTTGTGGGCCAGCAGCGGCCCGCCCACCACGTCGCCGATGGCGTAGATGCCGGGCACGTTGGTCTCCATGCGATGATTGACCCGGATGAAGCCCTTGGGCTCCTGCTGAACACCGGCCTCCTTGAGCCCGAGCCCCTCCACGTTGGGAACCCGGCCCACCGAGACGAGGATCTTGTCCGCCTCCAGCAGGGTCTCGTTGTCGTCGCGGCCCTGGATGCGCACCTTGTTGGGGCGTCCCTTCTTGTAGCCCATCGCGCGCTGGCCAAGGTAGAGCTCGATGCCCAGGTTCTTGAGCCTTCTCGTGATGACTTCGCGCAGCTCGGGATCGTGCTGGGTGAGGAGCTCGGGGAAGAACTCCACGATGGCCACCTCCGAGCCCAGCCGCCGGTAGACCGACCCGAGCTCGAGGCCGATGTAGCCACCGCCGATCACCACGAGCCTCTTCGGCACTTCCCTGAGGGTGAGTGCCTCCTTGGAGCCGATCACCCTCTCCCCGTCCACGGGGAAGCCGGGGAGCGGAAAGGGGATGGAGCCCGTGGCGATGACCGCCTGCTCGAACTCCACGAGCTGGGGTCCCGATTCGGTAGCCACCTCCAGCTTGCGGTCGCTGAGGAAGCGGGCGCGCCCCTGCAGGATGTCGGCGCCGTTCTTGGTGGAGAGGAACCGGACCCCGTCGGTGAGCTTCTTGACGATCTGGTCCTTCCAGTCCACGAGCTTGCCGAGGTCCACGCCCACGACGTTGACCGTCACGCCCATCCTGGAGGCGAACTGGGTCTGCTCCACGAAATCCGCGGCGTGGATCATGGCCTTGCTGGGGATGCACCCCTCGTTGAGGCAGATGCCGCCCAGGCTCTTCTCGGCCTCGATGAGGAGGACGTCCTTCTTGAGCTGGGCGAGGCGGATGGCGGCCAGATAGCCGCCCGGTCCGGAGCCGATGACGGCCACTTGGCAGCCCTTGCTAAAGGATCCCACGACCATGACTTTCTCCTCTGAAAAGATGCTTCGGCGAGGCCCGCCGGGAGATCATCGGACCCAGGAGGGGCCATCCCGGAGGGATCCCGCGTTTCCCCCGTGGTCCATGTCACCCGATCTGGTTCGGTCGCCTCACAGACTGACCATGAGGAGCCCCGGGTTCTCGAGCAGGCGCACCAGGTCGGTGGCCGCCCTCGCCCCCTCGGCCCCGTCGATGATGCGGTGGTCGAAGCTGATGGCGATGTTCATGAGCTTGCGCGGTACGACCGCGCCGCCCACCACGGCCGGCCTCTCCTTGATGGCGAAGAAGGCCGCGATGGCCAGCTCGGGCTGGTGAATGATGGGCGTGGCGATGAGGCCCCCGATGGGCCCAATGTTGGTGATGGTGAAGGAGCCGCCCTTGAGCTCGTCGAGGGAGAGGCGGCGCTCCCGCGCCCGCTGGGCCACGTCGGCGATCTCGCGGGCCAGCTCGAGCATGTCCTTCCGATCGGCGTTCTTGAGCACCGGGACGATGAGGCCGTCGGGCGTATCCACCGCCATGCCGATGTGGTAGTAGCGCTTGAGGACGATCTCCCCCCTGGCCTCGTCGTAGCTGGCGTTGAGCAGCGGGTGTCTCTCGAGCATGGCCACCACCGCCTTGACGAAGATGGGCATGAGGGAGAACTTGGTCCCGCCGTTCGCCTCCACGGCGCCCTTCACCTTGCGGTAGAGCTCCACCAGGTCGGTGACGTCGGCCTCGTCCACGTGGGTCACGTGGGCGGAGGTGCGCTTGCTCGCCGCCATGGCCTCCGCGATCACCTTGCGCAGGTGGGAGATGGGTTCTCGGGTCACGGGGCCCACCTCGGTGATCTCGACCGGCGCCGAGGGGGCCGCGGGAGCGGAGCTCGGCGGGGCCGGCGCGGCTTGGAAGCCGGCGGTCGTGGAGCCCTTCAGGGCGCGGTCCACGTCCTCGTCGGTGATGCGGCCGCCCTTGCCGGTGGGAGCGGCCGAGGCGAGGTCCACGCCCAGCTTGCGCGCGTAGGCCCGCGTGTGGGGAGTGGCGAGGATTTTCCCCGAGTGCGATGGGGGAAGAGCGGCGGACCGAGGCACGACCGCGGGCGCGGCTGGAAGGGCGGGAGCCGCCGGAGCCGCGGCGGCGGATGCCCTGGCGCCGTTCTCGCCCGGGGCACCGAACACGGCGATCACGTCTCCCACGTGGATCGTCTCCCCGGCGGCGAACCGCAGGGCCAGAACGCCGCCGGCCTTGGGAGCGGGCAGGTCCACCACGGCCTTGTCGGTCTCCACCTTGACGAAGGGCTGGTCCACGGCTACCGCGTCGCCCTCCTTGACCAGCCACTGCACGATCTTGCCTTCGTGGATCCCCTCCCCGACGTCGGGGAATCTGAATTCAAGCGACATCCTCGGCCTCTCCTCATGGATTGCTCGGTACCTACCTTAGCACGCTCGGCGCGCAGCGGTGTTCGCGGGGCATCGGGCCGAGAGCGGGGAGGCTTCCTCCCCGCACCCCTCCGTGTGCTGTCCGTCGCCTGCTTCCATGGTGAACCTATCACTGGGACAGCGCACTAGAATTCGAGCGCGCGCTTGGCGGCGGCCACGACCCGCTCGCGGTTGGGGAGGTAGTGGTTCTCCAGCAGGGCGTGGGGGAAGACGACGTCGTACCCGGCGACCCGCTCCACGGGGGCCTTCAGGTGAACCAACGCGCGTTCGTTGATGAGGGCCACGATCTCCGCCCCGAAGCCGCCCGTCCGCGGCGCCTCGTGGACGACCACGGCCCGGCCCGTCTTGGTCACCGATTCGATGATGGTCCCCGCGTCCACGGGGCTGAGGGTCCGAAGGTCCACCACCTCGGCCGAGATCCCGTCGCGGGCCAAGGCGTCGTGGGCCTCCAGGGCCTGCCGCACCATGGAGCCGTAGGCGATGATCGTTAGATCCGTGCCCGTTTTGACGACCTTGGCCTTGCCGATGGGGACGGTGTACGGCTCGGAGGGGACCTCCTCCCGGAAGGCGCGGTAGATGCGCTTGGGTTCCAGGAAGACGACGGGGTCCTCGTCTCGGATGGCCGAGGCCAGGAGCCCCTTGGCGTCGTACGGAGTGGAGGGGACCACCACCTTGAGGCCGGGGGTGTTCACTAGGAGCGCCTCATAGGACTCGGAGTGGTGCTCCGGCGGGTGGATGCCCCCGCCGTAGGGCATGCGCACCACCATGGGCAGGTGGGTGCGGCCCCTGGAGCGGTTCCGCATCCGGGCCGCGTGGGCGAAGAGCTGGTTCAGGGCGGGGTAGAGGAAGCCCATGAACTGGATCTCCGCCACCGGGCGGAAGCCCGCCGCGGCCAGGCCGATGGAGAAGCCCACGATGCCGCTCTCGGCCAGCGGCGTGTCCATCACCCGCTCGCTACCGAAGGCATCGAGCAGCCCCTCGGTGACCCGGAACACGCCCCCGTCCCTGCCCACGTCCTCGCCCAGGACCAGGACCGTCTCGTCCCGTTCCATCTCCGCCTTGAGGGCCTGGTTGATCGCCTGCACCATGGTCAGGCGCTCGGCTGGGCTCTCCACGGCCCTGAGGCTCCGTTCCTGCTGGCTCGCCGCCGCCTGTTGCCGGGTCATCGTCCCACCTCCCTCGCCATCTCGTCACGCTGTTCCTGAAGGTTCCAGGGCATCTGCGCGTACATGGTCTCGAACATCTCTACCGGAGAGGGTGCGGGCATGGCCTCCAGCCGTTCGACCTCGGCCTCGATGGCCGCCGCGGCCTCCTCGGCGAGGGCGACCTCCTTCTTGTCGTTCCAGAGTTTTCGGCTCACGAGGAACTTCCGCATTCGGTCGATGGGGTCGCGCTCTCTCCAGTAGAGGAGCTCCTCTGCGGGGCGGTACCGAATGGCGTCGTCCGCCGTAGTGTGGTTCTCCATGCGGTAAGTGAGCGCCTCGACGAGCGTGGGCCCCCCGCCGGAGCGGGCCCGATCCACCGCCTCCTTCGCCGCGGCGTAGACCGCCAGCACGTCGTTCCCGTCCACCTGGATGCCCTGGATGCCATAGGCGTGGGCTTTCTGGGCGATGGAGTCGGCGGCCGTCTGGCGTTTGAAGGGCACGGAGATGGCCCACTGGTTGTTCTGGATCAGAAACACGGTCTGGGTCTGAAAGATCCCCGCGAAATTCAGCGCCTCGTGGAAGTCGCCCTCCGAGGAGGCTCCGTCGCCGGCGAAGCCCACCGCCACGGCGGCCGCTTGGCGCAGCTTGAGGGCCATTCCCACGCCCGCCGCGTGGAGCAGCTGACTGCCCACGGGTATGGAGGGCGGCAGGCAGTTCACGCCCTCGGGGAACAGGTCTCCGCGCTCGTCGCCCTTCCAGAAGGCGTAGATGAGGTGCGCGGGGATGCCCCTGAGCGTCATGATGCCGTGCTCTCGAAAGGAGGGGACGAGCCAGTCCTGGGGCTCCATGGCCAGGGCCATACCCGCCTGGCAGGCCTCCTGTCCGCGCAGGGAGGCATAGGTCCCCGTGCGGCCCTGTCGCTGGAGGTTGAGCGCCTTTTCGTCCAGCTTGCGCATCTGGATCATCATGCGGTAGAGCGTCAGCAACTGGTCATCCGAGAGGTCCGGCAGGAGGGTCTTGTCCACCCTGCCGTCCTTGTCCAGTATCTCCAGCCGCTCGGTCACGGCCTGGTGAATGATCTTCCTCGGCATTCGCGCTCTCCTCTTCGATTCCGGTCCATCCGGGGTGGAGCCCCCCTCGGACGCAACCACCTGCCCTTTGTAAGCAAGAGTCTTGCCGTGGCGGTGCCGGGGTACGCCCGGTGGGCGACCGACTAGGGGACGATCACCCAGCGCGGATCGGTCTCCCGCGCCTCGGACCCTGGCGGGAGGGGAAGCAGCGCGGGTTCGGGCTTCAGAGGGGAGGTGAGGTCAGAGGCTATTCCCCCGGCCAGCGCCGGGGCGAGAGCGTCGGCGCCCTCTGGCGACGGGCAGGGCAGCGTCCCCATGGCGGCTTCGATGCGGGCCGCGGGCACGCCGAAGATCCGGGCCTGGACCTCGGCATCCAGGCGAAAGAGGAGCGTGCCGTGCACCAGCACCGACCGGTTCCTGCGGGCCTGAGCGCACCCCAGCACCTTCCGGCCCCCCAGGAGCAGCGTCTCCGTGCGGTGGTCCTCGAAGCAGATGGGGGAGCGGACCGTAGGAGAGGGCGGACGGACGGCCAGCCGCTCCGTGAGGATTCCGGCGGCCGCCAGCCCGGTGCGCACGGATCCGGCGAAGGCGTCGTAGAGCCCCTGGATTCCTTGCGCCCAAGGGTGGGAGGCCGGAAGACAGAGGCAGAGCGAGAGGGCTCCGTGGTGGTAGACGGCCGTTCCCCCGGTGCTCCGCCGCAATACCGGAATGCCCTTCCGCCCGCAGAAGTCCAGGTCCACCACCCCTTCCGGGTTCTGTCCGTAGCCCAGCACGAGAACCGGCCCGGCCCAGGCGTAGGTGAGCAGATTCAGAGATCCCTGGCCCGCTTCATCGAGCAGGAGTTCCTCCAGGAGCAGGTCCGAGAGGGGCCGGTTGTTGGGGGAATGCCACCAGTGCAGGACGGGCTCGGCCTCCAAGGTCCGCCTCCATGCTCCCGGCGAGTCTATCAGAACGGACCAAGGAGGCCCACGTTGTTTCATGGGCGTTTCATCGGTGCAACTTCGGCTGGCAGGGTCCCTCCCTCCGAAACGTCGCCGGGGCCCAGGCGGGGCGAAACCAGGGAGGGGAGGGCTCTCCGGGGTTGACCGAGGCCGTGCGAGCTGGGAAACGGCTCCATGCAAGAGGTCGATGTCGCCGCTCTTTTTTGTGGAATGCGAGGGAGTTTTGTGTGTTTCCCTGAAGCTCTTGACTATCCCAGCGCGGGGATGTAATTTGATAATCGTGGTTAAAGAACTCCTTGTCAGCTGGTGCGCGAAGCAGGTTGAGTAACCACAACAGGGGGTTGGGAGTCCTACAGATCGAGGTTAGGAAGAGGAGGCAGGCATGTCAGAGGCCCACCGTGTAAGCGGGTTGTGCGAGACCGCGAAAGGGAGAGGGGGTACCCGCCTCGTCCGTTTCGCATCGGCCCTTCTGGCCCTGGGGGCGCTCCTCTGGTTCGCTCCCGTGCAGGCAGGTCCGGCTGAGCCGGCTGCCGTCGGCCTTGCTCCGCTGCCGTCGGCGACCTCCTCTTCGGGACTGGCCTCCAAGGGAATTTACCCTTTCCAGTCCGCCGTGCAGGGAGGCGCGGAGCGGACCATGCCCGCCGCCTTCGACCTGCGGGCCGGGGCCCCGCTGCCGCGCCTCGAGGCGCTGGGCCAGCAGCCGTCAGATCCCTGGGTTTCCGCGCTCTGGACGGGCGTGGCTCTCCAGCTCCAGGGCAGCGCGACGATCCCGGATCCCTCGGCGGCAAGCGCCTTCCGACACGATGCGCCGGGAAGCGTGGCGTCGGCCGTAAACCTCTGGGCTCAGGTCGGGCTGAAGACCCTGTCGGGCGAGCGGATGGTGCCCGAAGGCTGGCGGGCTCTGCCCCGCGGTGATCGGGCTATCCAGGAGGCTCTCCTGGGCGGGACGCCGGTTTTCTCGCTCATGGCCAGCGGATTCTCGGGCTTTGCGACCTACGATGGCAGGAGCGTGCTCAGCTATGAGGGTGAGGCCGCGGCTGACCGATCCGTGGTCATCCTAGGCTGGAGCGACGATGCCCTCGGTACCGGACAGGGCGCCTGGCTGGTCTACAGCGGCGATCCGAGTTGGGGCGACGGTGGCATCGGGTACGTGGCCTACGGCTCCGCGGGCATCGGTACGGCCGCCACGGCCATCACGGGATTCCGCGCGGCTTCGCGAGGAGAGAGCCTCTACCTTCAGGATTACGCCGGGCCAGACCGGCTGGCGGGGTTCGGCCGGCCGGGAGCCTGGGCCGCCGAGCGCTACGTGGCCCGCGGGAATGAGGCTCTCAAGGCGGTAGAATTCTGGCTCCCCGAGCCGGGCGCGAGCTACACGATCCGAATTTATCGGGACATTCAGGGTGGACGGCCCCAGCACCTGCTGCTGAAGCAGTCGGGCAGTGCGCAGGACTCGGGGTACGCGAGCGTGGCCCTGAACAGCCCGATCCAAGTCCAACGGGGCCAACCCTTCGTGGTGGTGCTGGGCCTTGAAGGGGCCGCAGCAACCGGCTACCCGCTGGCGGTGGACACCCGGGACGCCGGCATGCCTTCGGACGGGGCCTACTTCAGTGCGGACGGGTTACATTTCGCGGTCTCCGAACTCCTCCGCCCCGGGTTGCGCGTGAGGGCCGTGGCCGAACAGGGAGTACCCGAGGCCACCTCGATCCTCACCTTCACCGCCAGTTCGCCGGTGGTGGCGGCGAGCCCCATGACCTTCAGCTTTGAGGCCCAGGGGACCAACGCTGCCGACGCGTTGACCTACACCCTGGACTTCGGTGATGGTACGGCCAAAGATACAGGCGCCTTGACGGCCAACACCCTGACCACCGCGGACCACACCTACGACAAGGCGGGGAGCTACGTGGCCACTTTGACGGTCACGGATACGGTGGATAACACCACCGCCACGGCCTCCCTCACGGTCACGGTGCTGATCTCCGTCACCGCCACCTCCGACGTCAACTGCGGGCTTGCCGCGCTCAACGTCTGCTTTACCGGCGGCGCCAGTAATGGCACGCCACCCTATACCTACCTCTGGACCTTTGGAGACGGTGCTACCTCTTCAGATGCCTCCACGTGCCACGCATACCTCAAGCCGGGCACTTACTCTGCCGTACTGTCGGTCCGTGACGCGGCCGGAGCCACGGGGCAGGGCCCTGCCCTCACCATATCGGTGAGCACCCCTATGACGGTCTCTATCCAAGCCAGCACCTTGGATGGTATTGATCCAACAGTGGTGAATTTTACGGCTTCTGTAACCGGGGGCCTACAGCCCTACAGCTACACCTGGGACTTCGGCGATGGCTCCACGGCTCCTCCCCCTACCGTCAACAATCCGCAACATGCCTTCAACGCAGGCACCAGCACCAGTTCGGGAACGCCCAACTGCTTTACGGTCACCCTTTCGGTCACCGACAACTGCCAACAGACGGTGAGCGCCAGCTCGGTGACGGTGCGTGTTCACCCGGTTCCTTGGGTCCAGATTACCTCCCCGGCGGCCGGAACCGTGGGCCACGCGAGCATCACGATCGCGGCCAATCCGGTGACCACGGCCGGCGCTACGATCACTCGCGTGGACTTCTACGTCAACGGCACCTATCTGGGCTCGGCCACCGCTCCGCCGTGGGCCATCGTCTGGGACGCCCGCGGCCTCAATGAGTCGGCCAACATCACCGCCACGGCTTACGACTCCCTGGGTAACAGCGCTAGCTCGGACGAGGACCCCTGCTCCACGGCCTCGGTCCCGGTTACCATCACCGTATCCAACCCCGCTCTGAACGGCCAGGTCCAGGCCAAGAAGGGGCCCTTCCGTGTGCGGGTCTTCGGGCTTGGCTTCATGCGCGGCTCGACGGTGTACATCAACAACGTGGCCGTCCCGCATTCCGTGGCGAAGGGCACCACGCTCGTGGTGGCGAAGGGCGGCAAGGCCTTGAAGGCCATGATCCCGCCCGGCGTACCGGTGATCCTCACGGTGAAGAACCCCGACGGGGGAGAATCCCTGAGCGTAACCTTCACGCGCTGATAGAGCGGGTGGTTTCCGCGATCAATTAACAGCCGAGGGAGGGGCTGCAAAGCCCCTCCCTTTCATATCTGTAACTCTTACCGGATCACGATGGGGTAGGTCAGGTTGGTCTTAACGGGGACGCCGTCCTTGAGCGCCGGGGAGTAGCGCACCCGCATCGCGGCCTCGCGGCAGGCCTCGTTCATCCCGTAGTCCGGGGTCAGCCCCCGGACGATCTTCGCGTCGGTGACGCGCCCCGTCTCGTCGATGGTGACCTGCACGTAGATCGTTCCGTGCAGGCCATTTTGGATGGCCATGGGCGTGGCCTTGATGGACGGCTCTCCGATCTGTTTGGGGCGCGCATCCACGGCCCAGAGCTCCACGAAATCGCCGGCCTTGGTCTGCTTTGCGGGGGGGGCCTCCGCCCCGGTCTTCGCTGCAGCAGGGCTGGTGCCGGGTGAAGCCGTCGCAGGTTCGGCCGGAGATCCCGACGCGGCTGGCGAGGCGGTTCCGGCGGAGGGCGATCCCTTGCTCCCCGCCGGGGCAGGTGCGGGAGGAGGGGCGGCGGACTCTTTCGCCGGAGCGGCTGGGTGGGTCGATCCCTCGGCCGGCCGGGCGCTGGATTCGGTGAGCTGCCGCTGGGCCTCCTGCTGGACCTTCAGGCGCTTCTGGGCCTCCTCCAGGGCCTTCTGGGCCTGTGCCTTCTCCGTGGTCGTCTTGGCCGTCTGGGACTTCTGAAGGAGGGCGTCGCGCTCCTGCTGGAGGTCCTGGATCTTCTTGTTCATCTCCTCCTGCTGTGCCTTCAACTGGCTTCGCTCCGCGCTGATCTGCGCGAGCTGCTGCTGGGCTTGGATCTCCGCCTTGGAGGGACCCCTCGGCCTGAAAAAGGCCACGTAGACCAGACCGGCCACCACCAGCAGCGCCGCTGCCACTCCGAGGCCGATGAAGAGTCCCTTGCGGCTGGGCTCCGGTTCGAGGCCGAAGGTGGACTCCTCGACGGTCGGGGAAGCAACCGGCTGGGATTCGATCGGCGCGGGCGGAGCGGGAGCCGCCGGGATCGCCGGGGCCGGTTCGGGTTTCGGCTCCGACTTGGGGTGGTAAGGTGCGCGGTCCAGCGTCCGCATGGTTTCGTCCGTGGAGGCGTCGGCCTCATCCTCTCCCCGAAAAAGGGAGTGCATGAGGAAGGCGATGTTGAAGGTAGTGGGGCTATACTCTCCCGAGGCGATGAGCTGGTCCAGGTCCCCCTTCATGGAGGCCAGCTCGGTGTAGGCCCCGGGCTGGTCCGGCAATAGGCTCTTTCTCAGGATGGCACAGAGGTTTCCCGGGAGGGCATCGCTGGGGCCGAGGCCCTTTTCAGCCTCGCCGATGCGCGCCTCCGCGTCGAAGGGATAGCTCCCCGTGTGGAACGGCTCTCTGAGCAAGAGCTGGAAGAAGATGGCTCCCAGCGCGTAGATGTCCGCATTGGGACGGGCCGGCTTCCCTCCGGCCAGGCTTCCGGGCAGATGCCCCAGGAGTGTTTGCAGGATAGGGTCGGCCAGCAAGGGGGTGGTCTGGAGGTCGCGGCAGAGGCCGGGGACGACCTTCACTTCGCCCTCGAAGGTCACCAGCACGCTTTCGGGAGAGAGGGCCCCGTGGAACAGCCCGCCGCCGGAGTGGGACAGGAGCGCTCCGGCCAGCCGTTCGGCCAGGTAGACCGACTGGTCGTGAGCGAGCGGCAGCCCCTCGGCCCGGCTCCTTTCGAGAAGGTCGGAGAGGAGGCGTCCGGGGCAGTGCTCGATGGCCGCGTAGGGAGTTCCGTCCACAAGGCCCGAGGCCATCAGGTTGAGCGTGTGAAGATCCCGCACGCCCGACCACTGTTTGGCATTTCTCTGGATGAGCTTGACGGCCTCCGGCGCCTTGACCACCGCAGGCGCGGGCACGAAGACGAGGCGAAGCTCCTGAGGGCCATCCAGGGGCACGGCCCGGAAGACCTCGCCCAGCGACGTCCGGGAAAAGCTCTCACCGAGGAGAAAGGCTCCAAAGGTCCGCGGCTTCATGGTGAACCCCCTTTGAAGCGAGTGTAATCGCCCGCCGGACGGGCTGTCAACGGAGCGCGCCGCAAGCCGGGGGAGGCGCGAATCGTGGCGAGGGGAGGGGGACGGCCTCGCCCCCCACGGTGCCGTGGGAGAGGGCGAGCCCGTCCCTCCATCGCCGGCTCACTTGGCGGGGGTGCAGCGGGCGAGCACGTCCTTCACGAAGCTCTTGTTGACCATGTAGGTGAGCATTTTGAGCTTCACGTAGTCGTCGCGGTAGTAGAAGTAGCCGTCGGGCGGCACGCGCCGCGAGGCCCTGGCCGAATCCTTGATGAGGAACCAGTCGTGGCCGCCCATGCGCGCGTACCCCACGAGATGGATGCCGTGGTCGTCCGAGGTGGCCCCGTCTTCAAACCGGAGCTCCCTCGCATCCTGGTTGATGTCGCGCCGGGGGATATCGAAGCTCGGGATGACGGCGATCTTGTTGGCGCTGGAATATCCCGGCTCGCTCACGTCGCCGCCGATGGCCACGGTGGAGCCCGCCTTGACGGCCTTCACCAGGGCGTCGTACCAGACCTCCAGGGGCACGTTGTAGTAGCTCTTGTCGTGCCACCAGTTGTCCTCCACCTTGTACTCGCCCTGGGTCCAGAAGGGGACGGACTCGGTGGACATGAAGCTCACGTAGTCATCGAGCTGAAGCTTCAGCACCTCGGTCAGGAACTGCTGAGGCGTGTAGGTCCGGCCCCCCCACTTCACCTTGGTGGGAGGAGCGCCCATGTATTTGTTCATGATCAGCTTCAGGGTGTCCAGAATTTGAGCCTCGTCCCAGCAGTCGTGGTCCTTGCAGTAGGCCAGGTAGTCCTGCATCTCCTTGAGCATCTGGGAGTGGTCGTAGCGACCGTCGGGGCTGAGGACGCCGGGGTAGGCCGACTCGGGGACGATGCCGTAGATCTTCCAGATGCGGGGAAGGGCCTCCGACTCCGAGCCCTCCTCGAAGACCGAATGGCCGCGGGTTTCGATGTACCGCTTGGCCTTCTCCAGGTATTCGTGGTAGACCGTCCACATCTCGCTGAGCTTGATCTTCTGGCCCGTCAGCCTCTCGACTTCCGACTCGAAATAGGAGGTGGTGGAGAAGGACCAGCAGGTGCCCGTGAGGTACTGGGCGACCGGGGGGAAATGCCAGCCCTGCACCTTGAAGTCGGCGGGCGAAGAGGGCCGCGCGATCTTGCTCATGTCGAAGGTGAGGTCCTTGCGCTGCGCCTCCTCCTGCTTGGCGAGGGCCTCCTGGGCGTCGTCTATGGCCCTGGTCTTCGCCTCCCTGGCCTCCGCCGCCTTGCGGTCCGCCGCTTCCATCTGGTCCAGGACGGGGTCGCTGTAGTGGGGGACGTAGTAGGCCTTGTCCGGAGGCGGAGGGGGGGCGGTCGCGGGAAGGAGCAGCGGGAACAGTGTGGCCAGTGCGGCGGTGAGAGCCAGTCGCTTCATGCATGCCTCCTGTGCGGGAGGCCGCCACCGGGGCCGGCGGATCCGGGTGCCCCCGGGGGGCCAAAGGGAAGGCTACCACCGGGGCGGGCGAATCCCCAAGGGCCGTTTGCCTCAGGCCGGTAGGGTGCGCGTCTCGAAAGCGGGGGGATCTTCCGGCGTGCGCTTGACGGCACACATCTCCGCCGCCCGGACCACGGCCTCCCTGTACTTCTCGGGGAAGCCTTCGGGCAGGTGGATGTCGAATTCCATGACGGATCTCCTCGGGGCTCCTACCGCCGGAGCCGTATGCGCTCAGAGATGCGACGACGGGGGGCAAGGTAACGCATTCGGCACTTGACCGCAAGTATGTACTTACTTACACTTGGCATGGAAGCCGCCGGGTTGCCGGCTCCAAGGGGAGGGTGCACAATAACCTGATGAGCGAGTTCTTAGGGTCGGGGGATCGTGGTGACAGAGTCCGAAGAAGCGGCGGCCGTCCCCGCCGGCTCGGGCATGGAGGCGTGAGCGATGGATTACAAAGACGACCTGCGAGACGTGAAGTTCAACCTGTTCGAGTGGCTGCCGCTGAATAAGGTGCTCGCCTCGGAGCGCTACAGCGCCTTCGAACGCCCCGACCTGGAGATGATCCTCGACGAGGCGCTCAAGCTGGCCCAGGGCGAGCTCGCCCCGACCAACGAGGAGGGAGACCGGATCGGCGCCCGTTTCGTGGACGGCAAGGTCATCATGCCCGAGTGCTTCCGCAAGGCTTATCAAACCGTGGCCGCGGGCGGCTACATCGGCGCCTCAGCCGATCCGGAGCTCGGGGGCATGGGGCTCCCCGACAGCGTGGGGACAGCCGTCAACGAGTTCATCATGGGCGCCAACGTGGCGCTCGGCCTCACCCTCATCCTGGGCCGGGGCACGGGGCACCTCATCGAGACCTTCGGCACCGATGAGATGAAGTCCCTCTACTGCGAGAAGCTCTACAGCGGCCAGTGGGGAGGCACCATGTGCCTCACCGAGCCCGGCGCCGGCAGCGACGTGGGGGCCAGCAAGACCCGGGCGGTCAAGACCGGCGAGGGCAGGTACAAGATCACGGGCGAGAAGATCTTCATCACGTCCGGCGACCACGACCTGGCGCCCAACATCATCCACGCCGTGCTGGCGCGAACCCCCGACGCTCCTCCCGGAACCAAGGGGCTGAGCCTCTTCATCGTGCCCAAGATCCGCATCAAGCCGGACGGCTCCCTCGGCGAACCCAACGACGTGGCGGTGGGCAACATCGAGCACAAGCTGGGCATCCACGGCTCACCCACCTGCGCCATGGTCTTCGGGGCCAACGACGGCTGCGAGGGCGTCATCCTCGGCGAAGAGAGCCAGGGCATGACGGAGATGTTCCAGATGATGAACGCGGCCCGTTACGAAGTGGGGCTGCAGAACATGGCCGTGGCCTCCACCGCCTACCAGCACGCCCTGGCTTACGCCAAGGAGCGCCTCCAGGGCAAGCACTTCAAGGACCGCTCGCCGGACGGCCCGCAGGTGCCCATCGTGGAGCATCCCGACGTGCGCCGCATGCTGCTCACCCAGATGTCTTACGTCCAGGCCATGAGGGCGCTCCTCTACTTCACGGCCTGGAGCATGGACATGGCGCGCATCACGGAGGGCGAGGAGCGCAACCTGCATCAGGGCTACCTCGAACTCCTCACGCCCATCTGCAAGGCTTGGTGCACCGACTGGGGCGTCAAGGTGGCGGATCTGGCGGTGCAGTGCTTCGGCGGCTACGGCTACACCATGGAGTACCCGGCGGAGCAGTACCTGCGGGATGCCCGCATCGCCCCCATCTACGAGGGGACCAACGGCATCCAGGCCCTGGACCTCTGCTTCCGCAAGCTCAGGATGCAGGACGGCAAGCCCATCAAGACCCTGCTCCAGCGCGTGGCGGAGGCGGTGCAGGACAACGTCACCGACACCGAATTGGGCGCCTCGGCCATGCACCTCGGCGCCGCCCTGAAGGAGCTCACCTCGGTCATGAACATGCTCCAGAGCCGGATGGACGCTCCCCTGATCATGCTCTCCAACGCGGTCTCCCTGCTGGACATGATCGGCCACGTCTTCGCCGGAAGCCTCCTGCTGGAGCAGGCGGTCATGGCGCGCAAGCGGCTCTCAGCCATCTGCCGCGAGAAGGATGTGGACACCACCGACAAGAAGGCCTACCATGCCTTCCTGAAGGAGAACGGCGAGGCGCAGTTCTACCACAACAAGGTGCAGGCGGCGGTCCACTTCATGCACCGCGGCGTGCCCCTCGTTCTGGCCGAGGCGGTGGCCATCAAGACCGCCGAGCCGTCGGTCTACGACGTCTCCTTCTGACGGGAGGCGCATGCAAACGGGAGAGCATCGGCCCAGGGCCGGCTCTGCGAATCGGGGCGCCCGGGGGATCTCCCGGGCGCTCCTGCGTTGGGCCGCCGCTCTGCTCGCGCTCGGCGCCACGGCGGTCCCGCGCGCGGCCGCGGCAGGGAGCGAAGCCCCTTCCGGCAACCTGGCGGAAGCGGCTCACTTGAGGCGGGCCGGGGAGTGGCCGGCGGCGGAGGCGCTCTTCAAGCAGCTCTGGATCGGGGAGCCCGAGGGCGAGCGCCTGCGGACCGAGGCGCTGGCCTACGGCCGCATGGCCCTCCTGTGCGACCACGCCGCCGACGCGCAGGCGCCCCTGCGGGAGACGGCCGACGCGTCCGGCCCGCTGGCCCCTTACGGGCGTCTGCTCCTCGGGGAGTGCCTGCTGAAGCTGGCCAAGCCATCGGAGGCCGCCTCCGAGGCGCGTCGCCTCCTGGGAGCCCCCCATCCGGACGACCTGGACCGCCGCGCCCTCGAGCTGCTCGCCGAGGCCGAGAGCGACGCGGGAAGACCCGCGGCTGCGGCGCGGGCCTACCGCAGGCTGCTCGCCCTGCGCCTTCCCAAGGACGAGCAGGACGAAGCGAACTTCGAGCTCGCTTCGCTCCTCGACCGGATGGGCCGCCGCCGGCAGGCCTTCGCCCTCTACCGTGCCCTCTACCAGAGGCCCGCCTGCCCGTACGGCCGCGCCTCCGGCGAGCGCATGCGGCGGCTGGCGGCAGAGGGCGTCTCCAAGCTGCCGCTTCGATCGCCCGCGCAGGCCCTCGAATTCGCCCGCAGGCTTCTGGCGGCGGGCCGCCGGGAGGATGCCCTTCAGGTGCTGTCCGCAATCGGCGGCCCCGCCCTCAAGGGTGAAGCGGCGGAGCGGGAAGCCCTGCTGAGGGTTTCCATTCTGTATGCCCTCAGGGAGAACGCGGCCACGGTGGAGGCCGCCGACCGCATGCTGGCGCGCTTCGGACCGAATAAGGAGAGCCTTGCGGCCTCTCTCAAGGCCGCCTGGGCCCTCCTCCGGACGGGGGACCACGAGGCCGTGGTGGCGCGATGCCGGGCCTTGCTGGAGAAGGCGGGTGACGAGGGGGCCCTCAAGCTTGAGGCCCTTCACTGCATGGGAACCTCCGCCTACGTGCACGGACTTTTCGAGGAGGCCGCGCGGGATTTCGGTGACGCGGAGGGGATGGCCGGATCGGCCGCCACCGCCGTCTCCACCTCCTACAAACGGGCCTGGTGCCTCTTCCGGCTCGGGGACTACGCCGGAGCCGGGCGGCTCTTTCTCGGAGCCGCCTCGGGCCGCGGTGACGCCGGTTACGAGGGGCCTTCGGCCTACTGGGCGGCGCGGTCGGCCCTCCGCACGGGCGACCGTCCCGCCGCCATCGGCGGACTGGTCCGCCTGGCCGAATCCCCGGCGGGCTACTGGGCCTGGCAGGCCCGCCTCGCGCTCCAGGGGATGGGGATTCCGCTGCCGGCGACCCCGGTACCGGCTCTGCCCTCGCCATGGGAGCCCTCCCTCGCTTCGGACCAGACCGCCCTGGCCCGCAGCCTCGACTTGGCGGGCATGGAGGTGGACGCCGCGCGGGCCTTCGAATCTTACTATCGGAAGCACCGCAAGGATCCCGACGCGGCCCTCACCATGGCCACCCTCCTGGCCAGGGCCGGCCGTCAGGCCTCGGCGCAGGCCATCCTCCGGATCTCCTTCCCCGGAGTCCCCGACCGCTTGGCCATCCCCCCGCAAGCCCTGGCGGTGGAGTATCCGGCACGGGAGCTGGGGCGGATCCGCCCCCTGGCCGTCCGGGTGGGCCTCGCGCCGGCCCTCGTGCTGGCCGTCATCCGCCAGGAGAGCGGGTTCGACGAGCGGGCCCTCTCCACAGCGGGGGCCGAAGGCCTCATGCAGCTCATGCCCGATACGGCGGAGGACCTCGCCGGGCCATCGCGAGGAGACCCCTCCTCGCCGGATCTCATGAATCCCCAGGTGAACCTGGAGCTGGGCATACGCTACCTGGGTACCCTGGCGAAGCGCTTTCCCACGGCCCCCGCCGTGGCCAGCTACAACGCCGGCGAAGAGATCGTGGCGGGGTGGATCGAGGCCTTCGGCGCCCAGGATGAACCGGAGTTCGTGGCCATGATTCCCTACCGCGAAACGCGGATCTACACGGCGCGCGTGCTCTGGAACCTGCACCGGTATCAGGAGGCTGTGGGACGCTAGAGAAGAAGAGGTTCGGGCAGTGGGGCGGGCGCCCTCGCCCGCCAAGGGTCATCAGGCGCTGGACGCTACCCCTTCCGGTCCAACAGCTTCTGGATCTCCGATGGAATTTGGCGCGTAGGAGCGCCGCCCCCGGCGCGATGGGCCGCTCATGGGAACCGCATCGTCTCAGCGGGTTCCCCCGGATCGCGGCGAGGCGCCGCTCCTACAGAGGGGTTGCGCCTCCATCGCGGAATTTCGGCGGGCGCGCCGAGCTTCCGGCGAGCGATGCCGTCATGCTAGAGTGGCCGGCTTGGGGCCTTTCCGGCGGGCGCCGGCGAGGGGTTGCCCCATGGAGGAGGTGGGCATCGTGAGCGAGGAAGCGAAGACCCCAGCAGCCGCCGAAGATCCCCAGCTTTCACCGTTTCGCGAGGTGGTCCAGCCCTTCATCGACCTCGTCCACGCCTCCAGGGCCCTCTGGGCCGTGAATGTCTCCTACTTCCTCGAGGGGCTCATCTACTTCGGCTGGCTGTCGCTCCTGGCCCTCTTCTGCAACCGGTTCGTGGGGATGAACGACCTGCACGCGGACTGGATGGTCAGCTTCCTCACGGCCGGCATCACTCTCTCCATGCTCTTTTTCGGCGGGGTGGCCGACAAGATAGGGGTCCGCAAGGCCCTGATTTTGTCTGTCTTTCTCATGCTCGTGGGCCGGCTGATCATGGTGTCCGCCGTCGGCCTCTTCCCCGGCGCCCAGGGGACGCTCTTCTGGACGACGGTGCTGGGCATCATGGGGGTGGTGCTCGGATACGGCCTCTACCAGCCCGCCGCGTACACGGCCGTGCGGGAGTACTGCGACGAGCGCACGGCGGCCATGGGCTACGCCATGCTCTACGCCCTGATGAACCTCGGCGGGGCGCTGCCCGGCTTCATCTCCCCGCCCATCCGCATGAAGTGGGACATCCCCGGCGTCTTCTGGACCTACGTGGGGCTCACGGGGCTGGGGCTCCTGCTCCTCTTCATCATTCTGACCAAGCGGGTGGAGCGCGAAACGCTGGCCGCCGTGGCCGGTTACCGGAAGGTCCACGAAAAGGAGAGCGCCGACAAGGACCAGAAGGAGCTGGACGAAGCGGCGGCCGAGAAGGCCGCACTGGCGGGCAGGCCGTGGATCGAAAGGGCCTGGTACTGGATCAGGAACCACCCGCTGGCGGACCCCAAGTTCGCCTTCTTCATCTTCTGCCTGATCCCCGTGCAGACGCTCTTCGCGCACAACTGGCTCACCCTGCCGCAGTACGTCTACAGGGCCATGGGCAGCGTGGGGCACCACTACATGGAGTTCTTCGTCAACTTCATCAACCCCACGCTCATCTTCATCCTCACCCCGTCCATCGCCGCCCTGACGCGCAAGCGGAACGTCTACAACATGATGATCGCCGGCACCTTCGTGATGGCCATCCCCACCTTCCTGCTCTCCATCCACGCGACCCCGAACGGCCGGATCTGGCTGCTGCTCGGCTACCTCGTCGTGACCTCCGTGGGCGAAGCCATGTGGCAACCCCGCTTCCTGCAGTACGCGGCGGAGATCGCCCCCAAGGGTCGCACCGGCGCCTACATGGGCGTGGCCCAGTTCCCCTGGTTCCTCACCAAGGTCATCACGGGCCTCTACGCCGGCTGGTTCCTCATGCGCTACTGCCCGGCCAAGGGACCGGTCCATCCGGAGATGATGTGGTTCATCTACGCCTGCATCGCCATGGCCTCCACCGTCATGCTCATCCTCGCCAAGGGCTGGCTCGGCAAGGATTTCAAGACGAAGAAGGAGTGACGAGGGGCGGACCCGGCAACCTCCCTACCTTCCCGTGCGTACAAGGAGGTGAGGAGGTGACACCATGGCCATCCAATGGGTTCGTCGCGGTCTCGTCGCCGTGCTGGTCGCTGCGCTTCTGTCCGCCGCCCTGCCGCTTCTGGCCCAGAGCAGGTCCGACGAAGTGGTCCAGTTCCGCATCCAGGGTGAGCGGGACGGCGCCGTCATCGAGATGCCCCTGAAGGTCCTCGAATTCCTCGACCAGCACAAGGTGGAAAAGGGATTGCGGGGATGCCGCGTGGAGGGCCAGCAGGTCACGCTGGACCTCGGCAAGGTGCTCGATGCGCTCAAGAAGGAGAACAAGGGCGGGGAGAGCCAGCTCTTCACGGTGGAGGAGCACGGCCGCAAGAGCTCGGTCACGGTCGGCTTTGCCCCCTCAGCCCAGCCGAGGCCCGGCAAGGCCCCCACGAACTTCGTGCTGCAGGCCAGGGACAAGGGCGAGGTCGGTGAGGGGACCCGAATCTCCGTGCCCCTTTCCACCGTTCAGTCCCTTCTGTCGGGGCTCAAGGTCGAGGGCAAGGGGCCGGTGGATGCCGAGGCCCTCTTCGCCCAGCTCGTCCCCTTCGCCAGGCAGCTCGGCACCGGCCTGCTCGCCCGCGTCGTCAGCAACGACGGAGAGGTCACGCTGAGCCTGGAGTAGGATTTTTTCGGACCGCGCCGAGAAATGAGGGGCGGTGCCCGCGAGGTGCCGCCCCTTTTCCCCTGGCCTGTCAGCGATCTCTGGCGGCCTGGAGGTGAGCACTCAGGCCAAAGGCCTGGGCCGGCCTCAGGCCGCGAGCATGCGTCTGCCCCAGTGGGCGAGGACCACGAGGTTCCAGAGGAGCAGACCCCTGTCCTTTCCGTCGAGGTGTTCCTGCAAGACCCGGCGCACCTCGGCGGTGTGGAAGTAGTCGGCCATCCAGTCGGCGCCGTCCAGGGTCTCCTCCACGAAGCCCTTCAGCGGGCCGCGGATCCAGCCGTTCCACGGCACGGGGAAGCCCAGCTTCCTGCGGTAGGCCACGCCGTGGGGGATCCCCGCCTTCACGGCATACCGCTTGAGCAGGTACTTGGTGATCCCTCGGTTGATCTTCAGGCGCTGAGGCAGATGGAAGCAGAAGGTGAGCAAATCGACGTCGAGGAAGGGGACGCGCATCTCCAAGCCATGGGCCATGGACATGCGGTCGGAGTGGTTGAGCAGGTTGTCCGGGAGCCAACCCTTGCAGAGGGTCGAGAGAATGGCGTCCAGGGGGCCTCTGTGGCTGGGCACCTCGGTGTAGAAGGCATCGAGCGTACGGTCGTAGGGGGGTGGCATGCAGTCCTTCAGGAGCCGGTTCATGGTTGCCGGAGGCAGGGGCATCGTGAGGTCATACCGGATCTTGCCGGGGAGCTGGCCGGGCACGGCGCGCCGGATCTCCTCCCAGCGGGCCAGCTGCGCCCTCTTGTGGTCCCGCCTTGCGATGGCGGCGGCCGCCGCCCGTGCCCCGGGGAGCCCCCTGAGCAGGACGATGGAGCGGATCTGCCTGAGCACGCGGTCCAGGTGATAGCCCCCGAGGACCTCGTCGGCCCCCTGTCCCGAAAGGAGCACCTTCACGCTGGAAGAGGCCAGGCCGCACACGTGGTAGAGCGGGATCACGGCCACGTCGGCCACGGGGTCGTCCAGGCGGGAGAGCACGGTGCCCAGAGAGTCCGCGAAGCGCTCCGGCGTGATCGTGACCTCGTGGTGGTCCGTCTCGAGCTGCTGGGCCACGGCCTTGGCCCAGCTCCTCTCGTCGTGGCCCTGCTCCTCGAAGGCCACGGTGAAGGTGGCCATGCGCTCCTGGCCGCATTGGCGCAGGGCCGCCGCCAGGGCCGAGGAGTCCACGCCGCCCGACAGCAGGAGCCCCACGGGCACGTCGGAGATGAGGCGCCGCCGGACCGAGGCCTCGAAGAGTTCGCGGAACCGCTCCAGCGCCTCCGCCTCCCCCATCTTGTGGATCCGGTCGCCGATGGGCAGCCGCCAGTAGGGGGAGATGCGGATCCCCTCCGCGGAGGCCGTGAGGAGGTGGCCGGGAGGCAGCTTCTGCACCGATTTCAGCAAGGTGCGGGGGGCCAGGACGTAGCGGCAGGCCACCTGCTCGGCCAGGGCCCGGGGGTTCAGCTCCCGGCTGACCTCGGGGTGCCGGAGGAGGGGCGGGATCTCGGAGGCGAAGACCAGCCCGTCTCTGACCCTCGACCAGTAGAGGGGCTTGATGCCGAGGCGGTCGCGGCAGAGCAGGAGCTTCCGCTCCGAGCGGTCCCACAGGGCGAAGGCCCACATGCCGTTGAACCGGTTCAGCGCATCCCTTCCCCAAACCATGAAGGCCCTAAGGAGGACCTCCGTGTCGGACCGGGTGGAGAAGGTCTCCCCGAGGCGCTCCAGATCGGCGCGCAGCTCCGGATGGTTGTAGATCTCTCCGTTGTAGACGATGACGTAGCGGCCGTCGGGGCTGACCATGGGCTGGGCGGCGGCGGGCGTGAGGTCGATGATGGAGAGCCTGCGGTGCCCCAGGGACACCCCCGCCTCGTGCAGGAAGCCTTCGCCGTCCGGGCCGCGGTGGGCGATCTGCTCCGCCATCCTCTCCGTGGTACCGGGGCGCACGAGGGAAGGCTCGCCGAACCCCACCTCCCCGCAGATACCGCACATGGGCTCCTCCCCGAGCATTGTAGAGGTGCGGGGGTGGGCTGTCCAGGAGGAAGGAGCGTGAACTGGGGGACTAGGGGACTAGGGGACTAGGGGACTAGGGGACTAGGAGACTAGGGGACTAGGGGACTAGGAGACTAGGAGACTAGGGGACTAGGAGACTAGGTGACTAGGGGACTAGGGGACTAGGGGACTAGGGGACTAGGAGACTAGGAGACTAGGAGACTAGGGGACTAGGAGACTAGGGAAAGAAGGCCGTGCAGGCGTCTCCTGGGTGAGGCGAGCAAGGTGTGAATCGAGCTGAGGCCCGCCTCCCCAGACGGGTTGACTTTGGGCTTTTCGCCAGCGCCGCGTGACTCGCGTTTCGCACCCAAGTTCCGCGATGGAATTGCACTCGTAGGAGCGCCGCCCCCGGCGCGACGGAGCGTACGCGGGCACCGCATCCTGGTCGCAGGGTCACCCGGATCGCGGCGAGGCGCCGCTCCTACGCAGGCGTTGAGCCGCTATCGCGGAATTGGGGTTCGCATCTCCCCCTTGTCCCGATTGGCCCTCCGGCGGTACGCTACTGGGCCGGAGGAGCCATGGCGCCTCGTGATTTCAAATCCGCGCTGAAGGCCGTTTCGTACGTCGGTGCGAAGGCCTTCTTCTGGCCGCTCTTCAGGCTCTACTTCCGCGTCAGGGTGAAGGGAGGGGAGCGGGTCCCGCCGCGGGGCGCCTTCCTCCTGGCGGCGAACCACTTCTCCTTCGCGGACCCGCTCATCCTGGGGTGCTTCCTTCGCAGGCGCCTCTGGTTCGTCATGGCCGAAGACCAGTTCGAGAAGCCCATCGTCAAGACCTTCTCGCGCCTCATGGACGTGGTCCCTGTGAAGGCCGGCGCGGCCTTCCAGCTCTCGGCGGCGCGGAGGATCCTGGGCCTTCTCAAGCACGGCCGGGCCGTGGCCATCTTCCCCGAGGGGCGCCGGTCGAATACGGGCGGTCTCCTCGATCCCCAACCCGGTCTCGGCGTTTTCGCCTCCAGGGCCGAGGTGAGGGTGGTGCCGGTGGCCATCGTGGGCACCCGGGAAGCCTATCCGCCGGGACGGCGCTATCCTAGGCCCGGCCGGGTGACGCTACGCGTGGGCGAACCCATCACCTTCCCCGGGGACACGCTCCCGGAGACCATCGCCCGGCGCACCATGGAGGCCATCGCGGAGCTCCTTCAAGAGGAGGGGCGCAGCGATTACCTGGGGGTGTTCGCCGCCTCCCAGAGCGGCTGCGCCGCGCAGGAAGGAGGCGGCGGTCGTGGCTAGGGCCGCCCTGCTGCTCGTCGGATCGGAACTGACCGATCCCGCCCGCCGGGACGCCAACGGGCCGGCGGCACGGGCGCGCCTGACCCAAATGGGAATTCCAGTGGTCCTGCTCGCCCGGGTCGAGGATCGCGTCGAAGCGATCGAGGCGGCCATGCGGGCGGCGCTGGCGACGTGCGACGTGGTGATCACCTCCGGTGGGTTGGGCCCCACGGGCGACGACCTGACGCGCGAGGGTGCCGCGCGCCTCCTGGGGCTCGGGATCCACGAGGACCCCGGGTGGATCGAGGAGATCCGGCGCCGTCTGGAATCCAGAGGCTACCCGCTCACCGAGGTGAAC
The DNA here is from genome assembly GCA_021787565.1 of Acidobacteriota bacterium. Classification (GTDB taxonomy): domain Bacteria; phylum Acidobacteriota; class UBA4820; order UBA4820; family DSQY01; genus DTPS01. Next base: position 65,278 of record JAJYLT010000007.1, read on the forward strand.
CGGAGGCAGGCGCTCGTGGTGGACGGCGCCGAACCGGTGCCGAACGGGAAAGGGCTGGCCTGCGGCTCCTGGCTCAAGGCGGGAGGGGGCGACCTGGTGCTGCTGCCCGGCGTGCCCACCGAATTCGAGGAGATGCTGGAGAACCGTGTCATCCCCAGACTAAAGGCCCTTTACCCTCAGCGTCCGGCGGTCGTGGTCGTGAGGGCCACCGTGGCCGGACTCGCGGAGTCCATGGCGGAACCGGTCCTCAAACCCTGGTACGGCCTGCCCGGCGTGGCCGTCTCCATCCTGCCCTCTCTGGGCGTCCTCGCTATCACCTTCACTCTCACCTCTCCGCCGGCCGAGGAGCTGCCCGAGCTGGAAACGCGGGTTCGGCAAGCCCTCCGGGACGGCTACGGCCGCCACCTCGTGAGCCTGGAAGGCGAGAGCCTGGCCGAGTCCCTGGGAGGGCGTCTGCTGGCCAAGGGCTGGACCCTGGCCTGCGCCGAATCCCTCACGGGCGGCCTGGTGAGCCGCAAGATCGTCTCTGTCCCGGGGGCTTCGCGCTACTACCAGGGGGGCGTAGTGGCCTACGCGAACGAGGCCAAGACCTCCCTGCTGGGGGTTCCTCCGGGGATCCTGGAGCGGCACGGCGCCGTGAGCGAGGAGACGGCGCGGGCCATGGTGCGGGGGGCCAGGGCCCGCTTCAACGCCTCCTGCGCGGTGGCCACCACTGGAGTGGCCGGTCCCACGGGGGGCTCGCCGGAAAAGCCGGAGGGCACCGTCTGGGTGGCCGCCGGCACTCCCGAGGGGGAGTGGGCGCGCAAGCTCTTCTTCCCCCTGGATAGGGCCTCGGTCATGGAGCTGAGCGCGAACTACGCCCTGTATCTGCTCTGGTCACGCGTGGAGGGAGTATCGCCGTGAAGGTATCCGCCGTGGGCTTCCTAAACGCCGCCCCGCTCTACTGGGGGCTCAGGGCCGGTCTCCATCCGCCAGACTGGGAGGTCTCCTTCGACCTTCCGTCCCGGTGCGCCGAGCGGGTCCTTAAGGGGGAGGCGGACCTGGGACTCATCCCCTCCATCGAGTTCGCCCGCTCGCGCGATCTCGTGCTCGCCGCGCCGCTGTGCGTGGGCGCCCGCCGGGAGGTGACCTCCGTGCTCCTTCTCTGCGGGGGCGAGGTGGCGGGGGTCCGAACGGTCTATCTCCACGCCGCCAGCAGGACATCCCAGACGCTCACGCGCATCCTCCTGGCGGATCTCGTGGCCCAAGAGCCCACTTACCGAGAGGTCGCCGAACCGCCGACCGCCCTCGGCCCCGAGGAGGCGGCCCTGGTGATCGGCGACCCGGCCCTGACCCTGCCGCGCGCGATGAAAGGGTGGCACCGCTACGATCTGGCCGAGCTCTGGAACCGGAAGACGGGCCTGCCCTTCGTCTTCGCCGTCTGGGCCGGCCGGAGGAGCGCCTGCACCCGAGAGACCGAAACCGTGCTGGCGAGGTCCCACGCCTACGGGATGGAGCACCTGGAGGAAATCGTGGAGCAGTTCGCACGGAGCCTGGACCTTCCCCCCGACACCCTCCGGCGCTACCTCACCGACCACCTCAGTTACCCCCTCGGCGGGGCCGAGGTGGAGGGGCTTCGCCGGTTCGTCGCCCTGGCCCTGAAGGAGGAGATCACCGATGAGCGCCTTGGCTGCCTCGCACCCGCTGGATGTGACGGCCGTTCTGGATAAGGTCTTCGACGGGGCCAGGCTCGGCCCCGAGGAGGGGCTGCTGCTCCTGGAGCGGGCCCCCTTCCTGGAGCTCGCCCAGGCGGCCGACGCCGTCCGGGCCAGCAAGCACCCCGACAACGTCGCCACCTACATCGTGGACCGCAACATCAACTATACCAACGTCTGCGTGGCGAACTGCACCTTCTGCGCCTTCTACCGGCGGCCCGGCGACGCGGAGGGCTACGTCCACACCGTGGAGACGCTCCTGCAGAAGATTCAGGAGACGGTGGATCTGGGGGGAACCGGGATCCTGCTCCAGGGCGGCCACAATCCCGAGCTTCCCTTCAGCTTCTACGAGGAGATGCTGGGGGCCATGAAGGCCCGCTTCCCGAAGATCCACGTCCACGGCTTCTCGGCCCCGGAGATCACCTTCTTCTCCAAGCTCTACAAGATGCCCGTGGCCGAGGTCATCGCGCGCCTGAAGGCGGTGGGACTCGGGAGCATCCCCGGCGGCGGCGCGGAGATCCTCTCCGACGGGGTCCGCCAGCGGATGGCCAGGGGCAAGGCCACGGTCAGGGAGTGGATCGCCGTGCATCGGGAGGCCCACCGGCAGAAGCTCAGGACCACCGCCACCATGATGTTCGGCTCCATCGAATCCTCCCAGGACATCCTGATCCACCTCCAGCACGTGAGGGAGCTCCAGGACGAGACGGGCGGCTTCACGGCCTTCATCCCCTGGACCTTCCAGCCGGGGGCGACGACCCCCCTGCAGGATGCGCCCGCCACCGGCGTGGACTACCTGCGCGTGCTGGCCCTGTCGAGAATCTACCTGGACAACGTGGACAACATCCAGGCGAGCTGGGTCACCCAGGGGCTCAAGGTGGGGCAGGTCTCCCTCCACTTCGGCGCCAACGACATGGGCTCCATCATGATCGAGGAGAACGTGGTGGCCAGCGCCGGATGCCGCAACAGCACCAACGAGGAGGAGCTGCGGCGCCTCATCGCCGACGCGGGCTTCACGCCCAAGAAGCGACGCACCCTCTACGAACCCGCGGAGGAGTGAGGCGGGGACCAGGGCGCGAGACGCGAAGCGGCCTTAATTACCCAGTCCCCTAGTCCCCTAGTCTCCTAGTCCCCTAGTCTCCTAGTCCCCTAGTCCCCTGGTTTCCTAGCCCCCCGGTCCCCCAATTCCGCGATAGCGCCTCAAGGCCTGCGTAGGAGCGGCGCCTCGCCGCGAACCGGGTGACCCTGCGACCAGGATGCGGTGCCCGCGTACGGTCCGTCGCGCCGGGGGCGGCGCTCCTACGAGTGCGATTCCATCGCGGAATTTGGGCGGTCCCCTTCAATTGACCCTCCTTCGGTTCGGTCCTAAGATGGGGGGCTTACGGAGGGGACCATGGCCGAGTTGAAGAAGACTCCATTGAATGGGGAACACCGTGCCCTCGGCGCCAAGATGGTGGATTTCGGCGGCTGGGACATGCCCGTGCAGTACACCTCCATCCTCGACGAGCACGCGGCGGTCAGGACCCGGGCCGGCCTGTTCGACGTCAGCCACATGGGGGAGGTCTGGATCGAAGGGAGACAGGCCCTGGATCTGGTCCAGTTCCTGTCGAGCAACGACGCCTCCAAACTCGCGGTGGGGCAGATCCAGTACAGCGGACTTCTGACCCCGCGGGGCTGCTTCGTGGACGACATGCTCGTCCACAACGACGGGGAGAGCCGTTTCCTGCTGGTGGTGAACGCCTCCAACACCGAGAAGGACTATGCCTGGATCCTCTCGCAGGCGGGGCGCTTCGACGCCAAGGTGACGAACCGCAGCCCCGAAACCGCCCAGATCGCCATTCAGGGGCCGCGGGCGCTGGGCATCCTTCAGCCCCTGGTGAAGGGGCTGGAGCTGTCGCCCATCAAGTACTATTGGTACGGTTACGGCACCGTCCTGGGGGAGAGCTGCCTGGTGGCCCGCACGGGCTACACGGGGGAGGACGGCTTCGAGATCTACTGCCCGCCGGCCTTCGCGCCGGCCCTCTGGCGGGCGCTCCTGGAGGCGGGCAGGGCGGACGGTCTCATCCCCGCCGGCCTGGGCGCCAGGGACACTTTGCGCCTGGAGGCCTGCATGGCCCTCTACGGCAACGACATCGACGACACGACCACGGTGCTGGAGGCTGACCTGGCCTGGATTCTCAAGCTCAGCAAGCCCGGCGACTTCAACGGCCGGCCCGTTCTGGAGCGCCAGAAGGCCGAGGGCGTGGGGCGCAGGCTCGTGGCCTTCGAGCTCCTGGACCGGGGCATCCCCCGCCACGGCCACGACTGCTACGCCGGCTCCGAGAAGGTGGGACACGTGACGAGCGGCACCCTCGCGCCCTTCCTGAAGAGGCCTCTGGGCATGGCCTACCTGCCCACGGCGCTCGCCGAGGCGGGGTCGCTGTTCGAAGTGGACATCCGGGGCAAACGCGTGCCGGCGAAGGTGGTCCCCAAGCCCTTCTACAAGCGGCCCAAGGGGTAGGGGAGGGACGCCGGCCGGCCTTGCCCGCTCGCCCGGCGTCACCGAGAGGAAAACCAGTGCGGCGCCCGTCGCGCCGCAGTCCAAGCGACCGGAGGGACCCATGAGCAACCCGAGCGATCTGAAGTACACCCAGACCCACGAGTGGATCCGGGTGGAGGGCACCAAGGGCACGGTGGGGATCACGGACTTCGCCCAGCACGAGCTGGGGGACATCGTCTTCGTGGAGGCGCCGGCGCCCGGCACCTCGCTCAGCGCCGGCAGCCCCATGGGCAGCGTGGAGAGCGTGAAGGCGGTCTCCGAGGTGAACGCGCCCCTCTCCGGCGCGGTGGCCGAGGTGAACCCCGAACTCGCCGACCACCCGGAACTCCTGAACCAGGACCCCTACGGCAAGGGCTGGATCCTGAAGATGACCCTCTCCGATCCGGGCGCCCTCGGCGGGCTCATGGACGCGGCGGCCTACGAGAAGTACGTCGCCGAAGTCACCCACTGAGGATCTCCCATGCGCTATTTCCCATCCAGTGACGAGGACGTCCGAGCCCTGCTCGCCGCGGCCGGCGTGAAGGGGGTGGCGGACCTCTTCGCCTCCATTCCGTCCGAGGCACGGCTCAAGGAGCCGCTCGCCGTGCCCCCCGCGGTTCCGGAGCCGGAATTGCGGGAGCGGTTCGTGAGCCGCTCCATCCGCAACAGCTCCGCCAGCTGCCGCCCCTGCTTCCTCGGCGCGGGCGCGTACGACCACTACACCCCCGCGGCGGTGGACCAGCTCCTGCTGCGCAGCGAGTTCTACACGGCCTACACCCCCTACCAGCCCGAGCTGGCCCAGGGGACGCTCCAGGCCATCTTCGAGTTCCAGACCATGATGGCCGATCTCACGGGCATGGACGTCTCCAACGCCTCCCTCTACGACGGCGGCTCGGCCACCGCCGAGGCGGCCCTCATGGCCCACCGCATCCACAAGGGGCGGCGCGTGCTCGTGGCGCGCTCACTCCATCCCGCCTACCGCGAGGTCCTGCGCACCTACCTCCGGCACATCGGCCTCACGGTGGAGGAGATCCCCTTCGGACCGGACGGCCGGCTGGACCTCGGCGCGCTGAAGGGCCGGCTCGACGCGGAGGTCTGCGCCGTGCTCGTGGGCCAGCCCAACTTCTTCGGCGTGGCGGAGGACGTGAGAGCCATCGCCTCCGCCCTGCCGCAGGAGCGCCGCCCCCTGCTGGGGGTCGTGGTGAGCGAGGCGCTCTCCCTGGCCCTCCTGGAGCCTCCCGGCCGCCAGGGCGCCGACATCGTCTGCGGCGAGGCCCGCTCCTTCGGCCTCCCGCTGGGCTACGGCGGGCCCTACCTCGGCTTCATGACCACCCGCCAGCAGCACATGCGCCAGCTTCCTGGCCGCATCTGCGGCCAGACCGTGGACGCCGACGGGCGGCGGGGCTTCGTGCTCACCCTCACCACCCGCGAGCAGCACATCCGGCGCGAAAAGGCCACCTCCAACATCTGCACCAACGAGGGGCTCTGCATGCTGGCCGCCACCGTCTACCTGTCGCTGGTAGGCCGGAGGGGGTTGAGGGAGCTGGCCATCCAAAACCTGAGCAAGGCCGAGTACCTCAAGGCGAAGCTCGGTGAGAAGGGCGTGAGGCCCCTCTTCGCCGCGCCCACCTTCAACGAGTTCGCCGTGAAGCTTTCCGCGCAAGGCCCCAAGGCCAGCGAGGCCGCCTACGCGGCTGACCTTCTGGGCGGCTACGATCTGTCGCGCGACTACCCGGAGCTGGCGGGCGGCCATCTCCTCTGCGCCACCGAACGCGTGAGCAAGGCGGCCTGCGACCGGATGGCGGATGTCCTGGGAGGCCTCTCATGAGCCACGTCATCGAGGAGAAGCTGATCTTCGAGAAGGACCACCCGGGGCGCACCGGCGCCTCTCTGCCCGCCTGCGACGTGCCCAAGGCCGATCCCGCCTCCCTCCTGGGCCCGCTGGCCCGGCGCGAAGCTCCGGCGCTCCTGCCCGAGCTGAGCGAGGTGGACGTGGTCCGGCACTTCACGCGCCTCTCCACCTACAACTACGCCGTGGACATGGGGCTCTACCCCCTCGGCTCCTGCACCATGAAATACAACCCGAAGATCAACGAGGAGGTGGCGCGGCTCGAAGGCTTCGCGCGCCTTCATCCCATGCAGCCCGAGTCCCTGACCCAGGGGGCCCTGGAGGTGATGGCCACCCTCCAGCGCCACCTCTGCGCCGTCTCGGGCATGGACGCCTGCACCCTCCAGCCCTCGGCCGGCGCGCAGGGGGAGTTCACGGGCATCCAGCTCATCCGCGCCTGCCTGGAGGATAAGGGCGACGCGCGCCGGATCATGCTCATCCCCGACTCGGCCCACGGCACCAACCCCGCCAGCGCCCACTTCGCCGGCTACGAGGTGGAGGAGATCAAGAGCGGCGCCGACGGCTGCGTCGATCTCGCCGCTCTCTCGGCCCGGATGCGCCCTGACGTGGCCGGCATCATGCTCACGGTGCCCAATACGCTGGGCATCTTCGAGAAGAACATCGCCGAGATCTGCCGCCTCCTGCACGCCAACGGCTCGCTGGTCTACGTGGACGGCGCCAATCTGAATGCCCTCATGGGGATCACCCGCCCCGGCGACTGGGGCGCCGACGTCATGCACATCAACCTCCACAAGACCTTCTCCACCCCGCACGGCGGCGGCGGCCCGGGGGCCGGACCGGTGGCCTGCAAGGCCCACCTGGAACCCTTCCTGCCCAAGCCCGTGCTCGTTCAGCGGGAGGGCCGCTACGCCTGGGACCATGACCGCCCGAAGAGCATCGGCAAGGTCCAGGCCTTCTACGGAAACTTTCTCATTCTGGTGCGAGCCCTCGCCTACATCGAGACCCTCGGCGGCGAGGGGCTCAAGCGCGCCTCCGAGCTGGCGGTGCTCAACGCCAACTACCTCCGCGCTCAGCTCCAGCCCCTCCTGAAGCTGGGCTTCGACGGCCCCACGCTCCACGAGGTGGTCTTCTGCGACAAGGAGCTGCCCAACGGCGTGACCACGCTGGATCTGGCCAAGCGCCTCATCGACTACGGCTTCCATCCTCCGACGGTCTACTTCCCCCTCATCGTCCACGGGGCCCTCATGATCGAGCCCACGGAGACGGAACCCATGGAGGAGCTGGACCGCTTCGTCGAGGCCGTCCGCGCCATTCTGGAGGAGGCCAGGGACCGTCCCGATCTCGTCAAGTCGGCCCCCCACACCGCCTACCGCCGCCGCCTCGACGAGGTCGCCGCGGCGAGAAACCCCAGGCTGACCTACAAGCCCTGACCGCCGTTCACACAGGGCATCTGCGAATCACCTCGAGGGCGGGCCACCACGGCCCGCCCTCATTGATTGTCGCCGGATCCCGATAGCAGTGTATACTTGGTTCACGATACTTGACTTTCTGCTCTTCTCTGGCTATCTTGAAAGTGGGCCACCGTGAATGGCCACAAGCGTGGCATTGGGGATTTGGGGGGAGGGGAGACAGGAGATCGAAACTATGTATACGATCTACAGCAATGCTAGAAGGGAGCTTGATCCGTTTCCGGTGGAAAGCTATGTCGCCCCTTCAGCCTCCGAAGGGCCTCATCAGTCCCCGACCTCACGCATGCCATCGCTCGCCTTGCTGTTTATAGCTGGGGCTCTCACGGCCCTCGCTCTGACGATTTCGGGGGCAGAACCCCAAACACCCGCTGGTGGCTCCAAGCCAGCGCCCTCCTCGACGAAGAAGGCGGACCGTGCGCTTGCCAAGGCGAGCCACGGGACCCAGGCCGTCGGCCCCAAGGACGCTCGCGAAAAGGAAGAACACGAGAAAGGCGGAATGGACCGGGACCGCAAGTTCCTCCCACCGGGGGATGCGGAGAGCACGGACGAGAGCGGGGCAATCAAAGGCCATGCCGCCTGGCGCTGGCATCTTATGATCTATCCGAAGAAGACCATCCCCAGTGAACCCTACACGAAAGCGCGCAGGTGGATTAAGGACCACGTGCCGATGGGAAAGCCCTGGGGAGATCTCCATGAAATCTGCGGTCCCACCCCCGAGGGGATAATCGCTACGGGGTCCGGGGTCTGGACGCCCATCGGGCCTAAGCCCATTGATACGACCACGCAGAACGCCGCTGGAAGCTATATTTACGGGAGCGTCACGGGGCGTTTCAACGCCGTCCTGGTTGACCCCACGACCATCGGCTCCCCCGGCGCCATCGTGGCCTATGCCGGCGCCACGGCGGGAGGGCTTTGGAAGACCGCCGACTGTTGCGGCGCAGGCACCACCTGGACCCCCCAGTGGGAATCGGACAACTTCGTCACCCAGGCCGTTAGCGCCATTGAGATCGATCCCAATGACCACAACACCATCTACGTGGGCACGGGCGACTTCGACGCCAACGACCAGTTCGGCGAAGGCATCATGAAGTCCACCGACGGCGGGGCCACCTGGACCCAGCTCGGGGCCAGCGTCTTCACGCCCTACGCCGCGGGGACGCCCCTCTGGAGCAACCAGAACATCGGCGTCATCAAAGTGGACCCCAACAACAGCAGCAACGTGCTGGTGGGAACTCGTTACGACCTCTACATCTCCCACGACGCGGGTCTCACCTGGGCCCGGTGTTCCTTCGGGGCCAACCCCACGGACCCCACCAGCGCCTCCAATCCCATCAACACCATCAACCGGATCAGCGGCATTCTCGTCGATCCAACGACCAATCCGACGACCGTCTATGTGGCGGTGGGATTCGTGGCCACGAACTACAACGGTGACAACGGCGTCTACAAAGGCACCATCCCCAACAGTGGATGCCCCACCCTCACCCTCATGAGCTCGGGCTGGCCGGCGGGTACCGGCAACGGCACGAACGGCGGAAGCAATGTGGGGAGAATCCGCCTCGCCTCCTCGCGCGGCAATTCGACCAACAACCTGGTGATCTACGCCCAGGTTGAAGACGCGGCCAACTACAACGCCCTGGGCACCTGGGTGACCACCAACCAAGGGACCACATGGGTCCAGCTCGCGGGGAGCACGGATACGAACTACAAGAACTGCGCGGGCACATCCACGAGCGAGGGCCAGGACTGGTACGACCTCTTCCTCCTCGTGGACCCGGGGAATGACAAGACGCTCTACATCGGCCGGACGGATATGTACAATGCCACCGTGAACAGCACCTATTCGAGCATGACGATCACGGACCTGGGCAATGTCTACGCCACGAGTTGCACCGGCTACGGCACCATCCACCCCGACCAGCACGGAGCAGCATGGGTCAGTGGCACAGGGGTAACCACGCAGTTTCTGCTGGGGAACGACGGTGGGATCTACGCGGCGACCGGCGCCGTCGGAGGCTTCACCCAGTTCAACAACACGGTGAACGCCACGGAGTTCTATGCGGGCCAGACGGGGGCCAACCTGGCTGGCGCCGCGACGCAGTATTACTTCGGGGGCTCCCAGGACAACGGCAACGAGAGCTGGGACAGCGGCACATCCATTGGAGGCAGTCTCCAATGGCAGGGCCGGGCCAACGGCGGCGACGGCTTCTTCACCGCCTTCGACCCCATCGCCGGAACATTAAGCGCGGGACGCTGGTACACGGAGTACACCTATGGCCAAATGTCCTGCTCGAGCAGTGGCGCCACCAACGGGGGGAACAATTACGGAAATTGTTACGGAAAATGGGTCAGCGCCACCGGTGCCAACTCTGATCGGGCCGCGTGGAGTTCGCCCTTCAAACTCGATATCTTCCACTGCACGACGGGCCAGTGCAACAACCTCCTCTTCGGCGCGGCCCACCTGTGGACTTATGCCGGCCTGGGGACGCTGCCCGGCTATAACACTCGTAAGTGGACCCAGGCGGGCACCACCGACCTCGCCACCAATGGGACGGCGACCGGCTCCGTCATCACCCTCGATGTCGCCATGTCCAACCCCGCCTATGTAGTGACGGGCGCGGATGTGGGGAAAGTGTGGCTCTCCACGAATGCCTTCACGGGGGCAAACTGTACGCAGGCGGCGGCCAATACGGCCAGTTTCGCCTGCACGGCCAATGGATCTGCCACCTGGACCGACCTCACCGGCGCCAACGCCGTCCTGCCCAACCGTGCCATCCTGGGCGTCGCCTTCGACCCCGCCACGACCAACATCGTCTATGCGGCCGTGGGCGGGTTCAATGTAAACACGGCCACCACACCCGGCCACCTCTTTCAGGCCACGACCAGCAACAACTGGGCCGCCTTCACATGGGCCGACAAAACTGGAAACCTCCCCGATGTCCCCGCCTGGTCGGTGCTGGTGAACCCCAACAACAACAAGCAGGTCTTCGTCGGCACCGACATGGGCTTCTTCTTCACCAACGATATTACAGCGGCTACGCCCACCTGGTATCGTTATCAGTACGGCCTGCCAGACACCGTCATCCAGTACCTGGCGGTGGATCGCGGCCCGTCGGGCTCGCCCTACGCCAGCACCACGCTGACGGCCTTCACCTACGGGCGCGGTGCCTATTCGATCCAGCTGCCAACCGCGGCCGGGTTCGACCCGCATCCGGTACCTCCGACCATGCGGGCGGTCAAGAATGGCACCAACGTGAACCTCACCTACGACATCAGCACCTGCAACAACGTGAACGACAACGTCTACTGGGGTTCCATCGGCAATTACTCGGCCGTGACTGGCGGCTCGTGCGGCGTCGGCAACACGGGTAGCGCCACGAATCTAGGCATTCCCGACAACAGCTGGTTCGTCATCGCCGGAAGCGACGGCAGCACCAAGATCTCCTCCTTCGGCACCGATTCAACGGGCGCCCAGGAGAACTTCACGGGCTGGCAGAGTCTTGGTGGCTGCTCGGCGAACACCCAGTTAACAAGTACGACCTGCCCCTGACGGGGGAGGCGGAGGGCCATGCGCTGGGGTGGTCTTCTGCGACAAGGAGCTGCCCAACGGCGTGACCACGCTGGATCTGGCCAAGCGCCTCATCGACTACGGCTTCCACCCGCCCACGGTCTACTTCCCCCTCATCGTCCACGGGGCCCTCATGATCGAGCCCACGGAGACGGAACCCATGGAGGAGCTGGACCGCTTCGTCGAGGCCGTCCGCGCCATTCTGGAGGAGGCCAGGGACCGTCCCGATCTCGTCAAGTCGGCCCCCCACGCCGCCTACCGCCGCCGCCTCGACGAGGTCGCCGCGGCGAGAAACCCCAGGCTGACCTACAAGCCGGAGGCCTCGAGGGGGTAGCGCCCCGAAACCCTCTCTTCGCCATCCATGCCGGGGCGGGCCCCACGACCCGCCCTTTCTATACAGAGCGGCATAAGTGAAGGCGGATAAGGTGGTGGGGCTTGGGGAGTATGCCGCTCTGTATTCGCGGGGAAGGCCCCACCCCTTGCGAGTGCGGCCCTGCGGGCCGCGCAAGGGCTGAGCCCTCCCCGCGGGCCCTACCGGGAGAGGCGCAGCGGCGCCTCCCCCGGACCCCCACCCGCATACAGCGCGCCGGACTTCCGTCGCGCTGTATATTCCAGGGACCGCAGCCGCGCGCCCCTTCCGGGCTTCTCACGCCCCATCGCCGATGGGGGACCCTCGATCGATCAGGCTGTGAATTGAGTATCCGCTCGCGCTTACGCGCTTGACTTTCTTCGCGCGTGCCCCCATCATCAATTGGGGTAACGTGAGGTGAAGGGACCCATCTTTTGAATTTGTCAACAGGACGTCCTCACCCGAACCGGGGTATGAACGCAAGGCCTATCCGTGGGGCGAGGAGGGGAACATGACCCAGGGTGCACTTGATGTCCAAGGCCGGCATTGGCTGTGCGGGGGCGCCGCCCTCGCCCTTCTCCTCCTGGCGGCCATTCCAGCGGGAGCGCAGAGGGCTAAGACTTCCCACGATTCGCTGGATGATCTCGTGCGCGTGAAATCCGAGATGTGGCTTGTGCCGCAGATAAAGGACGTGGATGCCCTTCGGGCCGAGGCGAGCCGCGAGGAAACGCAGGCCCTTTCTCCCGTCTTTGAGGAGTGGGACAGGTTCCTGACCGAGCAGGGCGGCGGCTGGAAAATGAGTATGGACCGGCTTACGGGGCGCCCTGCTCTCCTTTGGGGCAAAGGCATTCCGTGGATCCCCGGGTCGGCGAACTCCATTCGCAGTGAAGAGATGGGACTGCCCCCCTCCGTGCAAGGGAAGGATGTCCCTGTCGGAAGGGTGGCCGCGGAAGCCGTTGCTTTCATCGACGCTCATCCTGGCCTGTTTGGGGTGAAGAGCGCCGATCTCAGGCTCAATGCGGTTGCCTCGGGGCCGATGCAGGACTACCTCTATTATCTGGACTTCGATTGGACCTACCACGGCATTCCCGTGGAGAGGGCGCACGTCGTGTTTCGGCTGAACCACGGAAACCTCGTCCAAATGGGAGAGGAGTATATCAGTCCAACCATCGTCTCTCTTGATGCGCGGCCGTATCTCGATTCGGAAACGGCGTGGCAGATTCTCTGGGGGTACGTGGGCGGGCAGACCCCTGAGGACGAGATCGTCGAGCCGGGGCGACTGCTAATCGTGCCGGTCTCCAATCAGCCATCGCCGGGGGATCAGGCTCTCACCCTGGGACAGCGCATGGGTTACAGGCTCGTCTACGTGTTGATCTTCCGCCGCCAGGGCGTGCAGGGCACATGGGAGGCCCGCATCGACGCGCATACCGGGGAGATCCTCGCCTTTCAGGACCGAAACGACTATGGCTCCGTGACGGGTGGCATCTATCCCACTTCCAACCTGGACACGGAGGTCGTGCGCCCCCTGGGGTTCATTAACGTCAGCAACGGCACGGCCAAGACCTGTGACGCGGGCGGAAACTACGCCTACACCAGCGGTACGGCTACCGCGGGCCTGACGGGCAAGTACGTGAAGGTCGTCGACTCGTGCGGAACCTCCTCGCTGAGCACGAGCACCGCGCCGGGCAACCTGGCCTTCGGAACCTCTACAGGAACCGATTGCACCACGCCCGGCTCCGGGGGAGCCGGAAACACCCACGCGGCGCGGACCACTTACTACCACCTCACTCTCTGGAAAGAGAAGGCCATGGCGTGGCTGCCCTCCAACACGTGGCTCCAAGGCCAGCTCACCGACAACGTAAACCTGAATAAGACCTGTAACGCTTACTGGAACGGCTCATCAGTGAATTTCTTCAAGAGCGGAGGAGGTTGCTCCAACACCGGCGAGCTGCCCACGGTCTTCCTCCACGAGGTGGGCCACGGTTTGGACGCCAACGACGGCAGCCCCTCCTCCACCGTGGGCTCCAGCGAGTCTTACGCCGACATCAACGCCCTTCTGATGACGCACCAGTCCTGCATCGGCGTGAATTTCATCCCTGGCCAGCAGTGCTCCGGCTACGGCAACCCATGCACGAGTTGCACGGGCATTCGGGACGCCGACTACGCCTTGCACTCCCATTCCACGAGCCCGGCCGTCCCTACCCAGCTTTCGGGCACCACCGGCTACCATTGTTCGACAAGCACTTCCTACCCTGGCCCCTGCGGCTACGAAGGGCACTGCGAGTCTTACATCATGTCGGAAGTGGGCTGGGACCTGGCGGCGCGGGACCTGCCGTCCGCAGGGTACGACGCTGCCACGGCATGGTTCATCGCGGACCGCCTCTTCTTTCTCTCGAGACCTACATCGGGCGATGCCTATACGTGCGCCACCTTGGCCACCGCCAACGGGTGCGGCACGAGCAACTGGTACTCAACCTATCTTGTAGCCGATGACGACAACGGCAACCTGAGCGACGGTACACCGCACGCAGCCGCCATCTACGCCGCCTTCAACAGGCACGCGGTGGCTTGCTCCACGGGCAGCCACGCGAGCTACTCAACGTGTCCGAGCCTGGGGCAGAGTACCGTCAGCGCCACCATTGCGGACACCTCGGTCACGCTCACCTGGACGCCAGTGACCAACGCGGCCACCTACGACGTGTACCGCAATGAGAGCAGCGCCGATGCTGGCTACGCAAAAATCGCGACCATCAATGCCCCGAGTACGAGCTTTACCGACACCGCGGTGCAAAACGGAATCACGTATTACTACCGGGTGCTGGCCGTGGGTTCCACCAGCGCTTGCTTCGGAGCCATGAGCGCGGCCGTGAATGCCACGCCCCAGCCCTGCACGCCGCCGGGTGCGCCCTCCATCACGGGCATCACGGACATCGACGCCTGCGCGCAGAGCGGCATCGCGGTGAACTACACGGCGGGCTCTGGGGCCACGAGCCACAATCTCCTGAAGGACGGCACCGTTGTGGTGACCGGGTATAGCTCCGGCGCGACGTACAACCCGGGCGATACGGCGAGTCATACCTACGTCGTCCAGGCCGTCAGCGGCGCCTGCACCACAAACAGCGCCGGTTCGGCCTTCGCCGACGCGAGCGGCGGGCCGGCCGCGCCGGCCGCCCCCACGGTGACCGACCTGGACGCCTGCGCGCTCACGGGCGTGCAGATCTCCTGGGGCGCCGTTACCGGCGCCACGGGCTACGACCTTCAAGTGGACGGGGGCACCATCGTGAGCGGCGTGACGAGCCCCTACACCTACAGCCCCGGCGACGCCTCTTCTCATGCCTACGCCGTTCGGGCCAAGACGGCGAGCTGCACGGGGGCCTGGTCGGCCTCTGCCACGGGGACCGACAGCAACGGCCTAGCGGCGCCGGCGGCGCCGGCGGTGGCCGACGCCAACCCCTGCGCCTCCTCGGGTGTCACGATCACATGGACCGCCGTGCCCAGCGCGGCCTCGTACGATCTCCAGGTGGACGGCGGCGCCATCGTGACGGGAGTGAGCAGCCCCTACCTGTATGCGCCGGGGGACGCCAACAGCCATGGCTACGCGGTTCGGGCCACGAACGGGAGCTGCACGGGGGCCTGGTCCGCCTCGTCTTCCGGGGCCGATGCCAACGCCACGCCGCCGGCGCCCGCTGCGCCGACCTTTGCGAACGTCACATCCACCTCCCTTTCCGTGAACTGGTCCGCCGTTCCCGGCGCCAGCGCCTACGATCTCTACCGCCAGACGGGTGGCTGCGGCGCGGGGGCCGTGATCGCACCGGGGCTTACGGGTACCACCTACAACGATTCCGGCCTCGCGGGCGGAACGACCTACGGCTACTACCTGGTCGCCAAGGCGGGAAGCTGCGCCTCCGCCAGCGGCACCTGCGCCACCGTGACCACCGTGACCCCGCCCTGCACGACCCCGCCGACCTTCGGGGGGCTCACCTCGGTCACGGCCGTTTCGGGAACCACGTGCTCGCTCCAGCTCGCGTGGAGCGCGGGGACCTCCAACTGCGGCGGAACGGTGACGTACAACGTATACAGGGACGTAGGCTCCGCGCCCGTGCCACCAGCGGGGCTGATTCAATCGGGCCTGACGGGAACGTCCTATACAGACACCAGCCTCACGAGTGGCACGACGTACACCTACATCGTCCAGGCCATGGACAGCGTGAACGGCCTGAGCGACGGCAACACCATCGCCAAGAGCGGTACGCCCGGGGCGCCGAGCACTTCGACGCTCTTCAGCAACGGCATCGACAACGGCTGGTCTTCAACACAGGTCACCGGCACGACGGGGGCCTGGACGCTCAACACCGCCGGGACCAATCCCACCGCGTCCCCTCACGGCGGCACGTGGATGGTCACGTTCAATTCCTACACCGCCACGAGCGGC
Organism: Acidobacteriota bacterium; assembly: GCA_021787565.1. Lineage (GTDB taxonomy): Bacteria > Acidobacteriota > UBA4820 > UBA4820 > DSQY01 > DTPS01. The sequence continues at coordinate 81,154 of JAJYLT010000007.1, forward strand.
AACCAGACCCGGCTGTACTACGCTCCGGCCGCCTTTGCCATCCCGGCCTCCGCCTCCTCCGCGACCCTGAGCTTCTGGATGTACCACGACAAGGGGTACTCGGCCAGGAACGACAACATTCAGGCGCAGGTCTCGACGAATGGAACCACGTGGAACAACGCGGGCTCGGCCGTCTCCCGCTACAGCGCCACGAACGGCTGGACGCAGACCACGATTGACGTGAGCTCCTACAAGGGTTCGAGCATCTACCTGGGTTTCCTAGCCACGGGCCGGAACGGCAACAACATGTACCTCGACGACGTGGCCCTCACGTACAACGGGAGCACGAGCCTGGACTCCGATGGCTTCGAGGTCGACTGGTACATCAGTCAGGTAACGGGAACTACGGGCACTTGGTACATTGCCGGCTCCGGTACGAATCCGGCGGCGGCGTCCCACGCAGGCATCGCCATGGCGGAGTTCAACTCCTACACCGCCAACGCCGGCGATCAGACCCGCCTGATCTGGGCTCCGGGCGGCACCTTGGCCGGTTTCGCCATTCCGGCCTCCTCGTCCTCCGCGACGCTCACTTTCTGGATGTACCACGATACGCAGTACACGAACGGCGACACAATTCAAGCCCAACTCTCCACGGATGGCGGAACCACGTGGAGCAATGCAGGCCCGCTAGTCAATCGCTATGACGGGACGAGCGGGTGGGCCCAGGTGAGCGCCGACGTGACCTCTTACGCGGGTTCCACTGTCTACATCGGCTTCCTCGGCACGAGTGCCTACGGGAACGACATGTACCTGGACGACGTGCTCCTCACCGCCACGGTCCCCGGTTCCTGCACCTCGTGCTCGGCGCCCTCGTCGCTCACGAACAACACGGCGGCGGACGTGAGCGCCTGTGCGGCGAGCGGGGTGCTGGTGAGCTGGGCTCAGGATGCGGGCGCCTGGGGGGACGGCGGCGGCACGCGGAGCTATGACTTGATGATGGACGGCGCGCCGGTGCAGTCCGGGATCGCCTACCCGTCCGCCTCCACGACCTACACGCCGCCCGACGGCGCCTCGCACACCTACGCGGTTCGCTACAACAACGCGTGCGGACTGAGCGCGACCACCGCGGGAGCCTCGGCTGCGGACGTGAACAACCCCGCCATACCGACCATCACGGGCGGCTCTTCCAACACGTGCCCGGCCACGTCTGTGGTCCTCACCACCGAGGCCGGCATGAACGGCTACCAGTGGTACCTGGGCGGAAGCCCCATCGGCGGGGCCGCTTCCAACACTTACACCGCTGCCGCGTCGGGGAGCTATACCGTGAGCTACACGAACGGCTCCGGGTGTTCGGGAACCTCCGCGCCTCTTGCGGTCACCATCACCGCCTGCGCGGCGCCGGAGGTTTCGCCCTCGTCCGATCCGGCGAAACACCTCGCCGTGGTGAAAGACGGGAGCAACGTGGACATCCAGTTCCAGGACGTGAGCGCGGCCCACTACAACGTGTACGTTTCAACGAGCCCCGTCACCCAACCCTTCGCCGTGACTTCCTCCGCCACCGGCAAGAAGGACTGCGGCGTGGCCACCACCTCGATCGCGGGGGGGATGCGGCAGGTCACGGGCTACGCGGCCGAGTCGGGTATCACGACTCCCGCCACGGTCTACTACATCCTCGTGACGGCCGACAACGGGGCCGCCACGGAGGGACCGCTGGGGAACGACTCGGCGGGTACCGCCCGGACCGCTGACGGCTATTGCAATCACTAGGGCCACGAGCACAGCACGGCATGACCATGCGAGGGCGGGCTTTGACCCGCCCTCGCTTTTCCCGTGGCACCGAATTCTTTGCCGCCCGCCTCTTGGCGGTATCACCCGGGCGGCGGGAAGCCGGCGCCGAGGCGGTCGCGGAGGAAGTCGGCGAGGGCGGCGGTATCCCGTGATTGGATGACCGCCACGATCCCATCCGCGTAAAGTCCCGCGAGGGACTTCTGGATGCGGGTGCTGTCCCACCCCTCAGAAAGCATGGCGTCTCTCAAGCGTCCCATGAGGTCGAGCGCCTCCCCGTAAATGTCGCCGTACCGCCCCTCCAGCTCTTCGCGCAGGGCCCGGGCGAAGGCGGGGCAGCGCCCCTCGGTGGCGACGGCGAGGGTGAGGTCGCCGCGGCGGACCACGGCGGGCAGCGAGAAGGTGCAGAGGGCGGGCCGGTCGGCCACGTTGACGAGCAGGCCGAGGCGGGCGCAGTCGGCCGAGACCCTGGCGTTGACGGCTTCATCGTCGGTGGCGGCGAGAACCAGGGTCGCACCGGCCAGCTCTTGCGCTTCGTAAGGCTTCAGGCGCAACTCCAATCGTCCCTGGCTGGCCAGAGCGAGAAGCCCCGCGCAGGCCTCCAGCGCGACGACCGTGACGCGCGCCCCCGCCTCCAGGAGCCCCTGCGCCTTCCGGTGTGCCACGGCGCCGGCGCCAATGACCACGGCCTTCCTGCCTTCGATCGAGAGGTTGACGAGGTAGCTCATGGGGAGGGTAACTCGTAGGAGGCCTCTCCAGAGGCCGATGGGTGGTACCAGAAGATCCGCTCTTCGCCGTTCACTGGTGGCTCCCTAGGGGGCCTCTCCAGGGGCAGATGGGTGGTTCGGCGAAGGCCCATCGCGCTCTGGAGAGCGCTCCTACGAAGGCTTTTCTAAGCGTGAACCCAGCCGAACTCAATCATCATAAGGGCCCTACCCCTTCTTCGCCGTCACGAGGACCGTTCCGGCCGGGAGGGGGGTGCTCAGGATCTCGCTCAGCCCCAGCGCTTGGAGGGTCTCGGTCAAGCGGTCGATGGACCAGGTGCGGCAGCCGCCGCGGGTGATGTGCCGGCCGAGGGCCCCCAGCACCACCTCGGGCGGAGGCAGGACGCTGACCGGGAGAAAGGCGTCGTGGAGGACGATCAGGCCGCCGGGCAGGAGGGCGGCTGCGGCGTGCTCCAGCAGCTTCTGGACCTGCCCGCGGTCGCAGGAGGCGAGCAGACCCGAGAGGATGGCGGCGCCGAAGGGGCCGCTGCCCCGGGGCACCGGGCTCAGGAGCTTGAGCGCCTGGTCCGTTCCCTCGAAGGGGTTGCGCGCCACCACTTCGATCCCGGGCCAGCGGACGGCCAGGGCGTCGCGGTAGGCCTCCGAGCCCCATCCCAGAACCAGCACCGGGCCGTGCCCGCCCAGAGACAGCCGCTCGGCAACGGCCGGGGCGGCGAAGGTCGCCAGCGCCTCGCAGGATTCCGAGTGGGCGCGGTCATCGCCCGTCGGCACGAAGTCGCGCCGACCCTCACGGGCGTATCGGGCGAGGGCCTCCCAATTGGAGGACTGGCCGGTCTGAAGGAGGAGGGCCGGGCGAAGGCTCTGGGCCGAACCGGTCCTCAGGTAGCGGGTGGCCAGTTCGAGGTTCCGGTATCCCGCCTCCACGGTTTCGAGCACCCCCAGGGCCACGAGGACATCCAGGATCTCCCGCGCGGCGGAGGCGTCCAGCCCCAGCTCGCGCGCCGCCTCCTGGGCGCTGCGCGGGCTCTCCAGGAGATCGAACAGGCCGATCTCCAGGGCGAATCCGAGGACCTGGCTGCCCAGGCCGGCGGAGGAGAGCCGGAGGAGCTGATCGGGGGCCGGAGCGGGCTCGAAGCGCGAGCTTCCGTCGGCGCGGCGCTTCAGGTCGCGGCTGGCGTCCTTGAGCTTCTCGCGGAGCCGGACCACCTCGCCCACCACGAGGGTAGCGGGCGGCCGGATGCCGCTGCGCTCCACGTCGGAGGCGATGGTCGCGAGGGTTCCGACGACCACGTGCTCGTCGTGCCAGAAGGCCATCTGGATCATGGCGGCGGGGGTGTCGGGGGAGCGCCCGTGATCCGTGAGCCGCTTCGCGATCCGGCCCACGTTGTGGACGCCCATCAGGAAGACCAGCGTCTCCAGCTTGCTGAGGGCCGCCCAGTCGAGCCGGCTCTCCTCCTCCTTGGCCTCGTGGCCCGTCACGATGGCCACGCAGGAGGCGGCGTCGCGGTGGGTGACGGCGATGCCGGCGCTCAGCGGGGCGGCCAGGGCCGAGGAGACGCCGGGAATCACCTCGAAGGGGACGCCGTGGTCCGCCAGGTACTCCGCCTCTTCCCCTCCGCGGCCGAAGACGAAGGGGTCGCCGCCCTTGAGGCGGACCACCACCTTGCCCTCCCGGGCCTTCCGGACGAGCATCTCGTGGATTTCGTCCTGGCGGGAGTCGTGCTTGCCCAGCGGTTTGCCCATGTAGAGCCGTTCGGCGGAGGGCTTGGCGAGCGCGAGGACCTCTTCCTGGATGAGGCGGTCGTACACCACCACGTCCGCCGTCCGAAGGAGCTCCGCGGCCTTGAGCGTGAGCAGCTCCGGGTGGCCGGGTCCGGCACCCACCAGATAAACTTTTCCTGCCGACATGACAGCCCCTTCCCTTCGCGCCCGCGCCCCGGCGGGCTCGGGAAAACTTGTCTAACACGCTGGGAGGGGGAAATCAACGCAGCGGCCGAGCGCCCCGGCGTTTTGGTTGACTTGGCGCTTTGGGCCTCCCTATACTTGGACGGAAGGTGGGGGAAGCACTTACAAAGACAGCACGTTGGGGGGGGGGGGAAGATGGCCGTCATCACCATATCCCGTGGCTCATTCACCGGCGGCAAGATCCTGGCGGAGTGCCTGGCCGACAAGCTGGGCTACCGCTGCATCGACCGGGACGTGATCGTGGAGCGGGCGGCGGCCTACGGGGCGTCGCAGGAGGAGCTCCGCGACGCCATGGAGAAGCCGCCCTCCTTCTGGGACCGGTTCAGACACAGGAAGTACGTCTACCTCACGCTGATCCAGGCGGCCCTCACCGAGGAGGTGCGGGAAGGGAAGGCCGTCTATCACGGCCACGCCGGCCACTTGCTCCTCAGGGGCGTGAGCCACGTGCTGAGGGCCAGGATCATCGCGCCCGTGGAATTCCGCCTCGCCATGATCCGGGACCGGCTCAAGCTCGACCGCGCGGAGGCGATGGCCTACACGGTGCGCATGGACCAGGACCGGGCGAAGTGGACCCAGTACCTCTACGGGGTCAACTGGGGGGATCCCACCCTCTACGACGTGGTTCTGAACCTCGAGTACATGGACATTCAGGAGGCCTGCGAGACCATCACCACCATGGCCAACCTCAAGTGCTTCCAGGAGACGCCCGAGTCCCTGGCGGCCATGGAGGACCTCGCGCTCGCGAGCAAGGTGAGGGCCAACCTCGTCTGCAACGCGGCGACGCTGGACCTGGAGCTGGACGTCTCCGCCCACGGCGGCGTGGTGACCATCCGGGGCAAGCTGCGCACCCAGGGCCAGTTCGAGCAGATCCGCGAGGTGGCCTGGAAGGTGCCCGGGGTGGAGCGGTTGGAGATGTCGGACCTGGTGCAGGTCCTGGACCTCTGAGGCAACAGCGCAGGGGCGCGCGGGGATGCGGCCGGCCGCCGGCCGCTTTGGGGGTGGCTTGGGGGGGGCATGTCCATCTTTCTTCCTGTGGCGGGGGTTTCGATCAACCTCTTCCTCCTCGTGGGAGTGGGAGCCCTGGTGGGCTTCCTGTCGGGGATGTTCGGAGTGGGCGGAGGGTTTCTCCTCACCCCCATCCTGATGATGATCGGCATCCCGCCCACCGTGGCGGCCGCCTCTGACTCCTGCCAGATCGTGGCGGCGAGCTCCTCGGGGGCGGCGGTCCACTTCCGGATGGGCAATGTGGACCTGAAGCTCGGCGGCATCCTGCTCGTGGGGGGGCTGGCGGGGGCCGCCGTCGGCGTTCGGATCATCAAGGCCCTCAGGGCCATGGGCAACGCCGACCTGGTCATCACGCTGACCTACGTGGTGGTGCTCGGCGGGGTCGGGGGCTACATGTTCCTGGAGAGCCTCCAGAGCCTCAGACACGGCGCCCTGGCCCGCAAGCCCCACAAGCCCGGCCACGCCCAGAACCTTCTGGGTCGGCTGCCCATGCAGATGAACTTCCCGCGCTCCGGCGTCCAGCACTCCATCTTCGTCCCCTTCCTGCTGTGCGCCTTCGTGGGCATCCTGGCCGCCATCATGGGCGTGGGCGGCGGCTTTATCATGGTGCCCATGATGGTCTACCTCCTGCGCATGCCCATGCACGTGGCGGTGGGGACGGACCTCTTCCAGATCCTCTTCACCTGCGCCGGGGTCACCTTCATGCAGGCCAGCACCAACCACACCGTGGACTTGGTGCTGGCGCTCCTGCTGGCCGTGGGCTCCAGCATCGGCGCGCAGGTCGGTGCCCGGGCGGGCAAGCTCCTGAGGGGAGACCAACTCAAGATCCTGCTGGCCACAATCGTCCTGATCGTCATGGTGAAGATGGCCATCGGGCTCGTGCTGACCCCTTCCAGCCTGCTCTCCTACGCGAGAGGGCACTGACCATGAAGCGCGAGTTAGTTTCGGGGATCTTCCTCCTCTCCCTCGCCTGGTCCGCGGCGCCCGCGCGAAGCCAGGGTGCCGCGCAGCCGGCCCAGGCGCGGCCCGCCCAATTGCAGGTTGCCGAGGCTCCCACCGTCGCCCTCTCCCCCTCGCGGATCCTGCTGGAGACCTTCTACAGCGGCGCCCAGGTGCACGTCACCGGCACCGCTCCGGCCGGCACCGAGATCCTGGTGACCGTCAAGGGGCCGGAGGCCGAGGAGGTGCTGAACCGCAAGGCCCGCGTGGGCCCCATCTGGATCAACCGGGGCAAGGTCCACATCGCCGGCGCGCCCTCGCTGTTCCTCTCCTTCGGCACGCGCCCAGCCGGGGATCTCCTCGGCCGGCAGGTTCTGGATCGGCTCCAGCTCGACGAGGCCGCCATCCGCGAAGGGATGAGGATCTCGCCCGAGGAGTTCGACCAGCCGGTCATCCGGGCCAACTTCATGGCCATGAAGAAGAACCAGAACGTCTACCAGGAGGACGCCGGGTCGGTGAAGCTCGGCCCGGCCGGCCCGGCCGGCGTGCCCTACTCGCTGGACTTCCACTGGCCCAGGAAGGCACCGCCGGGGAGCTACAAGGTCGAGGTGGTCGCCTGCCGCGGCGGTGGCGTCCAGGCCACGGCCTCCTCCGAACTGGTCCTCGAGGAGGTGGGCTTCCCGGCCTGGATGGCCCGGCTCGCCCGCGAGCGCGGCTCGCTCTACGGCCTCCTCGCGGTGCTCGCCGCGCTCCTGGCCGGCTTCGGCATCGACTTCCTGGCCTCGCGCCTGAGCAAGAAGGGCGTGATGACGCACTGAGGGAGGCGAGGGAGGGAGCTCCACCAAGCTCCTGTGCGAACGGGCGCCCCTCGCTTTTCCTGCTCCCTCTCGTTGACGTCTCCCTCCCGCGGCGCTATTCTGTCGTCGATCCGATGTCAGCGTTCAGGAGGGGGAGTCATGAGAAGAGGGTGCTTTCCGATTCTAGGGTTCATCGGCCTCGTCGTGTTTCTGCTAGTCCCAGGGCTGGGTCCGCGCGCCCAAACGCCCCCCCCCCCCCCGCACCAACGCTGAGCCAGGTCTCCCCTGACCGCGCGGTCGTGGGGGACCTGCTCACCCTTACCGGCCAACACTTCACCGCCGGTGAGAGCCAGGTGACCGTGAACTTCGGCTCCATTCCCGTCACCGCCACCCCCGATTCCGACACCCAGATCAGCGTCACCGTACCCCAGGGCGCCACCGATGGCCCCGTGTCGGTGACCACCACCGCCATGGTCAACGGCCAGCCCCTCGTCCAGACCAGCAACCCCGAGGACATTCTGGTCATTTGGAAAGATTTCGATCTGACGCCGATCCTGGCCTCCTTTTCCGACGGCTTCGACGGTCTGTGGCCGGGAAGTTCGGATGACCTCTATGTGAAGATGGGCAGTTACTGGCCAGGCGGCGGCCCGCCGGTCCTGATCCATGTGAAGGCCGATGGTTCGTGGGATTGGACGCCGGACTATGATGATTGGGTCATGAACCCGGTGAACAACACGTGGGCCTATTTCACTGACACGTACGATACCACCTGCCTCGAGTACCCTGCGGGGCATCAGAGTGTCTGCACGTGCCGGGCCTCCGAGGACTGCTGGGTTCTGGGAGGAGAGGCGGCTTTCGACGGAGCAGGAAACATATATGTTGACGCAGAAACCACCGGAGACTTGCTGGGCATCTGGCGGTTTGGGCCCGGCGAGCCCATCGTTCTGGACCCCAACAGCGCGAACTGCCTGACACCAGGAGGCGTGCCGGTCCTCTTCGGCAGCTGGGACCTGACGGTGGCCGCCGATGGAACGGTCTATTTTCTGCCCGCGCTCAGCCAGAATCAGTCCTGCGGCGAACCTGTTCAGTCGCTCATGAAGATCCCAGCCGGAGGAGGCGCCTATCAGATCTTTCCCCTTCCCTCCATCCCGGATTGCGATGATTCGGCGTGGATGCTGGTCACCAACTGCATGGGGCATAGCTTCGCCTTCAATTACGGATATGCTGTGACGGATCCGAACTCACCCCAATACCTCTTCTCGGTCCCCGACAACACACCCATCGCGACCCTGGGCGGTTCCAACTTCCAGATTCGCGACTACTACCCTATCACGACGGATGGCTATGGTGATTTCTATTACGCGGGCCGAGATACCAGCACTGGCCAGATGCTCATTCGCCGCGTCCTTCCCTCGGAACTCCCGCCCGGTTTCTACGACAACTTTACCTGCTGCCCCACCGACGTGCAGTACAAGGACGTGGTGCAGAAGAGCCAGGGAGAGCAGGTGGACCTGCAATGCCCCACGCAGGGCCAACTGAAGGTGAAGATCTTTCCTGATCCAGGAGATCCCGACCTTGGCGATACGGGGGGAAGCCCGTCGACCTCTAGCTGGATCGACGGTTCGCACTCCAGCAGCTTGGTTACCTTCGGCCAGACGCCTCGGTTGGAGGCCTACTGGGATGACGGCGTACAGGGCCACACACCGACCGCCGAGCAGGTGAAATGGGATCTCGTTCAGAACAGCGAAACCGCGCCGAACTCGAACAGCAAAGGACTATACTACGGGAAGCCCGAGGTGCTGTTCATGGGCAACGTCCCCCCTGGCCAAGACTACCAGGCCACGAACCTGCGGTTCCAGACCGTGCATACGGGGCAGTTCCAGCTCACGATCACGACCACCAATCCGCAGCACCAGGGCAGCAACAAGCAGCCGGCGACGCTGACCTTCACGATTGTGATCAACACACCGAGCCGGTTGGGCAGCGGCGATCCGGAGAAGTTCGCGGCAAAGAACCCTCAAGCGTCGCCGGATGCCCTGATCATCCAATACGCCGACAAGTACGGCGTTCCGCCCCAGTACATCAAGGCCATCTCGTACCACGAAACTAGCGGCACGTTCAACCCAAACACTTACCGGTACGAGCTCTACAGCGTGGACAAGAAGCATGTATTCGGCTGGGATAATGCGAAATGGCAAGCCCACGACTACGACCTGTACCGTTTTACCTTTCCGCGCACGGACGGCATGACCGATGCGGATCTCGCACCGAGGGACACCTACTCGCAAATCACGAACCTCGATTTCACGCAGAGCTTCCCCTATAGCTGCGCCAACTTCACTCCCACGACGGAGGCTCCTCCTCCCGATGGTGATGGCGCGCCAGTGACCCTGTATGAGATTTATGCCGGTGACGACGGCTGGTACCCTGGGAGCTGGCCAAACGTGTATTACGGCGTGAAAGGGCCGTGCGGACAACAGCGGATGAACTGGATGAAAACGGCAGGCATCTACATGGCGTGGCACCTGGGACAGTTCTACTGCGGGCCGACCCAAACAGTGTGCACAGGCGGTATTGAGGGGACTACCGCTACGTGGCTCCAAAACCACGCCACGTATCAGGCCCAGACGGCCATTGCAGCCAGCTATGGCCTCATGCAGGTGCTCTATAGGACGGCCGTTGAGGACCTTCAGTGGAACTCCGGCCAGCCGGGAACGAGCCGTCACCCGGCGGCCCTCTTTGTAGTGCCCACGAACCTCGATCTGGGCTCTCACTTCGTGGCCCAGCTGGGCAGACGCAAGGGCTTCGATGACCTCAAGTTCGGGTCTTTTTTGGGTTGGCACTACCTTTGGTCGATTATTGTCCAAGCGTACAACAGCGCTCAGCCTTACACAACTGCCGTCTGTTCGGACGCCTGGTCGTTCCGATCCAACCCTGACTGAAAAGGGGGATACGACCATGAAACGCTCTCACCTTATCCTCGTTGCGATGGTTGGCTTCCTGGCTTGTATTCCGTCTCCGGCTATCACGGTCCAGCAAGTAATAGCGCTCCTCGCCCAGTTCCAGCCGCCCGCTGTGACGCAGATGTATTCCGATAACCCGAACTTGTTGGAGGACCCTCACCTCGATCTGACCCAAGATGGCACAACCTTCCGTGGGGACTCACAGTACCAGTACTTGCCGTTGAATTTCCCAGGTGACGACAAGCAGTATTTTCTCCTCGCATGGAGCTCGCTGCCGCCCGAAGCACACACAGGATGTGATTTCTTTTGGCGCCTGTTATCGAGCACTGACGGGGGCCAGACGTGGTCCGTTTACCAGGATGCACCCAACTGGTTTGGGCCATTGAATACCGGGGGATGGGATCTACGCGCCCAGGACCTGACGGGTGACGGCATTCCCGAAGTCCTCGTCGAAGGCGGCGACGTGGGCGACGCTCCCTCCCTCATCATCTTTGCCTGGCGCGGCGGGCAGCTCGTGAACATCACGCCGGAGGACCCGCGCATGACGGCAGCGCGCCAAGCCGGGCTACTTCCGGCGAGTTGGAACTTCTTCACGTCGGCTTTTCAGACGGACTCGGACATCAACTTGCAGGACCTTGACGGTGACGGAGTCGCCGAAGTGGTCGTCGGTCCATGGCTCCAAGAGCACGTGAACGGCTGGGGCCAGCACGGCCCGAACGACATCACCTACACGCCCAGCACCCCCACGATGATTTACAAGTACAATGGCACCTCGTACGTGCTCTGGAAGCAAGTCCCGCCCACCGATCCCTTCCCCACCACCGTTCCCTCGATCGCGGTGGTGCATCCGGGCACGATCCCGCTTTCAGAGCTTCAGGGAGGTGGCGGGAACGGACCCCTGCAAATCTTCGTTTCCCACCCTGCAGGTACGTACACCGTGGATGACATGAATTCGGGAAGCTTCACGTTCCAGGGCGCACCCCTCACCTTCCAGAAGAAATGGCCGAACCAGAAGCAGCCGGATACCTCCTCGGCCAACTTCGAGTGGGAAGGCTGTCCGGTGAAGCAGGAGGCGCCCACGGCCCAGGGAGAATGGAACCCGCCGCCGGAGGACCCCTTCGTACCCTCGCCGGACGGGAAGACCGAGTACCACTTCGTGGGGCCTTACCTCGAGCTGCGCCTGCCGAAGAGCGCCGTCTATCGCATGCTTCTCCAGCAGGCGACCGACGCCTTCACCAAGGACCCGTCGAGGCAGACCTATTTCCTCAACATCCCCATCACGGGCAAGATGACCAACGGCAAACTCGCAGCCATCGCCACCATGGTCTGCATCAAGAACACCAGTTCCAGCGCCAAGGCGAAAGCCGTGCGCGCGAAGGCTGCTACTCCGTCTCCCTCTTTCTCTACAGTGCTGGGGAAGCCGAAGAAGTAGGCCACGGGCGCGCTATGCAAGGGAGGGCCTCCGTGCCTTCAACATCTCCGCGGTGAATCCCAGTCGGTCGCCGGGCTTGGGAATCTGTATCGGCCGGCGTCCCTCCTCACCTAGTGTTGTGTCCCCGTCATGTGTTTACAATGGCCTTTTCCCGGGACACAACACTTCCCAAGGGGCTCCGCCCCTAGGGCGCCCGCCTTCGGGGGCTGTTACCCCGAAAGAGCGGGGAGGCTTCCTCCCCGCACCCCTCCGTGTGCTGTCCGTCCCCTGCTTCCATTGTGAATCCATCACTGAGACAGCACACTAGCCGGCCACCCGGCCCCTGGCAAAGCCTCCGCCTTGGTGAGAGCATGGCCTCATGAACGTGTGGCGGCCTGGGAGGCGGGGAGCGGCGGGGGAGGGCCCCTCCACGGAGGAGCGGATCCGGAGCAAGTACCAGAGCTTTCGGTCCGTGCTCTCGCTCAACAACGAATGCCTGGAACTGATGGCGGGCCTGCAGGAGGACATGCAGTTCGTGCCCCCGCGCCGGGACGTGCTGGGTGCCCGGGTGGGGACGATCTGCGACAAGGCCGAGCAGATCGTGTCAACCCTGGAGGGGCTGATGGGCAAGCCCTCGCCCGTCCTCTCGGGCGCGGTGCGCGCCCAGCGGCGGGAGGTGGAGGCGTACATCGCGGGCCTGCAGGAGCTCGTCCCGCGGAGGCTCTCCGCCTGGCTGAACGAGCTGAACGCGGCGCACGAGGAGGAGGCGGGGGGCAAGGCCGCGGCCCTCGGCGAGGTCAGGAACCGCCTGGGGCTGCCCGTGCCCGACGGCTACGTCCTGACCACCGAGGCCTACCGCCAGTTCTGCGGGCTGCCGCTCTGGAGGGAGATCCGCGACGCGGTCCGGGAGCTCGATCCGTCCGATCTGGACGCCCTGCGCGAGGCCTCGCGCTCGCTCACCGAGAAGATCCTGGCCGCGCCCGTGCCGCGGGCCGTGGAGGTCGCCATCACCGAGCGGGCGAAGGCGCTCGCCGGCTCCGGATTGGGCCTCACCGTGCGCTCCAGCGCGGTGGGGGAGGGCGGCGACCGCACCTTCGCCGGCCAGTTCCTCAGCCTGGTCAACGTTCCCGCCGACGGGCTGGTGGAGGCCTACAAGCGCGTCGTGGCCAGCCGCTTCAGCGAACGGGCGCTCTTCTACCGCCTCTCCGCCGGCCTCTCCGAGGTGGACAGCCCCATGGCGGTCCTCGTTCTTCCGACTCTCAGGGCGAAGGCGGCCGGAATCCTCTACACCCGGGATCCGCGCAACCCCAGGAGCACTCAACTGTGGGTGACCGCCACCCGGGGTCTGGGGCTGGACATGGCCAGCGGACGCACCTCGGCCGACCTCTACGTGGTCTCTCGGAGCCGGACCCACGCCGTGCTGGAGCGGCGGCTCGTCCAGAAGGAGGCGATCCTGCTGCCCGACCCTCGGGGCGGGGTCGTGAGGCGGCCCGTGGATCCGGCGGAGGGCGCGGCCCCCAGCCTGAACACCGAGGAGCTCCAGGTCCTGGCGCACTGGGGGGTGCTCGTCGAGGAGCACTTCGGCTCGCCCCAGGACGTGGAGTGGGTGCTGGATGAGGACGGGGGCGTCTGGATCGTCCAGGCGCGTCCCCTCGCCCTCGCCGAGGAGGAGGCGGGCCACGGGCGGGCCCGGGCCAAGGGCGAACCCCTCCTCGAGGGCGGGCTGACCATCTATCCCGGCCGGAGCTCCGGCCCGGCCTACCTGGTCCAGGACCTCCAGGACCTCGGCCGGACGCCCGAGGGGGCCGTCCTCCTCCTGCACAGGCCCACGCCGGAGGTGGTCAAGGTCATGCCCCGCCTCTCGGGGCTGGTGGCCGAATGGGGAAACGTGGCGGGCCACGGCGCGGCCCTCCTGCGCGAGTTCAAGGTGCCGTCGGTCTTCGGCATGAAGGGGCTCTTCGAGAAGGTCCGGCCCGGCGACCTCGTGAGCCTGGACGCCGTGCAGGCCCGGATCTACCCCGGCAACCTCTGGCCGCGGAAGCTGATGGAGGCGGAGGTGCCCGAACGCTACCGCGGCAAGGGCGGCGATCCCATCAGCCGCAGGCTGCTGACCCTGAACCTCCTCGATCCCGCGGCCTTCAACTTTCGGCCCCGCGGCTGCAAGTCCACCCACGACGTCCTGCGCTACGCCCACGAGAAGGCCATCGAGGCCATGTTCTCCATCCACGACACGGCCTTCGAGAGCGGCCCCCACGCCTCCAAGAAGCTGATCGCCCCCATCCCCGTCAACCTGTACGTGCTGGACCTCGGCGGCGGCCTGGAGCTGGAGAATCCGGCCCGGCGCCAGGTGATGCCCGCGGAGATCACCTCGCGCCCCTTCCGGGCCATCTGGGCCGGCATCAGCCACCCCCGGGTTACCTGGAGCCGGTCCATGCCGGCCAGCCTGGGGGGGATCGCCTCCGTGCTGGCCGGCTCCTTCGCCTCCCACGGGGACGCCAGGCGGGCCCTGGGGGAGAAGAGCTACCTGCTGGTGGCGGACGAGTACATGAACCTCAACTCGCGGCTCGCCTACCACTTCACCCTCGTGGACGCCTGCGTCTCCGAGGTGGCCAACCACAACTACATCTCGTTCCGTTTCGCGGGAGGGGGCGCCACCCGGAGGCGCCGGAACCTTCGGGCCTGCTTCCTGGAGGCCTGCCTCGGCAAGAACGGCTTCCAGGTGGACCGGCGGGGCGACGTGGTGAACGCCTGGCTCAAGAAGGCCCCGGCCGAGGAGACAGAAGCCAAGCTCGACGTGCTGGGCCGCCTCATGGCCTGCGCCAGCCAGCTCGACATGTACATGACCGGCGAGGAGGCCATGCACTGGTACGTGGAGCAGTTCCTCAAGGGCAACTACGGCTTCGCCGTTCCCGATCCTGGCAGTCCACAGTGAACCATTTGTCGGCTCCGAACCCGCGTCCGGGCCTTGGCCGCGCCGTTGGCGCGGCGCTGGGGTCCTGGTCCGGGCGCGTCCACGCCAGCGTGGCCGCGCTCCGTCCGCAGGCCCTCAGCCGCCCTTCGGGCGCCAGGCCCGGCCTTTCCTGGTGTACACCGTCCTCCCACCCACCACGGGTGCGCCGGCGGCGACGGAACGCCGCTTTCCGCCTGCGGCAGAAAGCGAAGGGACGGGCCGGCCGATTCAGAGGGGGCTGGGTTCTTGGGTCAGCCATGGTCCTCCGATGGGGGAGAAGGCGGAAGCTGAGTGAGGCGGGGTCCGCACGCTTGCTTTAGGGGGGAACAGGCGTTACAACGTCTTCAAGGGGGTTTGGGGGAAGCCACAATCGAACGCTCAGGGTGCGCGGAGTCTTCCGCGCGCCGCCTGCCGAACACCATGGGGGGGGACCCATGCCGATCGTCTTCGTTTCGGGAGTGCCCTTCGGAGGGGGAGAGAGGCTTGCGAAGGAGCTGGCGCGCAAGCTGGGCTACGCCTTCCTCGACCGGGAGGAGGTGGTGGCCAGGGCCAACGAATCCGGCATTCCGGTGGGGAAGCTGGAGGTGGCCCTGGTGAAGAAGCCCGCCGTCCAGGAGCGGATGGTGCGGCTGAGGGACCGGTATCTGGCCGTGGCCACGGCCACGATCTGCGAGAAGGCGGCCGCGGGGAACCTGGTCTACTACGGCCGGGCGGGGCACCACCTGCTGCCGGGCGTGGGCCACGTCCTCAGGGTGCGCGTGGTTCCCGAGCCCGCCCGCCGGCTGGAGACCGTCATGGAACGGCTCCGGCTGCCGAGGGAGAAGGCGGAGAAGTTCATCCGCGACGTGGACGAGGACATCCGGGCCTGGGTCCGCTTCGTCCATGACGTGGACATGGAGGACCTCCAGAAGTACGACCTCGTCGTCAACCTGGAGAAGCTGAGCCTGGAGAACGCGGCGGCGGCCCTCTGCAGCATCGCCGAGCTCCCCGACTTCCGCCCCACGCCCGCCAGCCAGGCGGCCATGCAGGAGCGCCTCCTCAGGGCCCGGGCCCGCATCCGGCTGGCCCTGGACGAGCGCACGGCCGACGCCGACCTCACGGTGCGCTCCAGCGAGGGCGTGCTCACGATCACCTACGTCCCGAGGCAGGCGCAGCTCGCGCCCCTCATCCCCGACGTGCTGGGAGACCTGCCGGGCTGCCGCGAGATCCGCTGCACCATGGCCAGCACCAACATCCTCTGGATCCAGGAGGCCTTCCGTCCCGATTCGGGAACCTACCGCGAGGTGAACGAGCTGGCCCGGCGGTGGGGGGCCGCGGTGGAGCTGCTCCAGTACAGGGCCGGCGGCGAGGAGGGCGAGGCCGTCCCGGTGGAGGTGGCCCCTGCGGCGGCCCTCAAGGCCGGCACGGGCGGTGTGGAGGACGACCTCCCCGAGGCCGCGGCCGGCGGAGCGGACAGCTCCTTCGAGCGGACCCTCGAGGCGCTGGTGCAGGAGGGGCGGTCGGGCGGGGGCCACACGGTGGCGGGAGGCCGGGACCGGCTCGTGGGGGCCATCAGCCGGAGCGTTCCCTACAGCTTGGTGGTGGTGGACAACCTCTTCCTGGACAAGGCGCCGGCGGCCCGCACGCGCATGACGCGGGAGCTGGCCATGTTCCTGACGGACTACGTCAAGGCGCCGATCCTCTCGACGGCGGACCTCTCCTCCAAGCTGCACCTCGGAAGGGGGGAGGTGCTCAAGGCGGCGGCGGCGGGGGTTCTGGTGGTGCTGCTCTACTGCGCCATCTTCCTCCGGCAGGAGGGGCTCCTGAGCGTGCTGGGAGGGGAGGCCCACAAGGCGGCCCCGTGGGTCGCCTCGGTCTTGGTCGCCCTCCTGGCGCCGGTGGTCTCGGTCCTGTACGGCAACTTGCTCGCCTCGGCCATGAAGTGGCTGAAGATGGATTAAGGGGAGGGGGGAAAACATGCCCATGCTACTTGGTGATCTCTTCATCCACCTCACCTGGGCCAACGCCCTGGCGCTGGTGCTGCTGGGCCTCGTGGGCGGGGTGATCAGCGGCTTCGCGGGGAGCGGGGCCGCCTTCATCATGACGCCGGGGATGATGAACCTCCGCGTGCCGGGCGTCGTGGCGGTGGGCAGCAACATGGCCCACCGGTTCGGCAACAACATGATGGGGGCCAAGCGCCACGCCGGCCTCGGCAACGTGGACAAGCGCCTCTCGATCCTCCTGCTCGTGACGGCCGTCATCGGCGTCCAGATCGCCGTCTGGATCAACAGCACCCTCTTCAAGATGGGCGGCGGGGAGGGCAATGAGGGCGGCGGTGGGGCCATGTCCAACCTGTACATCAGCCTCATCTTCATCGGCGTGCTGACCTTCGTGGGCGCCTTCATGCTGAGGGACGCGGTGCGCCCGCGCGACAGCAAGGAGGGCAGCGGCCCCTCCATGAAGCTCGCCAACATGCTCTCGCGCCTTCCCCTGCCCCCCTACATCCACTTTCCCGTGGCCGACGTGCGGATCTCCCTCTGGCTCGTCCTCCTCCTCGGCCTGGTGGTGGGCTTCCTCGACGGCACGGTGGCCATCGGGGGCTTTCTGGGAGTGCCGGCTATGATCTACCTCTTCGGGGTGCCCACCACGGTGGCCACGGGGAGCGAGCTGTTCATGGCCATGTTCGGCGGGGCCTGGGGCGCGATCAGCTACGCCTATCAGGGGTTCGTGGATCTGAGGCTCTCGTGCCTGCTGCTGCTCGGCTCCCTCATGGGCGTCTACATCGGGGCCTACGGGACCAAGGTCGTGAAGGAGGTCCTGGTGCGCCTCGTGGCGAGCAGCATCATCCTGCTCTGCGTGGTGAGCCGCGCCGTGGCCGTCCCCGTCTACCTGCGCCAGCTCAACTTCCTCCACTTCAGCGAGGGGTGGGAGCCGTGGCTCAAGGGCGCGAGCACGGCCATCCTCTTCGCCGCCGGCGTCGGCGGGGCCGGCCTCGTCCTCTTCTACGTGGTCAAGGCCACGCTGGAGCGCCGGAAGGTCCACGCGACCCTGCTGATCCGCAAGCCCGAGGCCGAGGGGGCGGGAGGCTGAGAGCGATGCGAGGGTCCCTTGTCATCTTTCATCCATCATCCTTCATCAGAAGGAGCGAGCCGTGAGCGAGCGACTGAGCGTACTGGTCCTGGACGACGAGCCCATCGTGGGCAGGCGGCTGGCGCCGGCCCTGGCCAAGGTGGGGTGCGACGTGGAGGTCTTCGAGGCCCCGGAGCCGGCGCTGAAGCGGATCCAGGAGAAGGAGTTCCAGATCGTCGTCACCGACATCCGCATGGAGGACATCGACGGGATCGAGGTCCTGGAGAAGGTGATGGCGCTCCATCCGCGGACCAAGGTGATCATGATCACGGGCTACGCCACCGTGGAGGTGGCCCGCGAGGCCCTGGCCAAGGGGGCCTTCGACTTCATCGCCAAGCCCTTCAAGCCCCAGGAGCTGAGGGACGTGATCGCCAGGGCGGCCGAGTCGCTGGGCTTCAAGGGGATCCACGAGACGCCCGTGGAATGACCCTGCGGGAGGTCCCATGAGCGAATCCGTCCGCATAGCCCCGTGCCCGCTCACGACGATGGCCGGGCCTCGGCCAGGCCTTGGCCGCGCCGTTGGCGCGGCGCTGTGGTCCTGGTCCGGGCGCGTCCACGCGAGCGTGGCCGCGCTCCGTCCGCAGTCCCTCAGCCGCCCTTCGGGCGCCAGGCCCGGCCTTTCCTGGTGTACATCGCCCCCCCCACCCTCCACGGGTGCGCCGGCGGCGACGGACCTCCTGCTTCGTCAGGCTTCGGCGTCCGCATCCTCAGCGTACAGGGAGTACGCTTGCGGTGCGGCCGCCTCACCTTCCTTGCATGAGGCCCATCGGCGCCGGGACGCCGCATTTCGCTTGCAGCGAAAAGCGAACCGGCCGGGCCCCCGGGGCCGTTCCTCATCCCTCATCTCTCATCTATCATCCATCATCCCTCATCTATCATCCCTCATCCCTCACCCCCCGGAGGCCGCCCCATGAGTGAACCGGCGAGCGAGGGAACGGCCCCCTCCCGGGGCGTCGAGGAGTTCCAGAAGGCCCTCCTGGAGAGGCCCAGCTTCAGCATCCGCAAGCGCCTCGCCGCGGGCTTCCTGGCCCTCTTCATCCTGTGCGTGGCCGTGACGGGCGCGGCCTGGGTCATGCTCAACCGCCTGGAGGTGCGCCTGCGGTTCCTGGAGGTGGCCGACCACTACACCATGGAGATCCAGCAGGCGCGGCGGTTCGAGAAGAACTACTTCCTCTACGGCACCAACCTACAGGACGTCCAGGAGCACGTGGCCAGCGCCCGCCAGCTCCTCAACGCCTCCGGCGCCGAAGCCGCCAAGGTCCTGCCCGAGCGCGACCTGCGCCAGATGCGCGACCACCTCGACCGCTACGACGCCCTCATCGGCCGGCTTTCCGAGATGAGCCGGAACCCCGGCGCGCCGGCGCCCCAGGAGAAGGCGGCGGTGGAGGCGGAGATCCGCGCCCACGGCTCCCAGATGGTCGCCTTCGCCCTCGACCTGGCCCAGAAGGAGCGGGCCAACGTCCACGCCACGCTGACCCTCTTCAAGCGGCTTCCCATCCTCTTCCTGGCCGCCCTCCTGGTGGTCTCGGTCTTCATCGCCAACTTCCTGGCGCGGCAGATGCTCGGCCCGCTCACCCGATTCATGGACACGACCCAGCGGATCGCCCACGGCGACTTCACGCCCATCAAGCCCGCCCGCAAGTACCGGGACGAGTTCTCCAACCTGGCCGTGGCGCTCAACACCATGATGCGCGAGCTGAACCACCGGCAGGAGGTACTCGTGCAGTCCCACAAGCTCCAGGCCGTGGGCAACCTCACCGCCGGCGTGGCCCACGAGCTGAACAACCCGCTCAACAACATCACCCTCACCGCCGAGATGCTCAAGGAGGACTACCCGGCGCTCTCCGACGCCGACCGGCTGGAGATGGTGGAGGACCTCGTCTCCCAGGCGGGCCGCGCCCAGAAGATCGTCCGGAACCTCCTCGACTTCGCGCGGGAGAGCGAGATCACCACCGAGCGGCTGGACGTGGCCGAGCTCCTGCGCAAGACCGCCGGGCTGGCGGCCAACCAGATCAAGCTCTCGGGCGCCAAGATCGAGCTGGAGGTGCCCGACAACCTCCCCGCCGTCCACGGCGACGCCCAGTCCCTTAGCCAGGTCTTCCTCAACCTCCTGCTCAACGCCCTGGACGCCGTGGGCAAGGGCGGCCGCGTGAAGATCGCCGCCCGCACCGCCCGCGCCGGCTACCTGGAGGTCAGGGTCCAGGACAACGGCCACGGCATCCCGCCCCACGTGGTCCCCAACATCTTCGACCCCTTCTTCACCACCAAGGACAAGGGCCGCGGCACCGGCCTCGGCCTCTCCGTCAGCCTCGGCATCGTCCGCCAGCACGGCGGCGACCTCCTCCTCGAACGGACCTCCGAGCGCGGCAGCACCTTCTGCGTCCTCCTCCCCGCCGCCCAGGTCCCCGGCGAGATCGAAAGCGACCGACGCGGGGAGTAGGGGTGATGAGGTGATGAGGTAAGTAGGTGATGAGGTGACGAGGCACGAGGGCGCGAGGTGCGAGGAGATGCCCGCCAAGCGCCCTCTCATCTATCATCCATCATCCTTCATCCATCATCTTTCATCCATCATCGCTCCTAGGCGCGCTCTCCAGAGCGCGAAGGGTCGCTGGCCGCCGTTCCCGCACGGCCAGCCCTCTCCGCCGTCATTCCGAGGCATCTCTTGCAGCGGGCTCCCCTGGAGGAATCTCGGACGACGTTCCCGCAGGGGCCACCTTCGAGATCCCTCCGTGGCACCACTTCGAAGCGGCCTTTAGATGACAGCAAAAAGAAGACGCTAGCCCCGCCCCGGCGCGGCAATCCAGGCCAGGGCAGGACCTTCAGGACTCACCACGGAGAACGCGGAGAGCACGGAGAAAGGATGGAGGCAAGGCAGGTGTGCCCGCACCGCCCTGGGGGGAGAATCGAACCAATGTGGCATTGCAAGATCTGACCCCAGCCGCCCTGGAATCGTCCGCCCTGTGCCGGAATGTCCCGCGGGCCGTCGGAGCGCCAGCGGCGCTCCGGCCGGGCAAGACGGCGCCGTCTCGAAGGGTCCTACCCACAGGAGCGTCACCCCGCAAGAGAAATGTCAGAAATGGGTGCGCTCATTTCTTTCGAGCCGGATCCTGGGGCAGGGAGTCGTACCATTGCCGGGCGTTGATGAGCTTCCATTCGCGCTTGCCGTTCTCGATGCTGACGGCGGCGGAGAGGTGGTGAAGGTGGGCGTAAAACGCGCCATCCAGCCGGTTGCCCTTCACGCGTATCCGACCCAGCATCTCCATCCCCTTCCCCTGGACGTCCACGTTGTTGATGACGGTGGTCGTCCCATCCGTGGCCAGTCCGGCGGTCCCCGTCACGTCCTTGACGTTCAGGAACCCTTTGAACCACCTCACGTATGTGTTGTTTGCGGCGAAGAGGGCGACCACGGGGCGGGTGTCGGTCATCTTCAGCTCCACCTTCACGTTCAGATTCCCGGGGACCGTCGAGTGAAGGCTTCCTTCTGACACGAGAGCCTCGCCGCTCCAGGGCTCGCCCATTGGCGGGCCGCCGGGATTGGATAAGGCCGCGTCCCTCATGCCGACCTTCGTGCCCGAAATATCGAACATCCTGCTCTGGACGTCTCCTGACTTCAGCTTGATCTCCGCGTAAAATCCGCCCAGGAGGCTCTGGGCACCTGTTCTGACCCGCACGTGACTACCGTCCACAAGGAGCCAGCCCTTGGCGCGCTGATCCCGAAATTGCAGGTGCGCCTTAAGGAGGGCGGGCGAGCCGGGCAGGATGGCGAGGGGCACCTTGGGCGGCGTGTGCGAGCGGAGGCTTGACAGGTCCTTGATATTCGACTCGGGGAGATCCACGGTGACGACCAGCTTCTCCCCGTCCGACGCCATGTCCAGCCGAGGGCCCGCCACGGTGGCGGTGAGCCCGGGTCCCTCGATGGAAATGGGGGGTTCACCTTCACGGATGACCGTGATACTGGACCAGCGGAAAGCCAGGCTGATGGAGGTGTTGCCGGTGCCCGTGCCTCCCGAGAGGGAGCCCTTGCCCCGGGCCGTGAACCCGGCGGCTGAACCTTGGAGATCCGGCCCTTCCCATGTGATGCGCGAGTTGGGGCCGAGCGTCCCGTGTTCCAGCGTGAAGTCTGTAGCGAGCGCCCCGCGGCCCTTGAAGGAGAGGGCCAATCGTTTTCCCAGCGCCTCGTTCAGGAACGCCAGGCTGCCCACTTGGCCGCGGATGCGGTAGCGTCCCGAGACGTACCGCAGGAAAGGCCGCCCCCTGTGTTCCCGGACCACCACGCTGTCGATGGTGGCATCAAGCTCAGCCTGGACGTGGCTGGCGATGACCTCCCCGCCCACTACCGTCGTTGCCCCGCGCATCTTCAGCAGCGCCCTCTTTACGGTGAGCGGGCCTCGGAGGTGGTAGTCCACGTCGCCCTCGGCCGAGCCCTGGCCCGTGGTCTTGTAGGGACCGATCCAGATCTCGCGGAGTTGCGTGATCCTGGCCGATCCGAAGTGCACGGTCCACGGGGAAGGGTACGGCTTGCGCGCCGGGGGAGGAGCATCCTGCTCCAGGCCGGGGATGGGAGGTTCGTAGCGGTCGAGGGGGTGAGGCTTTCCCGGCTCCCGCCGGTGGCGCACCCACAGGGAGAACCCCGATCCCTCCATCCGGTAGAAGTAGACCCTGCACACGGCGAGAAGAATAAGGTGCATCCGGACCGTGCAGTGGTCCACCTGGATGTAGGTTTGCGTGCGCTCGCTCTGCCCCCGGATTCGGACGCCTTCGAGGTGGAAGACCCCGGGCCACACCGTGTGCCCGCCAGACCACTCGATCTGAAACCGCTCGGGTTTACGGCTCAGGAGGCGGGCCAGCATCCCGCTTCTCAGTGCCCAGTTGCCGACCACGAGGTACAGGGCCTCGCACATGCAGAGAAACAGCAAGACGAAGACGAGCCACTTCCACCGTCCGTTCATGCCGTCCCTTCCCGCCGAGATGGAGCCAATGCAACGTTTCCATTTGAACACGGGAATGGCGCGCAGGCCAGGGGTCATGGCCCGATGGGAGGATAGACACCCACCTCCGAGGCGCCTATATTGTCGGTGAAGGAATACGTATGACTTACCTGAAGACGGGCCTCATCAGACCGTGTGTCCGGGCCAATCTTTTCCTAGCCGCCGCGCTGGCTCTGATATCCATCCCAGGAGCGGCCCAGACCGTCACGGGCCCCCGGGCCGACGCGCCCGTGGTTCTGACCGGAGCCCAGGTACCGCACCTGAATGGTCAGATGCCCGCGCGCCTCGTGGCGTTCCGCCATGCGGCAGGCTGGGTCCAGGTCCCACTCCAGGTGGACCAGCGTAAGGAGGTGGACGTGGGGACGGTCCGCAACGACGCACCCACGGGGTTTACGGTCATCTCCTATGCCGACCCGCACACCCTCGTGGGTGCCGATCCCGACCCCACCTTCGACGCGGACGACGAGCTGGTCTTCATGGCGGGGGAGGCGGGAGCGGTGGCTCCTGATTCCGCGGCCCGGCCGTCCGGAGTCCTCCCGCCGCCCGCACCCGCCATTCAGGCGATGCTCACGGATCCAGACACCGGTGCCAACGCCTATGTCTACCTGTTCGTTTCGGACGGCAGCCTGGACCCGGCCGCGGGCGGCGAGGGCGTCTCCTACCGCTACAACCTTCTGTCCGGGACCTACCCCGCGGGCTACGACTTCGACCAGGGCCCGAACCCGGAGGACAGTACCATCCTGACGCCCTACTACCGCCTCCACTTTTCGGACCGCTGGGTCAGGGACGAACTGGCTATCACCGCGGGAGCCTCTTCGGGAGTCAACATCCTGGATCACCACAAGTTCGTCTTCTATCCTGGCAACTGCGGCAGGACCGAAGTGACCTTCAGCGAAGGGGGTGGAGGGTTCCTCGCGAATATCGAGGGACCGGTTCGGAGCATCCGGTCCTACCTGGGCGCAAACAGCGGCTACGCGACCCAACGCGACCATCTTTTCTACGCGCGCCGCCACGAGATCACGACTTACTGCCGCGTGCACCCCATCCCCGGTGCGCTGGATTACATGGATTACTCGTCGGGCGCTCTGGGCATGCGCTACTTCGACCAGACGAACCCTGGCGGCTGCCTCGTGGACGGCGTGCAGGACAACCTCGACTCCAGCATGCCCCTCTGGGAAATGCTCACCGGGCCCCAGGGTACGCTGACCATCGTGCGCGGCGGGCAGATTGACGTGGGCGGAGCATTTCGGCTCCAGCATTACTACAACGACCAGACCAATCCCCAGTACACGCAGTGCACGGGGGACAGCCATGAGTACGGGGCGAGCGGCCCCTGGATCGTGGGCGCTATCTGGAACACGGACCCGCTGCTCGGTCCTGCGGGCATCCTTGTCCTGACGCAAGTGGAGTACTTCGATCCCCCCGGCCAGGGCACCGCATTGGCGCTGGCGCGGGCCGAGGAGGAAGCCCGTCCCCTGCAAGTCCAGACCTCTTCCTGGCCTGTCCCGCCGGTCCCTCTCATCGCAGCCGTTTCGGCGATGGCAAACCCGTTTCGCCTGAAGGTCTCCGGATCGGGGTTTCAGCCTGGATGCTCCGTCAGAGTCGCCGGGGGGCCGGCACCCAAGACGGCGTTCAAGAACCAGAGCCTTGTGATAG
The DNA here is from genome assembly GCA_021787565.1 of Acidobacteriota bacterium. Lineage (GTDB taxonomy): Bacteria > Acidobacteriota > UBA4820 > UBA4820 > DSQY01 > DTPS01. The sequence continues at coordinate 105,425 of JAJYLT010000007.1, forward strand.
CCAAGGGGAGCGGCTTAAAGGCTATGGTGCCCAAGGGCGTGGCCGTGAGCATCGAGGTCGTGAAGCTGGACGGAACGTCCTCGGCGCCTTTCTCCTTCACGAGGTGAGGCCGGCCTCAAGTTCCGGCAAGTCCCATCGGGTCAGGCTTCACTACTTCACGTTGCAGCTTGGTGGGGCGGGCATCGTGCTTGCTATGCCCCAATCTCCTGATCTGCCATGCGCGTCGGAGAATCTCTCACGTCCCCGCTCTGCGTTCTGCCGTGACGGCCGGTGAGGCCTTGCTGAGCAAGGCTTTTGCCTGCCCTGCGGACTGAGCGCCGCGCCCGCCAGTCACCTGGTTCCCGCCTTCTTCACGCCCTCGCTGAGCGCGTGCTTTACGAAAGGCTCGACCCCGACGCGCGACCGTGAATCCCTGAAGATAACCCATCCCTTGCAGGTTTCTACCTAGCTCGCAGCTTGGCTGAAGGGTAGAAAGTACGCTTTCCAGACGGGGCGCGGGGGCCTAACTTGAAAAGGTAAGGTTAGGAAGAAAGGACATGAGCGCCGCCGCTGGTTATCGTGATGGTCTTGTTCATCCTTCTCTTGGGCGGAGGCGGCGAGTCCGGAAATGACTTGAGCCAGACTGGTTCCGCCAAGGACAACAGGACGCCTTGCCTATTCGCTGGCTGTCACCTCTTCATGGACCAGATGCCTTGAAGGATTCAAAGGTGGACGATGTGAGAGTCCAGACGGGCCCGGGTTGGGTGTTCCAGAACCCACACGCCGCTTTCTCCCGCGGATGCGCCCGTCCCTTCGAGGCCGATGCCGGGGCCGGTTCATACGACCCCTGCGGGAGATACAGCAATGCCTTCAAAGAGGATCCCCCCTCCTCTCGACCTCCCCGGTCTTCGGGCCGGGGAGGTCACCCTCCCCTGACGGGAGCGGATGCGGGGGCGCTTGATTCGCCCACCCCGAGGATCCCCCTCCTCAAAGGCTCTCCGGGCAACCGGAGAGCCACTTCCTTGGGATCGATATTGACCGGCCCACCGGGCTCGGCGCGGCGCCCGGCGCGATCTGGAATCGCCGCGGCGTAAGGAGTGGAACGCACGATGCACGGACACGAGAAAGATCATCACCCACAGAGCGAGCATCAGACCCCGGGGTTTCACGGCGACGGAGAGCGGAAGGTCATTCCCGGCAGGAAATGGCACAAGGACTGGCGCGTGTGGGCCGTGGTCCTCGTGCTGCTGGCGGCGATGATGGTCTACGTCATGACCATGGGCGGCTTCCGTTCGCTGGCGGGCTCGCCCGCCGCCACCGCCCAGATGTCCCACACCGCGGCTTCGAAGTAAGAACCCCAATCCCGCGATTGGACGTGGGAGTGGCTCCGAAAGGCAGATGGAGGGTAGTTTCCGTGAAAGACGATCTTCGCCCGCCAAGGGATTGGGGTTGCCTCCGACCCCGGACTTGATCCGGGGGAGGAAGCCCCCAGGGCGGGGTGGGGCCCCATCGGGCTTTGCCCGTGGGGCGGGGCCCCGGAGGGCAACACAACGATTCGTCAGGCTTGGCCTGCGAATCGGATGGAGAAGCCCTCGGCCCTCCCCGTTCAAGAGGCAACGTCTTTCCCCCGTGAACCTGAACCTCGGCCGAAGCCACCCGCATTTCAATCGCGGAATTTGGGTAAGACGTCTGGCCGGGATCCTGTGATGCGCAATCGGGGTCAGACCGTCGGGGCCTGTCGCACGTGATGCTTGCGGCAGGAGCAGGCGGTCCCGGTTTCGCCGCGAAAGGATTGGATTTACAGGAGGCTCACCATGAAATGGACCGGCATGTATCTTGTCGGCTATATCGTGCTCATCGGAGGTGTTCTGGCCGCGCTGTGGAAAATGGGAGTATTGGCCAGCATCGGCACGACGTGGACCGTGATTGGAGTCGTGATCCTGACCGGATTCGGCATCATGATCGCAGTGTCCCACAGCGGCACCAAGGAAAACATCCAGATCGACCGGAAGTGAACATGATGGCGGCGCGGCCCGGGACATGAGGAACATGCAGGCTTGCCCGGTCTTCGGGTAGGTGCGGGAGGAGCGAGAAATGGTAGCCCCCGTCACAGCGTTCATTGCCGCCGCGTGCTTCTTGCTGGCGCTCGCGGGACTGGCGATCGCCGCATTCGCGCTCATCAGGTATGCCAAGACGCACGAGCTGAGTCTCATGATCAGCGCCGTGGCGCTGATCATGACCGCCATTGCTCTCATGGTTCAAGGGCTCACCCTGATCCGTCACTTTTCCTAGAGTGCCGCCGAAACACTCCGCCGGGCAGAGGAGCCTCTATGCAGCCCGCCGCCATGGGCAAACCAAGGAACCTGACATGTTGGGGGTAGGGATCTTCAGGTGGCTGGCGGCGCTCGGCGGCGCGGTGGCCCGAGCTGGCACATGAAGCAGGGATCCCCGATGGGCGCTGACGAGCGGGAAGCGCACCGCAGCGGGCGCGAAGGGTGGTTGCGTGCCGCGGTCCTCGGGTCGGACGACGCGATCGTATCCACAGCCAGCCTCATGATCGGCGTGGCGGCGTCCTCCGCGCCCAAGGAGGCCATCCTGGTCGCGGGCGTGGCGGGCCTCGTTGCGGGGGCCATGTCCATGGCCGTGGGTGAATATGTCTCGGTCAGCTCCCAGCGCGACGCGGAGCAGGCGGACGTGAGTCTTGAAAAGAGGGAACTTGCGGACCAGCCGAAGGCGGAACTGAACGAGCTTGCCATGATCTATGTGAAGCGGGGCGTCCGGAAGGAACTCGCGATCGAGGTGGCGGACCAGCTCAGCGCGCACGATCGGCTCGGCGCGCACATGCATGATGAGCTCGGGATCGATCCGACATCTCTCGCGCGCCCCATGCAGGCAGCGTGGATATCAGCCGCCAGTTTCGCGCTCTTCGCGACGGTCCCGATCGTGGCGTTTCTTCTCGCGCCGGCGGCTTTGCGCATTCCCATGATCGCGGGGTTCTCGCTGGCCGGCCTCGCGGCTCTCGGCGCATTCGGCGCTCATCTGGGCGGAGCGCCGCTCCTCCGTGCATCACTGCGGGTCACCGTCGGGGGCGCCCTCGCGATGGCAGTCACCGCCGCGATAGGCCGAATGCTGGGGGTTACGTCGGGATAGGTCCCATTCCGTGGACACGATGGCCAAATCCACCTCAACCGGAATGCGGAATCCCTCGTGAATTCGGATTCGGCTCTCCCGGCACGCGAAGGCCGGGAATTCCAGGGGGACATCGCCTGGGGGGCCTGTCCGCGAATAGGCCGCGGCCCAGGCGTACTGCCTCATGCCGAACCGCGGCCCCCCCTCTCCCCGCACCCTCCACCGTCATTCCCGCCAAAAGCCTGCCCCGGACCCCCGACCCGGGGCGGGAATCCAGGCCAGGATAGGACCTTCAGGACTCACCACGGAGACCGCGGAGAGCACGGAGAAAGGAGGGAGGCAAGGCAGGTGTGCCCGCACCGCCCTAGGGGGAGAGTTGAACCAATGTGACGTTGCAGAGTAGCCCCGGCGGGTTGCCCCGCCGAGGCCCTCACCAGATCCGGACTTGGAGATTTCCACCATCCGGCTCTTCCGTTGGCGCGGCTCACGGAAAACTTCCCCAGATTCGCACATAGACCCTGGGGCGCGGGAGAGGGTAGGCTGCGAGCAGGCTATGGAACCTCTCCCATGTGAGGCGCGTCTTGTTGCTCCGGCGGCAGAGCCACTTGAACCAGGCACGTTGAGCGTGATGGGCCAACTCCGTTAATGCCCGCGTGTTCCCGCTGACCCCGAAGTAATTCATGTGCCCTTGAATGCGCCTCACGAGCGCGGCGTGCTGCTCTGGCACCTTCTCATGCCGGTGGCTCCAGCACCAGGAGTAGACGGCCTGGATGGCGCGTCTCAGGCGCGCACGCCTCGTTTTGCATGCGAAGGTCCATCCCCCTTTCCGGGTTCTGTGCCAGTACCACTGGCGGAGGGTGGAGAGGGTGCCCTTGAAGCTGATGCGGTCATAGGAAACGCCGCTCTTCAGGGCGGCTTCCATCATGACGGCGCGCACGAGGTTGTAGGCGAGCACGTACATCCACAGGTCGATTTCAACCATTTTCGGCGTGAGACAGCGAAGGACGTCCATGCCCATCGTCGTCTTGATGTCGCGGAAAAACAGCTCAATGTTCCAGCGCCTCAGATAAAGGCCCGCGAGATCAGAAGCCGTGTATTCTTTTGAGTCCAGGAGCGTTGTGACCACGAAGATCGTCTGGGTGCGGAAGCCTGGTTTTTACACGTTCACCTTGACCTCCCGGACCATGATGGTCTCTGGAAGGCCCAGCCAGGCCTTTGGGGCCAGCCACTTCGGGCAAACACCCGATTTGCTCCACTCTACGATTTGGTCGTTCTTACCGAGCCGCCTGATCACGCGGGAGTTTTGGCGGCGCCCGTTCTTCCTCATGACGCAATCCACGCCTTTTTGCGAAAGCAGATAGAAGTCGGCGAAAGCGCAGAATCCCCGGTCGCCCAAGACGACATCGCCCTTTCTAAGCAAGCGCCACAGCGTTCGGTAGAGGGTCCTTTCATGGACCTGAAGAGAGCCGTGCGCAAGTCCAGCCATGGCGCCTGTAGCCAGCGAGAATAAGGCGCAGACGCGCATCACCGGGAAACCGCATCCCGGCTTGGTCCTCTTGGATTGCGGCCAGGCTGATTGGTTCTCTGGCGTGTCCGGCATGGACAGCCCCGAGCCGTCCACGACTGTCACCCTGCGCCCGTGCCAAAGCCACGGGCAGGCCTTTTCGATCTTGTTCACGAGCCGCCGGTTGGCCTGCTTGAGCTCGCCAGGACACAGCTTCGCCCGCGCTTTGCAGTAAGCCGCGGTATTGGGCGAAATGGTCTTCCCCTCCTCGAGAAACAGCCACGACTTGAACCTCCTCAGCGCCTCTCGGCAGCAACCCGTTTCGTCGAGCACCTGAGAGAGAAAGAGCCAGAAGGTCCTTGAGGGGGGAAAAGAGCCGGGGCCGCTTCCCGCCGCCGAAATCATGGGGCAGTTGCAGCCAGGGGCCGAAAACGCGGCTAAGTTGCCCCGGGGTTCCCCGGGAAAGCGTGCTGGCCCACCTTTTCAAGTGTCCCGCCGGTCTTTGCATGGGTTCCCTCCATCGGGTTCGCTCCCTTGACGAAGCAACTACCAGTACATATACTTGTAGCATTAGGGATGCGATCATTGCAAGAGGGAATGGACGGATGAGACACAAGAAGACGGCGGAAGGGATCAGGCGGCGCTACCGGAGACTGGCTTCAAGGCTAGCCGCCACAGGACCCATCATTCAGGGCACCGTCACCAGGAGAGTCATCACGAAAGGCGGGGAGGAAGCGGGCGAACGCGAAAGGCGCTACGGGCCTTACTACCAGTGGACATTCAAAAGAGAAGGGAAAACGACCACGGTCAACCTCACCGCAAAGCAGGCGAGGTTCATTCAGAGGGCTATCGAAAACAACCGGAAGCTAGAGGACACACTAGCCGAAATGAGGCGGCTCTCCCGCCAACTCTGCGAAGCCTCAGCCGAAGGAGTCAAAAGGAGACCACGAACCACGCCGGATCAAACAACCTTAAGTTAGCGCCATTCGGGACACAATACTCATATCCGAGACCGCACCCCGCCCCAAGCCTTCCCCCTGGGTTGGCCGCTGGGGTTCACTTCTTCGCCCGGCCAAGCAGCGGCGTGGGCCTCGAAAGCCGGGCAACGCTGCGGGCTTCCTTCCTACGGAGCCCTTCGATGAAGTCCTCAGGACAGGCTCAGCAAAGCGTGCGCCGGGGGTGCCTTCCCGGCCTCCCTCCCGTCAGGCGTGTTGCGTTTCGCCTCTGATGAGATCTTGTGTGGCTCCTCGCTATTTGGTGTGGGTGTTTGTCTAAGGGATAGGGAGCCCTGTGGAAGGTGGCGCACCTGGTGGAAAAGCCTTTGGCTTTCCCACAGGTGCTTGGGAAACCCTCGGGGCTTCGCTCTTCGGGTTTTCCACACCTCCCACAGGGCCTACTACTGGCACGGGGGAAAGAGGGGTAAGCTTCTCTGGAAGGCCTGAAGGCTACGAGAGGAGCAGAGCCATGAAGGATACGGAGCTGTTTCAACTGGCGTTGTCGCTCATGCCGCCGTGGATGGTGGAAGAGTGCGCGTTCGATGTGTCGCAAAAGCGGTTGGACCTCCACATCAATTTCGAGCGGGGGGGCGTCTTTGTGTGCCCGGTGTGCGGGAGGGCGGGGTGCAAGGCCTACGACACCGAAGAGAAGACGTGGCGGCACTTGAACTTCTTCGAGCACGAGACCTACCTCCACGCCTTCGTGCCCCGGGTGCAGTGCCCGGACTGCGGGATCAAGACGGCGGGGGTGCCTTGGGCGCGGCCGGGGAGCGGGTTCACGTTGCTCTTCGAGGCGCTGGTGCTGGCCATGGCCAAGCAGATGCCGGTGAAGGCGGTGGCGGGAATCGTGCGGGAGCATGACACCCGCATCTGGCGGATTCTGCACTACCACGTGAACGAGGCGCGGGCCCGGGAGGACTTCTCGAAGGTCAGGCGGGTGGGCATGGACGAGACCTCCCGAAAGAAGGGCCACCGGTATGTGAGCTTCTTCGTGGACATGGACCGGAGGAAGCTGCTCTTCGGGACGCCGGGGAAGGATGCCGCGACCGTGGAGGCTTTCGCCCGGGATCTCGAAGCCCACCACGGGGACCCCGCTCAAATCCGGGAGGTCTCTCTGGACATGTCCCATGCCCTGATCCAGGGAGCTGGGGAGCACCTGCCCAATGCCCAGCTCACCTTCGACAAGTTCCACGCCGTGAAGCTGGTCAACGATGCGTTGGAGGAGGTCCGCCGGGAAGAGCAGAAGAGCCACCACGAGTTGAAGAGCAGCCGGTACCTGTGGCTGAGAAACCCCAGAAACCTCAAGCGGGACCAACACGAGCGGCTCGCCGTTCTGCTGGGCCAGTCCCACCTGAAAACCGGCCGGGCCTACCGGATCAAGCTGGCGTTCCAAGATCTCTACACCCAGCCCGTTCGCACCGCGCAGGACTACCTGAGCCGGTGGTATTTCTGGGCCACCCACAGCCGGCTGGCCCCCATCATCACCCATTCCCGCGATGCGGGGGCCGCCGGGGCACCACGAAAGGGACCCACGACGAGAAGTCCTTCCCGGCTTGCCAAGCTCGTCCTCACGGCCATCTCGCCGTTCTGAGATCGCTGGGCTGGGAGCAGGCGTCAAGGGACCAGCGTTCATGGGCAGATCAGGCCGGTAAGCTTGGCCGTAGTCCCGCACAGCCCGGAGGGGGAGGTTCCCCCTCGCTCGGCGCCCGCGCTCGTCGTTCCCCACGAGCCCTCGTCGCCGTGGCCGTCCTGGGAGACGAGCACGAAGAAGAGGTCGCCGGACGGGACCCCGGTCCAATCGGCGCTTCCGCTCGTTCCCAAGGAGCACGCGGCGCCGGAGAGAGTGGCCGTGGCGACGCCCGATAGATCTCCGTAGTAGACCGCGTACGCGGCCGCCGAAGGACAGGTCCCCCAGGTCAGGTGGATGGTCGAGCCCGTGATCGTGGAGCGGCTCGCGCCGAGGGGCTGCCCTGGGACAGGGCCTCCGTCGGGAGCGGCCACGGGAAGTGCCCACCAGTCTAGCCTGGCGACGGCTGCCCCGGTGTTCTCGTAGTACTCCAGGACGATCGTGTGGTTTCCGGCCGCCAGGGCGAGGTCCACCGTTCCTTCGGTGTAGGACCGGTCCACCCAGGCATCGAGGATCTTTGTCCCGTCCACGTAAAGCCGGGCCCCGTCGTCGCTGCCTACGAGGAATCGGTAGGTCCCCGCCACGAACGAGAGCGTCTTCGTCCACCGCACCGAGAACTGATCCACCGGGACGCAGCCTGGGTACGGGCTTCCCGTGCCCCAGTCGGACCACGACCCTGGGCCGGCGGGAGCGGACGTGCTCTTGGAGAAGATCAGGGTGTTGAAGGCCGTACCCGAGTAGAAGTCCGCCCTCCAGTCGAAGGAGGCGTCGGAGCCGCACGCGACCACGGTGACCGCCCCGCTGGCGGTCGAGGAGAGAAGCGGCAGGTCGGAGCCCGTGATGGCGTCGTCTCCGTCGGTGTCGTACCAGAGCGCGACGACGAGGTCGTACGTCCCTGGGGCCGTTCCGGCTGGCACCGTGAAGAGGCGGGAGACGCCGTCCGTCCCCACGGGGAGGGAGACCTTCGCGTCGTGGGCCGGGTCGGAAATCCAGCCCGTCGCGGAGGAATACAGGCTCGCCCCGATCATGACCTGACTATGGGCCAGCCCGGCCGAGTTCACCGCCGTCACGTTGATCGTGAAGGTCCCCCCCGCCGCCACCGTCGAGGGGGAGGGGGAGAAGGAAGACATCGTGACGGGACTCGTGATGTAGGCCGTGCGGCTCCCGGAGCCGCTCCCATTGTTGTTGTAGTAGTGGTTGGTGATCCAGTTCCACAACTCGTTCTGCGGGGACGAAGCCCATCGTTCCGTCCCCCATTGGCACATGCCGCGCCCGTGGCCGTAACAGCTCTGGCCCGCGCAGACGGAATCCGAAAGACAGGGCCAGCCGTTCGCCGGCGAGCCCGCGTCGCCGTCCCCGCACGAGAGGTCCGTGTTTGTACACGACAGCGCGCCCTGAAGGCAGTTGTTCTCCGCGGAGTACTCGGCCCTGAAAAGCGAGCCCCCCTCCTGGAGCATGAAGCCGGCCGTAGCGTTGGCGGCCGTCTGCGAGTTGGTGTACTCGGTTGAGCCGAAGGCCTGGCAGCATGGGCCCGCGCAGATGTCGTAGCTGCTTGTCAGCGGGTGGTAGGTGTACCACGCGCCGTAGGCGCGGTAGGGGATCGAGCCAGCCTTGAGGGAGTGGGCGGCCCAACTGTTAATCCACTCGTCGTCGAGGCCGCGGGCGACGTAGTCCTCGAGCGCGTAAACGGAGACCGAGCTGCACGAGGTGCACGAACAGCTCGTGCCCACCCGAATCGACGCCGGTGGCGTCATACCGGCGAGCTCGGATCTGGCCGCTGGTCGCGTGAAGCCCTCCGCGGGCGATCCTTCGGAGGCCGGTACGACAGGGGCGCTCTGGTGCACTTCCTGCTCCTTGTCCCCGCGGAAGGGCATCGGCGTGAGGTCCTTCTCCCGGATTCCCCGTCCGGGTTCGAGGTCCTCCACGTCCGTCACGGTGTCTCCAGTCAGCAAAACCCCCCGGACGCGCAGTACGGTGTATCCGGGTGCCTCGACGACGAGCGTTCCCATCGGGGGTGCGCCGCCGGGAGCCGGCGGAAGGACGGCGTAGGGTAGAACGAATTGTCCGTTCTGCTCTGACACGGCCTCCTGCGCTCCCCCGTCGATGTAGACCCTAGCTCCCTCCAGCGGCAGGAAAGAGGCGGCGTCGTAGAGCCAGCCACGGATGAGCCCCATTCCCGTCACGGGACAGGGACGAGGCGGCTCCGGCCCGAGGGACGGTAGCCAGAAGGTCACCGGAAGCGACTCGCCCGGTCCCGGGTTGAAGGAGGCCGAGAGGGGAAGATGGCCCTCGCTCAGAAGGGTGAGACGGCCCCCCTGCGGCAGCGTGACCACCGTCACCCGGTGTGCATGGAGCGAGAGATCGCGAGTCGCCTCGTCGTGGGACTCTAGCTGGGCCCGGGCCGCGAGCGCCGCCCCCGTTCGGGCGTCTCTCGCCCTCACGAGAACGCTTCCAGGTTCGGAGGCGCGCGCGGCGACCGCCGCGAGCGTGGCAGCCGCCAGGACCAGGGTGCGGAGCCGGAGTCCTCTCTGGGGCATCCCCACCTCCTTCACAAGAGAAAATTGATACTTCTGGCTCTCTTGAGGCGAGACAGGGAACAGGACGGCCAGGCGGTGGTTCCTCGTCAGGCCGAGGCTCTCGAAGAGAAGCGGCAGTTTGTAGATGCGCCCGATCGGGACGACGGGCACCATCTCGCGGTGGTCCACGAGGAACCGAAGACTTCCGTGCTTTGCGGCGACGGCAAGCCCGTCCGAGATGTGCTGGAGGACGTGGTCCTCTCGCATTTCCCCGGAGGCCTTCACGTGGACGATGTTGTTCTCTTGGAGGTGCTCTATTTTCCAGTTCCCCATGCGCCCCTCCTCTCCAGCCCGGACTTCTCACCCCCTCATCGGCGGCACCGTCGAACAAGCACGCCCCTGATGCGTCAGGCTCGTTCGGTCATCCTCGACGTAGTGCAAACTATGCCTGCGGTGGCCTCGGTCGCCTTCCTTGCATCCATCGGCCTCTCCGCCGTTTCGCTTCGATACCCGATGAGAAATCCGACCCGGTACCATCATGGCGCAAGAGGCGGTCGGCGCGCAAGTTCCGTCGTCCGAAAGCCGCCTTCGCCCTCACCCCTGCCCGAGGCCGTCTGGATCAACCCACCCAAACAGCTCATGAGAAAGGAGACCGCCACGCTCACAAGCTACACTAGTGTCCATCCTGTAATGGTGCATTTGTGATGCGTTGGCGAGGTGTGGTGGTTGGAAGTTGTCAGGGGTCTAGCGAGTGAGCGGCCATAATCGGGGCATGAGGGCCTTGCCCGTTGCGAGAGCCAGCCGTGCGAGCACACCCTTTCCCTGGATGCCTTACCATCCCGTTCTTGTCTGCCGCGCCGTGCGGTCAGGCGAGGATGTGACGGGCCATTACCGCAAGGTTGTAGGCGACGATGGCGCTCCATACATACGACAGGAAACCCTGCCAGCCTTTCCAGGTGCACCGGTCCAGCCCGAAGGCCCGCTTGAGCACGGAGATGTTCGCC
>JAJYLT010000074.1 GCA_021787565.1 Acidobacteriota bacterium
CGCGGCCGGCGTGCGCCTGTTCAGCGTGCGCCGAAGCTCCGGCCCCGCCGCTGGTGGAGCTTGCCGTAGTCCGGGCCATCGAACCCGAAAGCCTGACGCTGGACCCGGCGGGGTACTTCGTCATTCTGCCCCTTCGAGGCCCCAACCTCCTTCGCGCGGAACACTACGACTACCAGAACCGGCTGCTTCATGTCGCCGAGGGCGAGACCGCTCGGAGCCTTTACTCGACGCTGATCCGGAGCGGATGGGTCACGGATCTGCTGCACGCCGCCTATCTTGGCAAGGAACTCGCCAGAGCGGAACAAGCCCTGAAGACGGGATCGCCCTTCGTGCAGGACGGAGCGACCCGGTAGACCCGAGGAGGGCCCTTCAACGGCTCGCCCTCTGCCGGCCCACGCCTTTCGCCCTCTGGGTTATCAGTAGATCCTCGCCGTGCCCCGTCTGGCGAAGGGTGGAGATGGCGAGGTAGCCTTGGGCGGGCGCAGGAAGGCCCGTGGGCCGGGGTTGCGGTGCGGGGCCCCGGGAAACTTCCGGCGGCCGCGGATCAGTGCTCAAGGCCGGCGGCCGGGGCAGCGCCCGGGCGGACGGGCCTGGGGGTTCGGGCCGGGGCCGGGCGGCTGGCGGCACGACGAGGGGTTGGGGGCGGGCCGGGGTTCGAGCGGTTCGTGAGGAGAAGAGGAGAGAGGCCGGTGGCGAGACGATCAGTCTTTCAGCGCTTCGGGCAGGGTGATGGCGCCTGGGGTGCGGATGGCGTTGAGGGCGGCCCGGCGGACGTAGGCCTTGGGCTCCTCGCCGCAGAGCTTGGCGGTCTCGAAGAGGGTCTGAATCTCTCGGACCACCGGCTTGGAGCGCTCGCGCCTGAGCGTGAGGCGCAGGGCCTGTGCCTCCCGCCGTGCCTCACCTTCCGCCTCGGGCCCGGCCCGGGGCACCTCCCGCTCCATGGCGTAGAGCTTCCCGATGAGGGCGATCATCGGGCCGCTGTCTTCGGGGAAGAAGGGCTCGGCCTCCACAAACTTCCGCCTCACGTGGGCCCAGCAGTGGACGAGGGCGCGAAGCCCCCTCCCTCACCTACTCGCGGACCGAACTCTCTAGTGGTCGTGCCTGTGGTGGGTGTCGGGGTAGTGCGGATGAACGTGCTCCAACGGGTCGTGACTGTGTGGATGGTCGTGCGGCTCGTCAGCAGCCTCGCTTCCGTCATGGCGGTGCCGGTGGTGCTCGTCGTGATAGTGGCGATGCGCATGTACCGCTGCTTCGTGGGTGTGGGCGTGGGCGTGTCTCCCCCCGAGAACGATGATGAGTCCAACTACGAGGATCATTGCTGCCAAGAATAGGCTCAGGCTCGGAGCTTCGCCCAATATCAAGAGTGACAGGCATGTCCCCACGAAAGGCGCGGCTGAGAAAACGCCGACCGTTCGCGCCGTGCCGATTCGACCCAGCGACACGACGAAGAGGACCAGGCTGAGCCCGTACCCGCACAATCCGACAAGGAGGGCGGCGGAGAACGCTGCGGCAGGGGGGAAGGATTGACCAAGGACGAAACCCAATAGGGCGTTCGCTGTCCCTCCCACCAGGCCTTTGACCGCGGCGATCTGGACGGGGTCCCTATCTGCGAGGCGCTGGGTGAGATTGTTGTCCAACCCCCAGCAGAGGCACGCGCCGGCGATGGGCAGTGCCCCGGCGCCCCAGGCTTGGAGGCCGCCTTCCGGCCAGCCGAGTAGAAGGCACCCGGCAAGCACGACCGCGAGCCCCCACGCCACCCGCCCCTCGAACCCCTCCCTGAAGAGCATCCAGGCGAGCAGGGCCGTGAAGACCATTTCGAGGTTCAGCAGGAGGGAGGCCGTGGAGGCTGCGGTGTGGGAAAGTCCAACGAGGAAGAGAACGGGCGCCAGGACGCCGCCAGCGACAACGGCTCCGCCTAGAACCGGCCAGTCGGTCCGCCTGAGCCCCAGCCCCCTGGGCCGGGAACCGCCGATAAGGCGCCGGAGCGCCATCCATGCCGCCAAGCCCACACCCGAGCCCAGGTAGAGCAGGGCCGCGAGAGGGAGAGGGGCTGCATCGCCCAGGAGCAGCTTGCAGAGGGGCGCCGTGGCCCCGAAGAGGGCGGCTGCCAGCACCACCGGCCCCCATGTCGATATTCGTTGTCCCGCCGCCTTTTGACCGTCGGCCATAATCCCTACGGGGCCAGGGCGGTGGCGTCCGGCTCAAAACGGGCCCGCCGGAGGACCCGACACGCCGAACGCAGGATGAACACCGCCAATGCCACCCCGATGATGATATCAGGCCAGCCGGATCGCCAGAACCACACACGCACCCTCCAGCGAGGAGTACCTCGGGTATCTGATAGGGCCGCCCCCTTTGCCGTCATCCCGGTGACCGAAGGGAGTCCGGAATCCCGCCCCTCACCCGAAGGCGAAGCGATTCTGGACGCGCTCCGCATGGCAGGAGGTAGCGGAGGCCGCCCTGGCCGGTGCCGAGGCGGCCGAGGGCGCGGAACTCGTAGCCGTGGAGGATGCGGTCCGCCTCTTTCCAGAAGCCGAGCTTCCGCTTGCGGGCGGCCTGGACGGCGGCGGCGGCCTTGGCGAGGTCGGCGGGCTTGGGGAGGTTGCCGGCGTTAAGGCACGGGGCGGTCATGCCGAGGGCGAGCATGCGCAGGTTGAAGATGTCCGAGGGGCGGGGCGCCCGCCCCACGGGGAGATGGGGGAGGGCCTTCGAAGCGGCGGGCGAGGGCGCCCGCCCCAAGGGGAGATGGAGGGAGGACCTTCGAAGCGGCGGGCGGGGCGCCCGCCCCACGGGGAGATGGGGAGGACCTTCGAGGCGGCGGGCGGGGCGCCCGCCCCACGGGGGGTGGGGGAGCGACTCTGGCGCGCCCGGAGGGATTCGAACCCCCGACCACCGGCTTAGAAGGCAGGTGCTCTATCCAACTGAGCTACGGGCGCGCAGGTGGACAGTATAGTGGAAACGTGGGGATTCTGGAAACTAGGAATCCTTGGAGGGTGTGACTTTCGTTGGTATACTAGCGGCCGCTTCGGGAGGGGGCCAGGGTGGATGTCAAACGGCGGGTCGCCATCAGCTCGGTCATAGCGGCCCTGTTTCTGACCGGGACCAAGCTGGCCGTGGGCCTGCTGACGGGGAGCCTGGGCATCCTCTCGGAGGCGGCCCACTCGGGGCTGGACCTGCTGGCGGCGGGCATGACCTGGTGGGCGGTGCACGTCTCCGACCGGCCGCCCGACGCGGACCACCCGTACGGCCACGAGAAGATCGAAAACATCTCGGCGCTCTTCGAGACCCTCCTACTGCTGGTGACGTGCATCTGGATCATCTACGAGGCGGTGCACCGGCTCTTCTTCAGGCCCGTGCAGATCGAGGTCAACGCCTGGAGCTACGGGGTCGTGGTCCTGGCCATCGTGATCGACCTGTCGCGCAGCACGGCGCTGAGCCGGGTGGCGAAGAGGACCCGCAGCGCGGCGCTGGAGGCCGACGCCCTGCACTTCTCCAGCGACGTCTTCAGCTCGCTGGTGGTCCTGGTGGGGCTGGCGAGCACGCAGCTCGGCTATCCCCAGGCCGACGCGATCGCCGCGCTGGGTGTCTCCGCCTTCGTCATCTGGATCTCCTTGAGGCTAGGCAGGAGGGCCGTGCAGGCCCTCACGGACTGGGTGCCCGAGGACCACGTGGAGAGGGCGGCGCGGACCGCGCTGATGGTGCCGGGGGTGAGGCGCGCCTACGACGTGCGGGTGCGCCAGGCGGGGGCCAGGCACTTCGTGGACCTCAAGGTGGCCGTGGACCGCGGCACCAGCTTCAGCGACGCCCACCGCATCACCGAGGCGGTGGAGGAGGCCCTGCGCGAGGCGTTCAAAGAGGCCGACGTGCTGGTGCACGCCGAGCCCGACGAGCGGCAGCCCGCGGGTTTGACGGAGGAGATCTTCCGGTTGAGCTCCGCGGCCGGGGCGAGCGCCCACGCCCTCCAGATCAACCGCACGGATGGGGGACTGGAGGTGCAGATGCACCTGGAGTGGCCCTGCGACAAAGACTTTACCGAGGCCCACAAGAGCGCCACGCAGGTGGAGGAGTCTCTCCGTCGAAGCTTCCCGGCCATCCGGATCCTCCAGACCCACCTGGAGTGCCCCAGGAGCCAGGCTCCGGAGCGCGTCGAGGTGACGGGAGAGCATTCCGACATCGTCCGGTCGGTGCGCGAGGCGGCCCTCTCGGAGAAGGGCGTGACCGCCTGCGGACAGGTGCACCTGCTGGAGGGGGAGGGGCGGTGGTGGCTCTCCCTCACCTGCGTCATCCCTCCCCACCAGACGCTGCACCAGGCCCACCACCAGGCCACGCGCATCGAGGAGCGGGTGCGGGCCGTCTCGGACCGCATCGCGGCCGTCAGCGTGCACACCGAACCCGGCGAGATGTAGCCCATTCCTCTCAGGAGGCCGGGACGGACAGCCTTTCTCTAGCTCCGTCCTCCAAGGGCTTCTTCGAAGGGCC
This sequence comes from Acidobacteriota bacterium, assembly GCA_021787565.1. Classification (GTDB taxonomy): domain Bacteria; phylum Acidobacteriota; class UBA4820; order UBA4820; family DSQY01; genus DTPS01. The sequence goes on from JAJYLT010000074.1 coordinate 4,480, forward strand.
GCCCTGGAAGGATCTCAAGGGCAGGAGGTGTCGGAACGGTGATTGAGATTCTTCCAGGGGAGCCCGTTGGGGTGGCCCTCAGAATGACGGGGGCGGGGGAAGGCGGATGGCGGAGGCCGGAGACCCGTCGTCGCGCCGTCCTCCTGAGGCACCCTTCCAAGGGCTCCTGGCTCGGAATTCCGTCGTGCGGAGCCCGGCGCCGGGTCCAGAACGGCGGGGCCCCACGTCGGGAGCCCGTTGCGAGCTGGCGCGGGAGGACGCGGGTACGGGGAGGGCTGTTGCGGGGCCGCTCCGGCCTCCCAATCCCGCGATGGAATTTGGCGCGTAGGAGCGCCGCCCCCGGCGCGATGGGCCGTTCACGGGAACCGCATCGTCTCAGCGGGTTCCCCCGGATCGCGGCGAGGCGCCGCTCCTACAGAGGGGTTGCGCCTCCATCGCGGAACTTGGGCCGGCCGGCCGCCGTTGCGGATATGAGGCGCTCTGGTTAGAATGCCCCCTTCGGAAGGGAGGAGCCATGGAGGAGCTGAGGGACCGCATCCGGAAACTCATCGTGGAGAAACTCCGGCTGGAAAACGTGAAGCCCGAGGAGATCCAGGACGAGATGCCCCTCTTCGGGGAGGGGCTGGGTCTGGACTCCATCGACGCCCTGGAGCTGGTGGTGGCCCTGGAGAAGGAGTTCGGGATCAAGATCACCGACGAGGAGGTGGGCGTGAAGGTCTTCCAGAACCTGAACGCGCTGGCCGCCTTCATCCAGGAGAAGGGAGAGGCCGCGCCATGACCTCGACGGCCATCTGCCCCGGCTCCTTCGATCCCATCACCAACGGCCACCTGGACATCATCCACCGGGCCGCGACCATGTTCGACCGGCTGGTGGTGGCGGTGCTGCGCAACACGGA